>PIVX01000025.1 GCA_003353785.1 Gammaproteobacteria bacterium | reverse complement strand
GCAATATATTCAGCAACATTTGGTAATTTAGATATATTGAGGTTTATTGTGAATAAATATCCTGATGCTCTTAAGGATAAATCTGCTAATAAAGAAACTCCAGTAACAGCATCTGCTGCAAAAGGACATTTGGACGTGTTGAAATTTATTTATAGTAAAAATTCTGATCTTTTAAAAGATAGAAATAAGAATGGTACAACAGCAGCATTGGCTGCTGCAGGAAAAGGTCATTTAGATATATTAGAATTTATATATAGTAAAGATCCAGATTCTCTTGAGGATAAAAATAAAAATGGGATAACTCCTATAATGAAAGCATCATTTACAGATAACTTAGATATATTGAAGTTTATTGTGAGTAAATATCCTGATGCTCTTAAGGATAAAGATAAGCAGGGTTTTACTCCGGCAATATATTCGGCAACATTCGGTAACTTAGATATATTGAGGTTTATTGTGAACAAATATCCTGATGCTCTTAAGGATAGAGATAAGGATGGAGAAACTCCTATAATGAAAGCATCATCTGCAGGGAATTTAGAGATATTGAAATTTATTGTGAGTAGATACCCAGATTCGATTAAGAACAGAAACAAGAATGGAATTACCCCGGCACTAAGAACCTCTACAATGGGGTACTTGGATGTATTGAAATTTATTGTGAGCAAATATTCTGATGCTATTAAGGATAGAGATAAGGATGGTATAACAGCAGCGATGTATGCTGCTGGGAAAGGGCATTTGGATGTACTGAAATTTATTCATAATAAGTATCCAAGCTCTCTTAAGGATAAGTCAAATGATGGAAAAACACCGGCAATACATGCATCAATAAAAGGGCATTTGGAAGTGTTGAAATTTATTTATGGTAAATACCCAGATTCTATTAAGCATAAAGATAATTTAGGGGTTACATCTTCTATTTTTGCTGTAGCAAAAGGTCATTTAGATGTGTTGAAATTTATTGTGAGCAAATATCCTGATGCTCTTAAGGATAGAGATAAAGAAGGTAATACTACCGGTATATATGCCTCGCTTTATGGAAGATTCGATATACTGAAATTTATTTATAGTAAATATCCCGGCTCTTTACAAGATAGTTCTGATGATAAACTTACTCCAGCACTAAGCGTTACAAAATTAGGTCGTTTAGACATGCTAGAATTTATTTATAGTAAATATCCTGGTTCTTTAAAAGATAAAGATAAAGATGGTAAGACGTTTTTGGATTATGCTACTGAAAATAATACAGTAGTAATATTAGAGTGGTTTAAAAAACTAGAAAAACAAATATGATTTAATAATGACTCAGGGGTTATCAAAAGATAACGGGGAAAACACACATTGTACTTAACATTGTCCCAGACATTTCTAAAAAAGCTAGTTTTTAGATAAAAAACATGAAATAAAAATAGACTCTTCTCGCTAAAATTGTGTTATAAAAATTTTATACAAAGAAATAAATTTGTTATTCTTAAACAAATTGCGAGTGCAATCCCGTTAGTGCGTTCTGAGTTAAATGATCATCTTTAATATTGTTAGAAATACAGCGATAGTAATAAAACAATAAGTAATAAAAATGATACTTCCACAGGATTGGAGGTGTGCTAAAAGAAGTGTATTAAACATCTAATTTAGCTATTGGGCAAGGAGCTAAACATAAACTGTCGCCAGTATAGTTTAGATGTTGTTGGCGATGAGTTGTTCAAAAAAAATATGGAGAATATTTGTTCTAAGCAAGTAATAAAATCCATTGAGGCTTGTATGTTTTAGCGACTGGATCCAAGTAATTCACAATAGACACGCTGTACTTAATAAGTTACTATCTAAATTTATAATTACTATTGAGTCTAAGGAGAACCAATGGACATTATTGCAGAAGACATGCTTAAAGGGTACACAAAGCATACTAAACATTTTGATAAATTATGTGAACAGGCATCTCCTATTTTAGGAAAAGTTACACAATGTGGGATAGTTGAATTAGACAATACAGGTCATGCTCTTGTAGTTGGAAATAGACCTGATTTTGGAGAAGCGTTTATAAATAGGAAAGGATATAAATTAGATCCCCATCTTGTTTTTTCCGATAATTTTTCAGATGGCATTAAAGCCTTCACTAGTAGAGAAGAATACAATCTCATGTATCTTCAAGCAAGTTCTTTTTATGGGAAAAATTTCGGGGTACATAACGGTTTTGTTTGGCAAGAAAAAATTGGCAAAGAGATCCAAAGATTATATTTTTTTGGTTCAGACACACCTGAAATTTATAATGCTGTTGTTAATAATCTTTCTCTTTTCAAAAGGTTTCTAAAGTTCTTCAAAGAAGAAAATAAACATATAGTAAACTATTTCAGGTTAAATAAATTTGATATTGCTAGTAACAGAGAACAATATTTTGTTAAGAACAACCATTGCAATATTTCAAAAAGGCAACAACTTAATTCAATGCTCCATATCTTAGGATTAATAGAGGAAAATAAAAATATAACAGAAAGAGAATGGCAATGCATTGAAATGCTTGAATTAGGACAATCAGCTGCTAGAACTGGTGAGATATTGGGAATATCTAGAAGAACTGTAGAGAGTCATTTGCAATCTGTTAAAGATAAGTTAGGAGTGCGAAAAAAATCTGAAATTATAGAAACACTAAATTAATAGATATTCTTTTTGGATTGCAGTTATATGAAATATTCTAATTTAGTGATTGATTGTTTATCGAAGAAAATTTAAAGGTTATGGATAATATACTAGGGTTCAATATCCTTTTTATAAACCCATTCCCAGATGAATATGGTTTGAAAACTTCTCGAGGTATTATTGGATATCATGTTCCTATGGCTATTTATCATGCAATAAAGGCTAAAGAAATTTATAATCTCATAAAGGGTAAGAATATTTTGGAAATAGGAGCAGGTGTTGGTCGTACAGCTTACTTCTCTTACAAAATGGGGATGACTAACTATGCTATTGTTGATATACCGATGAGCCTTGTTGGATCTGCTTGTTATTTGGCAGCAACTTTGGGAGAAGATGCTATTTGGCTAGAAGGAGAACCAAAAAGTGATAGGAAGGGGAAAATTAGCTTAATTAGTCCTGCAAAATTGCTATCATCTAAAGATAACTTCGATGTTGTTCTTAATATTGATAGTTTTACTGAGATGCCTCATGAAATATTTACACAATATATTAACTATTTATTTAAACACTCTAAAGTCTTGTATTCTATGAATCACGAAGCTAATCAATATAGCGTACTTAAAATTACTGAAGAAGTAACTGGCAAAAAAGTTAATCCAATTCGATTTTCTTCGGCAATACGAGATGGTTATATAGAAGAGCTTTACTTTTTTAAGCAAGTATTTAAAGGGTATCAACTTTAATCTGCTGTAAAAGAACGCTCTCAAATTAAGTGATTTAAAACCCCCTGCGACAATTTTACTGGTGTTGTTAGAAACTGTTATTTGCATATTTAAAATGACAGCCCCTAAGCTGCAATGAAGTGGCTTCAGGCTATTTTTAAAGAACTTGGTCAAAATTATGAGTAATGTTTAATTATGAAAGATAATTAAAAGTTAAGATCTAAAAATTTTTGAAGAAGAATGACTATGGTTTGTTCTTAGTTTTATTAAATATAAACTAGAATGTTGACCATATTTGGATAGTAAATCCTAATAATAAATTATTTATAATTCCAACGGGAATTGCTGCTAACAATGTATAAAATTAAACAGGCAAGATCCTTGAAAAATCTAGAGCCAATATTTTTAAAAAATTACATAAAGAAAAGATTTTTAAATAATTGTAGGATAATAAGTTCCAACGATTATGGATGCAAGGATCCCACGACCTTCGTATTGTTTGTTAAAAGAATAATGGATTTTTGTATCTTCATCATGTATTGATTTAAGACAGGGAATTATTTTGCTAAACTTAGCATGATTTGGGATACAAATAGTTTGAGAGCCTCCAGGGGCTATTTGTTTAGAGATCTTAATGTCTTTACCATATTTTGAGTTTACTGAGATAGTTATTTCTATTGATGCAACATCTTCTAGTGTATTTGCTAATAATATTGGAGCAGAATTACTGTCACAATTACTAGTTAGCCTAAAAGAATCTGCATAGATTATGGGGTTGGTAACTATTAAAGTAAGAAATAATACTTTTAACTGTAGAACAAAATTTTTCTTAATCATGTTAATTATAATAGAACATTTAACGGCTATATGTTGCTTTTTAAGAAAATATTGTATTAACTAGATGGCTAAAATATTACCACAAAGTTGAACAAAAAGTATAAATGGAAAAATTGTGGAACTATTAGATTTTGTTGTTTTCAAGTTTAAGATACATCAGTTTTATTTTTAAGTATAAAAACTATTTAGATTTAGTGGATTTATCTATATAAAATTCAGAAAGAAATAATGCTTCGTATAGTCTGACAAAATCAGCTCCCAATTTTATTTCCCCAGTATCAGCGTTATAACTAATAAAAGATAATTCTTTATTATTCATGGATTTGATAGATTCAAAGATTCTTCTTCTTCTTAATTCGATTCTACTATTATCTTGTTCATAGCGTTTTTGCAGTTCTTGTTCATATTGTTCTTTTTGCAAATCTCTTGCATTGCTGGCAACTGTTATTTCATATTCTGCCTGTGCGTCGGAGTAGTTTTTGAGATTAAACATCATGAAATACGAATCATTTTTCTCATCAATTTTAATAGAGTGGATCATTATTACTTTGGCACTTAGCTTTTTTATTTTTAAATTTTTCTCAGAGAAATCTGAACATATTTTTTTTGGCTCAGCAGCAAATTCGATATTTTTCTGTATAAAGATCGAATATTTTCTTCCTGGTTTTACCCCGTAAATTAAAATAGGAATATCATTTTTTCTATCAACAGCAAACGATCGATTGGAATATCTATCATATTCATTTATAGGTAGGCTAATGGAATAAGAAACAGCAATATTAAAATATAATATTATTAGTACTATAGCCTTAATGAAATGAGGTTGCATTTTTTTAACAACTTATAATCAATTTTACATAATACTATAATTAATGAAATATTTCAAGGTGTTAAGTGGTTATGAGGAAGTAAATATTTATTAAATTGGTTAATTAAACTATGGTATGATCAACTTTGTTTTATAAATATAAGGGGAATTTATTTCTTCTAAGGTATTGTATAGAGCGGCACTATACAATTTATTTAAATGTTAGTCTAGTTAAACAATAACATGGAAAGGGTATTAGTTACAGGAGGAGCAGGATATATAGGCGCAATATTAGTGCCTTTATTGCTTAAAAGAAGATACTTTGTAACAGTAATTGATAATTTGTTGTATGAGCATCTAGCATTGATGTCTTGTTTCTCAAATAAAAAATTCCAATTTATTAAAGGTGATGTATGTGATCACGAGTTAATAAAAGCACAAATCCCTAAACATGATATTATTATACCATTAGCTGCTATTGTAGGAGAAGCTGCTTGTAAGCAACAGCCTATCTACGCTAGGCAGGTTAATTATGAAGCAAACAAATGCTTGCTAGATAATCTTTCTGATACCCATAAAGTTATTTATCCATCTTCAATTAGTGTATATAGTCTTTGTAGACAAGAAAGGTATTGCACAGAAAATTCATTGGTAAGTCCAGTTTCTCTGTATGGTCAAACAAAATCTGAAAGTGAAGATTTGTTTCTTAACTTTAAAAATACAATTATTTTAAGAATAGCCGCTGTATTTGGAATATCTCCTAGAATGAGAATAGAATTATCAGTAAACAACCTTACCCTTAAAGCTATTCGTGATAGTGTTGTGACCGTTAGTAAGGAATCAGCAAAGACTAACTATGTTCATTTACAAGATGCAGCAGAAGCTTTTTTGTTCAGTATAAAAAATTTCAATAGTATGCAAGGAGAGATATTTAATATTGGTTTGAATTCGGCGAATGTTACTAAAAAGCAGATTTGCAATAGCATACAAAGATTTGTTCCAGAAATACATGTAACTGAAATTTTGACAAAAGATGCTAATAATATAGGAGATTATAGTGTAAGTAGTGATAAGATTGGAAATCTTGGTTGGCGAGCCAGGGTTACATTAGAAGATGGTATTAAAGAGCTGATTTGTGGATATAGAATTTTTAACAAACTATATTTGGATAATTGATGTGATATCTGTAAAATATATTAGCAAGAAACCATGTTGGAATTATATCCCTAAATAGCTTTATGGGATAGTCGAATGATATTCAAGCAAATTTTTCTTCACATTCCTATTCAGGAGAAACTGTGAATTCTGCACAAGACGATAATTGTAAAGTTTTATAATATTTTCTTGTGATAATTGATGGTTTATTAAGTATCTGATTGAATATTTTTTACTATTGCAATTAAAGGAAGTGTATAATTGCCTATGCGCGATAATTTGAGGTTATTACCTTTTATATTAATTACATTTGAAATAGCAGTTTATCTGTCAATGGACATGTATGTTCCGTGCCTGCCATTTCTAGCTAATGATTTTGCTGTATCACAAGACTATGCTCAATATACAGTAGTAAGCTGGTTTTTAGGTGAGCTATGTTTGATGTTGATTGTTGGGCCTATTTCTGAGAGGTTTGGTAGAAAACCTGTTGTGATTTTTGGGGTGTGCTTGTTTTTATTAAGCAGTTTAATGTGTGCTGTAACTAGTAGTTTTATGTTGTTTATATTCTCAAGATTCTTACAGGGATCGTCTGTCGCTATTCCATTAGTAGTTGGATATGCTGCTGTGCATGAATCTTTTGATGATAAGGAAGCAATGCAGATCATGGCTGTAATGGGTTCAATAACAGTATTAGCTCCTACTCTTGGTCCTCTAATTGGCTCTATCTTTGCTCATATAAGTAATTGGCGTAATATATTTCTATTATTAGCTGCTTGGTCTAGTATCTCTTTACTGATAATTTGTTTAAAGCTACCAGAGACATGTAAAGAAAGACATGCAATTGATATTGGTAAGATTTTTGTTGAATACAAAAATATAATTACTAACTATGATTTTTGTAAATATACAATCCCAATGTCATTATCTTTTATGTCTATTATGATCTGGATAATGGGAATTCCGTTTGTAATTATCGAACACTTTAAATTAGGAGTGATTGTAGTTGGAATAGTTCAATTGTCAGTTTTTATGTTTTTTATAATAGGAGCCAGAATCACAAAATTTCTGTTAGATAAATATGATCCTAAAGATATTTTGAAACTGGGTTTTGTTATATCATTTTTAGGGGTAAATATATTTTTGATATTAGTTTTATTTTTTCCAAAACATCTATATTTACCCATAGTGGGTATGATGCTTTTTTGTTTTGGTATGTCTATGTGCATAGGACCTTCAAATAGATTAGCTATTGCTGCTTGTACTGAGCCAATGTCGTATCGGACGACGGTTTTTACAGCTATTAGCAATTTAGTTGTAATAATAGGAACAATAGCTTATACCCTGGTAAATAGTAAGACTATGCTTAATTTATCTTTAGCTATATTTGTTGGAATAGCAATATCTTTTTTCAGTGCAATAATATTTCAAAAAGCAGCTCATTAACTTTAAGTAGTTAGAATACTTGCTAATAGAACATTTTATCTAATTATTGAATATATTTAGGGCTTTAATTACTTAATAATGTAGTTTGAATACAGTGTTATAATTGTTAGTTATTTGTCCATAAATAATGTCATCGGGGTTAATTAGCGTGGAAGTTAATCTAGATTGAGCTAATCTTAAAAGTATAAATATACATTGGATTTTATAGATGGATGATAATGGACACAAGACGTGTATTTCCGTAGATGGTGTATCTTATTCTTGGTTTGATAAACAAATTTGTAATAATATTTCTTTAAAAATACCCAAAGGTAAGATCACAGTTATTATGGGTCCCAGTGGAACTGGTAAGACAACTGTACTGAGACTAATAGGTGGACAACTGTATCCAGCAAAAGGACGTATATTGTTCAATGATGTAGATATTCATAAATTAAGCTATAAAGAGTTATTGAAAATAAGAGAAGAAATGGGTCTGTTATTCCAGAGTGCAGCTTTATTCTCAAATATATCTGTGTTTGATAATGTGGCTTTTCCTTATAGAGAGCATACTAATATGTCAAAGGAAATGATTTATCATTTAGTTAATATGAAATTGGAAGTTGTAGGGTTAAGAGGTGCTAGAGATCTCATGCCTAACGAGTTATCCGGTGGTATGGCTAGAAGAATTGCTATTGCAAGAGCTCTTGCTCTTGATCCGAGCTTGATGATGTTTGATGAACCTTTTGTAGGACAAGATCCAATCACCGTCGGTATTCTAATAAAACTGATGGAACAATTAAACAAAATATTGGGCATGACAATAATAATTGTGTCTCATGACGTTGAAGAGTGTTTTAAGCTTGCGGATTATTTATATATTATGTCTGGAGGAAAAATATTAGGTGAAGGAACTGTTCAAGATATTCAAGGTAGTAAAAATGGGCATGTTCAGCAATTTATTAATGGTAAACCAGATGGAGCTATTCCATTCCATTATACAGCACAACCTTTTTCTGAGGATATTTTAAATGTTTGTTAAACTGCAAATGTTTGGACACACTTGTATATTGGTTTGTTCTATGTTGGGAAGATCTTGTGTTTTTATTGCAAGAACTTTTTTTCATCCAACTAAATTCCGAAGAATATTTCCTCTTTTTATAGATGAAGTGTACCATCTCGGAGTTTTATCATTACCAATAATTTTATTATCGTCTTTATTTATTGGTATGGTTTTAGGTTTACAAGGATATAATACTTTAAATAAATTTGGCTCTACAGCTCAATTAGGTCAATTGGTTGCACTAAGTATTGTTCGTGAGTTAGGGCCTGTGATCACAGGATTGTTGTTTGCAGGTAGAGCTGGATCTTCTTTAACGGCAGAAATTGGTTTGATGCAAACCACGGAACAGATTTCTAGTATGGAAATGATAGGAGTTGATCCTCATTGGCGTGTTGTTGCACCTAGATTATATGCAGGAATTTTTTGTATGCCTTTATTATCAATAATTTTTTGTGCGTTAGCAATTTTTGGCGGATATTTGGTGGGAGTCAAGTGGCTGAATGTTGATAGTGGAATATTTTGGAGTAATATGCGAGATTCTGTGGATTTTAATGTTGATATTTTAGGAGGAATAATTAAAAGTTTCACCTTTGGTATAGTAATAACATGGATAGCTGTTTTTCAGGGGTATAATACGCAACATACCCCGGATGGAGTATCAATTGCCACTACCAAGACAGTAGTATACTCATCTTTAATGGTTCTAATATTAGATTTTGTCTTAACAGCAGTTATGATAGGAGACTGGTAAAATGTTTAGTTGGAAGACAGAGTTTTTTGTTGGTATTTTTGCAATGTTATCAATCTTCTCTTTATTGATGTTGGCATACCAAGTAAGTAATTTTTCAGGTTCTAAGTTAGGGGATACTTACACTGTGACAGCTGAATTTGATAATATTGGTGGGTTGAAGATTAGAGCTCCTGTTTCGGTAGGAGGGTTTAGAATCGGTGAAGTTACAGATATTGAGCTAGCTCCATCTAGTTTAAAACCTTTAGTAACTATAAAAATTGATAATAAATATAATGTTTTACCGAGTGATTCTACTATTAGAATTTTAACATTTGGACTGTTGGGTTCTAATTATCTTAGTATTGAACCAGGTTTTTCCGAAGATGAAGCTACATTTTTAGTAGAAGGTTCTGAAATTGAAGAAGTATATTCAGCAATTATATTAGAGAATTTGATAGGAGAATTCTTATTTAGTTTAAATTCAAAAGATGATAAAAAGGATAATAATTGAGAATATTAATAAATAATAATCAGTATATAATTAAGATTGGTTATAGTATTACTTTGTTATTGTTATTAATTCCAGCAGCATATGCAAAGATTTCTCCAGATAATTTTGTTAAAGAGCTTTCAAGTGAATTATTACAAGAACTTGATATGCATGGAGATAAGATAAAAAACAATAATAGCTTAGCCCATTCCATTGCAAAACGGGTAGTTCTGCCTAGAATAGATGTTATTGGTATGTCTAGAAGCGTTTTAGGAAGAAAGGTATGGAATACAATGAGTTCCGGGCAGCAAGAGGAATTTACAGTGACTTTTACAGATCTAATAGTGAAAACTTATTCAAAATCTTTGAAAGGGTATAATAATGATGAAATAAAGGTTTTTCCTGTTCATAAACGTTATCTAGGTAGAAATAGAGTTGTAATTAAGAGTCTACTTATTCGAAAGCGAGGACAGAAAATAAAATTAAAGTATCGAATGATAGCAAAAGGAGGTAGTTGGAAAATTTATGATTTTTCAGTATCTGGCATAAGTTTATTACAGAATTTTAGAACGCAATTTACCAGAGAGTTGTCGAGGGGGTCGTTAGATGATCTTATTGATAAAATGAAGAAAAGATGAAAATTTCAGAGGTTGCTATATGTCACAAGTAGGTATTGTTAATGAGGGAATTGCGCTATCAGGAGAAGTTAATTTTGGTAATGTTAATGATATTGAAAATGATTTGTTAGAATTGTTACATAAAAGTGATAAATTTGTTAATATTCATCTTGAAAATGTTGAAAGGTGTAATAGTTCTTTGTTAGCTTTATTAATGGTTATACTGAATTTTGCTCATAGGAAAAATATAACTGTTAAATTTCATAATATTCCTGTTCAACTTATATTAATGGCAAAGTTATCTAATTTAGATAACAGCTTAAAATCATAGTAATTTTAACTTATAGGGTACATATGTCTGAACAAGAATTACAACAGATTTTTACTGGGCATTTCCACGATGGAGATGTAGAAATTACTGGTGATGGAAAGCATTTTGATGTAAGGATAATTAGTGAACAATTTGCTGATTTGTCCATGTTAAAACGTCAGCAAATGGTGTATTCGCTTGTTAGTGAACATATAAAAAATGGTTATTTACACGCTTTAAATATTCATGCTCTTACTACGTCTGAGTGGGATGAACGAAATGGATAAATTATTAGTTTCTGGTGGTAAGCGATTAGAAGGAGAAATATATGTTTCAGGAGCAAAGAATGCTGCCTTACCAATATTAGCAGCTACTATACTTGCTGATCATCCTGTCATTTTATCTAATATGCCTCATTTACATGATGTTACTACTACAATGGATTTATTATGCAGAATGGGAGTAATAATAACCATAGATGAAGATATGAATATTGAGATAGATTCAACTAGTATTACAAATTATTATGCTCCTTATGAATTAGTAAAAACTATGCGTGCCTCAATATTAGTGCTAGGACCATTACTTGGTAAATATGGTAAAGCTACAGTATCTTTGCCAGGAGGATGTGCTATTGGAACGAGACCGGTTGATTTACATATAAATGCGTTGAAGAAAATGGGAGCTAAAATTGATATTTCTAAAGGTTACATAAATGCAGATGTAAATGGTAGGTTGCAAGGAGTAACCATAGATTTTCCTATTGTAACTGTGACGGGAACTGAAAATGTAATTATGGCTGCAGTGCTCGCTGAAGGTAAAACAATTATTCATAATGCGGCTCTAGAACCAGAGGTAGTAGATTTAGCTAATTTTTTAAATACTATAGGGGCTAATATTGTTGGAGCTGGTACAAATACTATAGAAATTGAAGGTGTGAATAGTCTCACTGGAGGAGAGTATAAAATTTTACCAGATAGGGTGGAGGCTGGTACTTATCTTGTAGCTGCAGCAATAACTGGAGGAAGTATTAAGCTAACAAATGCTTTACCAAGAATAATGACTGCTGTTCTAGATAAATTGCGTTTAGCAAATGCAGATATTGTTTGCGGAGATGACTGGATTGAGCTAAATATGCATGGTAATAGACCAAAGGCGGTTAATATTGAAACGTCTCCTTATCCTGGATTTCCAACAGACATGCAAGCTCAGCTTTTAGCATTGAATGTTGTGTCAGAGGGGCGAGCTATTATACAAGAGAATGTATTTGAAAATAGATTTATGCATGTTCAGGAAATGGTTAGAATGGGAGCAGATATCAAAATAAATGGTAATCAAGCTATTAGTAACGGCGTTGAACAGTTATATGGTGCGCCAGTTATGGCGACTGATTTAAGAGCATCCGCCAGTTTGATTTTGGCTGCTCTTATTGCAAAAGGTACTACTCAGGTTGATAGAATATATCATGTTGATAGAGGATACGAGAGGATTGAAGAAAAATTATCTCAGTTAGGTGCTGAAATTAAAAGAGTGCATGGATAATAAAAAATGGCGCATATTAATGAGATAGTACAATATATAGAACAGTATTTGAATGTGTCTGCTTTTGAAGACTACTGCCATAATGGGTTACAGGTACAGGGTAAATTAGAGCTATCTAATTTAGTTACTGGTGTTTCTGCCAATCTTGAGTTATTGCAAAAAGCTGTAGAGTTAAAAGCCGATGCAGTAATGGTGCACCACGGTATTTTTTGGAAGGGAGATAGCTATCAATTAATAGGCCCAAAATATAATAGAATAAAATGTTTAATTGAAAATGGAATGAATTTATTAGCTTATCATTTACCATTGGATGCGCACAAAAAAATTGGTAATAATAGTTCCTTAGGACAACTATTAAAGGTTCAAAATGTTGTTCAGCACACTGTGTCTAATATTCCCGGTATTATATGGAGTGGATATATAGAGCCTATTTCTGGTAAGGCTCTTGCAAAAAAATTAGAAACCATTTTTCATCAGCAACCGATTTATATAGCGTCTGAGCCTAATGTAGAAATTACTAAAATTGCTTGGTGTACTGGAGCTGGGCAGGATTTTCTCGAGCAAGTGGCAGCTTTTGAAGTGGATGCCTTTATTACAGGGGAAATTTCTGAGAGAACAGTGCATATTGCCAAAGAGCTAAATATTGAATTTTTTGCAGCAGGGCACCATGCTACAGAAATATCAGGAGTAGAGAAACTAGGTCAACATATTGCAAATAAATACGGGATACATCATACATTTTGTAATATATATAACCCTATTTAACTTTTATGGGAGTTCCTTTTTTTAGTATAGCATAAAAGGATGTTTGCCCTCTTAATACTAATACTAATAAGCCATTGTTGGAGTTATTTGCTACTTTTTGTAATTCTTTCATATTTCTAACTGGTACTTTATTTGCTTCTATTATTATATCTCCTATCTTAAGACCTGCTGAATATGCTGGCGTTATTTCAGGTACACTATGCATTTGAACTCCTTGTATTAAATCATGGACAGGAGAGTATTCAGTGACATTTTGCATTTTCATTCCTGCTAGGTAAGCATATTTTGAAGCAATGTTTTGTTGCAGTTCAGTAATTTTCACATCGAATGATATTTGTTGTTTGTTTCTAATTACGGTGACTGTAATAGTGCTACCAATTCTTTTTATTGCAACTATATTTCTAACTTGCGATGCGTTTGCTATCTTTTCAGCATCTATTCCTATAATGACATCTCCACGCTTTAAGCCTATTTGTGCAGCAGGAGAGTTTTTCTTGATTTGGGTTATAAGTGCTCCCTTTTGAATTAGGAGATTAAAAGCTGCAGCTAATTCAGGAGTGAAATTTTGAACAGTAGTGCCAAGAGAAGCTCTTTTTACTGAACCATGCTTTATTATTTGTTTCATAATGCTTTTTGCCATATTAACAGGAATTGCAAAACTAACACCTACATTTCCAGCAGGAGCTCCTGCTGGAACTAGTAAAGCTGTAGTGATCCCTATTAATTTGCCATGCATATCTATTAACGCTCCTCCAGAACTTCCTGGATTTACAGCGGCATCAAATTGAATAAAGTCATAATAACCATTATTACTTGATATTCTAGATCTATTAAGAGCGCTTATTATGCCAAAGGTCACAGTTTGGTTACTACCATTTGATACTCCTAGATGGAAGGGGTTTCCTATGGCTAAGACAAAGTCTCCTGCTTTTACTTGATTAGAATCTCCTAATTGTATTTGTGGTATTTTTTGTGGTGGGATTTTAAGTACAGCAATATCAGTAGCTTTATCATAGCCAATTATTTTTGCTAAAATTTTGTTATTATCGTGCAATGTAACAAATATTTTTTTTGCGTATTGTACTATGTGCGCATTAGTTATTATATATCCTTTAGTAGTATCTACGATAACTCCACTACCGTACCCTTTAAATTTTCTAGATGGATGTTTATTTGTAGTAGTGTTGTCGTCATTTGCTAGTAAAGTTGGTATTTCTCCGTGAGTTATTATGTTTACAATAGATTTACTTGCAGTATTAACTAAAGGAGCTATCGATGGAAATGCGGTAGGAGGCGATGCTAGTGGTGCCGCTGCAAGAACATTATTTATTGCTATTAATAATAGATAAAAACATAATACCAAATACTGCATAAAACCTCCAATTATCCTATTTATAATATAGAAAAATGTTAAGAAAATCTATAATATAATTTATTAACATAAATAAAAATGAGATTTTTTTAAGGGCACAATCAAAGTCTTGCTCTTTGAACTATTTTAACGTATTGTATATTGGCAAGGGAGTAGGATTTACATATGCAATATTTTTACAAATTAGTGTTTTTTATTTGTTCTTTATTTATAGTAAAATGTCATGCTGATATTGAGATCAAATTAATTAACCAGCCAGAAAAATTTATTATTAAGGTTTTTAAATATGAACTTGTTTTCTGTGGGGGTGTTTCTAAAACTTTTGTTGTCTCTAATCAAGATGAGTTATTCAAAATTGATACAGGAATACTACCAAATACATGTTTACGGGAAATTAGGGTTAGTTTCAATTATAGAAAAAAGTTAATTAATAATTTAGAGCAAAAAGAAGGTATAATCGACGAAACAATGGTTATTGGTTTTTATGGGAAGAATATACCTGTTAGTAAAATTGACAAGATAGCTATTGATATGCAAAATCATCTAATTTCTCCTTCTGCCATTTTAGGAGGTGTGAGTTATTCAGAAATAAAAAATAACGATTATATTACTAAGATGTATAACATACTTTGCGGATATTCTCACAGTTGTACATATAGTTGTATTAAATTACCAGAAGTACTTTTAGAACTTTGAAGGATAAATGTAGTAATAATTTCTGATTGGTTACCTAATCATAAATATCGTTGCCCATAAATGAGTTGATTTTTCTATTAATTTGTTTCTAGTATAAGTATTCTTGGGTTTATATTAAAAGTTACAGATTCTTTTTCTTTAGGATATCTTGTTAAGGAGACGAATTATGGTATCTTCCGCATGACTTGATTGAATAATATAGATGTACTGAAATAATTAAACCATCTGTTTAAATTGTCAAGACTAAGAGTATTAAACCATATTTTGTTTACATTTATTGCTTGTCTAACAAAAGGGAATATTGCTATATCAGTAATTGTTATCCGTTCTGCAATAAGAAAATTTTTGTCATTAAGTATTTTGTTAATATTGTTAAGATAATTTTTTACCATTTGTTTGGGAACTAATGATTCAGCTTCTTGTGTGTATTTGTTAGGATACTTGAACTTATCCAAAAAATATTTGAAATGATTATCATTTTTATATATCAATTGGTCATTAAGTTTTTTCTCTAAATCGTTTTTTGGCATCCATTGTGCTGGATCAGAATTTTCTAAAGCCCAATACATTATGTCTAGACTTTCATCAATGACTTTACCAGTTGCCGTTTGTAATACTGGGACGGTACCTTTTGGTGACATAGCGATCATTTCAGTTGGCTTATTCTTTAAATCAATCTCAATTATTGTAAAATCTGTGTTGCTATATGTGAGAGCCATTCTTGCTCTCATAGCATAGGGACATCTTCGGAATGAATAAAGTATATTTTGCATTTAACTAAAATTTTCATAGAACATATAAATAGGTATAATACTAAAGTAAATAAATAAATTCATCTTTATAATTTAGGTGCGTAAATTAAATGATTTCGTTGAGAAAAAATTATTATAAGGAACAGCAAGGGTTAACAAAAAATAATTACGATGAATCACCTATAAATTCTAATAATGCAATTATTTTGCAATGAAAATCGCTGACTTATCATTACTCACTTCAGAACAAAATTAGACTGAGTAGGGTTTTACTTAAAATAGTTTCTAAAGATTATCTGAGGTTATAATATGTTAATATAACTAGTCTCCATATGAAAGTGTTATATATCCATTTTTGTCAATATTTATAAGTATATTTTTCCTATCTATACTTCCATCAATATATGTTATGTTCATTTTGCTATATTGAATTATAAATCGGTATTTATATGTGTATGGACTTCTACTAGGTATTAAGGGAAGCGGTAATAGTTTTTGATTGGGAGCAGTTGCTGAATTTTTTTTGATGGCAATTTTTTTTTCTATCACTAAATTTTGATATATCTTTGTTTTTTCTGCTAAATTATCTTTTAATACTACAAGCCAGTAAGTTATATTGATGTCTTGCTTAGATTCATTGTTGAGACCTAGGCCTAAAGCAGATACAGTTAAGATTGTATTTGAAAATACTAAAGCTAGAAAAATAATATGATGTTTTTTCATATTTGTTTGTGGAAGATTGTAGTTTCTTTAATTAAAGACGAATGGTCGTTATTTTTCAATGAGCTTCTGTACGCTAAAAATGTGCTATATGAGATTAGGGAATTGCTATATTTAGTGAAATAGTTTTTAGCTAAAAAGCTATTTGAGCAATTATTAACCATTAACTTTATGACAGTAGCTTTGTTAAGATGTAGTTTGATAAAATTATTTTAAGATAAAAATTTTGCTAAAATGGCTTAAGCAATCTACTCTTACAGCTAAGTAACTAAATTTAATCCGTGGTAGTCTAAATTGTGTAATCAGATTATTAGATAATTTTAGTTATAATTAGGTAGATGTTTATCATACAACTATAGCAATATTGATAGTATTGAATATTGTTCTATCAACATGTATAATAACATTTTATTTTTTAACTTGGGGGAAAAAATGTTACCTGGATTCTTAAAAGCTTTATGGGGTGATTTATCTAGAGATGAAGTAAAGAAATTTAGTTTGCTTTCTTTAATAATCACATTGATTTTAGGTAATTATTGGATGCTGAGGGTAATGAAAAACCCAATTTTTAATGACTTAGTTGGTATGGAATACCAACCATATGCAAAAATGGGCTCAATGGTTGTAGTGGCTTTTGTTATTTTAATTTACAGTAAATTGGTAGATATATTTTCAAAAAAGGCTTTATTTGATATTCTGTGTGGTTTTTATGCTGGATTGTTTTTATTCTTAAGTTTTGCAACAGCTATGCCAACATTGTTTTCGATGACTCCGGATGCTGCTCTTTACGAACTATTTGATTGGGTTCCAGGTAAAGTTGTCGGTTGGGTATCGTATTTTGCATTTGAGAGTTCTTCCTTGCTGATCATCTTATTTTGGGCGTTTGTTGCAAGTATTACTAAGCCTGAGTCGGCTAAAAAAGGTTATGCGATGATAGTTTCATGTATCCAAATAGGAACAATAGCAGGGCCTGCTATTGTAACAAATTTTGCACCAGTTATTGGCTCCCCTGTGCTTGTAGGTTTTGGAGCTGTTTTAATAATTTGTGTACCGTTATTAGTAAGACTTTATATGCGGGCTATTCCAGAAGAGAAGTCTGCAAGTTCAGCTAAAGATGATAAAAAACCGAAAACAGGCTTTTTTGAGGGCATAAAATTAATAGTTACTAGGCCTTATGTAATGGGGATCTTAGTTGTTTCAACAATTTATGAAATAATAGCTACTATTTTAGAGTTTCAAATGAATATGATAGCAAAAGAGGTTTTTCCAACACGTGATTTATTTGCTGCGTTCACAGGTAAGTATGGAATGAGTATTAATACTCTTGCTTTATGTTTTGCATTTATCGGAACTAGCTTCTTCATGAGAAAATTTGGTTTAAGATTCTGTTTGCTTGCATATCCTACTGTTGTAGCAATAGTTCTTTTTGGGTTATTAGGACTTAATTATCTTGGAGCAAATAACATAGAAATTATGTGGGCTTTGTTTGGCTCAATGATTGCTGTGAAAGGGTTAAGTTATGCTCTAAATAATCCAACAAAGGAAGTAATGTATATTCCAACTACCAAAGACATTAGATTTAAAGCTAAAGGTTGGATAGAATCTTTTGGTGGCAGATCATCTAAAGGTACCGGTGCGGTAGTTACAGCATCTTTTGCTAATAACTTGCCTCACTTACTTTTGTTTGGAACTGTAATTTCATTAGGTGTGGTAGGGTTCTGGCTTGTTATAGCTAATTTGTTAGGTAAGAAATTTAATAATCTCCAAACTGGAAATAAAACTGTGGAGTAATTTTAAGTATTTAATATAATTATTAATAAATAAAAAGCCTATGAATAAAAATATTTATAGGCTTTTTTGATTACTACAATAAGAAATAAACTGATCATCCGTGCTGTAAAACTCATTTAGGTGGGTGAGGATGTCAATAATCTATTCTGTAATTTGTGGAATTGCTGATTGCATCATTTTATATCCAGAAGTATCATGGAAGAATCCATTAGAAAACTTAACATCGGGCATATGATCTGACAATTTAAGCCAGCCTTCTTGTGCAGAGAGTTTTTTCTCAATTACATTTTGATAAATATTTATGATTTTTAGCATATCATAATCGTGTGGGTAAATGCGAAACCTATGTATTCCGAGCTTTTGCAGATAATCAATTTCTCCTAGCATATTACAATAGGTATATGACATTGTTTGTAAGCCATTAATAGTTAGGAATGGTTGAGAATCCAAAGTACTAACTTTTAATCCATTCAAATCTTTCTCACATACATATTTACAATTACTCTTTTTTTGATTATATATTCTAGCATGAGCGCATCTTGCTGATATTGCTAAGGGTATGCGACCGAATACACTTATTTCATATTCTGTTGTTTTTAAGCTAGCTAAGGTCTTAATTGAGTCTTGTGGTAGCTCTGGTGAGAATGTTATGTGTGAGATCCCTTTGCCAATATAAAAATTTAAGGCTTCTTCATTATATACATTTATATATGGACCTATACAATATTTACGATCACCTATAATATTAATTATAGATACGTCATTGGCTTCTATGGTGAGTTCACTATTAGATATATATTCTTTAATAATTCTTAACTCTTCTTCGGTATTTATTAAAGCAAGGGATGAAATTATAACTTCCTTTCCAGCTTGAGTTAATCTTTCTACAATGTTATCGTAAATTTTACCCCAGCAAGCAAATCTTTTCTGACATATTACCTCACCAATATATACTATATCTACATTAGCCTCATCAGCAATCATATTATAAAAATCTAGTTTCTTTTTCTCTGGCCAATTAAATAACATTGGACCAAGAGTAATTTTATTTTTTATAACCATAATCGATCAAACGCTCCTGTGGTGGGTTGTTGTCCTTCTGAAATGGAGCTAAAATTATTTTTATGATCGTAAGATGCTTGATCAATGGCTTTTCGAAATTCAGAAACAACCTTACTTACGTACGCTTGACCTCTTTGACGGCCTTCTATTTTAAGTGCCTTGACACCGGATTTAATAAGACGGGGGATCATTGCTATTATGTTTAAACTAGATGGTTCATCAAATAAGTACCCAATAGTATTATTTGCTTTGAATCTACCTTTGCATAGAGTTGGGTATCCAGCTGACTCACCATTTTCAAATTTATTTATAGTAAATTGATCTAATTTACTGATAAGCTTATCATCATAATTCTCGTATCTAACATGGCTTGCTGGAGAACATACTCCTTTAGTATTTGGAGATTCTCCTGTAATGTAGGAAGAGAGAGAACATTTTCCTTCGGCCATAACACAAAGTCCTCCAAAAGCAAAAATTTCTGTTTCTACACTTGTTTTTTTACAAATATCTTCTATTTCATTTATTGTAAGTACCCTAGGTAGAACTACTCTTTTCACATCAAAATTTTCAGAATAAAAATTAATGGCATTGAAACTTGATGCTGATGCTTGAACAGACAAATGTTTGCGTAGTTTAGGAAAGTTTTTTTTACAGTAGTCGAGCATGCCAATATCTGCAATTATAGCAGCATCAACATTCAATTCACTGGCGTCTTGTATTGACTCCTTCCATATTTCTGTTTTCCCTGCTTTAGCAAATGTGTTAATTGCGACATATATTTTTGTTCCTTTCGCATGAGCATACTCTATACCTTCAGTTAATTCTTTCTTATCAAGATTTAGACCAGGAAAATTTCTAGCATTAGTTTCATTTCTAAATCCCACATATACAGTATCAGCGCCGGCATCAACAGCCGTTTTCAAACCTGGTAATGTTCCAGCAGGACAGACTATTTCTATAGAATTACTCATTAAATTCTCCTTTGTTGATTTTTAGCCGCATTGATTGTATCTTTTGTGTTAAAGAATCTTTTTGTTTCTTTAACATTTTTATCTCTGACTCCATGTTTTTTGTTTTAGCTTTCTGTAAATTAATGTCAGATCGTACTTCATAGATAATAGAGTTTTTAATTTTATCTAGGTTTTGATCAGCGGAATTCATAAGGTAATTTATTACATTTTTAATGAAATAAATTACATTTGCAAATACTGGAAACTGAGCATTGATGTCATAGTTTATATTGATATTTTCGGATTCTAAGATATTTCTTAATGCTACTATTATGGTAGTGTCTCCCTCTACTGTGAGTTGTCTCGAAAAGAATAAAGCATCCCCATCTCTTTCTCCTTCCAGCATATTTAGAAAAAAAGTAAGAGACGCGGAAATTTTAGTAATGTCATGTCCAAGATATTTATCATCATCAACAATTAAAATACTTAAATTATATTTAGTAAATTCAACTAGGAAGCTGAATGGCAAGTCAATGGGATTTAGGATTATAATTGCTGGAGTGAATTCTGACATACGTTGTATTACATTAGGATGTAATTTTAAAAATGATTTTGTTAGATTATTAATTGACTGCTGAATTAATGGACGAAAAATTAGTGGTTGGGCTAACAAACCAATGATAAAAGTACCTGAAAATGGTTGTGTATGAGTTTTAGTTTCCATATCCAAAGTAAAGATAATATTTAATTAATTAATGTTTATATAATACTTGTCTTATTACAGCCTTGCAAACAATCCTTATGGATTTAGTATTTAGGAGTTTTAAAACAATCTTTCTGGCATAATTGTAGAAGAATATTAATAACTTTTCTGAGGATATCCATATAAAATTGTTTATGGTTGTCTAAATGCGTGATATACTTGCGCTGATTATTACTGAAGTCAACTATATTTTCATAAAAATAAATGAGGGAACAATGTGCTTTATTGCTACTATTAATGGTTGTAATATACGGCATTTTTGCTAAATTCCCTGGTTACGTATAATAAGGTTGTATAAACTAAACTACATATTTATAAAATCGGCTGTAATTTATAAGGATTATTATTGTTATGTACAGATGATTATCAAATATATTTTTTTAATGTTGTAGTAAGAATTTATTTTAATATCCGGAATGTTCTTCTTTTAGGAACTTATCTTCTTCATCAGTAGTTTTGCGCTGTAATATTGCATTTCTATGCGGAAATCGGCCAAAGCGCACTATAATTTCTCTATGCTCTTTAGCATACTCTAGGTTTTTTGTTAAACCTGTTTTTCCAAATAAAGCAACTGATTGATTTTGATCTGCAAGTTTTTCACTATGCATGAATGGCATATATAGAAAGGCTAATTTATCACTGCTAATTTTCTTATCATAGTTTTTTTTAATTACTAACTTTGCATATGTTAATGCTAAATTATCACTGGCAAAGGCTTTGGGAGAGTTACGAAACATATTTCTTGGAAATTGATCTAGTAATATTATTAAGGCAAGAGAACTTTCTGGAGTATCAAGCCAAGAGCTTAATTCACCATTACTGGCTTGTTTATATAAATTCTCAAATTTATCAATAATTTTCTTATCAAATACTATATCTTTTTTAAACCACATTGATTTATTATTTTCATCAAACCAGAAATTTAGGATTTCTTGATATTTAGTGTTAGCGTATGTCATTTGGCTAGTAAACATAATACAGATAAATATAAGTTTAGTTAATTGCATTAATCACTTATTATTAAATTAACTTTAAGAGCTCTAATAGCTCTTAGTAGATAGTATTATTATTAATATCCTCATCCTTGTTAAGTGAAGGTGAATACAGTTTCTTGATAAATTTTGATCGAAGATTGGATATCCAATTACTTTTCATGTCCTGTGGTAGCTTTCCTTATTTTAAGTAAAGATCAACAAATGTTTAATTATCAATTTAAAATATACGGTACAGTTTATGGTGACCTTTTGTCAAGTTTTAATGTACTTATGTTGATAAACGAGTTTTATGGTGTTTATAATAAAACTAAACAATGGTGATTTTTGCTAATTCCATGCTGTTTTATCATTGTAACCATTTCTTGCTAGTCGATTAAAGTCAAAAGGATGTATAGCAGTTAATTTTTTAGCCATGGGTTTTCTGTACCATATTTTTTCCCAGGGTGATTGGGTTGTTACATATAATTTTAATCCTTGACCAGTTGCTATTGCATAAGCAGCCCTATGCGCACCATTGTAAACTCCGTAGTATAATTTACCATTTAATTGTTTCTTGTATATTTGAATGGGGTGTTGCTCGGTATTGAACCCATTTTTTTGCCATTGCTTAATATTGTCGAAATATTTTTTTGGTGAGTGATCTCGACTACCTTCATAGTCTTTAATAAATTTTGCATAGTTTGTTGCTGCTGGAATTTTACTTGGATCTGATAGTGTTTTTACTACGAAACTATGGTGAGGAGTGTGGAACATTTTGCTTCCAGTAGGGGTTTTAAATAATTGTTGGTATATTAGAAGCTCTTTAGCTTTTTTAGCAGTTAAATATATTACTGGGTAAGCTTGATATTTCCTGTT
This sequence comes from Gammaproteobacteria bacterium, assembly GCA_003353785.1. Lineage (GTDB taxonomy): Bacteria > Pseudomonadota > Gammaproteobacteria > PIVX01 > PIVX01 > PIVX01. The sequence continues at coordinate 2,203 of PIVX01000025.1, read as the reverse complement.
ATCTTTAGGAAAAACTTCTAAACTAGTTAGAACAGCTTCAGAAAATCCCTCATTTTTAAGTTCTTTTCTTGATTTTCCTCCACTGATGGCGGCAGTGATTGCTTCCTTTGTAGTCAGAATTTTTTTGTTAATGGTTTCTTTAGCTTTAATGATGCCTTGGGTTACTGCAGATATTATGTTTTGTTTGGATATTCCATATTTCTTTAATACTTTAGCTTTAATGACACCTTGAGTTACTGCAGACATTATGTTTTGTTTGGATATTCCATAGTCATTCAATACTTTGTCTTTTGATTTTTTATTTTGTACAATAGTTTTAGTGAGCTGTAATAAAGATATTTTGTTAGTGTCAGTAGCTGTTTTTACAGAAATTGTTTTTTGAAGAACGGCATGTTCAAGATCTGTTGTTGTTATAGTTCCACAGGAAATTTTTAGATCTAGGATAGTTTTTTTAAATTTTGGATCTGATTCTGGAGCTATAATGTTGAGTTTGAGCTGATGAATGTTATTTTCAATTAATTGTTGATTACTTGCTTGCTTGATCTTTAGGGTTTTGACTATTTACAAAGAGTATATTATTGGATGATATTATCCCAATATTGTTAATTAATTTATTAGCATTGTTAAGTTTAGTTAAATCTTTTATAACAACGGGAACATTAGCATTTATGATATCTCTTTTAGATAATACTCCTTGTTGGATAATAGCGGCAGCAAATCCATCTGTGTTTTTTGAAGATAGCAAAATAGGATATTCTTCTCTAACTATTGAAACTATATCGATATCTCTAACTGGTAGTTGAGTAATCTTATTTTTAATTGAATTATGAGGAGTAGAATTTTTAGATTTGGCAAAATTCCAGCTTAGTTTAGCTCCAACATATCCAGTATGTTTATTATTATTATCAATGCTATTTTCCGTTTCAATTAAGAACCAGTTTGTTACGTGAATATTTGCTCTTAGGCGAATACCGTTTAGAGTTTTAACTTTTTTAGCGCTAAAATGATAGAATGCTATAAAACTTGATAGCTTAGGGATATTTGGTAGTGTTCCCCCTGTTTCAATATCAAAACCATGCATAGCTATTTCAGCTAAGTTTTGTTTCGAGATCTTAAATGTTGTTGTATTATTTGTATAATTGATATTATATATTTTTCTAGGATCTAAAGAGTAATTTTCGCTAACAGGAAGATATATGTTTGCTCTAACTTCTAGATTTTTTGATAGTCCTTCTAACCCAAAAGTTGTCTGATATAATAAATTGTTATTAGCTGTTTTGCGTAAATCGTAAAAACCATAGATACCAATTACCCAGTTTGGATTAATAAAGAATCGATACCCTAAACCAAAATTTCCTTCTACGTGTTTTGCGGTATCTTTTAAGCCAATTGCACTGATAAAAAGTAGATATTTTTCAGTCTTTTGGAATATTGGAATGACGAAACCTAAACGTGCTATATGCCGTTTATTTGCTTTTTTAGAGCTATAACCTAATTTGCCAGTTAATTCTACTCTAGGAGTATAAGCGTCTTTAATGCCATATTTATTGTGACTATATCCTAATGAGGTTACTGAAAACAATATTGGCATCAGTAAAAGGTTGATTTTAATCAATAATTTTTTAATTTTCATGGATAACTAAATTGCTTCTTCCATGAAAGTATAAATAATAGTTTTTATGATTACATTATAACTTATTGTGCATTAAAAGTACATAAATAATAAGTAATACCTCAAAAAATTGTGGTAATTAGAGATCATAAATGGTCATTAGAGCAAAGGATTAAAGTAGGATATCTTACATAATTAGAGTTGTTGTTAAGTGATGGTGCTTAACATGAATAAAAACCACAACCAGGAAATAGAAACATCATCAGAATCTGAAATTGTATCAAAGTTGTTATTGGTGATTGATTAAATTATCTTAAAAATATTTGTTGTTTCAATTTATTATTTCTAAAATCTATTTTTTTGATTTAAAATTCTTTAAACGATAAGAGTCATTTTATTACTCATTTTTTTTACCAATAAACCAGGTATCGGTAACATCACTTATTTCATCATAAATTTCAATTGCTGTGCTATCAAAACCAACTTTTTGCATTGTATTAACATACCAATCCTTTTGTATTGAAACAACAACCATCTTCTTATCTCTTGGGATATATGGCAACTCCTTATCACTCGGATAAAACTCTCGTA
>PIVX01000195.1 GCA_003353785.1 Gammaproteobacteria bacterium | reverse complement strand
AATGCATCATTCTCATGGACCGGGACCGTAAAAGCTGACGAAAATAATGAGAATGTTGCATTTTGTTTGGAAGATATTTCAATAAACATTGAGAGGGGAAAATTGGTTGCAATCATTGGCAGTGTTGGATCAGGTTATAATTAATTATTTGATTTGTTTTTTTTTATCATAGACACACACAAAAAAGGCAAAACCTCTCTCATTCAATCCATTTTAGGCGAATTGGAATGCATTAAAGGTTCAATTAATGTCAATGCAAATGTTGTTTATTGCTCACAAATACCATATATTCGCAATGAATCACTAAGGTATTAAAATAGTGCAGGAATTAAATAATGCCTTCTTTTTGCATGACACAATTAACAACAATAAATTGCAATATTTAATTCCGTACTAATTCTAAGAGATAATATTATTTTGGATCTGTCCTTTGATGAAATAAAATATAAACGCTGTATTATCGCAGCGTGTTTGTTGCCGGATTTAGAGAAATTGAGCCATTTCGATTGTATGTTACCTGTTAATTATATATTATTATCAACAAATTAAAAATTAAATAGCTTTTTTTTTACTTTGTCAGTGACATTAATTGGCGACGAAGGAGTGACACTAAGTGGAGGCCAAAAAATGAGAATAAATTTTGCGAGAGCCTTATATAGGAAGAGTCTGAGTGGCCGCGGTAATGCGGAGAGTTTATATTTATTTGATGCCCCGCTAAGTTCCGTGGACATTTATGTTGGAAAAGATATGTTTGTCAAAGGAATTTATAATCACTTATTGGACAACAAAAATAATAATATTACCTGTCTCATGGTAATCAACTCTCATTTGCATCTCTTAGAATATTTTGATGAGATTATAATTATGGAAAATGGCAAAGTTGCGCTTCAAACCACAGTCAATGACTTATTTTTCAATCGCAATGTCGAAAATAATCACTTATTGCAAAAATATCAACATTTATTACCAGATTGCAATCAAATGAAGCAAATGGAGCATAGTCCGCATATTCATGATTTTGAGGATGAAATGAAAATAGATTATGATGAAAATGAGTTGAATATTAAGCAAACATTAATGGAACCAAAATGGAGCTCATTTGTGGATTTTATCAAATCATCATTCATCAAATTTGATTATAAAAGTGATTGGTACGATAATCCAAAAGAAATTGAAAAATCTAATACGAAATTACAAATGATAAAATTGGTGACTTTGTTTGTATTGTCCTTCATAGCATTATCCATAGCGCCAATATGTGATTTATGGCTTTTGCATTGGAACCAAAACATTGAAGAAAATAATAGTTTACGAAGCAGTATGTGGCATTTATCCATTTGGCTATTAATTGTATGCGTTGTTGCATTTGGCACCATATATTTAATGAGATTATTAGGCAGTGTCTCATTGGCG
>PIVX01000194.1 GCA_003353785.1 Gammaproteobacteria bacterium | reverse complement strand
CTATCTTGTATTACATTTGGAGTAGTTACATTTTATTGTGATACATATCCTCCCGTCAATTCTATTCTCCCATGACATGGTTGTTTACTGTGGTATCCATATTTTTTCGATTATTTCCTGTCCTGCTGTTGCTTTTGCTATTAGTTATTTGGCATTTAGGTCTGGTAATAATTCCAATCCTCTATTCATAGCATTGCCTTTTGGTATTCTTCTTCGATGTGTGGAGTCAGTACACGTGGTATATACTTCGTACCGTTAGGTTCTATCATTATTTCAGTTGATATGTTCTATTGGTATTTTTTGTCATTATAAACGCGACATTAATTCTTTGTTGCGTCTCACATAAACCTTCGGGGGTGTTACTAGTCATACACCCCCAATATATCATTCGCCAATGCATTATTTTACATTTCGGTTCTTTTTTCTTCTTTTACATTATGGTAACGATTCCTGGTACCCATGATTCTATTCTATCGGTCCATGTAGTTATTATCGGTCCATGTAGTTATTTTTTTGGTAATTGGAAGACAAGGTTACTCATATCCTTTATTATATTTACTTTGTTCCTTGCGGGCACTGTAAAAAAACACATTTTTTTTGGGGGGGTATCCTTTGTTGGATGTCCCCCTTCTTTTCCTGCTTTTTCTGTACCATTGCTCAGTCTGTCTGTTTTATTATTGGTTACTATTGGATTATTTCTTTGGTATTACTTTGGGTTCTGTTATTTCCAGTATCCTATCTGTAGATTTCCTATTTATCTTTCTGTATACCTCGGATATTGTTAATCTTATTCATTGCCTTTGTGGGTTATCTCGTTGAAATGTATATTTGTTTCCCATGATTCTATTCTTCGTTTACAATTATTTAAGTTTCTGCTTCTGGGATGAATGCTTTGGTGATATAGTGCCAGGATTTATGTCTTTCTTTATTATAATCACTTTGTACCTTTCTTGCATCGTGACAAAGCTACATTTATTCGGGGGATGTCTTTCTGAAGTAGGACATCCCCTCCTTACCTACCTTGTGTTATTATCCTTACTGTTGGAGCTCGTACTATTGGTATTATTGATATTGTTCATATTATTTTATTCTGATAATCCTATGGTTGGTATTTTTTGCCTACATTATGTCATAATTCTATGGTTTATATATTTATTTGGATGATTTGTTCATATGTTTTTCCTGGTCGGTCTGTATATACATCCTGGAATGTTTCTGTTCTGTATTCTGTTTCCCATGAATCTTTACTCTATTATCACTATGGTAAATATGTCAACCTTCTTCATTCTGGATATCTATTAATGATCTTTATTTGGTATGCTTTATCCTGCATTATTTAATTTTCTCGAATTTAAAATTTAAATAATTGACAACTCGTCATCTGATCCATGACTTAGTAAATAAACCATGAAACA
>PIVX01000193.1 GCA_003353785.1 Gammaproteobacteria bacterium | reverse complement strand
TTTTTTTTTAGTGCTCCTCCAATATTTCTAGACCATATTGTGAAGTTCGTGCTATTTTTTGCTGTTCTGTTATCTTCTTGGATTGTTTTTATACTTGTCTTAGTATCTATTATATTATAGATTTGTAGGCAATCTATTATCTCTTTTTTCCCTTCAAAAGGTAATGTTTTTTCTAAGTTACGTATCTCTACTGGTGTTAGCTCAGTTATTGTTTTATTTATCTGTTTTTTGAAATTGTCACTTAGCTCTGCTTTTTGTAGAGTTTTACTTATTTTCCTTTTAATTTGTTGGATTGTGAAGTTCGTGCTATTTTTTGCTGTTCTGTTATCTTCTTGGATTGTTTTTATACTTGTCTTAGTATCTATTATTTTATAGATTTGTAGGCAGTCTATTATCTCTTTTTTCCCTTCAAAAGGTAATGTTTTTTCTAAGTTACGTATCTCTACTGGTGTTAATTCAGTTATTGTTTTATTTATCTGTTTTTTAAATTTGTCACTTAGCTCTGTTTTTTGTAGTGTTTTACTTATTTTCCTTTTGATTTGTTGTATTGTAAAGTTGGTAGCTGTGATGTTTTTGATTTTTTGTTTTGCTGTTGTGTATGCATAAATTTTATATTTTTTATTACTATTGTTTCTAATCCACTTACCTCTATAGTTTATACATTGTTTTGCATCTTGAAATACTACTTCAATTAGCCATTTTGTGTTTAAGTGTCTTTTGTACCATTTATATGTATACTGTCTGTTATTTATTGTGCTCATTATTTCCTCACATGTGCGGAGGTCGTCTTCATTTTTACATCCTAGTATTATTGCTCTCTTAGCTTTATGTGTTTGGTTATTTAGTCTTAGTTGATTTATATGGTGGTTTGGTACTGTTTTTATTTTGTTGTGTTTTGTTAATATGTTATTTTCTTGTAGGGTTTTACAGAGCTTATTAAATAGGATCAGGTTTTTACATTTTATCAGTAGTTTACCCTTGTTTGGGTTATTCTCATATTTAGGTAAGAATAGGTATAATTGTTTTATTTTAAGCTGTTTTCTATTTTTTTCAAATATGGGCTCTATTTTATTTTCCCATGTTATTATATTAACGTTAGTTATTTCTCTTGCATGCATTATTATTTCTTTGTCTTTTGGTTTATTTTGTTTTTTGTTTTGTTTGTTTTTTCTCATTTTTTTAATTTTTAGTTGGGATCGTTTTTTTTTAATCCTATGTTTGGTGTTTTTTATTTTTTCTATGGTAGTTTCTTCTTTTTTATTTTCTATTCTATCACAGTTTTTACAGGCATGTTGGGTATGGTTTTCCTTAACTTCTTCCTGGTCTTGCTCATTCATATTAATAGCTGGTGGTATCAGGCATCTCATGTGTTTAAAATACCATCTTTTTTTGTCAGTGCTTGTCTTATTTAAGTA
>PIVX01000192.1 GCA_003353785.1 Gammaproteobacteria bacterium | reverse complement strand
TTAACGAAAATGGTTCAAACCTTTTTATATCGAAAGCTAATACCCTTCCGACTCAAACCCGATCAAAATTTGATTTAAATTATCGTTCGATTATCGATAAAAATCGATTAAAAATCGATAATTTTAGTTATTTTTGAAAAGTTAACGAAAATGGTTCAAACCTTTTTAGATCGAAAGCTAATAACGTTCCGACTCAAACGCGATCAATATTTGATTTAAATTATTGTTATATTATCGATAAAAATCGATTAAATATCGATAATTTTCGATATTTTTGATTTGTTAATGATAACCGTTGATTCTTTTTTAAATCGAAAGCTAATAACGTTCCGAGTCAAACGCGATCAAAATTTGATTTTAATTATTGTTCTATTATCGATAAAAATCGATTAAATATCGATAATTTTAGATATTTTTGAAACTTTAACGAAAATGGTTCAAACCTTTTTTGATCGAAAGCTAATAATGTTCCGAGTCAAACGCGAACAAAATATGATTTAAATTATCGTTCGATTTATAAATCGATAATTTTAGTTATTTTTGAAATGTTAATCAAAATGGTTCAAATCTTTTTTGATCGACAGCTAATAACGTGCCGAGTAAAACGCGATCAAATTTGGATTTAAATTATCGTTCGGTTATTGTTAAACATCGATTAAAAATCGATAATTTTCGATATTTTAGAAACGTTAACGAAAATGGTTCAAACCTTTTTCGATCGAAATCTAATAAGGTTCCGAGTCAAACTCCATCAATATTAGATTTAAATTATTGTTCGATTATCGATAAAAATCGATTAAATATCGATAATTTTAGATATTTTTGAAACTTTAACGAAAATGGTTCAAACCTTTTTAGATCGAAAGCTAATATCGTTCCGAGGCAAACGCGAACAAAATATGATTTAAATTATTGTTCGATTATCGATAGAAATCGATTATTTTTCGATATTTTTGAAAATTTAAACAAAATGGTTCAAACCTTTTTTGATCGAAAGATAATAAGGTTCCGAGTCAAACGCGATCAAAATTTGATCTAAATCATTGTTCGATTATCGATAAAAATCGATTAAATATCGATAATTTCAGATATTTTTGAAACGTTAACGATAAACGTTGATTCTTTTTTCCATAGAAAGCTAATAAGGTTCCGAGTCAACCGCGGTCATAATTTCAATTAAATTATTGTTCGATTATCGTTAAAAATCGAAATAAAACATTATACATTGTGGTATTTCATTGTTGGTTCTGGCGAAGCCAGAACGGGCTGTCTAGTCTACTTATAAATGCGAGACGAGTTTGTGTGTGTGTTTGTTTGTATATCACACGAGTGTTTGAGAAAACTACCGGTCGGATCGGGATGGTTGATGGCTCGTTGGATAGCTTATCGAAAATGATTGGGTGTAGCGCCCTCGGAT
>PIVX01000191.1 GCA_003353785.1 Gammaproteobacteria bacterium | reverse complement strand
CATCTGGAATGCTTGACTTTGTGTGGTACCTATCTTGGTTTTTGTTCCTCGACACTATCTTCCATCCATTACATGTTATTGTCCTCTCAATATCAGCCATTCCATACATTGTGGCAATCGTTTCCTGTGTTACATACCATTATAATTTCGGAGAAAACACCAAATAGTTAAGATATACACTAAGCATTGCATACAAATTAAATTAAACATTTATAATATTAATAATAAATAGGATTAGAAACAGATTTAAGAAATACCAAAACATCCATTCGTTTTCCAGCACAAATTAAGAATCTCTGGTTTCCGTATTCTGTATGGTTTGATTTGCGCAGTATTTCGTATTTGAATGTATTATGTTTGGATCCATGCGATATATATCTCAATATATTTGATGATAACTCATGTTTGATGGATGCAATTAAAATCAACGCAAAGTTGACTATAAAACACTTATTTATCAATGTAGCCTCGGTAACATCCAATAATAATAATAATAACATTAAACAACCAGATTTTTTCCACACTTTGACGAATGTAATCAATGTCTCAGTGTTGTTGGAGAAAGCAGAAAATATCACTTTTTGTACCATCCCATGTGATGTAATTATAAATGCATTAAAAGCCACCATTCCATTGGATAAACGCAAGAATGTTTCATTTATTAGTGATATTAAAGTATTTCGAAAACGAATTCATAATGAAATCGGAGTTATGGATGTGTTTGATAATGAATACGAATATATGATGCATAATAAAACTGTTCGAGAGCAACATGCACAAATCTGTAATGTAGATATAATTGATGTTATCTGTTTATCTGCTCTGTTTTTGTTTATCTGTTTGTGTTTATCTGTTTATGTTTATCTGCTCTGTTTTTGTTTTTCTGTTTGTGTTTATTTTTGAAAGAAACACTAGAAGTGTTTGGGAGTCTCGTTGTGTCACAATTCAATTATTTTATATGAATTATATTTATTTTGTGGATCCTCGTCTTAGATAAGACTCTAAGCAAAGGGAAGAGAAAGTTTTTTGTTTTTAAATTAAATTAAGTTATTTTAGTACAACATATATATACTAAATAACTAAAAAATGAAACAGAAACACAATCTAACCCATAATAGACATATTAACAGTTTGTGTGATTGACAAAAAGCAATCAAACAAAAAGAAACAAAATATAGCAAACAATCAAAATAAAAAATAAAAAATGTGTAAAAAATCAAATATTGATAAGTTTGTATATTTAAACGATTAATAATTTAGTTCATTAGAATAAGACTTGATAGTTTCTTATTAATTTTGTTGCAAATTGTAATTTTTGTCTTTAATAATCCTAAATTATCAACCAATTCATTTAAAATATCCCGAATATACTTATCATCGTCAAACATTCGATTGGTTGTTTTCTTAAAATAAATAAC
>PIVX01000190.1 GCA_003353785.1 Gammaproteobacteria bacterium | reverse complement strand
GACTTTTCGATTTCTTTGTCTTACATATCGATATCTATATCAAAGGATAGCTACTGGCGTCCCGAACTTTATGCGAGTGAAATGAAAATTAAAAAGTTGCGTAATTAACGCTAATTATGCAAATTAGTTAGCTAAATTTCGACTTTTCGATTTCTTTGTCTTACATATCGATATCTATATCAAAGGATAGCTACTGGCGTCCCGTATTTTATGCGAGTGAAATAAAAATTATAAAGTTGCGTAATTAACGTTAATTATGCTAATTAGTTACCGAAATTTCGACTTTTCGATTTCTTTGTCTTACATATCGATATCTATATCGAAGGATTGCAACTGGCGACCCGAACTTTATGCGAGTGAAATAAGAGTTATAAAGTTGCGTAATTAACGCTTATTATGCTAATTAGTTAGCGAAATTTCGATTTTTCGATTTCTTTGTCTTACATATCGATATCTATATCAAAGGATTGCAACTGGCGACCCGAACTTTATGCGAGTGAAATAAGAATTATAAAGTTGCGTAATTAACGTTAATTATGCTAATTAGTTACCGAAATTTCGACTTTTCGATTTCTTTGTCTTACATATCGATATCTATATCAAAGGATTGCAACTGGCGACCCGAAGTTTATGCGAGTGAAATAATATTTATAATGTTGCGTAATTAACGCTAATTATGCTAATTAGTTAGCGAAATTTCGACTTTTCGATTTCTTTGTCTTACATATCGATATCTATATCAAAGGATTGCAACTGGCGACCCGAAGTTTATGCGAGTGATATAAAAATTATAAAGTTGCGTAATTGACGCTAATTATGCTAATTAGTTAGCGAAATTTCGACTTTTCGATTTCTTTGTCTTACATATCGATATCTATATCGAAGGATAGCTACTGTCGTCCCGAAGTTTCTGGGAGTAAAATAAAAATTATAAAGTTACATAATTAACGCTAATTATGCTAATTAGTTAGCGAAATTTCGACGTATATTTCGAGATATAGATCAAATCATTATATTATAACGACGTTACTGTTGTAAGGTTTGTCGTTTCTGTAAATTCTGGCGAAGCCAGAATGGGTTGTCTAGTATTATATATGGTCATACCAATTATATTATATATGGTCATACCAAACATTTATGTCGATCAACACTCAGACTTGATCGACATTGATCGAATCGTTGAACCCTTCTCCCTTCATGTTTTATTGTATTTTTTATTTGCATTCCATTCGACAGTCGACAATTTCCCGATATCGATCGATGCAACTTGTTAAAAGCTAGCTTGTTACTCAGCCAAGCAACAATAGCACTATTTGCACTGTTATTTAATTAAAACCAGGCCAAGAATAAGCCCACCATGGACAGCGAATTGTATACGTCCGAAATGACAAACGATGTTTCATTTTGAACAGAAAGGAG
>PIVX01000189.1 GCA_003353785.1 Gammaproteobacteria bacterium | reverse complement strand
AAAAAAACGCCATAAAAGAGTTTTATTTGACTACTGTAAAAGTCACTTTATTGCTGAAACACAAAATAAAATAGAAACGTTTCTCATTTTATTGCATGCACACATAATAAAATAGAAACGAAAAAACCTCAATTTACTTCAAAAAAACAAAAAGAAAAGATATATAAAAATGTGATGATTGGGATTTGGACCCAAATCTTATTTAATAAGATGCTCTCATTGAGCTATCATCACTATCTACATTGGGCCGATGAGGCGACTGCGTCGCCGGCCATATATACAATAATAAATAAATTATATATCGATATGGGCGACTGCGTCGCCGCCATAAATAGCAAAATAACTGATGAGGCGGCTTCGCCGCCATAAATAAATACAATATGGATTGATTAGGCGGCTTCGCCGCCATAAATAGCAAAATAAATAATATCCACTGATGAGGCGGCTTCGCCGCCATAAATACCATAATAAATACATAATATCGATGGGCGACTGCGTCGCCACCATAGATACCATAATAATCCAATATCGACCGATGAGGCGACTGCGTCGCCGCCATAGATACCATAATAAATAGAATATCGATCGATGGGCGACTGCGTCGCCACCATAGATACCATAAATACCATAATAAATACGATGAGGCGGCTTCGCCGCCATAAATACCCTAATAAATTGGCGAGCTTCGCTCGCGATATGTTACGAAGCATCCATTGTTTTTGATGCTGCGAAGACAAAAAAGTTTTCGCTTTGAGCTTAATGTCTTCGATCGTTTGTGTCTCGTTGGATGGATGGAGTATTATAGGTAGAATTGATAGCTGTAATGTTTGTTTTTGTATTTTTTTCCCATGAAACAAATAAAAAAAGCCGAAAACATATATTATTTTTTATTATTATGATGATACCAAATGCACTGTATGGTCATTTTTTGCAATAAAGCATTGTATTCAAATTGTTTACTTTTTCTTGGCAATAAACGTGTTTCCGAAAACACAGTTTTTTATCATATGAACGCCTTGTTACTATGTTCAAATATGAATCCCAAAATATGCGGTTTTTCACAACTGTGGCAGAAGAAACGGGACAGGAAAGGGCCCAATAAGTATTTTACGAACATGATTATTTACTAATTCACTAAAACAGCTGTCTTAGTCCTGAGACTCCTGACTCCTGATATTCACTCATTATTAATTAATTCACGCATTTACTAATAACTAATTCACAAGAAACACATTTCATTGCAAACAGCTTTTGCTAATTATAACAAAAAAAGCCAGAAATTGAATCGGATTTCTTTGCCACATAACAAACTTTATCTGTCCAATTTGTTGCATCATATATTATATTAAATGTATTACATAAATCCATCATAAATTGTCGACAATTACTTGCATATTGGTCATATTTATAATCATGTTC
>PIVX01000188.1 GCA_003353785.1 Gammaproteobacteria bacterium | reverse complement strand
TATTTGTGTGAAGAGTGTGGAGAAATTTGACACACAAAGTGGTGAGCAACTCGTAGATATTTTTTATATATTACAGTTTGGTTATTTTATATTTTGTGTAGTGTTTTTTTTATACTTGAATGTATAGAGGCAAGCAATTGGAGGATTTTTTCAGACGATATGAGTCATACAATCGGTTTGACATTCATGATTATATTGGTAAATATAAGGAGTTAGGTTTACCAAAAAATGTTTGTGCAGCACAATTAAACAAATCATTTAAACAAACAATTAAAATCAGCGCAATAAATGTGTGGAAGTTAAGTATTGTCTTGTCCGCTTTGTACAAGCTTAAGTATATATATAATATTGATTTTCAGAATAATAACAGTAAAATGTTTGGAAGACTGGAGACATGACGCCAAAGAAAAATCTGCTTTGTATATGCTTTGTGCAGTCTATGGTGAGTCTTTGTTAGATATGAATTTGGGTCACATTCAATGGCAGGCAACAGTGAATAAGTTAATTCGCTCTGAATCAGGAATGCCTGATGCTTGGTTTCAAAAAAACCATATAATAATACAATGTATGGCTTGGTACGATGCTACAGCTTTCTGGAATAATCGGTCAATATCACTTAGTATGTTGAAGGTATATATTCTATACAAGCTGGACTGACTGTTAACTGTTTTGACAGATATGTTTATTATGCTGTTTTTAAATATATCTTGGCGTCTTATGAGTGATCTCTCAGTTTTGCATGCAGTGACTGCTTATCCAAAAAATGTATTGATTCATGAAATATTTCAAATCTTTTAGTTTAGTATTTCATTATCTCAATATTTAATTTGCTTACATTGAAATACAATACTTAAGTGATATCACTGAGGATATGTCAAGAGGAGTTGTTTTAAAAGATGCTAATGGTGACTGGAAAACTTATCATTGTGTTTGGACATTGAACAAAGTGGATCAACAAGAATTACACTTTTTAAGTGATACTGACCATATCAATGCAGAGGGATCATTTGGCTGTAGTTGTTGTAATGATAGTGCCACACAACTGACAGATAGAAATAGAGTGTCGTTTTGGTATCCTCGTTCGGAGAAACATCACCAGGCATTGTGCAGTCAAATAAAAGATTGGAAAGGTTGGAAGACCAAAAAAACTGGATATAAACCCTTTTGTGATTTTAAAAAAATTCATCCAATGATGGCAGATCCAAGCTACGCAACACTTAATGATCCTGATCATGCTGCAATGAATCAGTTTCTACAGCATTTTCAAACCTTATTAAAAGAGAATAACTGTTTTGTTGGTAATTCTCAATTGAAAACTGCCAAACGAAAACAATTATTTACCAAAATGATGGATATTCATAAAATTAATAATGTAAAACATTCATTAAAATGGGATAATTGGACAAATAATTCATCTACGTATGTAA
>PIVX01000187.1 GCA_003353785.1 Gammaproteobacteria bacterium | reverse complement strand
AGCTGTCACTTCTCACTATATGCGAAATCAAACATACCACTACTAGAAACAACAACAAAAATAGACTATCTATACAAATTAAACTTTAATGAAGCAGACTCACACTGCCTACAAAAACTACTTCAAACACAAGGAAATGAAGCATTTAACCAGATAATACAAGCAACGCGACAGGAAATAACAAGTGAAACAACAATAGGAAAAAAGAAGGAAGTAATCAATATAGCACAGCTAGCGATTTTTGCCACACTGCATATAATAGCAGCCCGCAGTTTTGGATTTAGAAAAATATTCTTAGGTAACCTAAACAAAGCTAAGCCATGGGAATATGATGACATATGTTACAACCTAACCCAAAAAATTAAAAAAACAAAAAATAATCCAGGAAATAATGAAGAAATTAGTAACATGCTAACAGAACTCACAGAAAGAATAACACAAATAAGTAATGAACAAACCCTGGAAAAATGGAAAAACCACACGCCAGATACAATTAACACAATGTTTAAAAAATATACTAAAGCCAAGAAAATAAACAAAAACCCGCTGCCAGACCAGCTAAAAAACAGAGATGGTAAGTGCAGAAACACAGAAATGGCATACTCAAAATTTCTGGGTGAAGTCCTAATGAGCAAACCAGCTGATAACCCAGAAAACCCAGTACAAAATAATACCAACTACATAAGCCACAATAATGTAGAGACAATAAGTGAGAAAATAATACTAGCTACAATAAAACATCTAAAAAAAGGAAAAACACCAGGAATAACAGCACTACCAATGAAGTTCTATAAATGGGGTGACACAATAATAACCAAAATGTTAAAAAACTGGTTTGACACATTAACAACGTATAATATAATACCATGGATACTAAAAATTGATATAAAATCACCGATACCAAAATATACCTGTAGTGCAAGCCAAATTAAAAAACAAGATCCAAAGAGTTATAGACCACTAGCACTGCAAAACAGTATGTACAAGATACTAGATGGACAAATAAAAGCATACCTAGAAGAACATAATGATAAAAATAGCATAATATACTTAAACCAAGGAGGATTTAAGAAAAAGGAAGGCACAATGGAACATCTATTTATATTACAAAACCTCTTCTATAACAACAAGCAATTATACTGTGCATTCTTAGATTTAAAAAAAGCATACGACTCTGTAAATAGAAAAACATTACTACATAAGCTAAATTCATATAAAGTAGCCCCAAACATAATAAACCTAATAGATGCAATGTATACAGATACATATAGTGTAACTAGAGCAAGTAATAAAATAAGCCCCCCATTTAGAACCTACAGAGGAGTCCACCAAGGAGCCCTATCCAGCCCAATCCTATTTAACTACTTTATCAATGACCTAATAAAAGAACTGAACCAAACAGAAAATGTAACTGGAGCAAAAATAGGAAA
>PIVX01000186.1 GCA_003353785.1 Gammaproteobacteria bacterium | reverse complement strand
AATATTAAGACACTCAATACCTATCATCTTACTTTCTTCTTTTTTTTTATATTTTTATTCAATCAAAAAAGAACAAATTGATATGAATTCTCAATAATACGCGTAATAATTTCTAGTTGCACGGATTTCATGAATGCAAAATATTTTATTTAGATTAAAAATGCAGCGCAATAAATCTGGCAATTTAAAGATATTAATTGCGTATTTTTGATACCCAACGAAATAATTAAGAATTATAAAATGAGATGATTGGGTTCTTGAAAAACTTTTTAGTAAATCTGAAAATCTGAAAATAAAAAAAATAATCTCCTTCAGAATGTGGAGAGAGGTAGCTAATGACAGCTATATTATGAGAAATAAATTGCTCACACACAAGTGTCTATAGCGCGATCATCGAAATGCATCCATCAATTTCCGATAGAAATAATGAATAAACATTCAAAAGCGGTGTATTTAGAATGATAAAATCACTCCGTACGTAGCCTCACGCTCAACCTCTGCTCACTATTAACGATATAAATATCTCTATTCATCATCAGGAGTTTTTAGGGGGTTTGTTTCAAAGACTTGTGATGAAGAATATTTCCTATAGAAATGATCCTGTACAAGTATTTCCTTAAAGAATAATATTTTCTCATTTACTAACTCCACTTTCATGCCATTCCCATCAAATATCTATAAATCGCAGGCAAATCCATTCCATTTATGGTACTATACCTATCAATAAACTACGCCGGGTCGGGCCGGCCCCGCATATACAATTTGCAATGCATGTTTTGCATCAGAGACATGTACAGCTACTCACGTAATGCTGCTTCATCCATTATGTGTGCAACCACTGCCATGAGCAGAGCAGAGCGGATGAATTTAATGTTTGACTGTTTTTTTTTTTGAGTAAAAAATAAATGTTTGCAAATCAATTCCATTTTTGTGCGCGCCATCAATGTCTGCAAATTGTTGATGCAAAAAAGATAAATGTTGTTGCAAAAAAAAAATAAACGTTTGTGTTGACTCGACTCAGATAGGATTTAAACCTATATCTATGTGAATTGCACCAAACAACATTGGATTGTATCAGATTTGCGATATTTGTTTCCAAATAGTTTTAGCATTCAGATTTCTCCGATGGATCCTGCAATCTCTTGCAAAGGTTAAGTGTTGGGGGGAAACAGCCGAAGCTGCAGACACACGCTCTATCAAATTGAGCTACTGAGTCTTGTGCTTATCTCTATTTCATTTCTGTTATAACAACATAATTATTCATAAGCTATATATGTTGCTATTGAATTGCACACAAATATTTATGGTATATATTAATATAAAATTAAATATATTATATCTGATCATGTACAAAACAGATCAGTTGAATTAATTAATGTATACAGATCGAATCGATTGCATTCGGATTTTAATTTAATTAAATCCATCCG
>PIVX01000024.1 GCA_003353785.1 Gammaproteobacteria bacterium | reverse complement strand
TTTTGCATTTCTGTATCTCCACCTTAAAATATTTTCCAACTCAATTTTTTCTATCATTAATAAATATAAAGCAATTGCAGTATATCATTTTTGGTTAAGGATTTAAAAGTAAATGTAGAAAATTAAATCTGCTCTAGCTATCAAACAGTTAAGTAACAGCATATCTAAAATCTATTAAAATACCGAAGATGCTATAGATTCAGCAAAAGATAACTATAGTGAATCACCAGGGCAGAAATAATAGATTTTTGTAAATCAAAAATTAAATTTTTTTGAGATAATGTTATGATATAATCATATGAGATAAAAATATTATAATCAGTGTTGTTCTATAAAAGCTTCATATGAATGATTTTTTGCTAAATAATTTAGTTTGTTACAAAAATATTATTGTGGATATTAATAATAAAACTAAGTTTTTTCTTGAAAAGCATAGTACTAAAGAAGGAACTTGGGGAGTACTTCAGCTTCATGAAGGAAATATAGATCTCATTTTACTTGATGGTGCAGGAATGGAGATTTCTAATCATAGAATAGATCAAAAAAATCCTGAATTCTTCATATATCCTTCTACATGGCATAAACTTGTAACAGTAAACAATAATTTCCGCGCTTCTCTTAAATTTTATTGTAAAACTCACCGGTATTTTAATAAAAAATATAATCTATCAAATGTTCATAGTGATTTGTTATATGTTTACAATTGTTATCTTAAAAAAAAACAAAGGTTAAGCGTTCTCGATGTTGGGTGTGGTTCAGGAAGAAATTCATTATTTTTATCCTTCTATGGTCACCAAGTAACTGGTATTGATATCAATGAATCATCAATTCAAAAAATTAAAGAAATAGCAAAGAAAGAGAATATTATAGATCTTAATTTGATAACTCATGATCTTCACAAACCATTAGTTCTTGAACAATATTTTTATGATTTTGTTGTTTCAACAGTTACTTTGCAGTTTTTACAAGTAAAGCGTATTTCATCATTACTCATGGAATTGCAACAAGTTACGAAATTAATGGGTATACATCTATTAGTTTTTCCAATAAAAGCAGAACAATTTACATTACCGGACTCATTTTCTTATTTAGCAATGAGTGGAGAACTTTATAGTTTTTACCAAGATCTTGGTTGGGCAATACTTGAATACAGGGAAAGTGTTGGACAATTACATAGATGTGATAACTCAGGCAAACCAATACAAGGACTGTTTGGAATGTTATTAGCTCAGAAAATAGACACAGTCAGCTCTAATAGTATGGCTCCTCACCTTTAATTTACTCTCTGAAAGTCCCTTTTTATTATTTTAGAATCCATAGTATTTTGATAACCTCCATTACCAGCAAATAATTTTCTTTCTTTTGTTTGTGGATAGTATATTTCAGTTATTCTTTTGCCCTATTCGGTAGAGCGTAATTGAATAATCATATCCACCACATTAGAAAGCCACTCAGATATATTGTTAGTCTCGGTAATTCGTTTACTAACTAAGTTTATCAACCCCAAGAATTACGCACTTTTTTTTTAATACCATAACTTTTGAAGTAGAGACAATTTTAGTTTATATTGTAAGAATTTGAACAGAGTTTAATGGATATGAGCATTCCAAATTATCACCCTTTTTTCGTACATTTTACTATTGGTTTAATAATTACTTCCTTTGGCACTTTTATCCTGGCACAAATACTTAAATCATGGTTACTTTTACAAAAGGAACTTTTTATTGTTTCTCGTTGGTGCTTATGGTTAGGAGCTATTGCGTCTGCATTAACCGTTCTCTCTGGATTTAATGCTTACTCTGAGACCTCTCATAATACATCCTTATATTGTGCAATGATTATTCATTGTAACTGGTCATTGATCGCCTATGTTGCTTTTTTATGCATGGCAGTCATTTCTTTTACCTCATACATTAAAGATAAATCTACAGGGAAATTATTTGCATTAGGTATGCTAATTATTAGTGTATTGGTGATAATAGCCGGGTTCTATGGGGATAAATTTCGCCATATAAAAAACCTATGCAGTTCAAAAAGAAATATTGCCTCCAAATTTCAACAATTTAATAATTTAGCAGTAGATAATATAAAAACTCTAAAATAGCGTATCTATAGTAATATTTTGACAGAGCTCTTAATCGCTTGGAGGTCATTTCATTAAAGCCTATTAATTTGGCAACATGTTAATATGTATGGCGAAAATAACGGTGTAATTTTTGACCTAGATGGTATTTGTGACCCTCTTGAAGTGTAATATTAAATCCTCTGTAATTACAAATGATAATCATTACCTTCAAATACCGTCGTATCTTGTTTTCATATGCACCAAGATTTTTTAATAATAAGTAGCTTTCCATTTTTAGCTTGATTTTAAACTTCAAACACATTATCTTGTGGTTTCCAGTTAATATTTTACTATATGTTGTGGAATAAAAAATGCACAAAGAAACACTTGCAACTCAAGAAATTAATAAATTATCTTTTCATCAAGCTCTAAGCACACTAAAAGTTGTCAAAAAAAATGGGAATATTGATATTTTTGATGAAAAAAAAATATTGATTACACTACAAAAAGCAGCTTTAGCCACTAATGAGTTTGACTTTAAAACCGTAAATGAACTCTTAAGAAATATTTTGGGAAATTTATCTCATAATTATAATAAAAGACTCAAATCTAAAGATATACAAAAACTTGTTGAGTCTACATTAACCAATGCAAAATTTTTTCAAACTGCTAATGCATACGCTACTTATCATAAACAACATCAGCAATTGTACACACAAAAGAAAACCTTGATAGATGCAACTTCATCTGTTAATGAATACTTAGAAAAATTAGACTGGCGCGTAAATGCTAATGCTAATCAAGGATATTCATTGGGTGGACTAATTATGAATATCTCTGGGAAGGTTATTGCCAATTACTGGTTAGACTATGTGTATTCTTCTCAAATTGGTGATGCTCATAGAAATGGAGATTTACATATTCACGATCTTGATATGTTAGCTGGTTACTGTGCTGGTTGGTCTTTAAAAAGATTATTAAACGAGGGATTAAACAATGTCCCTGGTAAGATCGATTCAGCTCCGCCTAAACATTTATCTAGTGCAGTTGGTCAAATGGTAAATTTCTTTGGTATATTACAAAATGAATGGGCAGGAGCACAAGCATTCAGTTCATTTGATACATATTTAGCTCCATATATTCGTAAAGATGAAATGACTTACAAACAAGTCAAACAATGCATACAAGAGTTAATTTATAATCTTAATGCTCCCTCCCGTTGGGGAACACAGACACCGTTTACAAATTTAACTTTTGACTGGGTATGTCCTGATGATTTAAAAAATGAAACTCCTGTGATTGCAGGTAAGGAAATGTCTTTTCAATACGGAGATTTGCAGGTAGAAATGGACTTAATAAATCACATTTTTATGGAAGTGATGATCGAAGGTGACGCTAAAGGTAGAATTTTCACATTCCCTATTCCAACTTATAATATCACTAAGGATTTTGATTGGGATAGTGACAATACCTACTCTTTATTTGATATGACAGCAAAATATGGAATCCCATACTTTCAAAATTTCATCAACTCAGATCTAACACCAAACATGATTCGCTCAATGTGCTGTCGATTACAATTAGATCTACGTGAACTACTAAAAAGAGGAAATGGTTTATTCGGTTCTGCTGAGCAGACTGGATCTTTAGGAGTCGTAACCATCAATTGCGCTCGATTAGGCTATATAAACAAAAATAGTGAAGCAAAATTATTTGAACAATTAGATGTTCTTTTATATTTAGCAAAAGAAAGTTTGGAAGCAAAACGAAAAATTATTCAACAATATATGAATGATGGATTATTCCCCTACACAAAACGCTATTTAGGAACGCTACGTAACCATTTCTCAACTATTGGAGTAAATGGAATTAATGAAATGCTTCGTAATTTTAGTAACGATACATATAATATCTCTGACAAAGCAGGACATTCTCTAGCATGTCGTCTTTTGGACCATATTCGTAATACATTAACCAAGTTTCAAGAAGAAACCGGACATATGTATAACTTAGAAGCAACTCCAGCGGAAGGCACTACCTATAGGTTCGCAAAAGAAGATAAAAAACGCTATGTCAATATTTTGCAAGCAGGAACTGCAAAGCAACCCTATTATACCAATTCTTCCCAGTTACCAGCAAATTACACTGATGATCCATTCTTAGCAATGGAACTACAGGACGAACTACAAACAAAATATACTGGTGGTACAGTGTTACATTTCTATATGAATGAAAAAATATCAAACGCAGACGCATGTAAAACTTTTGTACGTCGCGTGTTAGAACATTCTAAGATGCCATATATTACAATTACCCCAACTTTTTCTATTTGCCCCACCCATGGCTACCTCAAAGGAGATCATGAATATTGCCCAACGTGTGATAATGAAATTATCGCCCAGAAACAAAATAATAAAACTGTACAACAACCTGATTCTAGATTATAAAATCACAGAAAATAAGGAGTCAACCATGAAAAACATTAAAATACAGCAACAATTATCCAATGATGAACGCCAACCGTGTGAACGTTGGACACGTGTTATGGGTTATTATAGACCTATCTCTCAATTTAATATTGGTAAAAAAGGTGAATACTCTGAGCGTATTTTTTTTAAAGAATGTAAATGATCAGAAATAAAAGATATATCTACCATTATTTTTGAAAGCTACAAAAAATATTGGCTACTTGATTTTTATCTATGAGCAAATCAGCATTAAAAATTGGAGGGTTTGTTCCTCTGTCGACTACTGATTATCCCAAAAATCTTGCTGCAGTAGTGTTTTGTCAAGGATGTCCGTGGAGGTGTAGATATTGTCATAATATTAGTTTGATTTCTTCTAAAACTCCTGGCTCGCATGATTGGGAGATAATATACAATTTTCTCAAACGTCGTCGCAATTTATTAGATGCTGTTGTATTCAGCGGAGGAGAACCTTCCTTACAGAAAATTCTTCTAGATGCTATGAAACAAACTAAGGATTTAGGATTTAAAATTGGGATACATACCGGGGGAATGTATCCCGATAAGCTTGCTATTTTATTACCATATATTGACTGGATTGGGCTGGATATTAAAACAGACTTTAATAACTACTCTGACATAACATGCGTAAAAAACTCCGGTAAATACATCTTAGATAGCTTGAACCTAATCCTTGAAGCAAAAACTATTTTTGAGTGTCGAACTACAATTCATAAAAAATTGCATAATACGAGAGATCTTATAAAATTAGGCACTTCTCTTGCTAAAAAAGGTGTTCTCAATTACGCACTACAAACATGTAGAACAATTGACGTTTTAGATAAGTCGTTAATTCAAAATTTTATCCCAACTACTATGAAGAATGAATTGTGCAATTCATTTAATAAAATATTCATCAATTTCACATTTCGTGATTAATAATATTTTTAGTTAATAAAAATCAATATGAGAAACCTATGTTAACAATATTCATACTTTATGCATCCTGCCATCTTCCATCAGAAAAACCTTCTTTGAGATCTGTCGTATTTCTTGCTGTGAATGTGAAACATATATCATTGGCAATGAGTATTCAGTGTGTAATTCAAGCAAGAAATTCAGCACCACCTCTTTACTATCAGGATCCAAAGAGTTAATTGGCTCATCCAATAATAATAGCTTTGGACTCATTAATATTGCTCTAGCAAGAGATATTCTTTGTTTTTCACCTCCAGATAATTCTAATACGTTTTTAGTAAAAAGATCGGTTAGACTTAGAGCATCAACAACAACTTCATATGGAATTTTTCTCTCTGATTTATTTATCCTATTATATCCATATAATAAATTATTTTTAATTGTGAGATTTGGAAATAAGTATACTTCTTGAAAACATAATGCAATATTTCTATCTTGAGGCTTAATAAAGAATGAACTTGTATTATTTTGTATATTAACATTTTTAAAGCTAAATATACCTTGATCTGGTTTAATTAACCCAGCGATACATTTTAAAAAGGTTGTTTTACCACTGCCCGAGGCTCCAAAGACACAAGCAATTGTATTACTTAGGAAATTAAATTGCACATCTAATACAAAAGCATCATGCTTTAAGTAAAATTCACCTTTTATCATATGATAATTTTAACCTTTTTTATTAAAAATAAATAATATCATTAACATGCAAAACGATATCAGTAATACACCACCTGATAAATAATGTGCTTTTGTATACTCTAGTTGCTCAACAAAATCATATATAGCTATAGAAATTACTTTAGTAGAACCTGGTATGTTTCCTCCAAGCATAAGCACTACACCAAATTCTCCAAGCGTATGAGTGAACCCTAATACCATTGCTGAAATTATCCCTCTTCTAGCAAGAGGCAGATGAATGGAAAAAAAATAATCTATTTTCGATGCACCCAGGCTTAAAGCAACTTCCATTGGTTTTGAACCAATCGATTGAAAAGATGTCTGTAATGGCTGAACTACAAATGGCAAAGAGTATAATACAGATCCTATAACTAAACCACTAAAAGAAAAAGCTAAAGACCAGCCTGTTAGTATATACCAATACTTCCCTATGATCCCACTTTGGCCTAGAATAATTAATAGATAAAACCCTAGGATTGTTGGTGGCAAAATTACTGGTAAAGTAACAAATGTTTCAACTATTGACTTAAAATATTTTTTCTTAGTATTAACCAACCACCAAGCTAATGGCAAGCCAACCAATAATAATATTAATGTGGTAATACTAGCAAGTTTAAGCGACAAATAAAAAGGGTTAAAGTCTAGTTCATTCATCCAATTTTATACCCGGCACTAGAAATAATTTGTTTTGATTCTGTTGATTGAATATATTTCAAAAAATCAGCGGCTGAAGAGTTTGGATACTCTTTTGTAAGTAATACAGCATATTGTCCTATTTGCGCATACAGTTTTTTTGGAATTTCCCATATTTCATTAAGCCTAGTAGAGCCATATTTTTGTAAAAATGAAGACATGGAAACTAATCCTCCATCAACATTATTTGTAAATACATAATTAAACGCTTGGTTAATATTTTCTCCAATAATTAAGTCAAGATTATTTTTCTCAGAGTTATAATGATTAAGAACCTGCTCTGCAGCAAAACCATATGGTGCAAGCTTTGGATTAGCAATAGCTATACGATACTTACTACACTGATGTAAGAAACTTTCACCCATAGTTTTAGCATCCCTTCCTGGAAGCCATAAAACTAGCTTACCACTAGCATATAAGATATTACTGTCAGGTTCAGCCAATTTTTTTTCAACTAAGAGTTTTGCTCTTTTAGCATCTGCTGAAAAAAAAATATCGTATGGAGCTCCATTCACAATTTGTGCATATAATTTACCTGTAGATCCAGATATTAATTTCACTTTGATACCAGTCATGCATTGATAATTAGTTGCTAATTTTTCAAGAGTTTTAGTAAAATTAGCGGCAACCGCAATATAAATAGATTTCTGGTGTTTTAATTTTTCTATACATTGAGAGTTACTGTAGTTCAGACCTGGAATCAAACTACTCAAAATTAGCAAAAATTTTATAGTCATTTTATGGGAATTACTACACATTTGTCAGCATTCACTTCTATATGTTACACTTATCTATATTATCTAACAATATCAAAAAAAATACTATGATTTACTATTTATATGTAAATTGACAATGATTATCATTTAGGAATTATTACTCTTTGCGTAGTATAAAATGACTGAGATTTATCTTACATGAAGTATCCCGATCGATACCTACGTCAAATTAATCTGCATGAGATAGGCATAAAAGGCCAGGAAATGCTAATGCAAGCTAAAGTTTTAGTGGTTGGAACTGGAGGACTTGGTTCACCTGCTCTAATGCATTTAGCTGGTTCTGGAGTAGGCACAATTGGCATTGTTGAAGACGATCTAGTAGAAGATTCAAATCTACATCGACAAATTTTATTCAATGAAAAAGATGTAGGAAAACCAAAGCTGGATTGCGCATTAAAAAAACTTCATCAAATAAATTCAAATATTCATTTTGTGCCTTTTACAACTAAATTAATGAGCCATAATAGTCTTGAGATCATGCGAAATTTTGACATTGTTATCGATGGTAGTGATAATATTGAAACAAAATTATTAATTAATGACTGTGCTGTAAAATTACAAATACCAATGATATATGGTTCAGTTTATGGTTTTGAAGGGCATATTAGTATATTTAGTAGTCCGAAATACCCATGCTATAGATGTTTGTACCCAGCTCCTACTACAAAGATCCCAAATTGCAATGAGAACGGAGTAGTTGGTGCCATACCTGGAATAATAGGAACAATGCAAGCTTTAGAATGCTTAAAACTGATTATATGTGGTAATAATACAACTCTCTCCCCTGTTCTTGGGAAACTGCTAATTGTTGACGGATATACGTTGGACATAAAAAAATATACTCTAGAAAAAAAAATTAACTGCAGGATCTGCAGCTTAAAACAATCTGAAATAAATATTGAAGGTTTATCTCATATTCCTGAAATTCATTCTATTACAAAATATGAATTAGATAAATTAAATGATGTCACTATCATCGATGTGCGAGATCCAGAAATGTGGCAAAAATCACATATCCCCAATTCTATTAATATACCATTACGACGATTATTAAATGAAGAGACAATTTTACAAAAATTTAAAAATGTTTCTGATAGCATTGTGATTTATTGTCAATATGGTATTAATAGCAAGAATTGCATTGTGGCATTACAGAAAAAAGGACTATCTAACATTTTAAATCTATCTGGCGGATTTCAACAATATTTAAATTAAATAATTTAGTCAATTCTGCTTTCTTCAATTTTCTGAGATGTTACCCATAACCAACTGCAACTTCATAATAGACAAGTCAAAAACCTCACTAATAATTTTTAATTAATTTTGTAACCAGTTGATAATTAATTGTTTTTAGTGAAAACCACAACAAATTCACCCGTTCTTATTATTATATTAATAACATGCCATCTATACTACAATTATAGTAGCATAAGATAGAAAACCATAAACAAGGAAAGTATATGAAATTTTTAATGAATTTGACTTTTGCTATGGAACTGATAGCTCTAGGTGTTGGAGTAGGATTCATTATATGGTCTCGCCGACACGATGGAAATGGAACTACCATAGCTAATATTTTTGGTTATATTATTACAATTGCAGCTATTCTTACGTTGCTTTGTACTGGTTATTCAGGGGTCCGTGCTTGGAAAAAAGGCTGTCAAAAATGTAAAAAATCATCAATGATGATGAATAATCAAATGATGCAAAATACGACTTAATCGCACATGCATAAGGAAGAGTAAAAAAATAGTATTACAGCATTTCCACAAGTGATGTTCGTTATTATGCCAATTGATATCTACAGGCATCATACTTCAACTAGCTGGATATATTTCTCTGCATATTCTAAGTCATCTCTAGTATTTAAATTAGCAAATTGCATATGATCATTTGCTTTAATTGCCAGAAATTTAGTATTAATTGTAGATAAAATATAGTGGATTGAGTAAGTACGGTTAGTATCTGATAAATATTTCTTTAAATGAGTACATAACTTATTACTATTACGCAATAGTAATGGTAAATAAATATTTTTATAGCATACCGCATCATTTTTGTGGATATTGTCAAATAAGCCTTGTAAATTAGTCGTTTGCAATAACGGCATGTCAATAGGAACAAATAAAATATAGTCAAATTTACTAAATTGCTCCTGCATCATAATTGAAAAAATTCCACCTATTGGACCCATATTTGTCTTAAAATCAGGAATGCTGTTGAATTCTGGATGACCTCCGCTGATGTAAATAGTTTTAACTCCAGCATTTAGTAATATTTGTTTCATGTGATAATATAAGCTATGACCATTAAAAACTATTGAACTCTTATCTTCTCCCATCCTCGTTGATTTTCCACCACGTAAAATAACCCCTAAGTAAGAATTTTTACTTATGCTAGACAGCACCCTTTTAACCATTTTGTACTACCGTTAAGATAATGTTCTTGTTTCCAAATTGGTGCTCGTTTTTTCAAATTCTCAATAAGATAATGACATGCGGACATTGCTTGTTTGCGATGAGGAGAACTCACGTAAATAGCAGTGGTAATACTGCCCACCGGTAGATACCCTACTTGATGTGCAATATATTGAATAATCTCCTTGCCATAATTGTTTGTACTTTCAACACAGATTTCTTGTAATATTTTTTCTGCTAATCTTACATAAGCATCATACGTTATACCTATAACACTCTCACCTTCATTAACGCTCCTAACTACTCCTAAAAAACTCGTTATAGCACCATGAGCATCTCTTGCCACAAAATTAAATCCATCTGTTAGTTTAATTACTTTATCAGTAAAGAGTATTTTGAGATTTTTATCCATTTAATTATCCTCCATTAACCGGAGGCAGTACACAAACTTCTTCATTATCAGTAAGCAATACGTTTTGTGAAATAATATGATTACCTTTAGCAAAAACTGAAGAATCAAGTAATTCTACATCTTCAAATTGTGGGTTGAGTTTAATTATCTCATCTTTAAGAGCTTTTTTTAGCATATCAACACTACAATCTGAATTTACTCTTACAGTAACATTACCTTTATCAATATATTTCCTAAAAACTCCAAAAACTAACACCTTTATTGTGATCTCACTACTCATTTAATTCTCCATATAATAATTAAAACAATCTATCGGGGTCATTGGATATACATCTATTTTATTAACCCCAGAAGTTTTGTTTTCTGTACTAGGCAAGGATGCCCAACAATTTGCTTTCAATAACGACTTGATTTTAAATGACTCTTGATCTGGTAGTATTTGTGCCACAAGTTTTCCTGCATGATTGAAATACATATACGCTTTATAAAATACAGAAAAATTTTTTTTAAGTTCTATGTCAGTAACTGAAATAGCTTTTAACGGTGACTCCATAGTTAACCCCTGCATTTTCCTAATCAAGCGACAAACAAAAATTCTTAAGCCAACAGCTACTGAAATAGGATTACCTGGCAATCCAAAAAAATGCTCCCCTGTTACTAATCTTGCATATAGAATAGGTTTCCCTGGTTTAATTCTGACTTTATGAAATAGTATATCAGCTCCAAACATCTTAAGCGTTTCTGGAATAAAATCTTTAGTGCCTAGAGAAACAGCTCCTGTAGAAATTATAATATTATTAGAAGCTGGAGGTATTTTTTTTAGCATGTTCTCAAATTTATAGGCATCGTCATTAACATATCCTAAAAAGTTAGCCTCGATTCCTATTTGTTGCAAAAATGATATAATATATGGACTATTAGAATCAAAAATCTTACTACTATGATCTAATGCATTCTTACTAAGTTCTCTACCTGTCGCAATAACGGATATCGTAGGTTTTGAATAAATATCTATTTCCGTTATACCACTAGCAGCAAGTGCCATAATTGTATTACATGAAATAGCTGTATTCTTCTTAAGTAAATAATCGTTTACACGAAAATCTTCTCCTTGTTTCCGAATATTTTCTTGTATGATAACCGGAGTTGTTAACTCAATAACATCAGAGGAGCTTGCCTTTTTTTGATATCTCATAACGTCTTCTTTTTTAACTACAGCATCATATCCTGAGGGTATTGCAGCTCCTGTATTTATGGATATTGCGCTATTATCAACTCCAGATATCACTTTAACATCGTCCCCTGCAGAAATATGGTCACTCACCGTAAGAATAACCGGCTCACATTTGGATGCATGAGCCGTTTCATGAGCTTTCACTGCATACCCATCCATCGCAGAATTATCAAATCTTGGCATAGCAACTATGCTTTTTATAGAGGAAGCGCTAATACGGGATAAACTGCTAGTTAACCTTGTTTTACAGGTGCTTATATTAACATTGCTATTATCAATAATAGAAAGTGCTTCAAAGTAATCAATCAATGAATTGTTCCTCCGCTATAACATGTAAAGAATGAGGAATTATATCTGTTAGCACTTCCATGCTTTCTTGAACAGCTCTAGGATTTCCTGGCAGACAAATAATCAATGTATCATTAATAATGCCAGCAATACTATCACTAAGGCATGCATGTTTTGTGTATTGTCTTCCATGAGCACGAATTAATTCCCCAATGCCAGGAATAACTTGCTCGAACAAATTACGCATCACTTTTGTAGTTATATCATTAGGGGACAAACCTGTTCCACCTGTGGTAATAACTACTTGAGGTTTTTTCTTTGTCAATATATCATTTATCCATTTAGTTAATTTATCTTCATCATCATGAATGACATCATAAGAAATTACTTCGGATCCTAGCTGCACCAAAAAATCATTTAACCACCTACCAGATTTATCTATATATTCGCCTTTAGCTGCCCTATTACTCAAAGTTAGAATAGAAGAAGTAATATTTTTTAACGGTAAAATACGTGGTGCAGATATAAATTGTTGAATATCTGCATCTTGAGCCATTGGATGCCTCCAATATTTACTCTTACCACCTTCTTTTAAAAGTAATCTAACTCCTAAAATGCTTAGATTAGGATCAACATTTTTTGCAAGATCATAGATAGCCAGTAAAGCTGCATTTACCCCAGATAAAGCTTCCATTTCAACACCAGTTTTTGAGGTAGTAGCAACAAAGCAGAAGATCTCTATGGTGTTTTCCTTATAATTACATTTTGTTTTTATCAGAACTTGCTCTAGAGACAAAGGGTGACACAATGGGATCATCTCATAGGCTTTTTTAGCGCCATTAATCCCAGCTATCTCAGCTAAAATCAATGGATCACCTTTTGGCAAACATCCATCTATCTGCAGCAATTGCATTGCTTTTTCGCCAATATCTATTACTCCTTTAGCAATTGCATTTCTTTCAGTTACAGCCTTATGACCAATCCCAACCATTTTGTAATGTGACTCCAAAGAGTGATCTTCAAATTGCTCAGATGAGTAATTATTTTTAGTCATTTATCCTCCAATGTCAGCAAAACTATTTATAGTTCCAAAATCATGTTGTTCCAAGAAATGTGAGCGTTTTTTATATTTTAGCTGTTCTATTATTGTTGTCTGCAATTTTATCTTATGTTGACTATTTTGTAAAAATGGTCGTAATGAAAAAGTGCTATCTCCAAATAAACATAAATACAGATCACCAGAAGACGATACTCGTAATTTATTACAATTATCACAAAACCCTTTTGAATAAGCAGAAATAACTCCTATTTTTCCTTGGTAATCACCGTGTGTGTATTCTTTTGCTGGACCTGCAACATTACTGTTTTGTTCAATAGAAGCCCAACCATTTTTTAATAAATATTCGCGTAAAAAGTTAGGTGATTGGTAATTTTTCTGAAAATAATCGTGATTAGAATTAGTCTGCATAAGCTCAATAAACCGAACACTTACAGAACGCGTTTTAATCCAATCCAAAAATAACGACATTTCTGTTAGATCAATATCATTAAGCAATACTACATTAATCTTAACGGTTTGAAAACCAACCATAAAGGCTTGTTCAATACCAGCTAGAACTTGCATAAGTATATCTCGACCAGTTTTTTTAGCGAATTTTTCTTGATTTAAGGAATCAACACTAACGTTAATACTATTTAATCCAGCGTCATACCATTCTTTAGCATATTTAGCTAAATTATAACCGTTAGTTGTAAGCGCCCTAGTCTTGATCTCTGGGAATTTACTAACAAGAGATATAATTTCTGTAAGATCCCTTCTTATAGTTGGCTCACCTCCTGTCAGCCTAACTTTTTGCAGACCAAGCCCCACAAAGGCAGCTAATAAATTTTCTATTTCCGTTAGTGTCAAATTATTATTATTAATATTTACATTACCATCTGGCAAACAGTAACTACAACGAAAATTACATGCATCGGTAATAGATAATCTTAAATAAGGAAATTCTCTGTTCCAACAGTCGCGTAATAATTTCATGTTTCATATCAACGTGTTTTTACTTATGGGTATTATGCGTCATTTTTCCATAGTTTTCCATCTCTGGAAGATAACTTGGTTTATGAGCCTGTGGATGTTTCTTCTTTTCTAAGATCAGAATACTCACATGCATCCAAATTAGTGCGATAAAAGTGATAGTGAATAATAACATAAAACAACTAGTCCATACATTAAAAAAGTCATTAGCTATACCAAACATAATTGGTAAAATATAACCACCAAGACCTCCAATAAGACCGACAATTCCCCCAACCGCTCCAACATGTTTAGGGTAATATACAGGGATGTGCTTATAGACAGCTGCCTTCCCTAATGACATTACAAATCCTAATATGAAAGTCAGAACTGCAAATGGAACTAATCCAATTGACAAATGAAACCTAATATCTTTATCTATCCCATGGACAATATAATCAGTAGAAGGGTAAGATAAAATAAAAGTACAACAAACTGATACTATGAAAGTTAAATACATCACCTGCCGAGCACCAAATTTGTCAGACAACCATCCACCAAGAGCTCGGAAAACACTTCCTGGCAATGAATATACTGCCGCTAACATCCCTGCTGATTGTAAACTGACACCATACACTTCTACGTAATAACGAGGCAACCATAAAGCAAGAGAAACAAATCCACCAAAAACGAAAAAATAGTACAAAGAGAATCTCCATACTTGTAAACGTTGAAGCGGCCGCAGCTGCTCAATTATACTTCTTGGTTTCTTGCCAGCTTTTTTTCTTGTTATCAATACTGGATCATCATTAGTAACAAACCAAAAAATTATGGCTGTAATACAAAGAAAAATAGCATACACTTTGGATACTTCATCCCAATCCATATATAACAAGAGTAAAGGAGCTCCAAAGTTAGTAATAGCTGCCCCAACATTACCGACACCAAAAATTCCAAGAACAGTACCCTGACGATTTTCTGGGTACCACGTAGATACATAAGCAATACCGACAGCAAAACTACCACCAGATAAGCCAATGCCAAGAGCCGCTAGTAAATACATATGATAAGTATTAGCAGAACTAAGCATCCAAGTTGCAAAAGACGCTGCAAACATCACTATGGTAAAAACCAATCGTCCTCCATATTGATCAGTCCAAATACCTAGAAATAATCTAGATAAAGAACCTGTTAAAATTGGAGTTGCTACGAGTATGGCAAACTCAGTATGGCTTAAGTTGAGCTCTTTCGCAATTTTCACTCCAATTACAGAAAAGATTGTCCAAACAGCAAAACATACTGTAAATGCAAGTGTACTAAATATTAAAGCTTTTGTACTTTTTGTCTCTACAATTTCTGCTTTTTGTTCCACTTTAATTTCCTCTTACTCTAACAATTTGATATCCAGTTCTAAATAGATATCCGATTGGAACACTCATGACATGCACGAGTCTAGTAAAAGGAAATACTAAAAATACAGTTAGCCCCAAAAAAATATGAGTTTTAAAAATCCAATGCTGTTTTAAGATATACTGAGATGCACCACTTTCAAAAGTTAGAATACCCTGAGTCCAATAGGAAAGAGCAACCATTGCACTACCATCTAAATGATCTATAGAAACACTAATACTTGCCAAACCAAGGATAAGTTGTACGTATATTAACAATAAAATAAAAATATCTGAGAATGAGCTATTCTGTCTTATCCGTTTGATAAATAATCGTCGATGCACCAAAATAGTCATGCCCACAAAACAAATAAGTCCAAAAAATCCTCCAATTACCATAGCCATAAGTTGTTTTGTTTGAAGTGATATAAATTTAGTATAAACACCCGTTGGTGTTAATAAACCAACAAAATGTCCAAAAAATAAAGCCAGGATCCCGATATGAAATAGAACATTACCAATATAAAAGCTTTTAGTTTTTTTATTTAAGATTTGACTAGAACCAGATTTCCATTGATAAGGATCATATTTGTACCTTGTAATAGAGCCAACAATAAAGACAGTAAAAGCAACATATGGATAATATCCAAATAAAATAGTGTTAAAATAACTATACATCTTATATCTCCTACATTTTTTTTCTAGTAGCGAAAGCCTCTGTTTCTTCCCAATTTTGATCTATTTCTTCGCATGTGATCTTGATTTTATTATGACAAATTGATTTTTTTAAAACCTTTTGATCTGGAGCAATCTTTGAAATATCTTCAAGAGCCGCCAAGATATAATAATATTTATTATTAATTAGTTTGAGTCGAGCATTCAAAATAGCAATTATTGTAATTGGTTCACCAAGCAAGTCTAGAGCTTTTTCATAATCTATCGTAGATAAAAATTCTAAAAAAAGCGGTAAATAATCGGGAAGTTCTTTCTGACTAATAGATAAACCATTTTTCTCATAATGCTCAGTTAGATCAACCATAGCTTGTCCCCTATCGCGCATTTCCCCATAAACATGCTCAAATAAATATAATGACAAAGATGGATTTTTATCAAATAAATCCACATATTGTTCTTGTAAATCTAGTAAGTCAGAATTTTGTAGAAAATCAATTAGTTCTGCTAGGTTTTGCAAATTCTTCTGAGTTATTATAGCCTCATGCTGTAGTGTATGTAATATTCTCTTTAACGAAGATTGTATTTCAACTGTTGGATACATTAACATAATAGATAATGCTTTAAATGTTTTTTTACTTGTCACTTAAATCAGTCCCACCAAATAAATTTTTTCTAGTTCCTGAACCTTTGATATTCATAATTTCAGAATCAGCACTATCCATCATAAAACCACAACCTGAACGCTCAGCAAAAGCATCATTTAAATTTGCTTCATTATGTGAAGTTGGTATTACATAGCGATCTTCATAGTTAGCAATTGCTAAATATCTATACATATCATTGAGTTGTTCCACACTTAAACCAACCTTTTGTGCTATTTGTTTATTTTCTCGTCTATGCACTACTTTATCTCTCATATAAGCACGCATAGCTAATAATTTTTCCAATGCATTTACGACAGGAATAGTATCACCAGCCGTTAATAAATTAGCTAAATATTGAACTGGGATCCGCAAAGATTTCACATCAGGTATTATTCCATTGTACCCAATTGTATCTGGTGTTGCCCGCTCTTGAATAGGACTTAAAGGAGGGATATACCAAACCATCGGCATGGTTCTATATTCTGGATGTAATGGAAAAGCGATCTCCCATTCTTTAATCATTTTATAAACTGGAGAATTCTGAGCAGCATCAATCCAATTATCAGGAATACCGGACTGTTTTGCTGATTCTATAACTACCTCATCAAAAGGATCTAAAAAAATATCTAATTGTGCATCATACAGCTCTTGTTCTTCTGCTAAACTAGCTTCTTTTATTTTATCTGCATCATATAATAGGACACCTAAATACCTAATACGTCCTACACATGTTTCTGAACAAACCGTCGGTAAACCTGATTCAATTCTCGGATAGCAGAAAGTACATTTTTCTGATTTTCCCGTATGCCAATTATAATAAATTTTTTTATAAGGACAGCCACTAACACACATCCGCCAACCACGACATTTTTCCTGATCAATCAATACAATGCCATCTTCTTCTCTTTTATAAATAGCACCACT
This sequence comes from Gammaproteobacteria bacterium, assembly GCA_003353785.1. Taxonomy (GTDB): domain Bacteria; phylum Pseudomonadota; class Gammaproteobacteria; order PIVX01; family PIVX01; genus PIVX01. Next base: position 8,288 of record PIVX01000024.1, on the reverse strand, counting down.
AGGACATACAGCGACACATGATGGATTTAAGCAGTGTTCACATAGCCTTGGTAAATACATCATGAACGTATTTTCAAACTCACCTAAAATTTCTTCTTCGATTTGTTTCAAATTTTGATCTTTTTTCCGTTTAGCAAATTCTCCTCCTAAGATCTCTTCCCAGTTTGGCCCCCATTTAATTTCATCCATTATTTTTCCAGTCAATACAGAGACCGGTCTTGCAACAGGTGAAGTCGTTGATTTAGGAGCATTCTGCAAATATCCATAATCATATGTAAATGGTTCATAGTAATCGTCAATTAAAGGTAGATCAGGATTAGCAAATATTTTTGATAGTACTCTCAGTTTCGAACCCATTTTGGGAACGAGCTTACCGCGTTTAGTTTTTTCCCAACCACCATTCCATTTCTCTTGATTTTCCCATTCCTTTGGAAAACCGATCCCTGGTTTAGTCTCTACATTATTAAACCATGCATATTCTAATCCTGTCCTAGATGTCCAAACGTTCTTACAAGTAACAGAACAAGTATGACACCCAATACATTTATCTAAATTTAGCACTTTCCCAATTTGAGCTCTTACTTTCACTGCAATATTTCTCCTAAAATAATATTATGCAATCTACTCAATTCCCCAACTTACATTTTCAAGTTTCTTCAATATAACAAACTCATCTCTATTTGAGCCTACTGTACCGTAGTAGTTAAACCCATAAGACAATTGCGCATATCCCCCTATCATATGTGTTGGTTTCACGCATATCCGTGTTACAGAGTTATGTATACCTCCGCGATGATTAGTAGTTGGACTAATCGGCATGTTTATTACTTTTTCCTGTGCATGGTACATCATTAACATTCCTTCAGGAACTCGTTGACTAACTACGGCTCTAGCAACTATTGCTCCATTAACATTCATCATTTCAACCCAGTCATTATCACTGACACTTACTTTTTTAGCATCTTTTTCACTGATCCAAACAATTGGGCCTCCTCTACTCAGAGTAAGCATTATTAAATTATCTGAAAATGTACTATGGATCCCCCATTTTTGATGTGGAGTAATAAAATTAAGAGTCACATACTCTGAACCATCATCAGGTAATACCGCTTTTACTGTGTTGGTGTTAATTGGTGGCTTATACACACATAATGCCTCACCAAAAGCCTGCATCCATTGGTGATCTTGATATAATTGCTGTCTACCTGTTAATGTGCGCCATGGTATTAGCTCATGTACATTTGTATAACTAGCATTGTAACTAACTTCTTCAGATTCAATGCCACTCCATGTAGGGGATGAGATTATTTTTCGAGGCTGAGCTTGGAGATCTCGAAAGCGAATTTTTTCATGTTCACGCGGTTTTGCTAAATGAGAATGCTCTCTTCCTGTTGCATCTCCTAAAGCTTTCCATGCTTTAAGAGCCACCTCTCCATTTGTTTCTGGAGCCAATAATAATATAGCTTCACAAGCTTCTATTGCAGATTCTATTTTAGGTAACTTCTGCATTGATTCATTTGGACTGACATTACCATTTAATAACGCTATTTGATCGATCTCATGATTAGTGTCCCAATTAACTCCTTTACAACCATTCCCTAATTCCTTAAGTGCTGGCCCAATAGAGATAAATTTATCATAGATCTTTGAATAATCTCTTTCTACTTCAACAATATTAGGCATTGTTTTACCAGGAATTAAATCACATTGCCCCATTTTCCAGTCTTTTACCCCCAATGGTTGAGCAATCTCTGCCGGTGTATCATGCAATAATGGAAGAAATACAATATCTTTTTCAACACCCAAGTTATTTTTAGCTAGCTCTTGAAATTTTTTCGTAATGGCTTTATAGATTTCCCAATCTGTTTTTGATTCCCATACCGGGTCAATTGCTGCTGAGAGAGGGTGAATAAAAGGATGCATATCTGAAGTATTAAGATCATCTTTCTCATACCAAGAAGCTGTTGGTAAAACAATATCAGAATATAAGCATGTTGTAGACATCCTAAAATCTAAGGTAACTAACAAATCTAATTTTCCACAGGCATCATCTTCATGCCACTTAACTTGACTAGGCTTTGCGGCATTATCTTCAGATAAGTTTTTGGCTCGCACACCATGAGTAGTGCCTAATAAATGTTTTAAAAAATATTCATGCCCTTTAGCGCTTGAGCCTAGTAAATTTGATCTCCAAACAAACATATTACGAGGGAAATTTTTTGGATCATCGGGATCTTCACTCGCCATAATTAATTTACCAGATTTCAATTCTTGCGTAATATAATCAGCAACTGACAGATTAGCTTGACTTGCTTGCTTGGATAATTTAATTGGGTTTTCATTAAGATGCGGTGCTGAAGGTAACCAACCCATACGTTCAGCCTTAACATTACAATCAATTAATGACAATTTTTGCCATTCACTTTTATCAGCCAAAGGAGACAGGATATCATCGACTTGTAAATTCTCATAGCGCCACTGGTTGGTATGACTATAAAAGAAAGAAGTACTATTCATATGACGAGGAGGTCTTGACCAATCTAATCCAAATGCAAGTGGCAACCACCCTGATTGTGGTCGCAATTTTTCTTGTCCGACATAATGAGCCCAACCTCCCCCACTCTTGCCAACGCAACCACACATAATTAGCAAATTAATTATGCTACGATAATTCATATCCATGTGATACCAATGATTCATTGCTGCTCCAATAATAATCATGGAAGTACCCTCAGTATCCTCAGCATTTTGAGCAAATTCCCTGGCTAAAGTGATCACTTGTTCTTTTTTTACTCCGGTTATTTGTTCCTGCCATAAAGGAGTATAAGGTAAATCTTCATCATATGACTGGGCTGACTTTTCATCGCCTAATCCTCTATCAATTCCATAATTACCAACGAATAAATCAAAAACAGTAGCAATATATATATCGCCTTCCGTTAAATTAATTTTCCTTGCTGGAATTTTTCGATAAATAATTTGTTCGTGATCGCTATTATTAAAATGATCATGCTGATAGCTACCTCCTGCAAAATAAGGATAGGCTGCTAATATAATTTCATCATGCGAATCAATAAGACTCATTAGCGGATCAATAGGTTTTGAAGTTTTTGCATCTTTTAGCTCTAAATTCCATTTTCCTTTTTCTTTCCATCTTGATCCAATAGAGCCATTAGGAGCTACTATCTCACCCGATATAGCATCAAAACAAACTGTTTTCCATTCTGGATTATTGTTGATATCAAAATTATTTGGGAAATCAGATGCTCTTACCAATCTTGTTGGAACAAAACCATTTTCCTTTGGTTGCAATATCACTAAAAATGGCATATCCGTATATCGTTTACAATAATCCTCAAAATATTTACTTTTTGTCTTAGGTTCTAAATAATATTCTTTTAAAACCACATGCCCAAGCGCTAGGGCTAGTGCTGCATCAGTTCCTTGCTTGGGTGCTAACCATACGTCCGATAGTTTCGCCGCTTCACTATAATCTGGAGTAATTACCGCGGTTTTCGTTCCTTTATACCTAACCTCAGTAAAAAAATGTGCATCTGGTGTTCTCGTTTGAGGAACATTTGAACCCCATAATATTATATAATTCGAATTAAACCAATCTGCACTCTCAGGCACATCGGTTTGTTCACCCCAGGTTTGTGGAGAGCTAGGTGGTAAATCGCAATACCAATCATAGAAACTCATACAAACACCACCAATGAGCGATAGATACCTGCTGCCAGCAGCATAGGAGACCATGGACATTGCTGGTATAGGTGAAAATCCTATAATACGATCAGGACCATATTTTTTTATAGTATATATATTAGCTGCAGCAATTATCTCTGTTACAGTATCCCAATCAGCGCGCACAAAGCCACCTTTTCCTCTGGCTGCTTTATATTCTTTCGCTTGCTCTTCTTGCTCCACAATGCTTTGCCAAGCTTCAATAGCATTCGGATAAATTGTCTTTGCATGTTGCCATCGACGTACTAAATCCGCTCGAACTAAAGGGTATTTTAAACGAGCTGCACTATATATGTACCAAGAAAAGCTAGCACCTCTAGCACATCCTCGTGGCTCATGATTAGGTAAATCTGGTCTTGTTCTTGGGTAGTCAGTCTGTTGAGTCTCCCATGTTACCAAACCTTTTTTTACATAGATTTTCCAACTACAAGAGCCTGTACAATTCACTCCATGAGTCGAACGTACTACTTTATCATGTTGCCATCTTTGTCGGTATGCTTTTTCCCAGGAACGACTTTCATTAGTGCGAATACCATGACCATCCGAGAAGTCATCTATTTTTTTAAAAAATGTAAGAGCATTCCATAAATTCATCTAACTAATCTTTAAACTATTTAACATTTTTCTTCTGCGTTCTTACGAAGATAGTACCACCATGTTACCAACATACACGTAAAATAGTAGATAATAAATATATAAAATGCTGAGTGTGCACTTCCTGTAGTTGATATTGACAAACCAAATGCTTTGGGGATAAAAAATGCTCCATATGCTGCAATTGCCGAGCTAAACCCCAAAACTGGTGCTGACTCTTTTTGTGGAAAGATAACTGCTATCATCTGAAATACTGAACCATTAGCAATGCCAGTTGTTGTAAACAAAATCATAAACATGATAAAAAAACCTACAAAATTTTTCGTTTCCTCACAAGTAAAATAAATTACACCGAATACCGATAGAACCATAACAATTAGATCTATAAATGTTATAAGAGAACCGCTTTTTGCTTTATCAGAAACCCAACCACCAATAGGACGAATTAAAGCTCCAACCATAGGGCCTAAAAAAGCATACTGCAATGGTTCAATATCTGTAAATTGTGTTTTGATCAATAAAGGAAATGCTGCTGAATAACCAATAAATGAGCCAAATGACATCGTGTATAACCATGTTGTTAAATACATATGTTTGCGTTTAAATATTACTAATTGCTCATTTAATGCAATTTTTGCAGATGGTAGATTATCCATTTTGAACATTGCCAAAGTAGTAAAAAAAATAATTGGCAAGACCCAAACAAAAGCAGCATTTTGTAACCATATTTGCTTAGTAATGCCATCATTTGTCCAGATCTGGGGTTCACCACCTACAGTACCAAATAAACTGAAAGTTACAATTAATGGTATCGCAAACTGTAATACACTAACTCCTAAATTGCCAAAACCAGCATTTAGACCTAAAGCTGTTCCTTGCTTACTTTTTGGGAAAAAGAAACTAATATTTGCCATAGAAGAAGAGAAGCTACCGCCCCCTAAACCACATAATGCCGCCAAAAATAACATTAATTCATAACTTGTATTTAGATTTTGAATTGCAAAACCAATCCAAATGCTTGGAATTAATAATAGTGCCGTACTAAAAACCGTCCAATTCCGTCCCCCAAAAATTGGTACGGTAAATGAATAGAAGATCCTCAACGTAGCACCTGTTAATCCTGGCATTGCTGCTAACATAAATAATTGTTCAGTGGAAAAATTAAACCCTATATTATTTAGATTAACTGCAACTGCTGACCAAATAAACCAAACAGCAAAAGCTAATAATAAACAAGGAATAGAAATTAACAAATTTCTTTTAGCAACACGCTCGCCAGTTTGTTTCCAGAATTCACTGTCTTCAGGCCGCCAATCCATTTTATTTTTTCTAACAACCATATTTTTTTTAATTTAACTAAGCAATATTTTTATCAAACGTACATTATAGCTGTAATTATAGTGCTTTTACGCTTATTTGTTTAGAACACATAATTATATTATAGATCGAAAATATAAAAATCAATACATTCCATTATGTTTTTTAATAATTCAAAAATGAAAATAGCTTAATGATATTGATACTCATTCGCAAATAAGAATGAATGTTAATAAAATATATTTATTTGACAAATTTATATATAGTTCTTACTGTGTAAATATAATTATAGGGATCATAACAAATGCAACTCAATTGCAAACATGCTCTTTTAAAATATTTAACCATTATTTCATTATTAACAATGATTCATTTTGTTTATTCAGATAATTGTCATGAATATCATGTCCTACGTTCTTCAGAAAATTGGAGTCATCCCAACCAATGTGCAGACAAATGTATCTTCCACCCTATAAAACACATTAACTTAAATAACGACAATATAACTTGGCTAAGTCTAGGTGGACATATCCGTAATCGCATTGAACATTGGGACAATTTTAGTTTCAAAAAAAATAACGATACTACTCTTAACTTATTTAGGTTACATATACATAGTGATTTACATATAAAAAATCATATACGTCTGTTTATAGAAGGAAAAACTGCCTTCTCAAGTAAGAGGCGTCTACCTGGAGGAATAAGAAAAACAGATGCAGATCATCTAGCATTATCACAAGCTTTTATAGATTTAATTGCCAACCCAAGAAACGGTGTATTAACACTCCGTACAGGTAGACAGCTTTATCTATTTGGCAAGCAACGCTTAGTAAGTCCTCTACCTTGGGCAAATACATTTAGAACATGGGATGGCATTACGGGGATCTACTCTTTCAACAATTGGACTATTACTGGGTTTGGGGCATATTTTGTTCCTGTAAGAAGGAGAAAATTTAATAAAAATAAAACCAATGATGTTTTTTCGGGATTATATTCTGCTTATAAAAACAAGAACTCCCAATTTGATATTTATTACCTATTCAAACAGTCTCCTCGTTTATCATTTACTGCAAGTAAAATGAAAGACGCTCGACATACGATTGGCACAAGACATTCTTATAAATCACAATATGCAATTAGCTATGAAATAGAGGGAGCTTATCAATTTGGCAAACATGGCTTCAGAACAATTAATGCATATATGTTTTCAACATCAGTCTTATATGATTCCTTTTTTCTAGATAAAGCAATGCAGACTTTTATAAATTTTGATTACGCTAGTGGAGGTTCTCATACTGATAGCAACCTAAAAACATATCATGCAATATATCCATTAGGACATGCTTATTTAGGATATATTGATATAGTTGGTCGACAAAATATCATCCATTTACAAAGTGGGCTTACAGTTGGATTATTCAAAAAATCAAAATTAGGACTGCATTATCATTTTTTCTGGAGAGCAAGTATAGCAGATTCTTTATATAATGCTGGCGGGGCAATTATTCAAGATACCAGCAAAATTTCGTCTAATGAACGATATATAGGTTCAGAGATTGATATATATTATAAGCAAAATATTCAAAAACACTTAAATTTATTGGTTGGATTTAACCACTTCATTCCTGGAAAATCTGTTACAACATCAATTACAGGTGCAAGAAACATTACTTTTAGTTTTATCCAATTACAGTACACAATTTAAAACTACTGAGATATATCAGCTCCTTGTTTATATCGATATGTAATATCTGGGACATCATAATAAATAGTTGACTTGCCAAACATGGTAAACTGCTTTCCCCATTTTGATTGACATTCGCCTATAACAAGACCAAAAATTAACATTGATGACCAAATTAAAATTTTTACTATACTTTCCTGGCCAATTATTCTATTTGGAGCAAAAACAAAAAACATCCCTAAAGTGTACGGAACCCACATAAATAATCTAAATGTGTCAAATAGTCTTTCTACACTATTTGCGTATTCTAAATAAAAATTAAATAATACTGAAGAATGATAAGCCGTCAAAATTAGTTCAATAAAGAAAAACACGCTGTATAATATTATTAATTATCACAAAGATCATAAATTCAATATAGCATCTGAAAGACCAGGATATTTTGTAGAAAAGGATAACCTCTATATATCCGAAAGAGATAAAATAAACTATTTACTTCATACTATTGGTATCTTAGATAGAAACAAAATATTAACTGAACGAGAGTTTCAATGTTTACAATTGTATAGTTCAGGCAAATCAGCTAATCAGGCTGGTGAAATACTTGGAATATCTAGAAGAACTGTAGAAATACACTTTGAACATCTTAAGAAAAAATTGAAAGTTAGTTCTAAATATGAGTTGGTTAATGTTTTATAAACCATAAATATTTATTTGTGGTTTATACTATATATAATATATTAGAGAAATATAAGAAGAACAGTGGAAACCCATTTTAATAATATCAAGACAAAATTAAATGTTAGCTCTAAATCTGAATTAACTACGGCGTTGCGCTAAGTATAAAACTCATCTAACTAAAAATAAAACTTAATATTAATAACTAGATGAGTTCCTATGTATTAATTTACTATAAAATAGGACGTTTCATGTAATCGCTAGCAATGTA
>PIVX01000185.1 GCA_003353785.1 Gammaproteobacteria bacterium | reverse complement strand
GTTTGTTCCCATAATCTCATGACGGAATTAAACCGTTTGTTTATATATTTCATGCAAATAATACCTTCAATATATCAATTAAAAAAGTGAAGTGAAATGAAATGAAATTGTTAATAATGTTGAGGGGTACTGGCGCAATCGGAAGCGCGTAACGTTCGCAACGTTAAGGCACCGGGATCGAAACCCGGGTACTCCAATCCTCCGAAACTGAAATGTATTTTTTGTTACTAAAACTTTTTAGACTTTTTTTTCAGTCAATCAAAAATCTTTTGAATTTAAGAGATATTGCATTCCAAATGGTTTGTTTATTATCACATGTCATGTTTATCAATTAGGATTTATGCAAACAACGATATATCATAGATTTGCAATATATTTTAAATCAACATATGAAATTAAATCATCTGAAAATAAATTTGAAGCGGACTTTGCATTTGATAGTTTTGGAGGAATTTGTAAAAAAGTTAAACAATTATGTAACGCAGCATTATTATACAAGGCAGATTATGATTATAAAGAATAATTGTTATGCAAAATTCACAAAACCAGAGGCTGGGCAATCTAAATACTTTCTAAAATAGTAACTAAATAGTTGCTAAATCGTTGCTGAATGGCTTAGGTTTCTAAATAGTTACTAAATAGTTACGCATTATCGTTTTTGTTTTGAAATAATTACTAAATAGTTTCGTTTTTGGATTGAAATAGTCACTAAATAGTTACTGTCGTTTATATAGAGGAAAATATTAAAAAGCGGCAGGTTTATAAATATAGAGGAGCTCTTCAATTAATGATGCTCCCATGAAACATCATGATGCGCAAATGAAAGCTGAGGATCTCAGCTATTTGATATTGATACACTTTGCTATTTTATACACAACGAATATACGTTTAACATCAGGCTTAAATAGTAAATAATATTGTATCTTTTCATGGTGATCAGAGATTTGTAATATATTTTTAATTTATGAGCTAAGCGCGATGATTCCAATACATTGTTTTCAAAAAAAGAATTAAACTAATTATATCGTTGTGGTCTCCAGCGAGTAAAACGATTGGAATTGAACGACCGTTAAAGATCAAAGAAATTTAAAACTATTCCAAGAATTGAGGCACAATTAAGGTTGGTTTTGAAATGTGGTCATTGCCAATTTAATATTTTATTTTGTTGTACGCTTCTTTAAATTCAAAAATAAGATCGAGAAAATATTGAAAAACAATAATTGGCCTGTTTCCCCGAAGCAATTAAAATGCGCAGAGGTTTTCAAATTGTTAAAAGCTTAGCTCGCTTAAGTCAAGAAAAGAAAAGAATGACTAAAACATATTATATAATAATGAAATGACTCAGACAGGATTTAAACCTGCATCTATGTGAGTTGCATCCACAACATTTAGTTTATAATCAACATATGAATGTTGGCAAACAATGAGGGATTAAATTTAGTTTTGCGTTTGTGCGCAAATCTAA
>PIVX01000184.1 GCA_003353785.1 Gammaproteobacteria bacterium | reverse complement strand
CAGATTTTTGATTAAGTTGTTGTACCCACCTAAGTTGACCATGGGAAACACGAATCCGATGTCCATTTCGAGCTGCGACTCTTTGTCTTTCCACAGTGATCGATAACATCCGGTCCATTTGGGTACTTTTCACAAAATTTGCATTAGTTGGGTGACAAACTTTAGAACGATGATACTTAGAGATGCGTCCTCCCTAGAAAGTCAGACTAGTCTCATTTTAGACCTATGTGGATGGACTTTCACCCATAGCCTCGGATTTAAATTTCGACCACCCACGAAGATTTGATATGCGAATTGGTGTGGAGATATGCGATTTTTTTTCATGACACGTTTTACGAATCGTCTTATTTCACCCTCCAAACATGTTTGTTCACCTTCCGCTACCATATAAAAATAATCGCATGATCGAAGCGCATCTTTTTGGTATATTTTCGATACGGATTTGGGGGGGGATTTCATATGTGTTTTGATCGCCGAAGGTAATCGAAAACAATTTTTTTTCGAGTTTCACTCTCAAAATTTGTTTCCTGATGTAGTTTTCCGTGAGGATTACGAAAATCACATCGAAATTTTAAGCAGAGCATTGGTTAAGGAGCTATGACCTCCAGAAATTGTTACTTACGACGAAATTGAAAATTGAAAAATTCGATTTTTCAAGTAAAAAGTCGTACACATACGTACTTTTTAACGCTGATTACGAAAATCATGTTTATTTTTTGCCATTATTAAAGTCTGAAGAATAATCTGCAAAAATTTGCAAAAAAAACACAAATTAGTGTTTCCAAAAGCCCAAAAAATGACTATTGTTCCTGAGATCCTGGCAAAGAGTAAAATACACCGTTCGATTCATCTCGTCGAAAGAAACATTTTTGATGTAATGAAAAATATCCCCAAAATGCATCCCTGAGGAGTTATGGACGATTTTCTGTCACATGGTATGTCGAAATATGGCTAAAATGGCCAAAAACGGTTTTGTGGCACGCTCCGCAACATACGTCCGAAAAATTACCAAAAAACATGTCCCTAGGTCAGCTGGGGTACGGCTCTTCCGATGCAGTCGGTCAATTTGCCAAAATTATGGAAAATTAGCAAAAATTGGGTCCCGAAGTGAAATTATCAAAATTGAAAATGTTTTCAAAAAGGTCTAAGAATACTGTTTCTTGGTTAATTTTTGACGTAGAGTTCATTTTTCGCAACGAAAAGTTCGATTTCTTGATAAAATCGTAGAAAAAAGGTCTTAATCGTTATTTGGGTAATTTGTCGGAAGTATGTATGTTTCGACATACCATGTGACAGAAAATCGTCCATAACTCCTCAGGGATGCATTTTGGGGATATTTTTTGTTACATCAAAAATGTTTCTTTCGACGAGATGAATCGAACGGTATATTTTACTCTTTGCCAGGATCTCAGGAACAATAGTCATTTTTTGGGCTTTTGGAAACACTAATTTGTGTTTATTTTTG
>PIVX01000023.1 GCA_003353785.1 Gammaproteobacteria bacterium | reverse complement strand
TTGGGCCTCAGGTTAGAATTGAATATAACCCTTTAAATTGGCTAACACTGAATGCGGAAATTAAGAAAGATAAAATTAGAGGGATAGATTTTTATGGCGGGCTTAGTATCCGCTTTAGTCTTAGCGGAAAAAAACAGACAGTTTCTCCATATAGTTTGCATAGCAAAATGACTCAAATGCCTATTCGTGATATTGATATAGTTGAAAATACAACTACGGAAAAAAAAATTTACAAGAGAAAGAATTTTGTAATAGTTGGTACCGAAGCTGAATTAGATAATGCAATATCTGAAGGGAAGTCACTTATTTTAATTAACAAGTCCATTAATTTTGGTAGAGTAGAGAAGACATATGAACTTATTGAAAATACTCAAATATCAGGAGGAGAAATTTTAATGGATGCAAAAGGAAATATTATTAGCGTAGCGTACAAAAAAGTTAAGCTGTCACACTATGTGATACCAGCAAGAGCCCCTACAGCGCCACAAGTTTCTTTTAATACAGCAGCAGATGGAAGTGGAGTTAAAAGCATCCCTAGTCCATCTGGATTATTTAAGACCATCAAGAAGTCGACAATATCTTACTTAATTTTAGATGTCTGGCGCCCATTGAGTAATTATTCCGCTGCTCTTGCTGGTTGTGCTATTGATAGTATAGTATTCAAGATTGAAAATATCGCCAGATTTGGTGTACGGCACGCCTATAACTCTGGGCTCGTTGTTTTGGCACAAGGGGAAACTATTATTGACAATAATATCAATAGAGGGAAAGTAACCCGGGAGTTTACTTCCGGACATGTTCTATTTGCAACAGGTAACACCATTGTTTCTAACAATATAAATTATGGCAAACTACAGTCTGGTTCTAAAAAAGCCGGCATTGTACTTTCAGCACATAATAAAGCTAAAATTATTAATAATATTAATAATGGAGATATTCTAAAAGGGGCTAATTATAGTGGAGGGATAGTATATGAAGCCTATGATGAAGTTGATATTTCTTTTAATAAAAATTTGAGCAACATTTTAAGTTATGAGAGTGGTGGCATTATTTATAAAGCAAGCCAACGGGTTACTATAATAAATAATGAAAGTCATGGGAATATTTATAAAGTCATGAACGGCGGGATTATTTATACTGCTAGAGATAACGTAGAAGTTAGAGACAATATTAGTTTCGGATCTGCTGTTGGCAATAATAATGGTTTGATTTTCTATGAAGCCAAAGACTCAGCTAGAATCACTGGGAATACTAGCAGTGGAACATTATTTGGCAATAGGAATGCTGGGTTTGGGGTTAAAGTTTCCAATAGAGCTAAGGTATCAAACAATAAATATGTAGGGCATATTGCTGGGCATAAAAATAGTGCAATGATTATTTTAGCAGAAGATAATGCAGAAATCAGTGATAATATTAGTGCTGCTAATATTTCTGGAACAAAAAGTCGTTTAGAGTATTTCAGCTCTGCTCCAGGTACAAATGTTACCAACAATACAAATACAGGGATAAATGTATCATCTTATCGCTTGCCAGAAAGAACATTCTCTGCAAACAGAGAAGTACAAACGTCTGCTAGTAATTTATCCCTAAACAAAGAGGCACTTTTTCTTCCGGCCTCTCCTAATACAATAACTAGTACAATTAATGAAAATTCAGTTTCTGTCCAAGAAATAGATGTTTTTAGGAATAGTAGCGGTCTTGATGATGACCAATTTATTTTAACAAAAAATATATACAATACCCTTGGAAACCTTACTATTTGGGGTAGGACACCTGATTACTCAGCCTCGAATATTGTTATGTCTGAAGATAAATTAACAGATTTCTTTAATAGATACATTCGGTTCGCTGGATATAACAAATTATCTTCAGCAAGTGTCTCTGTAGTTTCACTCATTACGGGAACTAACCCTTACCCAGCTGATACAGTTATAAGAATTGCTATAAACACTATGAAGAGGGCACAAACAATTTATAAGTATGATTTGGACATGGCTTTACACGTCCAGGATGATGCACAACTTTTAGTAGCACAAAATACGATTAATGCCCTTTGATATATTATTTTTGCTTAGATATATTGCTTAATTCAGAAGCCATTTACATATAAATATATCAGATCAAGTATTATATAATTTAATAGGAGAAGCAAAGACAGAAAAAGATATTTTTGGTAAAGATGGCTTGGTCAAAACCCTATCAAAGAAAATAATGAAAAGGATTTTAGAAGGCGTTGTTGAATAAATCAAAAATATACACTCCAGCGTATAAATGACACAAATATAATCAAAATCCGAATCCTCTTATATTCAAAAACTGTTTCACGCCATACAAACATAATGGAAAAAGAACACATAAGTTTACTAAATCACAATATACAGTTCTTAATTGGTCAAAATATAATGAAGTTTTACGTCTGAGAGACAGTATAACATTTTGGTTTAATCAAGATGTTACTGAAGGTTGGTTAGCACCCAAAAAAACTATTGTTGCTATATTGTTTTTTTCATGAGAGACTTATTAAAAATGAATTAACAAAAAAGATTTTCAATACTGGGTTTCTAGGCTTTTATACACTTAGATGACACTATCTAAAACAAGTATTATTATCTAATCTATGACTGGGAAATAAGTAGTGTCTTTTACTACTACTATACTATCAATTGTTGCAGTATTTCTTTTGGCTATTGGACAAGTACTTTTTAAAATATGTTCAAGTGATTTTGCATTTTCTCTTAAAGGAGTCTTGAAAGGTTTTTTGAGTATAAAATTTACTCTTGCTATAGCCGTTTACTTAGTAGCATCTGTTATGTGGATATTTGTCTTAAAAACTGTCCCATTACGTATAGCTTATCCTTTCACATCTTTAGCTTTTATTCTTGTCCCAGTATTATCTCATTTTATCTTAGGCGAGAATATTAGTTGGAACACTTTTGCTGGTGCTTGTTTTATAGGCATCGGGATTTTAATTTCTATATATAAATAAGGAAACTCGTATGTTAAAAAAACTGTCCTCTATATTAATAAAAGAGAAAAAACAAACAACCTACTAAAAATAATTAAATAGTTCCAGCAAAAGCTATGTTAGATTTGAGAATATATTTTTTTAGCAGGATAAATATGATAAGATTCCCTCCTACTTTTTTAATTATAACATTATTATTAGCTTGTTATTCAGGGTTTTCTGGATATAATATATTTCAAGACCCGCAAACAAAATTTTACGGCATTAAAAAAGATGGACTAATTAAAATACCAGCTACCTTTGAGAAAATTTATCCTGTAACACCATCACCATTTTCTCCATTAATAAAAAAACCCTCTCTTCCTGTGCAAACAACAGTATTATTGACTGTTTTAAAAGATGGTCGGTGGCAACGTATAAATAAAGAAGGCGAAGTTTTATTCTATCCTATGAATTATGACAATGGACCAGATTACTACATACAGGGCCTCTCTAGATTTGTTACAAAAGAGAATAAAGTTGGTTTTCATAATATGGAAGGTAAAATTATTATTGATGCTAAATATAATTTTGCAGCCTCTTTTGAAGAACAAGCACATGCAAAAGAGCCTAAAGGAACAAATTATATCCAGGTATGCATTGAATGTTATGTTAAAAATCCTGCTGATGAAAAATTATATCCAGTATCTTCCTACGCTGATAATAGAAAGAAAATCATAAATCCTAAAAAAGTCTCCAATTACTTGCCAATTGAGGGAGGAAAATGGGGCATTATAGACCGAACAGGTAAAATAATTGTTCCAATTGAGCATTCAAGTTATGAAGAAGCAATTGATTCCCTCACTAAACGGAAAAAACAAATTGACTATTTGAACAATTAATTGATTTCTGGGTTTCCAATTAACATATGTATAAGAATGGTAACATCTCAAAAAACGGCCAAAAAATTTGCTTCCTAGGATATCCTGTTAAAAAAATGAAGTCTTGGAAAGAACATAATTATCCTATTTCTAAAATATTTTTACCTGTAAAAACTATATCAACTATATATGCAACAGATCCCAACATAAATAACCTAAAAGATTTTTGATATTGAAATACATTAGGTGTGGATTTTTGGCAAAAAATCTTCATCTTCAAAAGCTTTTCCTACTACGATACAGTTTGTTCTTTTGTAAAGTTCCGACAATTAACATCAAATTAAAAATTCTACTCTCAAAAAAATCCTAAATTTAGACTAGGAAACATTAAATATGCATTTTGAGAACCCTAAATGGAAGAAATGATAAACAGATACAAATCACTAGGCATATATATGATCTTGCGTACCAGGCACCTACCACTATCATTGTCACATTCACACAATGATTTTCTACAATCCGTTCATAACAACTTTATTTTTTTGTTTAAAGACAGCTATTTTGTTTGTGTGTGTGTGTTTATTAAGCATATATCTAACTTAACCATAAATAACTTAATTAACATATATTTATAGGTTTATTGATATTTTATGATAGATATTGGATTGATTTTGAGCTAGGAAACAAAGTTACTCATTTGTACAAATTTTTATTGGGTACTAAAATTAATAGCCCAATCTTTTCTGTTTCTTAGTAATTGACGTTTCTATAACACTTAATATTATCAATATCAATAATGTTGCTACAAAATTTATTCTATCAGTTACAGAAATAATTTTATCAGCCATAGAAATTACTCTACAAATTGAATCAAAACACAAAAAAGCATATATATATTCCAGATTTATGATGAGCTCTATGCTCACAATTAATAATATCAATCTCCTAATAACTGATTTAGGACATGAAATAAGAAAGAAAGTTAGAATAGATAAAATAATATATAAGTATCTATGCCATAAACAAAAACTGCACGCTGGATAATCCATATGTACTTCCCAGTATATAGTATTCCCAACACACCATAGTGATAACAACGTCGCAAATCCTTTTTCTAATTTCTGTATCCTATCATTAATAATTTTTTTCTTGCTCAAAAATCTGATCTACTACTTTAGTCAATATGATATCTACTAACTTTAAATTTTACAGTATTGTCCAATTTTTGGCAAATTAATGTTGATATATTCTAAGTGTTGCCTATCCTTATTAATTTTATATAAACAAGGTTCTACAACAAAAATATCTTAAAATAGTGCTAAAATTACATAAACAAAGTAGCAGTACCACTAGGTTTCTAAAATATCAAAGAATCTTAGAATTGTATTTTTTTATAGCACATATAAAAAAGAATATTTGCTATACTCAATACAAATCAATGCTTAAAGCAGTAAAGTGATTTATTAAATATAAATTTGTTTTAATGGACTAATAAGGATTAAATATGGAATATTTTAATGCAATGACTATCGACAAACTTTTACTAGAAATTAATGACCCCGCTCTTGAGCAATGTTATTTCGAAGGATTTGAAGCAAACAGCTTAAAAGACAACTCATACCCAAAATACTCTGCCTGTCATCGGCGCTGGCTCGATGGATATCAAACAAAACAAGTCCTAACACAGAAGAACCGTGTCAACTAATAAAATTCAAAGATAGCATGTGTTAAATAATCTATCTAGATAGTAAATCCTCATACTGGAGAAATTAAATTTTTATATTATAAGATTAGCATGATGTGACCATTCTTTACATAATTAAGAGATTTTATCTCACAGCATAATTTATTTTTTTAATGCAAATTTCTAAAACGTAATACTTTTTGTAATTCCTTAACAGGCTTCCTTTTAACTAAGTCTCGACTATCTAACCTATGAATAGTCTATTTTTTACGCTATGCAACAATACCGAACCTAATTAGAGAATATGACAAAACTTCTTATCTATAGGAAAAGCTTCTATGTCATAGAAGCTAATAAATTTAAAATCAGAAGAATAGTTACTTGGATGAAATTCAAATACAGATCTGCAGCTGATAAAATCATGACTACGACCAAGCGCTAATCCTCTCTTAATGATATTATCTTGTTGATAAAATATAATATGATATATCTGATTTCTCTTTTTGTATCTCATCAACCAACTAAACTCGTCAGGAAAATTTGTAGTTTGCTCTTTTATACTTAATGTTGAGAAAATTACTATTTTTGCTGGCTTAACTGACGGTAAAACTGATTTAAGATAAATTTCTTCTATTAGAATATCTTCTTTTATATCATTCAAAGGAAAAAATGACGGTTCTGTTAAGAGCTTCTCAGCACCATCTGCCAATTTAACTATCACTTCATAGGATTTTTCTTTTACTACTCTTTCTGATAATTTCCAATTAATATATAAAAAACTACCAGCCAAGCATTTGTTGCACAAAGAAATATACATAAGGATAAATAATAAATTTTTTGTTATTATATTTGGCTTCCTAATAAATCTTCTTTTGTTGATATTGCTCATAATGTTTTAATTAATCATGTATAGCCCAGTATAGTAAAATTTGGCCTAGGACATTCCTAATATAACACGAATGGTGTCTTCTTAGAATAAGGTACTATGAAATACTATTTCTCGTGTTGTTCTCTCAATACAAATATAATATATCCAAAGAGACTGACAATAAATCATCAAGCCAATATAATAAGTAAACTGTTTGATTTCTATATAATCCCAATTTTCTGCATGTAAATATGAAGAAAGTATTATTAATGCTACGGCTTCTTGCAGCTAGGAGTTTTATTTTTACATAAGGTGAAAAGTTTTTAATATCAGTCGACCTTCCTTGACCAAACACATAAATTTATATTCACAATTTTGACCCTTTAAAAAAGATACTAAAAATATCATATACCCAAATTACATTATATACTCATTTGTTAGACGACAATTATCTTTGCTGATATGTATATGAAACGTCAACAATATTGTGAATAAGATTATAATTCTTTTAATAAGAAAAAACTTTTTACAAAATTTGCTAAGCCTCTGACCTTTATTATGAATTAAATTTAAGGCTACTTTCTCACAGCATAGCTGCTTTCCTCACGAAAGGAACTAAAGCCAACTACCTTAACTACTTGGTGGGTTTCTAAACATATAATTTTATTACTATAATACTATGCGCCATTGATAATTTGTTCTACTCATCAATCAATTAACTTCATTATTACTTCCCCCCTAGATCGTTTTTATTAGCAATAGTAAAAGCTATACATAAACCTAATACAATTATAAGAAAACTATCCCCATTAATCTATTTATCATATTATCACTTTATCTGCCCAGATAAATATATATTCACTGCTTTTTCGCTAATGTTAATATACGTTCTGTTTTATTATCGTAAAATTTGCTGCCATCGATATCGCACTGTTTCAGTACTTTAAAACCATTATTTTCCAGCATTTTTTTTAACTGTTCTCTGCTATAAACTTGCAACGTTTGAAAAGAACTAGAAATTTTTAGTTTCTCAATTCCTTTTTGCTCATGATAAATATCATAAGATGCTAATATCCCATTATGGCTTATAGTGCTATATTGAATCTCGCGACTTATAGCATCTCCACATTTTTTTAGCCAATCAATTGTTAGTTTGGTAATATTGTCACCTTCCAACAGGTAATGCAAATTAAATATATCAAACACATATAATCCGTGGAATACAAGGTTTGTATGAATATTCTGGATTGCTTTTTCAAAATCTTGTTTAGTAAGATGACCTATAGAGTTAAATATTGTAATAACAGCATCAAATTTACCAGCTTGAGTTGTACACATATTTCCTTTAATGAATTTTATATTTACTTTTTTTTGCTCGGCTTTCTTCTTTGCGATCTTCAACATCTCTGCGTTTATATCAGATCCAATAACTTCAAACCCTTGTTTAACTAACCAGAAAACTTGTAGACCAGTACCACAAGTTAGATCAAGAACTGTTTTTATTTGGTGTTTCTTAAATATTTCTTCAATACATTTGTTGATCGTAGCAGCATGTTCTTCATTAAATGCATCATAATTTTGTGCTTCTTTGTTGTAGTGTGATGGTTTCGCACTAGTATGTGATACTATGCTCATTCTTAAATTTTTCTTGTGTGTAATTTACTTATGATAACATAGATAATCGGCAAATAGAGTATATCTTAAGTAAACTACTCGTATACTTTAGCAACAAATAATTCATTTTATTAGTTTTTACTTTTTTATCTTTATAATCATAGGCGCCCAGTTAATCGTACACTCTGTGTAAAGTCCCGACAGTCAGCACTTAATAATTCTTCTGGTATTGATAATGATCCTGAATTAACATAATTTGTAGACTGACAAGTAAATTTTAACTTAGAGCTTTCAACCCCTACATCAACAACTCCACCCATCTGTAATTTACCAAATAATATTTCATCTGCCAATGGCCTTTTCAATTGTTCGCAAATAAGTCTATTCATAGGTCTTGCCCCTAATTCATCATCATAACCATTCTTACATAACCATTGCCTAGCTGCTTTGTTAATATTTAAAATAACTTTCTTTTTTTCTAATTGTTCAGATAGCTCTAATAAAAATTTATCTAGTACTTTTTCAATATCTTTAATTCTAAGCTTGTTAAATTGAATAACACCATCCAATCGGTTACGAAACTCTGGAGAAAATAATGATTTAATCGCTGACATCCTGTTTATTTCATTATTACTACCAACATGGAACCCTATCGATTTTTTCTCCAATTCTGCAGCACCAACATTTGTAGTCAAAACTAAAATTACATGCCGAAAATCTACTTCCCTACCACTAGTATCCGTTAATTTACCATTATCCATAACCTGCAATAAAATATTAAAAATATCATGATGGGCTTTTTCAATTTCATCAAATAAAACAACAGAATATGGTTTGTTATTTACCAATTCAGTTAACAACCCACCTTGCTCATATCCAACATATCCTGGCGGAGAACCAATTAACCTGGAAACTGAATGCTTCTCCATATATTCAGACATATCTAAGCGTATTAGATCTATTCCCATAATTTCAGCAAGTTTACTAACTATCTCTGTTTTACCGACACCTGTCGGGCCAGCAAAAACAAATGAAGCAATAGGTCTCTTTTCATCTTTTAAACCAGAATGAGACATTCTAATCGATGCGCTTAATTTCTCAATCGGAACATTTTGACCAAATACTGACTCTTTTAAATCTCGTTCCAAATTAAATAATGCTGTTTTTTCTGGTTGAGATAACCTTGCAATAGGTACCTTAATCATTTTTGCAACAACCTTCTCAACATCAGCAACTTGAATAACTTGATTATGAGCAAAATCATTGGTCCTATAATAAGCACCCACTTCATCTATAATATCTAATGCTTTATCTGGTAAATATCTATCATGAATATATCGTTCTGATAATTCGGTAGCAGCTACTAATGCTTCACGGCTAAACTGCACCTCATAATGCTCCTCTAAACGAGATTTCATGCCTTCTAGGATCTCAATAGTTTCATCTATGCTAGACTCAACTATCTCCACAACCTGGTAACGCCTTGCCAAAGACCTATCTTTTTCAAATACTGTCCGATATTCTTTATAAGTTGTAGTTCCAATACACCTTAGTTCACCATTAGATAATAACGGCTTAATTAAGTTAGATGCATCTATAGTATCTCCAGATGCAGCACCTGCTCCAATTATGGTATGGATTTCATCTATAAATAATATAGAATCCTTTTTATTAACTATATCTGCTAGAATATTCTTTAATCTTTCTTCAAAATCACCTCTATACTTAGTTCCGGCTAATAATGCTCCTAAATCAAGTGAATACACAGTACTATTTAAAATGACTTTAGGTGCCTTCCCCTCAACTATATTTAATGCTATTCCTTCTGCTATAGCAGTCTTTCCTACACCTGTTTCACCAAGTAATAATGGATTATTTTTTTTTCTACGGCATAATATTTGGATGATCCTTGCAATTTCATGCTTGCGTCCAATTAATGGATCATATTTACCAGACAATATTTTTTTATTCAAATTTGTACAATACTTCTCTATAGAGGCATCAAGATCATTCTTTGATTTATCTATACTAAAGCATCGTTCCACATTATCAGATACAGGTAAAACCTTATTTATCATACTTAAATAATCAGATAATTTTAATCTTGTTAAGTGTTCTCGTTGTAGAGTTTTTACCGCTTGGCTGTTATGCTCAGTAAACATAGCCATTAATATATTGACCCCATTTACTTTAGATTGAACACTAAAAACAGCACGCTGCACAACTCGACGGAATGCAATATTTGGTTTAGTTCCAGAATTTATTTTATTTTTTGATACAACCCTTTTGCTGTCATCTAAGTACTGCGATAATTCATTTCTTACTGAATCAATATTTACTTCACAACACTCCAATGCTGCCATAACTGAGAAATTATCTAATAAAGATAAAAGTAGATGCTCTAATGTAATATACTCTAACATCCCTAACTTAGCATTTTTTAGAACAAGGTCAAAAGTTAATTTAAGTTCTTTACTAAACGTACTATATTCTTCTATATATTTCATATTCATCTCTTGTATTTCTTTAGTTAACAAATCCCATTAGATTTGCCCATTGTTCCCACGTAACCCTAATAATTACTCTAGTAAACAATAACTCTCGTTGTTATTTATAATTATGGTAATTTCTTTATTCGGAGTAATAGTATTTAACAAACAGGTAACTCCCACAAAGCTATATTCTTTATCATTCAATTCTAATGATCCTAATAGATAAAGCTCATCTCTTTCTTGTTCATTAATTTCTTCATTAATAAACAGATCCGTTACAAAAGATATCTTTCCTTTCTCCGATCTAAATTCTGGGATAATATCATTAAAATCATAATTACTAGATATTGTATTTATTCCACCTCTTAATGTATGGCCTGATTCATTCACAATATTAATTTTAACTGCAAATACAGAAATAAATGTACAGATCAATATATATAGTCCAAATAGTTTCTTCATATAAACTCCAAATTCAAATCGTTGATATTCTAGGTTGTATTCATTATGAAATAAAAAGGGATGGTTTTTAAACCGTAAATTTAACTGAAAATTTCATATTATCTAGAAATCTTCACATAGTTCGTATAATTTATGAATAAATACTAGAATTCAAGATAGTGATGTCCGTAAAAATAGCGTAGGTATTCTATCTAACCAGGTGTGCAAATATCATTTTATCAAAAATTAATTAATCATCTAGAATCTACAAAAAAATTTATAACCCTCTTTAAAAAACATAATAGAATCTTTTTCTGAAATCTAAAAAAATTTTGATAATCAGAAAATAAAATATTTTAGAGATCCTAATAACCTAAATTATTGCTCTGAGAGAAAACAACTTCTTACCATGCTAAGTTCTATGAATTTATTAAATGATACCAGATTACAAACATAGTAAACTAGCAATCTAAATAAAAGCAAAGAAATAACTTATGCCATTTGATGAATAATATATGCATAAATATACTGCACATGATAAACGCTTTAACAAAATAGCTAAGAAAGTCTACCCTATTATGGAGAATATTACTCAACGTGGTTTTCTTGAATGCGACAGTACAGGCCATGCGTATCTTGCAATGCATCGTCCTAATTTCGGAAGGGCTTTTATTCAGAAAAAAATATATTTATAGAAATGATACAACTATTACCCTTTACGAGAATAGTCTATTTAAATCTTAATAGTTGTTTATTTCTAACTAATTCTAAGTTCTTTTACTTTAGTATATTTTATTTGTTAAAAAATTTTAGTTAGAGCTTGGTTAAAGACATGTTGGGTTGTAACCAAGCATCCCATTGGCAATAATAATAAAAGACTCTTTATCAATTTCTAAAAAACCATATCTAAATACATATCCCCAAGATTTTTTATTTTTAATAAATGATAAATCTGATATCAATGGCCTAATGTCCAAATGTTTTACCTCGAAATATTCAATATTTCTCCTAAATGGTTTAAATCCATTTCCCATATCAACTTGATATACTTCATCATCTTTAATAACCCCAATAGCAGTAAATTTTTGGTAAGGCTCTGAGTTCTGCATCGTAATTTTCGAAGAGTAGTAAACAACAAAATCATTTTTTCTTAACCGTTTCACAGGAGAAAACTTACCATGACAAAACTGACAAATACTAAGCTTTATTCCATTTTCAACATGTTCTTTACATGCAACACCAATCCAAAATTTCTTTTCTTGACTATTCATATTAACTTTTATATATAATTATCTTCACTATTTTGGCATCCTAGCCTACCTTTCTCCATGTAATTTCTGAATACTATTTCAGAATACAACACAATCACTCGTTTATAGAAGTTCCTGATCCGCATAAATTATCAATGCATTTTCTGATTCCTGCCAGGACTCTGTCCAAATTCCTCTTCATTATACCAAACCTATATATATCTATTAGTTAATTACCAGCCCCAAATACCTATACTAAGCTAGACAGTATCGTTATATCCTTCACCATCGGTACAATATTTACAGCATAGATAATAAATTATGAAGCCAGAAGATCAAGATCTTAAAATAAATATGAATTATGGGAAAACTGTAACTAATGGATATATCCACCATTATCATAATACCTGTCCTATATACACCCCATATCTCATCTTTCCATAAGGTGCTATTGTTTAAGCTCTTGTAATTACAATTGATTTTATCGTTTTAGAAGAGGTTATTGATAAGAAATAATATCCTTATCAAAGATAAATAGTTCATTTTTTGTACTTCACAACAAAGCTATATGATTTACGAATTTATCAAAAGATATCCAAGAACCCAACCTATACGACATCATAGAAGCAATATTTCTGGAAATTACCTTCTCGAATCTATAAAGGTTAGGATACGCTGCAATATAGGTTAAAAATAACATTTATGATATTTTATAGAATCTCTAAATGTAGACTTTTCAAATAGAAAAATCTATCAAACTCATAATTAAATCTCTCTTTAGTAGCACAATGAAAGTATCTATGTTATATTTAGCCATTATGTCTGAGAATTTAACAAAATCCAAGAATTTTTATCTTGGCTAATGCAGTAAATACTGAAATAATATTTAAGCTAGCATTACTCTTTGTTTATATTGATATATTAAGATAGTCGAATTTTCAATTATTAAATTTAGTAACATTGTTTGCAGTCTATCTAAAAAAAAATTGATCGTTTAATGAACTTACATAAGATTTTTCAAGGTTTTATTGTAAATTCGTTAAGCTCTATAAGATACAACAAACTATTTTGGAGTATAGAAGATGCAACCTACAAATAATTTTAATGAGCTAGGACTAGAGCCTACATTACTATCGGGAATATCTGAATTAGGATATCACTCTCCAACTCTTGTACAAAAACACAGTATCCCTAGTTTAATAAAAGGACAAGATTTGCTTGTTCAAGCACAAACAGGTACCGGAAAAACAGCTGCTTTTACACTTCCTATTCTTTCAGAGTTAAACTTAAAAAAAATGATGCCGCAGGCACTTATCATTGTTCCAACTAGAGAACTAGCAGTCCAAGTAGCCGAATCCTGTAAAAAATATGCTAAACCTTTAAAAAAATTTCGTGTTATCCCCATTTATGGTGGCCAAAGTTACCACATTCAATTAAAAGCTTTAAAACAAGGTGTTCAAGTTATTGTTGGAACCCCTGGACGTTTAATGGACCATTTTCGCAGAGGTGTGATATCTATCGAATCACTTAAAACAGTTATACTAGATGAAGCTGATGAAATGCTAAACATGGGATTTATCAAAGACATAAAATGGATTCTTAATCAAATCCCCCATAGACATCAAATTGCATTATTCTCTGCAACTATGCCAGATGCAATTAAAAAAATAGCTAAAGATTATTTAAAAGATGCCAAGAAAATTCATATCAAACCCGATAAAGAAACTACAAACAATATTGAACAATACTTTATAAATATACCAAATAACGAGAAATTACGTACATTAATACATTTTCTTGCAACTGAAGATATACAATCTGCTATAGTTTTCGTAAACACCAAAAATGCTTCTTCTGAAATTGCAGAGAAACTTCAATCTTATGGATATACAGCGGCAGCCTTGAACGGAGATATAAAACAGTCAATAAGAAAAAAAATACTAGACCAAATGAAAAATGGCTCTTTAGATATCATTGTTGCAACAGATCTAGCAGCACGTGGTATTGATGTTGCACGTATTAGCCATGTTATTAATTTTGATCTTGCTCATGCTAAAGAGAGTTACACTCATCGTATTGGTAGAACAGGGCGCGCCGGCCGTAAAGGTAAGGCCCTATCTTTTGTTACCTCAAAAGATCATCGTTTGTTTAATGATATTAAAGCTACTAGTCATGGTTCAATAACTCAATTTAAAGTGCCTTCTTTAAAAGAAGTAAAAGAAAATAATCTGAGACGATTTTCACAAAAAATTACTGACATTATTCAAGACAATAAGGAATTAAGCCCTTATTATAAAATAATCGACCTTATCACACATGAAAATAAATGCTCTCTAAAAGATGCAGCAGCAGCACTAATTTATCTCAATCAGCAAATCAATCCTGCATTGGAGAATATGAATACAGACTATGAACATGGTAAAAATAAGAAAAATTATGTTCATGAAAATTTTAAAGCGAAAAAAACAACAAATTTTAAAAAGAAAAGATTTTCATCTAAAAAAACAACAAATTTTTCTAGGGGAAAGAGGAACCACAAATAAAATAAGGAAATTCTTGGTAATTTATAAGTTTATCATAATTGTTTCTGGACAATAAAAAATTTGGAAAATTATATTTTACCAATAAAATTTTGTTTTATTAAGAATAACCTCCCCTTTATTATATCCAAGTTTGGATGTTATTTCTTTTATATAGTTAATTTTTTTCAATGTTTTAGCCAATTTCTTTATTGCCTTATTAATTGATTGCAGCTCTTGATTTAAGATTTTATGTTCCTTACTAGGTCTGCGCGTAGGTTCACCTGAATATTCTATTAATTTTTCTCCAATAATTTTTTTTTGTATTTCTAGATCATCAAGTTGCAAATTTATATCTTGATTTGCAGAAGGATTCTTAAATAATTCTTCTATTGCATTATCTACTACATCCTTCTCAATTGTTTTCATACCTTCCCCTATTTCTGGACATATTTTTATTATAGGATATCCAACATATCTAAAAATAAGAACCGTAGATCTCTCAAATGTTTTCTGGCATAAATTTCTGGTGGACTAAATAAATTTACCTAGCCTTTGAACAAATGCTCTCCATCAGAACATCGCTATCTTATTACATTATCAAATAGATATCTTTAGGATTTTTTAACATATTGATAAAAGATAATTCTTTAAACTAGATATTTCAGCCATAATACCCATAATGTAGGTATAAATCATATAGTCTACGAGTCTACTCCTACAAATTTAGTATTATTATTCCTATATTATTTTAACTATCTAATAAGTTCATTTTCTATCTAGTTAATCACTTAATTTTAATTTTTCAATAGGTTGGATAAAATCTACAGCAGGTACATACCTCTAGTTTTCTCATAAATACTATAACAGATAGTTATGGTATTTCAGAGAAAATCTCACAAACTCCAGTCTTTTAATTAATAAATTTATTTATTTTCATAAACAGCAAGGATCGCTTGTGTAGTTATAAGTTTCATCTCTAAAAGCGTTTCTTCTGATACTATTAAAGGAGGAAGCCAATATATAGTGTCTCCAAGAGGCCTAAGCAAGAGACCTAACCTAACCGCTTCTTTATAAACTTGGTAACCCTTTCTTTCACGCTTGTTATTACTAATTAAATCAGCAGCTACTACTCCACCAATACCTCTAACATTTTTGATATATCCTGTCTGTTCCGCAATATCATTCATATGAGTTTTCATTATTTTTTGTATTCTGTTAGCCCTATCATATAGCTTGTTGTTTAATATAATATTTAATGTTGTTAAAGCTAAACTTGCCCCTAGAGCATTCCCTGAGTATGTATGAGAATGCAAGAAAGACTTCCCTGTATGATAATCATCATAAAAAATTTGATACATATTATCAGTGGTTAATACAGCACTAAAAGGCATCCAACCTGATGTTAATCCTTTTGATAAGCAAATAAAATCTGGTTGGATATTAACAAATTCAGAGGCTAGCATCTTCCCAGTTCTACCAAAACCTGTCATGATTTCATCAGCAATAATATGAATATTATTTTTTTTTGCCCATGCATAGAGTTTTGACAAGAAATCTTTACTGTATATTCTCATACCTCCAGCACCCTGTAATATTGGCTCAACAATTATTGCCGTAGTAGTCTCAATATAAGGCTCTAAAGATCTTTGGATCTTGAGCCAATAACTACTTACATCAGTCCAGTTACGATCATCTGTACCACATACATATATAGGCTCAACAAAAATTGTTTCAAATAATAAAGGAGAATAGTGATGTCGATATATTTCAATACCACTAACACTCATTGCCCCTATAGTTTCACCATGGTATCCATTACGTAATGCAATAAATTTATTTTTGCTGTTCTGGCCTGAGATAATTCTTGACTGGAAACTCATTTTTAAAGCAATTTCCACAGCACAAGAACCATCACCAGCATAAAATACTTTATTCAAATTCGACATTAAACTAATCAATTTATTTGATAAATCAACTATTGTTTTATTTGTAGTATTAGCAAAAATAACATGCTCAAATTTATTTATCTGGCTTATTAATGCCTGTTTAAGCTCAAAATTATTATGACCTAGCGATTTACACCACCAACTTGAAATTGCATCTATTATTCTTTTTCCATTAGACAATTCTAAATAGCAACCATAGGCTTTATTTATTATTAATGGTTTAAATATTTCATAATCCTTCATTTGAGAGCAAGGATGCCAATTAATATTTAAATCCAGTTCTTGTAATTCAGAGTCGCCCATTTGTAAACCATTTATTTTTTTTAAGTTGACTAATGGGAGTTTAACATTTATTATCACTATTTTTCAAATTTCAATTAAAATCTGTATGAGAAAAAAGATGTGGAGTGAAAAGAAAATTTTAGCATTGTTTGAAATACCTTTTTTCGAACTATTGCTACAATCCTATAAAATTCACAGGCGTAATTTTAATATCAAAGATATAGAATTATGTACATTATCAAGTATTAAAACTGGGGCATGCCCAGAAGATTGCGCATATTGCACCCAAAGCGGGCATTATTCCACCCCTATTAAAAAAGAAAAACTCTTAGATATCAAGGCCGTTATTACTCAAGCAAAACAAGCAAAAGCTAACGGTTCAAAAAGATTCTGTATGGGTGCAGCATGGAGAAGCCCCCCTACTAAAGATTTTCATAAAGTTCTTGAAATGATTAAATCAGTAAAGAATTTAGGTTTAGAAACTTGTGCAACATTAGGAATGCTAAATGCAGATCAGGCAAACCAACTCAAGAGTGCTGGCCTAGATTTCTATAATCATAATTTAGATACCTCTCCGAGTTTTTACAAAAAAATCATCAGTACGAGAACATATGCGGATAGATTAGAAACAATTAAATATATTATCAATGCAAAAATACATTTATGCTGTGGTGGTATCTTAGGAATGGGAGAGACTAGACAAGACATAGCACAATTTCTATTAGAACTATATAAGTTACCAATTCATCCAAAAAGTATCCCTATTAATAAACTAATACCTATGAAGAATACACCATTAGAAAATGCAGATAACTTAGATAATTTTGATTTTATTAAAACTATCGCTATAACGAGAATCATATTCACAAAATCAAGAATTCGTTTATCAGGCAATAGAAATAAAATATCTAAAGAAATGCAATCTTTATGTTTCATGGCAGGAGCAAATTCTATCTTTGTTGGCGATAAATTATTAACAGCAAAAAATTCTTCTCTTAGTTTTGATACTAAATTATTTAGAAGTTTAAATATTAAAAAAGATCAGCAGAATGAAATATGTTAACAGATAAATTAAGCGTCAAAATAAAGAAATTTCACCAATTAGGGCTAATTAGGAAAAGAGTATTAGTAAGCCAAAGATTGGAACAAAACAATACTATAGTGATTAATAATAATAAATATATTAACTTTTCTAGTAATGACTATCTAGGACTAACAAAGCACCCAAGAATAATTAAAAAATTAAGGGACTCAATTAGTAAATATGGCTTTGGAAGCAACTCATCAGCCCTAATATCAGGATTTTTTGATAGTCACTATAAGCTTGAGAATGACTTTGCTAATTGGCTAGGCTTTGACAAAGCCATTATATTTAGTTCTGGATATGCAGCTAATTTAAGTATAATTAGTACGTTGGCTAACAGGCATAATACTATTGTATCGGATAAACTATGCCATTCCTCAATACTAGAAGGGATACAACTTTCAAGAGCTAAAAATTATCGCTACAATCACTGCTCAATCAAACATCTTTGCACACTTATACAATCAAAAAATCCTGAATTTATTATTACTGAAGGCGTATTCAGTATGGAAGGTACAATAACACCTTTGAAGGAAATTATAAATTTATCTGAGAAGTACACTTGTAATACTATAATAGATGATGCACATGGAATAGGAGTTCTAGGAAAGAACGGACGTGGAATTTGTGAGCAAGATAGCATACGACAACATCAATTTGGATGTCTAATAATTCCACTTGGCAAAGCATTCAACGGGATTGGAGCTATTGTAGCAGGCAGAAAAGAAATTCTAGATCCTATAATACAGTTTTCTAAAGGTTTCCGATACACAACTTCTTTACCACCAGCAATTTGTGAAGGAATAACAGAAACTCTTTCTATAATAATAGAAGATGAATGGAGAAGAGATAAGCTTAAAGAAGTCATTAAGCTTTTTATCAATAGTGCAAATGAAAGAAATATATATTTATCTTCTTATCAGATAACACCTATAAAATCCATTATAATAGGCGATAATAAACAGGTCCTCTATCTACAAAAATTGCTTATGTCTAAAGGCTTTTTTGTATCAGCAATACGTCCTCCGACCATTCCAACAAATAGCTCGAGATTAAGAATATCACTAAACTGCTTACATACAGAATCACAAATAAATTTACTATTGGATAGTATAAAAAAAGTTAAATATGAATAATAACCGAATTAGAAATGTATATTTTATTCCTGGCTGGGGATTCAACGCTGATGCTGTCAGATATTTCAACATTAATAACTGCAATTTTTTCGGATTAAACTATTTTAATGAGATTAATTTGTCTATAAATTATATTACAAGCTTAATGGCTAATACAATAAAAGAGCAGTCCTATATCATAGGATGGTCTTTAGGGGGATTATTTGCTATTAATATAGGGTTTTTATATCCTCATAAAATCAGAAAAATAATATTGCTTGCTAGTCAACCCAAATTACTAGAAGATGTCCATTGGGATGGTATATCATCAAAACAAATTAATGAAATATCCAGAATTGGACACACAAACTTTAATTCTCTACATAATAAATTTATCCAACTAGTAAACTATCCAAACAGAAATATTGTTTTTAAAAAATATTTATTTAATAATCACTGCTTCTTCAAAAAGCAATCCTGTTTAAGCTTGTTAAAGTTGATTATGGAAACTGATTTAAGACATGAATATAAATATATGAATTCAAAAATTTTGCATATCATCAATGATAAAGATGTTATTCTTCATCAGAACATTAACCACCTTATAAAACTTAACCCAAACATCAAGGTAGCCACGATCAATGGGGCTGGGCATGCTGGCTTTATCAGCTATAAGAACATTTATAATAAAATAATAAAAGACTTTATTAATGAATAATGAGCTAAAATCCAGGATTAGGAAGAATTTTAATAATTCACTGAATACTTATGATAGTTCTTGTTTCATACAAGATATGATCTCTTCAGAGTGTATAAAAAAATTATTAGAATATAATCACACGTTTGATACTGTTGGTGATTTTGCCTGTGGAACTGGACAGAGCACTTCAATATTGCTTAACAATATTAAATACTCAAAATGTTTCGCGATAGATTTTTCAGAAAAGCTATTAGCTTTTGCAAAAGCTAAACTAGATAAAAATAATATTGCATTTATCCTATCCGACATTGATGAATCTATATTCAAAAATAGTTTTTTTGATTTAATTTTCTGCAATATGGGATTACAGTGGTGTCCCAATTTATCTCACACATTAAAACTACTTAATTATTATACTAAGAGAAATGGACTATTGCTTTTCTCTATTCCCAGCAAAAACAACTTCCCAGAATTAAAAAATTATTATAAAAACAGCATGTATACTCACGAAAATATAGTGTATAAATTATTAGTATCTAGATTTAAAATAAAATATTATAATACTCTGAGTTATACAAAAATTTTTAAAAACACTTATGAAGCAATAAAATCTATTAAATTAACGGGAGCAAACTCCCTTTCGAATAATGTGCAGTCCCCTGCCGGACTATCTAAATCTTATTGTAATAATTTCTTCCACAACCCTATAAAACCTTCTCTAACTTATAATATTAAGATATATGTAGCCCAGAAATGAGAACTGCAAAATCCATCTTTATTACAGGAACAGATACAAGCGTAGGAAAAACATACGTAACTCTAGATTTAATTAATAGTTTAAATCTAAAAGGATATAAAACCTTTGGTATAAAGCCAGTAGCATCCGGATGTAAAAAAAACAGAGATGGATCCTTGCAAAATGAAGATGCCTTAAGAATACAAAAAACTTCTTCTTTGTATAAGCCTTACAATATTGTCAATCCAATTGCTCTACAGAAACCAATAGCTCCTAGTATTGCTGCCAGCAGCTCTAAAATAGAACTATCTGTCACTTATATAATAGAAAAAATTCTATCCTCTATCCAAGAAACGGCTGATATTAATTTAAT
The DNA here is from genome assembly GCA_003353785.1 of Gammaproteobacteria bacterium. Taxonomy (GTDB): domain Bacteria; phylum Pseudomonadota; class Gammaproteobacteria; order PIVX01; family PIVX01; genus PIVX01. The sequence goes on along the minus strand of PIVX01000023.1, from coordinate 5,497 downwards.
TGAGGGAATAGGAGGATGGGCAGTACCAATAAATGATAGTGAAACCTTTGCGGAAGTAATTAGCATATTAAAAATACCTACTATTCTAGTAGTGGGTATTAAACTAGGATGTTTAAATCATGCTATATTAACAAGCGATAGTATAAGAAAAATGCGCGTACCATTTATCGGTTGGATCGCTAATTGTTTAGAAAAAAATACACTGGCTATTGAACAGAATATTTCTACACTAAAAAAATGGCTTCCCACCCCTTGTCTGAATGTTATCCCGTACATAACAAATAATGCTTATGATATGACTGCCTCAGTCGTAAATAACGCAGAGCAGTCATATGGAGATATATTCTAGTTGTTGATTTAATAATCTTTAGAGCTGATACAAATCTACTGATGCCTAAGTATTGAGAATACTATAGAATCTCTACTTAACTATTGTCGTGTCTCCTGAAGAAAGAGTTGTTGTAGTTCCTTCAGGCATTTTTAATATAAGATGTCCACTATTATTTATACCAGAGCCAACACCACTAATTCTATTTCCCCCAGAAATTACTTTTATTTGTTTACCAAACAAATAATCTTTATTTACCCATTCTCCAATAAAATTATCCAGACCAAATTGCATAAATCTATCTAGATATTCAATAGTATGATTAATAACTCCTGAGCATAAAAAATTTCGATCGTAGTATTGGCCAGTTAATTTTTGCAAAGAAGTCCATTTCTGACTGATCTGCTTATTATGAGCTTCATCCATATTCACATTAATGCCAATACCAATAATCGCATTACAAAATCCGTTAGATTCTGCTTGTATTTCAATTAATATCCCAGCAATTTTTTGTTGTTCAAAAACAATGTCATTCGGCCATTTAATGCTTAACTTATTGTTTAACTGACATAGACTCTCTATGCTCCGACATACTCCAAGAGAAATAATAAGGCTTAAACCTGATAACTCGCTAATATCTTTTTGAAACGAATACAGAATAGACAAATAAATATTCTTGCCAAAGGGCGAATACCACTTACGGCTCATACGACCCTTACCTTCAGTCTGCATCTCAGAAATACAAACTCCGACTTTACCATTACTTCTAATTGCATCTTTCTTGAAATAGTTATTCGTAGAATCTATTTTTTCTATTATATCTAATTTAATATTCTTCTCTTTTAGAGATGACTTAATTTTACAATAATCAAGCAAAATTAAAGGAGCCTCTAAAAGATATCCTTTGCCCTTAACAGATTTTATATTTATCCCATATTTTTGAATTTTTTGAATAGATTTCCATACTCCAGCACGAGTAATATCTAGTGTACTACCTATTGATGTTCCATCGTGATATCTATTATCATTTAATAATTCTATTATTTTAAATAAATTATTGTTATGTTTATGCATAATGTGCACCATGTCTTTATAAATTATATCTCATAATAGGTAATTGCCGACCTCGTATAACCAAAGAATATTTAATACCTATTTGTTTTGCTCCCATCTTTTCATAAAAAGAAGCTGCATTTGGATCAGATTCCCATGTTAAATATTTTAACCCTATCCTTCTAGACTCACCCATAACTGCATCCCATAGTACCTTACCATAACCCTTACCAATAGACTTTGGCTCTACAAATAAGAAACCCTCAGATAACTCTCCTTTAGGCATTCTACACCAAAACCCTTTTATTACGTTACTTTCCTCTATAACAAAGCCAATACTCTTCTCAATAAATTCTGGTGTCACAGTTAATTCAGGCAACCATAAATTAATCATTTTATCAGAATATCCCCAATACTGTTTTGAAAGAATTGCTATTTCTGTCAATTCCTCTGCATCTTCTGGAACAGCAATTCTTAATTTATGTTTATTCATATCACTAATAATGCATAAGCAACCGCTGATATTGTACCAAAACAGTTTAATACTCTTATACATATATAAATTTAATAATTATTCTTTACAAAATAATAAACTATACTAGAATATAATTTTAGTACAATATATATACGAGAATAATATGGAATTTTTATCTTATCCTTATACTATCAAATTGCTATTTAAAACTAACCATGATTCTATAGCAACAGCTAGTTCACACAATTGCTGCAATAATGAGTGTTGTTCTAATGCCCGCACTATCCAAAACAATAACTATTACTATAATAAACAAGCAGCGAATGATAAAATATACTCTGTTGAATATATTTACAATAACTCTTCAAAAGACAACAAATTTAATGAATAAACGTTAAAACCACTATGAGATCACTTACTAGATATATATTTTTAATAATATTCTTTTTCATTTCACCTAACTCATACTCTATTCATAATAATATCCTACAATCTGTAGAAAAGTTAATTTTATCCGGTGGGAGCTTCGATGAAATAACAATTGAGAACGAATCTTTCCTAATTACACTCTCTAAATGTTCTAAAGTAGATGAAAATGATCTTAATTTTAAATCAGCCATGTCATATTATAATGACGTTATTTTACAATTCAGCAGTAAACTTAAATCAAGCGAAACACATGAACTAGTTATATTAGCTAATTCATTTATTAAGGAAGAAAATAATATTAAGATCTATAATTTCTATCCTATTGTACTAAGAATTAGCAATCTGAAAAAAAATAAAATTTCTAAACTAACTGGCTTGGTATTCCAAGCTACTGTCCAAAAAATAACCTCCGCATAAATTCCCACAAGAGCTTTACCGACAACAACTAATAACCCTTTTTCTATTAATTATATTGCACTAAAATGTTTTTTGTTCAATTATTGTTGTTTTTTTAACCGAATTAGCATACCAAATATTATTTTATTACTAATTCCAAACTTAAATACTACGATTAAAAAAAGATCATTTCAATTAATAGCTAAACACCCCATACTAAATCTTTAGAAATAAAGAATACTAGAGAGCTGTTAGAGATAGAAAACATGTTTCAGTAAATCAATCTATACACCATTTTCTACTAAATTTTTTATATGCTCAAAAAATTGGCTATTAAAAATATTTCTTGGATCCAGATCATTCTTAGTTCTAAACCAATTTTCAATATTTGGATAAGCTCCCTCAAGTTGCTTTTTATTATAATGTAGCCGATAAGGTAAATAAAAAGTCCCCTGTAAACTATTTACTACATCAATAACCTCAGTAGTAAAATTCTTCATTCTTAACTCACTTTTATTACCTTGTTTTTGAGAAAACAAACATACAACTCCAAACATATCACTAACAGCATATGGCAGCAACGATATAGTATCTTTCTTTACCTCTCGAATAGTAACATTTAATATGTTCATTTTAAATTTTATAATGATTTTTTTGAAAGCATCTAGAAAAGTGTCAATCTTACTTTGAGGAATAAAATATTCATGTAGAATATCTTTATTAGTGCCATATAAAGGCCAAAGTACGTGAATATCAGCATTCATAGCATTATTTCTCGAAATAGTATTTGCATTCATCATTTTTTTTGCATATGTTTTTTCTGCTTTCCACCTCAATTTTTTACCTAATTCAGAGTATTCAGAAACTCTAAAAACAGCACGTTTCAAAGATATTAGTGATTCTGGATGTATCTGCTCTAAAGAAAGCACGTTTTTTCTTTCAAAATAGAATATTCCCGCCTCTTTAAAGATATTTTTTTGATCAACTGACAAACGACTATATGCTAATTCCACTTTAGAATTAGATGTAATATACTCATCCCATGTATATTTCAACATATGTCTATCAACGAATCTAGCCTGAAAACTAACTTCCGAATTAGCAACAGTCATAAGTTCTGCCTCATAAATTACCCCGAATTGCCCATATCCACCAACTATAGCTCTAAATAATTTTGGATTTAACTCTTGAGATACTTTAGTAATTTTACCATTAGCAGTAACTATCTTTATAGAAACTATCGTAGAAATAATAGGAGGGGATCCAGTATGCCAACCATGGACATTAGCACTTATAGATCCTCCAACTGTGAATATATTATCTGATTGCATTACTTTTACAGATCTTCCATGCTGATCAAGAATATTTTGTATCTTCTTCCAAGTAGCTCCAGCCCCTACTGTAATAATATGACTGTTATCATTATAATGTACATGATCAATTCTTAGCATGCTAAGATGAAAAGAATTATCAAGTAGAGCTTGCCCCCCCATAGAATGTCTTCTACCAGCAATACTGATCTGCTTTCCTATGGAGCGCGCCTTCAATATTATGTTAACAATATCTTCAATGCTCTTTACATGAATTAACTGATATATATCACTTTTACTACCTCCAGCATCATAGATTTTTTGCCCAACAAGATTTGTAGATCTAATAAGCTGGAGCGCATTGTTAGTTTTGACCCCTTTTACTCCTAGCTTAAATAATGCATTAGCCTCTCCAACACTATCAACAGTACTATAAATTATAGGGTACTTATGTGAGACGAAATATTTTATATTATTCTCATTGAAATTCCACCACAATCCTAATAAATCAGGCCTAATAATCCTACGAACTTGTTTTTGAAAAAAGGATTGTCTAAACAACCAAGGAATGTTTTCAATAAGCAGACTAGTATGTTCATTATTAACCTTTAGATCTCTAGTGAAATTATACATTAACATAATGTCATTTGATCTTCTGCGCATAGACATGAGAAAAAATGGATTAAATGACTCAACAATAACAGTATCCTGCAAATGATATCTTTTTATTAGGCCAATAATACTCTCAGACTTATCCTTATTAAATAAATCATTACTTCTAATATTTATTAAAATATATTTGAAAGAGCCTACTAATTTAAATATTTCTTCAAGAGACAATATATTTATTCTCCCAGAAGAATTAATTTTTTTTAAATCATCCCAAATATAGTTATCATGATTTTTCTTACCATTAATGATATTGTTTGACTCATAATCTTTATATACAAACGGGATATTATCTTTAGAAAATTTTATATCTATTTCTATTCCATTTACATAACTGGCAACAGCCTTTTGGATTGCGAACAGCATATCTTTTTTTATATCTTGGGATATGAGAGCTTTATGAGCTATGTATTTAGGGAAATATGCGTGCTTAGAAGAAGTATGTAGCGCTTTTGGAATAAATAAAGGTTCAAGACATAAATGTACTATTAGTGCAATAATACTTATTAAAAACAACCATTTTAATATTCTACTAAAATTTTTCATTAAGTTTATTCTATTGAATTAGAGTAAATGTAATCTTACATTAGTAGATAAAAATATACACTATGATATTACTAATATTAACAAAATTTTAAAACGTCCATTTCGCAGCATTTAAGAATCAACCACTACAATCAAAATAGCCCTATATGTATTTTTTATGAAATTATTTTGCAATATTGACATCCTCACCCACCTAAAGGAAGGTGATTCCTGAATCTTACTTCAAGCTGCTACTAGATCACTCGTTTGCAAAAGTTCCTGATTCACAGAAGTTGCCAATGCAACGTCGAA
>PIVX01000183.1 GCA_003353785.1 Gammaproteobacteria bacterium | reverse complement strand
ACCTCCTCATCGATCCTTCATTAAAACATAGAGACATTTTCCTCCCCAACATCCGATTGATTTTAAACGATTTGAAAAATTTAGTGGACACTCCTAATATTAAAGATTATCTATGTATAGTATCCCCTTTCTATCGACCATCTTGGGATATGCCTCAATCTAAACAGAGTAAATATTGCCGTGCTGCGCCTCGAGAACTTTCAACAGCCGTCGAAACTTTATATAAGCAATTTGTGATTTTCTGTGAAGAACATAATCTAGGTTATTTCGACGTTTTTCACCAACTTCAAACAAACCACTTCATCAAAGGCGACATTCATTTAAATGGTAGTGGAAAAGACGTGTTTCAACAATTATTAATTAACAATTTTTTGTAACTGCAGCATTCTATCATCATTTTACCATCTTCCATCTTTACTGTATTTACGTCTATATTACCGATACTTTTTACTATTACTGTATATGCATACCGCTCTATTTAACTTAGATTGCATTTTTACGCTGTGTATAGTTCTGAATTAATAATTATTAATATAATATGAATGTTTTAGAATATAAATAGCATTTTTACCCAGCCTCGACCAGTCATCTATCCATTGCTTTTTAACCACTGTTTATCAAATTTATTTTTGGCAAACCTTTTCAGTCAGACTTCTATTTAACACACTACTATTCGGTAACCTGTTTTGCTTCTATCTCACTTACTAGATTAACAATACGCCTATTTAACCACGTTCGAATGGTGCATACGGATCGGACCCCTCTATATTTTATAGTGGGGGTTAGCGTCAAATATGGATTTACGCGCTATATTTTATGGGAAATAAGTTCTCTATTTTTACTGATTTAATTCAATAACTTCAGTAATTGATTCATAAAATATAGCGCGTCAACCTATATTTGACGGCAAACCCCGCTATAAAATATATTGGGGCCGATCGGTACGTACCTCTCGATCGTGGTTAAACACCAATATTTTTACTTTAATTTATCTAGCCTGCGAGACAGAAACAAAACTAGCTGCTGACAGCATTTACTATAACGTGATCGATCTCGTTCTGATCGTAGAGACGTCTGCCGCGAGGCGACAGAAACTACTGAGTCGTACATTTAAAAATATCTCTTGTTAAAATGATCAACTCACGTTAATGAATAGCTCTGTTGTTGTATGTATTACTGATAACGTTATAAATATACGGCTAAATACTCGTAAAATTCATAACGTTTACAGATATGCATTCCGCAACTATTTATTTAAGTCAAGTAATTTTAGAGCTCGACATTATTACCGAAATGTTGAACTTGAGTAATTGATTCTGCGATTTTGTGTCCGATCGCTTTAGCCAACGGAGGTGGTACTGCGTTGCCAATTTGGCTTATAGCACGTCAACCTATATTTGACGGCAAACCCCGCTATAAAATATATTGGGGCCGATCGGTGCGTACCTCTCGATCGTGGTTAAACGCCAA
>PIVX01000182.1 GCA_003353785.1 Gammaproteobacteria bacterium | reverse complement strand
CGGATGGATTTAATTAAATTAAAATCCGAATGCAATCGATTCGATCTGTATACATTAATTAATTCAACTGATCTGTTTTGTACATGATCAGATATAATATATTTAATTTTATATTAATACCATAAATATTTGTGTGCAATTCAATAGCAACATATATAGCTTATGAATAATTATGTTGTTATAACAGAAATGAAATAGAGATAAGCACAAGACTCAGTAGCTCAAATTGATAGAGCGTGTGTCTGCAGCTTCGGCTGTTTCCCCCCAACACTTAACCTTTGCAAGAGATTGCAGGATCGGAGAAATCTGAATGCTAAAACTATTTGGAAACAAATATCGCAAATCTGATACAATCAAATGTTGTTTGGTGCAATTCACATAGATATAGGTTTAAATCCTATCTGAGTCAGAGTCGCTATTCAAGTCAACACAAACGTTTATTTTTTTGCAACAACATCTATCTTTTTTGCATCAACAATTTGCAGACATTGATAGCGCAAAAGCACAAAAATATTTGCAAACATTTCAGCAATTTATGGAATGGAATCATTTATTTTTGACTCAAAACAAAAAAACAGTCAAACATTAAATTCATCCGCTCTGCTCTGCGCATGCTCATGGCAGCTACGTGGTTGCACACATAATGGAGGAAGCAGTGCAGCATTAAGTGAGTAGCTGTCTCTGATGCAAAACATGCATTGCAAATTGTATATGCGGCCCCGGCCCGGCGTAGTTTATTGATAGGTATAGTACCATAAATGGAATGGAATTGCCTGCAATTTATAGATGTTTGATGGGAGTGGCATGAAAGTGGAGTTAGCAAATGATAGAATATTATTCTTTAAGGAAATACTTGTACAGGATCATTTCTATAGGAAATATTCTTCATCACAAGTCTTTGAAAGAAACCCCCTAAAAACTCCTGATGATGAATAGAGATTAGATATTTATATCGTTAATAGTGAGCAGAGGTTGAGCGTGAGGCTACGTACGGAGTGATTTTATCATTCTAAATACACCGCTTTTGAATGTTTATTCATTATTTCCATCGGAAATTGATGCATGCATTTCGATGATCGCGCTATAGACACTTGTGTGTGAGCAATTTATTTCTCATAATATAGCTGTCATTAGCTACCTCTCTCCACATTCTGAAGGAGATTATTATTTCTATTTTTAATTGATTTTTGTTTTTTAATTTCAGATTTACTAAAAAGTTTTTCAAGAACCAAATCATCTCATTTTATAATTCTTAATTATTTCGTTGCCTATCAAAAATACGCAATATCTTTAAATTGCCGGATTTATTGCGCTGCATTTTTAATCTAAATAAAATATTTTGCATTCATGAAATCCGTCCAACTAGAAATTATTACGCGTATTATTGAGAATTCATATCAATTTGTTCTTTTTTGATTGAATAAAAATATAAAAAAAAAGAAGAAAGTAAGATGATAGGTATTGAGTGTCTTAATATT
>PIVX01000181.1 GCA_003353785.1 Gammaproteobacteria bacterium | reverse complement strand
GTTGTTCCTGATTTGGCCAATCCTCTGATGATAAATATGTCGCAAGTGGGAGAGTTTAATTGTAGCGATGCTTGGTGTCGAAGAGTATGCAACTTTTCATAGCGAGAGCTGCGGCGCAACACATCCTCATAATATTTAATTATAATGCTTAGATGTGAAATATCTGTGTCTGATCGCAAGTGCAAGTGTAACTGTAACATACTTAGTGTGCTGATACTTCAATAAAGCTGTCTACTACTTTAATACATTAAAAATGAAGTTAAAACTCGTTCTTGTTGAGAATGACGTCGACACCAAAAGCGAAGGCCTGGGGCTGGGGTTGCCACAAATCGCCAGACAAGGACAAGTGTTGGATAATATAAGGTTGCAATTAGAGAAGCAAACCAATGACAGTTTCCATCGAATTGCGCATTATCAAATTGGTTATGAAGCCCAAGTAAAGCAATTACAATTTAAATGGAATAAACTGAGTGCAAATCAACAAAGTTTATCAAATTTAATGAAACAGTTAAAAAATGTGCAATCAATATGGAAATTGCAGTTAGATATAAACTTACAAATAAATAAATTATCCAAATTGTTTGGCTTTAATCAAAAATTAAATATAATAAAAAAACCATCAAATGAAATGTTTGGGCTTTGTGTGAAAATAATACATAACATTCATAACATGACACAACAAAGCAATAATTGCATCATTCAATTACAAATTGCTCAAAAAAACAAATCAAAATCATCATTGAATGACATTGTGATCCAATTACATCATGAAATTAAATTATATTCCAACATCATGGCAGAAATTATTAAATTTGCATTTAATTCCATTGTAAAAATGGATAATTTATATATATTCATTAACATTGAATCCATACAATTCAATCACTTAAAAGAACTATTTTCATTGCTATGCATCGATAAAATGGATATTGCATTCATTCATTGCTTACTTTGTAGCAATATATTTGACATATTATTCGATTCTTCATTGTCTGACTCTTTATTCGCGATATCGATCAAAAGCAGCACCAAATATTCATTGGAAATTTCAAGAAAATTTGTCAACAAAAAAGAGAAAAATGTAGAAATTAAAAATTTGTTGCATTCGAATGTAAAAATGTTGATGCAAATAATTGAGTGGCTCGCAATGAATATATTTGCAAACAACAAAATAGTTTGCAAGCATTGGAAAGAAAATTATTTATTCCCCTCCATGGACGAATGGATTATTTCATGGATAAATTTGAATGCACCAATTGCTGTGCTATCCGCTTTAATATCTGTTCCTAAATTCGAATTCGCAGACGACGAAAAACAAGAAATCCAAATCGAATCTATTTCTATCAAACATTCCGCCATTCAGCACATTCATTGTTCCATTGCTTATCAAGAAAACATCGAAAATGCATTGCGATCCTTGCAACAAATAATGGATGCAATATATTTAAAACAATCCTTACAATTATTAATTAAAAGCAATC
>PIVX01000001.1 GCA_003353785.1 Gammaproteobacteria bacterium | reverse complement strand
TAATGTTAAGATGTCAGTAACCTTATTGTGTCCGATAGCGATGGATGAAGGTTTACGTTTTGCTATTCGTGAGGGTGGTAGAACTGTTGGGGCTGGTGTTGTTACTAAAATTGTTGAGTAAAAATTATGGCTGTAAATAATCAAAATATTAGTATAAGGTTAAAGTCTTTTGATCATAAGTTGATTGACGCATCTACTAAAGAGATAGTGGAAACTGCTCAAAGGACAGGTGCTCGTGTCAAGGGTCCCGTGCCTTTGCCTACAAGAATTGAAAAGTTTACTGTGCTGAAGTCTCCTCATAAAGATAAAGATGCTAGAGATCAATATGAGATCAGAACTCATACTAGGTTAGTTGCTATAGTTATGCCTACAGATAAAACAGTAGATGCATTAATGAAATTAGATCTTGCTGCTGGAGTCGATGTGCAAATTAAACTAGTTAGCGATAAAGTTTAAGGTAATTTAGTATGAAATTAGGTTTGGTTGGTAGAAAATGTGGAATGAGTAGAAAATTTCTAGAGGATGGTACTTCGGTGCCTGTTTCGCTGATAGAGGTTCTTCCTAATCGTATAAGTCAGATTAAAAATTTAGCAAAAGATGGTTATTCGGCTATACAAGTAACAACAGGTAGCCAGCTAGCAAGTAGAATTAACAAGCCTCTAGCTGGTCATTATGCCAAAGCGGAAACTGGTTTAGGTAGAGGTATGTGGGAATTTAGAGTTCAAGAAAATTTAGAACTTGGAGATAAACCTCTAAATCAAATAGAATTAGGTACAGAAATTACTCTGGATATATTTCAAGAAGGTCAAATAGTTGATGTTTCTGGAACTAGCATAGGTAAAGGGTTTGCTGGTGTGGTTAAAAGACATAATTTTGCAACTCAAGATGCTACTCATGGTAATTCATTAGCTCATAGGGCTCCTGGTTCAATTGGTCAGAACCAGACACCTGGACGAGTTTTTAAAGGTAAGAAAATGGCGGGTCACATGGGAGCCCAGAAAAAAACCATTCAGAATTTAAAAATTGTTGAAATAGATAAGGAAAAAAATTTACTAATGATTAAAGGAGCCATTCCGGGAAGTATATCTGGGACAGTGATAATAAAGCCTGCTATTAAGCATACTAAGGTTAAACAATGAAATTAAATGTAACTTCTGTTACTGGAGAAAAATCTGACATTAGTTTAGGGACTGATGTATTTAATGTTGCGTATAATGAAGCTTTATTGCATGAAGTTATTTCTAGCTATCGTACGAACGGACGTAGTGGTAACTCAGCTCAACTGTCTAGATCTGATGTCAGCGGAGGAGGGGCAAAGCCATGGCGTCAAAAGGGTACGGGTCGTGCGCGAGCTGGCACGTCGAATAGTCCTATATGGCGTAGTGGGGGCGTAACATTTGCTTCTTCTAAAACTAATTATCATAAGAAAATTAATAGAAAGGTTTATAAACTGGCCTTGAGAATAATTTTTTCAGAACTTATTCGTAAGGATAGATTACTAGCTATTGATGAAATAAAAATAGCCCCTAAAACAAAAGAATTATTGTCGGTTATGAATACCTTAGGGTTAGAAAATGTTTTATTTGTTACTGATAAATTTGAACAGGAACTTTATCTTGCTTCAAGAAATTTAGTGAAGGTTAATGTGATAACTGTAGATAAAATAAATCCATTAATTTTATTACAGTATTCAAAGATATGTGTAACAGCAAAGACTGTCCAATTATTAGAGGAAAGCTTGTCATGAGAGAACGTTTATACGATATAATTTTATGTCCCCATGTTTCTGAAAAGAGTACTTTACTTGCTGATAAGCATAAGCAATTTGTCTTTAAAGTTTTGCCTAGTGCTAATAAAATTGAAATTAAGCAAGCAATTGAGAGTTTGTTTAAAGTAAATGTGAAGAATGTAAGTACTTCAATAAAGAAGGGCAAGACTTGTAAGCGAGGACAAATTATTGGTCGTAAAAATAATGTAAAAAAAGCATATATTAGTATAGATAAAGATCAAGATATAGAATTCACAGGATTATCATAAGGTTTAGAAATGGCAGTAGTTAAAGTAAAACCAACATCCCCTGGAAGACGTCATTTAATTAAAGTGATAACTCCAGAATTACATAAAGGTGATGGTTATGCCCCTCTATTAGAAAAACAGAAAAGTATAGCTGGACGTAATAATCAGGGTAGAATTACCGCATGGCATCGTGGTGGAGGACATAAACATCACTATAGAGTAATAGATTTTAAAAGAAACAAGTATGAGATACCTGCTAAAGTGGAACGTCTTGAATATGACCCAAATAGAAGTGCCCATATTGCACTTGTTGTTTATAATGATGGTGAAAGAAGATATATTATTGCTCCAAAAGGATTAGCTGTAGGAGCAGGAATTATCTCAGGAAAAAATGCTCCTATTAAAGTTGGTAATACTTTGCCTTTGACTCATATGCCTGTTGGTAGTGTTTTACACTGTATTGAGTTAAAGCCAGGAAAAGGAGCTCAGCTTGCTAGAAGTGCTGGGTCTTCAGCTCAGCTAGTAGCTAGAGAAGGGCAGTATTGTACCATTAGATTACGTTCAGGTGAGATGAGGAAAATTCTGTCTGATTGTTTGGCAACAGTAGGGGAAGTCAGTAATAGTGAACATAGTTTACGTTCTTTAGGTAAGGCTGGAGCAAACCGTTGGCGTGGTCGTAGACCCCATGTTAGAGGAGTTGCAATGAATCCTATTGATCACCCTCATGGTGGTGGTGAAGGTAAAACTTCCGGGGGAAGAAATCCTGTTACTCCTTGGGGTAAACCGACAAAAGGTTTTGTAACAAGAAAGAATAAAAAAACAGATAAATTGATTGTTCGTAAAAGAAGGCAAAGGAAATAAGAGGTAGATAAGTTATGTCACGTTCTATTAAAAAAGGTCCATTTATAGATTTGCATCTTCATGATAAGATTGTTACTGCCCAAAAGAAGCAGGATAAAAAACCGATTAAGACGTGGTCAAGAAGATCAATGGTAATTCCTGATATGGTTGGTTTAACTATAGCAGTTCATAATGGCAGAATGTTTATTCCGGTGTTTATTACAGAAAATATGGTAGGTCATAAATTAGGTGAGTTTTCTGTGACGAGAACTTTTAAAGGTCATTCAGGTGATCGTAAGGCAAAGTAGGTAAATTTATGGAAGTACAGGCAATATTAAAAGGGGCTCCTATTTCGGCTCAAAAAGTACGTTTAGTGCTTAATCAAATTCGTGGGTTGCCAGTGAACAAGGCATTAGATATTCTGACATTTAGTCCTAAAAAAGCAGCAACAATAATTAAAAAGCTTTTGAATTCAGCAATAGCAAATGCTGAAAATAATAAAGGTGCTGATATAGATGGCTTAGTTATTTCGACTACTTTTGCTGATGAAGGGAGTACGCTAAAGCGGATTCGTCCTAGGGCTAAGGGTCGTGCAAATAGGATTTTAAAGAGAACATCACACGTTACTTTGAAAGTATCTGAATTATCACAGGAGTCTGTATAATGGGTCAAAAAGTAAATCCTACCGGAATAAGATTAGGTATCACAGAAGAATGGCGCTCGAAATGGTTTGCTGAGAGTGGTTATGCAAAATGGCTAAATGAAGATATTGAAGCTAGAAAATTTTTAGAAAAAAAATATTCCCATGCAGCACTTAGTAAGATCTTGATCGAAAGACCAGCCAATAATGCACAAATAACTTTATTTTCTGCAAGGCCAGGGATAATCATTGGTAAAAAAGGCCAGGATATAGAAGCTTTGCGTGTTGAATTAAGTAAATTGATGTGTGTTCCGGTATCTGTAAATATTGAAGAGATTCGTAAACCAGAAATAGATGCTAGTTTAGTTGCCCAAAGTGTCGCTGCTCAGTTAGAAAAAAGAATACTATTTAGACGTGCAATGAAACGAGCTGTACAAGGAGCATTGCGTGCTGGAGCTGAGGGTATTAAAATATGTGTTGGTGGTAGATTAAATGGAGCTGAAATTGCTCGTAATGAATGGTATAGAGAGGGACGAGTGCCTTTGCATACATTTAAAGCAAAAATTAGATATGGTACAGCTAGAGCAAAGACTACCTACGGTATTATAGGCGTTAAGGTTTGGATTTGTATGGGAGAATCTGCTGAGGCAGATCAACAAGAAAAACAAGAATCTAATTAATATAGGTTAAGTTATGTTGCAGCCAAAAAAGACAAAATATAAAAAACAAATGAAAGGCAGAAATCGTGGGCTTGCTCAACGTGGTAATAGTGTGTCTTTTGGTGAATATGGTTTAAAAGCTGTTACTAGAGGCAGATTAACTGCCAGGCAAATAGAAGCAGCCAGGCGTGCTATGACAAGACACATTAAACGTGGTGGTAGAATATGGATAAGGGTTTTCCCTGATAAACCTATAACTAAGAAACCATTAGAGGTTAGAATGGGTAAAGGTAAAGGTGCGGTTGAATATTGGGTTGATTTAATTAAACCTGGTAAAGTTTTATTTGAGATGGAGGGTGTTTCCGAAGAGCTTGCTAAGGAAGCATTTGTTCTAGCAGCAAGTAAATTACCATTTAAGACTACTTTTGTGAACCGGGTGGTAATGTAATGAAAATGGAAGAAATTCGTAAAAAATCAGAAGATGAATTACTAAAAGAAATTCTAGCATCTAAGAAAGAGTTATTAAGTTTACGTGTACAAGCATCATCAGGAGAAGCAAGTAATTCAAACATAAGTAAATCTGTTAGAAAACGTATAGCAAGAATCAAGACTATTTTAATTGAAAAGAGGATGAAATGACTGATATTAAATCTAATGCTCGTACAATGCTGGGTAAGATAGTCAGCGATAAAATGCAGTCTACAGTAGTTGTATTAGTTGAAAGGTATGTTAAACATCCTAAATATGGTAAGTTTATTAAAAGATCTACAAAATTACATGTTCATAGTGACGGTGATTATAAAATTGGAGATGGAGTTAAAATTGTTGAGACTAAACCTTATTCTAAAACAAAATTCTGGAAGATTTTGGAAAAGGTTAGTGGATAGAAAATATAGTTTTTTTACAAATTTGCTGAATGTAATATTTGTATGAATGCACAAATTTGCTATAATGGGGAGCTTTTTCTTATTATAACGGGTATTTTGGAGTAAGAAATGATACAAATGCAAAGCGTTTTAGACGTTGCTGATAATAGCGGTGCTAGAAAGGTGATGTGCATTAAGGTTTTAGGAGGTTCTCATCGTCGATATGCTAGAGTTGGTGATGTAATTAAAGTCAGTGTTAAAGAATCTATTCCAAGAGGTAAAGTTAAAAAGGGCGATGTTATGGATGCTGTAGTTGTTAGAACTCGCCAAGGTATTAGGAGGCAAGATGGATCTTTGATAAGGTTTGATGGTAATGCTGCGGTGTTACTAAATAATCAAAAAGAACCAATAGGGACGCGTATATTTGGTCCTGTAACTCGTGAATTACGTGGAAAGAAATTTATGAAAATTATATCTCTAGCTCCAGAGGTTTTATGAAGAGAATAAGAAAAGGTGATAAGGTAGTAGTCTTAGCTGGTAAATACAAAGGTAAAACCGGTGATGTGCTGAAAATTTGTAAAAATGATAAATTATATGTTGAAGGTATTAATATTATTAAGAAATGTCAGAAACCTAATCCTCAACGTAATGAAACAGGTGGAATTATAGAAAAAGAAGCTCCTATCCATATATCGAATATTGCGATATATGATAAAGAATCTTCTAAAGGTTCTAGGGTTGGTTTTAAATATTTACAGGATAGTAGCAAGGTTAGATATTATAAAAGTAGTCAAGAGATTATTGCTGATTAGGTTGGTATTGTATGGTAGTTTTATTTGAAGATTATAAATCAAGAATAGTGTCAGAATTAATGAAAAATTTTGGTTACACTAGCGTTATGCAAGTGCCAAAGATAACGAAAATAACTCTAAACATGGGAGTTGGTGAAGCTATAAATGATAAAAAAATTATTGGTCATGCAGTAAATGATATGATAGCAATTGCTGGACAGAAGCCAATTGTTACAAAAGTTAAAAAATCAGTTGCTGGTTTCAAAATTAGGGATGGTTGGCCAATAGGTTGTAAGGTTACTTTGCGAGGCAATAAGATGTATGATTTCTTGCAGAGATTAATTCATATTGCTCTTCCTCGTGTTCGTGACTTTCGCGGATTGAATTTGAAGGGATTTGATGGACAGGGGAACTATAATTTTGGTATTCAAGAACAAATAGTTTTTGCAGAAATAGAATATGATAAAATCGATGCTATACGAGGGTTGAATGTTAGTTTGACAACAAATGCAAAAACAGATGAAGAAGCTGTTGAATTGTTAAGAGCTTTTGACTTTCCATTGATTAAGAAAAAAGGTTGAGGAGTAATTAGTGGCAAAAAAATCAGTTATTGCACGAGATTTGAAGCGAGAAAAAATCATTGCTCGCTTTGCAAAGAGTAAAGCAAAGCTTAAAGCGATAATTAATAGTTCTGATGCTAGCTTTGATGAAAAACAAGAATCTTTTGTTAAGTTAAATAAACTTCCAAGAAATTCTAGTCTTTCTCGATTAACCAAACGATGTAAACAATGTGGACGTCCACACGCAGTATATAGGAAATTTGCTTTGTGTAGGATATGTTTAAGAAATATTTTAATGTTGGGACAAGTTCCAGGCGGCAAGAAGTCCAGTTGGTAATTTTTATATTTGGAGTATTATTGTGAGTATGCAAGATCCTATAGCTGATATGTTAACTAGAATTAGAAATGCCAAAATGGCTGGTAATAAAATAGTTGATATTCCTGTTTCAAAAACTAAAATTGCTATTTTAGATGTGCTGAAAGAAGAAGGCTATATAACTGACTACGAAGTTTCTGGTGATGTTAAAAAATCGGTTAGGGTTACTTTAAAGCTTTTTGAGGGTAGGCCTGTTATTGATAAAATTAAAAGGATCAGTAAACCTAGCTTACGTCGATATAGTAGTGCTAAAGATTTACCTAAAATTAGCGGGGGTCTTGGAACAGCTATAGTTTCTACATCTAAAGGCATTATGACTGATAGTAGTGCTCGTAATAAGAATCTTGGTGGTGAGATTTTGTGTGAGGTTATTTAAGTATGTCTAGAATTGCTGAACAATCTATTAATATTCCAAAAGGTGTAGATGTTGATATTAATAACCAATGTATTACCGTAAAAAGTTCGAAAGGAACATTAGAGCATATGATACATCCTTTTGTGTCAGTTAATAAAAATAGTGATAATTCACAACTTAATGTGTTAGTAGCACAAAAGTTAGAGTCTACTGCAGATGCATTATCCGGCACTACCAGAGCATTAGTGAATAACATGGTTATAGGTGTAAGTGATGGTTTTTCGAAGGGTCTAGAATTGGTTGGTGTTGGTTATCGTGCTCAGCTCAAGGGTAAATCAATAGATTTAAGTTTGGGTTTTTCTCATCCCGTGAAATATGTGCTACCAGAAGGGATTATTGCGGAGTTACCATCAAATACTAGTATTATTATTAAGGGCATAGATAAACAAAAAGTGGGTCAAGCTGCGGCAGAAATTAGAGCTCTTCGCCCTCCGGAGCCATATAAAGGCAAAGGGGTTAAGTATGTTGATGAAAAAATAATTCGTAAAGAAGCTAAGAAGAAGTAATAGATATGAATAAGAAAGAATCTAGATTAAAAAGAGCAAGACGTTTTAGGGCACGTAACCAGGTGCTTGGTATGACAAGACTTGTAGTTAATAGAACGAGCGTGCATACCTACGCGCAAGTTATTAAATGTTCAGATGGTAAAAGTGAAGTTATTACTTCTGTTTCTACTGTTGATAAAGCTTTGCGTGGCAAGATTAGCGGTAGCAAGATAGAGCAGGCTAATATGTTGGGTAAAGAAATTGCAGAGCGGACTAAGAAGCAAGGTATTGAGAAAGTGTCTTTTGATAGATCAGGATTTAAATATCATGGAAGGGTGAAAGCTTTGGCAGATGGTGCCAGAGAAGGCGGATTGGTTTTTTAGTATAGAGAGGTAATATGGCTTCATTTGATGTGAATACAGATACAGATGGTATTCAGGATAAATTAGTATCCGTTAGGAGAACTTCTAAAGTATCTAAAGGAGGAAGAACATTTCGTTTTTCTGCTATTACTGTTATTGGTGATGGGGCCGGTAAGATAGGCGTGGGTAAAGGTAAAGCTACAGAGGTTCCTGTTGCTATTCAAAAAGCGATGGATTTTGCCAGAAAAAATATGGTGACTATACCTTTAAATGGAGATACTTTGTTTCATGAAGTTACTTTTTCTTATGGAGCTTCTACTGTGTTTATGAAACCTGCTTCTCAGGGAACTGGTATAATTGCTGGCGGAGCTATGAGAGCTGTTTTTGAAGTTCTGGGTATAAAGAATGTATTGGCTAAGTGTATTGGTTCAACTAGTCCTGTTAATGTTGTAAGAACAACTGTTAAGGCTTTAGAATCATTAGCAACACCGGAGTATATTGCGGCAAAGCGCGGAAAATCAATTGAACAGATAATGGGGGCTGAATATGTCCGAGAAAAAACAGATTAAAATACAGCTTGTGAAAAGTCTGATAGGAAGATTACCAAAGCATAGAGAGACAGCTAAAGGGTTAGGTTTGTTTAAGGTTAACCAGACTGTTTTTTTAGAAGATACTCCATCTATTAGAGGAATGATTGAAAAGATTAAATATCTTTTAAAAATTGAGGATAATTAATATGTATTTAAATACTATCGCTCCACACCCCAAAGCTCGAAAGGATCGAAGAAGAATTTGTCGAGGTATTGGTTCTGATTTTGGTAAAACCGGTGGCAGAGGGCATAAAGGCCAAAAATCACGTTCAGGGGGATTTCACCGTATTGGTTTTGAGGGTGGTCAAATGCCATTACAGAGAAGGGTTCCTAAATCTGGTTTTAGTTCCAGGCTTGCTTTGATCACAGCTGAAATTAGGCTTAATGAGCTGGTTTTATGCGAAGGTAATTTTATTTCTATAAAAAGTTTACGCAATGCTGGGGTTATTAACTCATGCATTAAAAGAGCAAAGATAATCCTATCAGGGGCAATTTCTACATCTGTTATTGTTTCTAAAGATATTCGTATTACTAAAGGGGCTTTAGATGCTATTGTTGCAGCCGGCGGGAAAATAGAGGAATAGATGTCAATTGCAAACCCTACTAATCTAAATTTAAGTGGAGGTGGTCTAACAGAGCTGAAACAGCGCTTATTATTTGTTCTCTTTGGAATTGTTGTTTATCGTATAGGAGCTCATGTACCAGTGCCTGGCCTTGATCCTGCTCGTTTAGCAGATCTTTTTAATCAGCAATCAAATACAATAATTGGTCTTTTTAACATGTTTTCAGGTGGTGCATTGTCAAGACTGACAGTATTTGCTATTGGAATAATGCCATATATTTCGGCTTCCATTATGATGCAATTGTTTAGTACGGTTATTCCGAGTCTAGAACAATTAAAAAAAGAAGGAGAAGGAGGAAGAAGAAAAATCAATCAGTATACTCGTTATGGAACAATGCTTTTAGGTATTTTCCAAGCTCTTGGTTTGTCTAAAATGTTAGCTAGTCAGGGGATTGCGATGGAACCAGGTTTTATATTTTATTTTACCTCTACTATTACCCTAGTTACAGGCACTATGTTTTTAATGTGGCTTGGCGAGCAAATGACTGAAAAGGGTGTAGGTAATGGTATTTCTATGATAATTTTTGCAGGAATTGCATCTGGAATGCCAGCAACATTAGGTAAAATATTTGAACAGGCTCGTGAAGGTCAAATTCAAGGATTAACTTTGATTCTATTATTAGCCTTGGTTCTTGCTATAACAGCATTTGTTGTGTTTATGGAGCGTGGGCAACGTAGAATTGTAGTAAATTATGCTCAAAGAACTCAGGGCAAAAAAGTTTTTGCTGCTCAAAAATCTCATTTGCCTCTTAAAATAAATACAGCAGGAGTTATTCCTCCAATATTTGCAACGGGTATTATTTTAGTTCCGGCTACAATTGCTCAATGGTTTGGTGGTGGAGATAATTTTCAGTGGTTGAGTGATATTGCTTTAACGATATCTCCAGGTAAATTAACATATTTTATTGTCTTTGCTAGTGCTATTATTTTCTTTGCTTTTTTCTATACTTCTATTGTTGCTAACCCCAAGGATATGTCTGATAACTTGAAAAAATCGGGGGCTTTTATTCCCGGAATAAGGCCAGGAGAACAAACTGCTAATTATATTGATGGTGTGATGACTAGATTAACTTTAGTTGGAGCTATTTATATTGCTTCAGTATGTATTTTACCAGAGATAATGATATATAATTGGCAAATACCTTTTTTTGGTGGTACATCTATCTTGATTGTTGTGGTAGTGATTATGGATTTTATGGCTCAGGTTCAGTCTCATTTGATGTCGCACCAATATGAATCTTTAATGAAAAAGGCTAACCTACAAGGTGGTTCTCGTAAAAGAAGGGGCAAGTAATGAAAGTTAGAGCATCAATTAAGCGAATTTGCAGAAATTGTAAAATTATCAAGCGGCATGGTAGCTTGAGAGTTATTTGTGTTGAACCAAAACATAAGCAAAGACAAGGATGATTACTTGATTTTGAATTAATTTTGATATAATCTAACAGACTTTTGCTGACTAGATAAAATTTTGAGGAACTGAATTATATGGCGCGTATTGCTGGGATTAATATACCTGAAAATAAGCACTTGGGCATATCTTTAACGTATATATATGGTATTGGTAGAGTTACGGCACGTAGAATATGCGAGGCTGTTAATATATCTCCAGAAGTTAAAGTAAAAGATTTAGCTGAAGTTGATATAGAAAAGATAAGAACGAATATTAAGAGTCTTGAGTTAGAGGGTGATCTAAGAAGAACAATTTCTATGCATATTAAACGCTTACGGGATTTAGGGTGCTATCGAGGCATACGTCATCGTCGTGGGTTACCTGTTAGAGGGCAGCGAACAAAAACCAATGCGAGAACAAAGAAAGGCAGACCAAAGGCCATAAAATAAATTAAGAGGACAGTATTTTGTCAAATCAGCAGAATAGATTAAAAATAAAGAAAAAGAAGAATAAAAGAGTAGTGCATGATGGTATAATGCATATTCATGCTTCTTTTAATAATACAATAGTGATGTTTTCGGACAAGCAAGGCAATTCTCTATGTTGGGGGACTTCAGGAGGTTCGGGGTTTAGAGGATCTCGGAAAAGCACTCCTTTTGCAGCTCAAGTTGCTGCTGAGAAAGCTGGGACTAAAGTGCGAGATGATTTTGGGATGAAATCAGTTGATGTATTTATTAATGGTCCTGGTCCTGGACGGGAATCTGCGGTAAGAGCTGTGATTGCTCTTGGAATTAAAATTATAACTATCAAGGATGTGACGGGAATACCTCATAATGGTTGCCGTCCACCTAAAAAAAGACGTGTATAGTTAATTGGAGTATAAATGGCAAGATATATAGGCCCTAAATGCAAACTAGCTCGCAGAGAGGGAAAGGATTTATTTTTAAAGAGTGGTGTAAGACCTCTAGATTCTAAATGTAAAGCTGATGTTCCTCCAGGGCAGCACGGTAGTGCTCGGATAAGGTTTACAGATTTTGCTTTGCAGTTAAGAGCTAAACAAAAACTGCGTCGTATATATGGAGTGTTAGAAAAACAGTTTCGTAAATACTATACTATTGCGGCTAGAAAGAAAGGCTCTACTGGAGAAAATTTATTACAATTACTTGAGTCTCGCTTAGATAATATTGTATATCGCATGGGATTCGCTTCTACTAGAGCTGAAGCAAGGCAATTAGTGTCGCATAAGGCTATTCAAGTTAATGGGAAGATTGTTAATATTGCTTCTTATTTAGTTATCTCTGGAGATGAAATTTCTTTGCGTGATAAAGCTAAAAGCCAAGCTAGAGTGAAAGCTTCTTTGGGGCTGTACAAGCAAAGAGAAGATATAGATTGGATAACCTCTAATGAGAAAAGTGTATCAGGTGTATTTACTAGAGTTCCAGGAATAGAGGATTTACCACCTGATTATAATGTGCAACTAGTAGTAGAATTATACTCAAAGTAATATAACAGGAGATTTGGTAATATGCAGTCACAGGTAAATAAACTATTAACTCCTAAAGCGATTAAAGTTCAGCAGTTAAATAATAATAGAGCTAGAGTAGTTTTAGAGCCATTTGAAAGAGGGTTTGGTCATACATTAGGAAACGCTCTTAGAAGAATTTTGTTATCATCAATGCCAGGAGCAGCTGTTGTTGAGGTCCAGATAGATGGAGTTCAGCATGAGTACAGCACTATTGACCATGTTCAAGAAGATGTACTAGATATTTTGCTAAATTTAAAAGGTATTGCTTTTAAATTGAATAATAGTCAGGAAGTTATTCTACAATTGAATGTTAAAGGTCCATGTGTAGTAACTGCTGGTGATATTGCAGAACATCATGATGCTGAAGTTATAAATAAAGAACATGTTATTGCTCATATAACTGAGGGCGGAGAAATTAATGCAAATATTAAAGTACAGCTTGGACGTGGATATCAGACGGTAGATCAAAGAAGAGCTGTTGATGAGACTAGTCAAATTGGAACTTTATCATTAGATTCTGTTTTTAGTCCGATACGTCAGGTGACTTATTCCGTAGAAGGAGCTCGTGTTGAGCAAAGGATTGATCTTGATAAATTAATTATAGATCTTGAAACTGATGGTACTATTTCTCCTGAAGTTGCTATTAGAATGTGTGCAACTATATTGCAAACACAATTATCTGCTTTTGTTGAGCTGAAGAATGAAGAAGTAGCAATATCAGAGAATGTTGAGCCAGATTTTGATCCAATGTTACTTAGACCGGTTGATGATCTTGAGCTTACAGTTAGATCAGCTAACTGTCTTAAAGCTGAGAGTATTTATTATATTGGTGATTTAGTTCAGAAAACAGAATATGAGTTATTAAAAGCTCCAAATTTAGGTAGAAAATCACTTACAGAAATAAAAACCATTCTCGCCTCAAGAGCTTTATCTTTAGGTATGAAATTAGAGAATTGGCCACCTACAAGTATGCGTTCAAAGGTTTAAATTAAGAGTTTATTATGCGACATCGTAAATCAGGTAGAAAATTAAATAGAAATAGTACTCATAGAAATTCAATGTTTAGAAATATGAGTTCTTCTTTAATTAAAAATGAACTTATAAGAACAACGTTACCTAAAGCTAAAGAATTGCGTAGAGTGATTGAACCTTTGATCACTATTTCTAAAAATGATACTTTAGCTAATAAAAGGATAGTCTTTAATAGATTACGCGATAAAGATGCTGTTAGTAGACTTTTTACAGTTCTTGGTCCTAGGTATAAAGAACGTCCTGGCGGATATCTCAGAATTATAAAGAATGGCCTCAGGACTGGTGATAAGTCTCCGATGGCCTATGTGGAGCTTGTTGATAGAGAAGAAGATGTGCTAGTAGCTGAAGAAGATAGTGCAGTAGTAGATACAAAAAATCCTAGTTAGCAAGATAGCTGGCCTGCATAATAAAAATATCATAAGAGTTCCCAGAAATTTTCAATCCCACATGTGTTGTTTCAAAGCCACAAGACATGTATAAATCTATACTTTCACTCCTTTGCTTATTTGTAGTTAGCTGGATAATTTTTACTTATAGGGTTATTTATCATCATAAGTTTTGCTGAATTTATAAAAGTTTCTAAAGCTAATATAAATGATAAGTATGTATATCCTGGTCGATTTTATCAAGAATATTTTATTAAGATTTGAATTTTTCTATAGCTGTTTGTTTAGAAATTATAATTTTTGCTTCTGCTATTTTTGATAATTCTTCACTTGAGTCTGATACAACAAGGTTATATTCTTCTATTATATTTAAGGATAAATTTACTGCATACATTTCATTTACTGTTGCAAGAGGAGTATTTTGATCTGTTATTTCTGTTAGGGCCCTAAGAGCCATTGAGCTTATTTGAGAGGCCTTATCTTCAACATCTAAACCTAATATACTATCATGTATACCATTATATAGGGAATGGTCTCCGCAAGTATAATCATCTTGCTGTATACAAGATTTACTTTCAAGAGAGATATTATTATTATTTTGTAATAAAGGCTCACAGATTTTTTCATACTCTTTGAAATATTTTTTATTTTTATTGCCAGGGTTTAATGAGTCATAGTGCTTAATTTTACCACTCTTTACCCCATACAATTTAGTAGTATTTTCTATATTGTCTACTAATACAACATCACTAATCATATTAAATATACGAAGCCTTTTTACATCAATACTAGAAGTACTTTCTATATGGGTTTTGTTTTTATTATAATTCTGTAATATATTGGCGTACCATTTTTCATCGATGTCAAAATCTGTTACTGAACTTGTCCAATGATCTCCTACAAAGTTAGTGGTAGTAGGGAGCATATGGTTAATAGTACATAGAACTTTTATTTTTTTTGGTGATAGCTGCTGCATTAGGCTGTCAGCTATAGCTTCCCAAAATCCTTTTCTAATATTAGAAGTACTTGCATTTGCAGTTATTATTCCTGATACATTTGATCTATATGCAACAATACTGCCATCGAAAGCTTTAATACTGGTAGTATTGTCTTTGGATAATCCCAATATCTCAAGATATTTTTTGAATAATTTTTCCATATGTTGGTTTTCAATATAAAACTCTGTATCAGGTAGTTCTGTTGACCTATCAATAATAGCATCAGTAATTTCATCTGCAAGCTCTGCATTTAAAGCATTTACCATGTGTTCAATGTCTTCTTCATCAATAGCACTATTAATAATTTCATCTTTTAAGCCAAGTTTGTATGCTTCTGATATCTTTGTTGGATCCTTTGTTGCAAATACTTCTTTAGTAACTTCATCCTGAAGGCCGGCATTGATGGCTTTTGTCTCTTTATTATTTGCTACTGCGGCCTTGGCAAGATGCTGTTTTCCAAGACCATTAGTGATAGCTTTTGTCATTTTAGCATCATCACTTGAGTTAACAATTTCATTGGCAAGTTGTTCTTCAAGACCATTAGTGATAGCTTGTTTCATTTGATCATCATCATTTGAGTCAACTACTATTTTAGCAAGCTGTTCTCCAATTCCAGCTTTAATAGCTTTTTTCATTCTGGGATTATTATTCGAATTAATAACAGCTTTTGCAATTTCTGTGTTATCGATACGTGGATCTGAAATTATTTCTTCTATATCAACTAAATTTTTATCAAGAGGATTATTAATATCATTGCTGCTTTTTATCTTCTTTTCTATGGCTTTTAATCTAAGCTGTTTGCTAGTTTCATCTTTTGGTATGGTTTTATGGATATTGCTAATTATTAATTCGGCATCATCAAAAGATAGTTCTGTTGTAGAAGCTAATTTAACACTCTCTATTTGAGTTGCGTCAATATATTCTATGAAAATATCTGATGTTTTTTGTTGCGATGCTTGCAATTTAGCAAATAATTCTGCTTTTGTTTTTGCTACAGTTGTATTGTGAGTGTATATTTGATCTTTTGGGCCAGGATTGATTACTGCGCTTATCTGGTTTTTTCTAGTTATCTTAAATTTCCTTATTAATCTTTTGAATTGATCTGAAGAAACAACATCAATGTCTCTTACTGGTAGTTGAGTCATTTTTCTTTCGAGTCTAGTAAGATATTTTTTTGCTTTTGGATGTTTTCTAGTATTAAAGTCCCAATTTAAATTAATACCGGCATAACTAGTTAACCCACGTACTTTATCTTTATTTGCTTCTATTTCTAATGATAGCCATTTTGATACTATATAATTAGTTCGGATCCTATAACCAGTAACCGTAGGAGTACCTGATGCTGCGAATCTATAAAAAGCAATAAAACCATTAATACGGTTATATTTTGGTAGTGAACCGCCTATTTCAATATCGAAACCGGCTAAACCTTTTTCAATTACTTGTTGGTTTGTTTTTTCTAATGTAGTGTAATTTATAGTAGAATCAAATCTAATGTCGTAAATATTGTAATTATCTATGATATGTTGATTAAAAGGTATGTATACATTAAGTCTAGTTTCTATGTTAGTAGTCATGAACTCTAGACCTACAGTAGCTTGATGAAGATTGTTATTATGTTTTGTATTTCTTAGATCATAAAAAGCATATCCTCCAATGATGAAATTTTTACTATTTAGCCGTCTGTAACCTAAGCCAAAATTACCTTCAATGCTTTTTTTGCTGTCTTTCATACCAATCATTGTCAGAAAGAGCATATTAGAGTTATTTTGAGTGAGAGGCATAACAAAACCTAATCTTCCAAGATCTCTTTTAAAATCTTTTTTACCAGTAATGCCTTTTTTAGCGGATAGTTCAATTCTAGGGGCAAATTTCTTATGGCTTTTGTAATCGATGGTGTTGTTTTGCGCCTGTATTGTGGTGGAGATGAGTATGGTGGATATTGTTACTAGGATTAGATGATATGACATAGTTAATTGTATAATATATATACAAATAAGTCAAGAAATTTTTGGCTCTAGTATGAAGATAGGCATAAATATATGCTATTTATCTAGGTAACTTGAACTGCATTATAAGAGTGACTAACCTAATAAATAATATTATCAAATAACTTGTTGATTTTAAAAGAAAAATATCAATCTTATCGGTTTAGTATTTAGGAATTTCAAAACAACTTGCAGAAATTGTATTGAAATTTTCAGGATATAGATAGTGATTTTTTATGCCCTGAAATATTTTGTATTAGCGTGATCACCTGTTTTGGTTTTTTAAGGGTGATAATTTTCTTAGAGTTTGGATAAAGCATTATAGAATGATAATCAATACAATCTTCTTTATTGCATTGCTTAATGTGCTCTAGATGAAGCGTTGTATTTCCTACATTACTGATTATTAACTCATTATCTATTTTGGTAGTTTCTATTTTAGGACTCAGTTGTTTTGGTCTTATTATTGCTAGAATATTATTCCCTATATCAAAATGTAACTCGTTCGCTGTTAAATTTTTAGTTTTCTCAAGTTCATTGTCAGTTTTTGGAGTATTGTCAGTAATGTTAATAATGAAAAACTGGTCACTATTTTTAGGTTGTACTTTTTTAATTACTTTAATGTCTCTAGAGTGACCTGGCTCTAGAATAAAATTTTTAGGATCGAGTAGTAGATCTTTTTTGGAGCTATATACAACTTTGTGGCTTTTGGTTTCAATCGATTTAACAGAAATCTCTATTTCAGCATTTTTTTCTCCATAGTTATAAATGTTAAAATGATTATATCTTTTTGAATTAGGGAAATCTAAGAATTTACTTGATACTTCTATTTGGTTATTGGCACTTAAATTAACAAAAAAGAATAGTAGGAAGTTTATAGTTATAAATATGGAGAAAATGCTATTCATGATTTTTAGTTAGTATAATTATATTTAATAATAAATAGTTTTGTATTAATTCTAGAGCAATAATCAGATATTTCTAGAGAACTTTAATGATAATATTTGTGATATAAAAGTATTACTAGATATAAAATGAACATTTATCTGCTAGAAAGTAAAAATAGCTAGCATAAAAATTATATAATCTGTCTGAGCATGTGTTTCTCTGTAAATTATTATTTAAACATGCGTGTAAACAGTTCTAATTGTATATAAAGTGGGGTTTATTTTTGTGCTATACTCAGTCATGAGTCTTAAGGAAATTGCAATAGCTAACTTATAAATAAAAAATGCTTACAAAAATTATAAATTATTTTATGAGATACTTTCTATATATTATGATTTTGATTTCTTTCAGTAAATACGTAACAGCCTCTCAAGTTATCATTAAAATGGAATTAACGGCTGTTAGTGCATCAAATAAACATGTTGGTATAGTTATTGCTAAAGATACTAAATATGGATTATTAATTATTCCTAAACTTAAATCTCTTGAACCAGGATATTACGGTTTTCATATTCATGATAAACCGGATTGCGGTATAGATGGGAAGCATGCAGGAGGTCACTTAGATCCAAAAAATATTGGTTTACATTTTGGGCCTTATAATAGCAATGGTCATTTAGGTGATTTGCCAAATATATTTGTTAATAATAATGGAGAAGCAATAATTCCAGTGTTAGCCCCAAAACTTACTATAAATGATATTTTAAATAGATCACTAGTGGTTCATAATAAAACTGACTATTACGATCATAAGTCATTTACTAACAGTGGGACTAGAATTATTTGCGGTATTATTCCTAAAATACCAAATCAAGTTCTACAAGGTAGTGATTATCTAGAAATAGATGTAATACATTAATTCATGGTATTTGTAATTGTTATTTTTTGCATACGACGATTTAGTCTGATTCCATATGCAATTGCTAAAGCTAAGGTATAAAAACAAGGAATGATCTGTATTAATTCAGGAGCTCCTTTGTTTTTTACTACGAATATATAAATTGGCAATACAGCAATTAACCACGATGCAATGCCATTAAATATCATTGGAAATAGGGTATCTTTAAATGCTGTTAATATGCTGGCAATGATCCAAGTAATGCCATCAATGATAAAATAGATCCAAACAAAAATAAGACAAATATATGTAGATTGTAATATGGAGATGTCAATCTCTTCTTTATGTATTAAGGAAAATGCTTTGATAAAAAAATTGGGGAAAATTATAGATGGAAGCATTAAAATTATTGCTATAATTAGATGCATTTTTATACTTGAGAATATTAATTTTTTTATTAAAAAATGTTTATTTGATCCTAAAATATTTGCAGCGATAGATGTAGTTGTTTTTTGCATGCCATCTAAAGCAAATATATATAAGTAAAATAGGGTACTACCTACTGAAAATACTAGCATATAATCATCGCCAAGATTACCAATCATGTAAATAACAAATGCCCATGATGTAAATTCTATCAGATGGCTAATAGCAGTAGGTAATCCAATTCTAATGCAGTCTAGAAGAACAGAAAACTGTATTTTAAAGTGAGAAGTCTTATAAAATTTCTTGTTATTCTTGCTTAGAAATGCCACAAATAGAAAAAGTACTTGTAGCATTTGGCCAACTACAGTTGCAATTGCTGCTCCTTTAGTACCCATGGGCTTTATTATGTCTGGTACACCAAATACTAATATTATATCTAGTAATAAATTAATTAAGTTTGCACAAATAACTGAATATGTGATTATTTTTATTTTACCGGTAGCAATAAAGAATGAGGATATTGCACCTATTAGAGATATTAGAAATCCAAAAGACATTAGAGTTCTATAATAGTCTAACCCTTCATCATGAAAATTAGGATTTACTAGCATTTCTCCTGCGAAATTTCCAAGTATTATAAATAGGATGCTGCTGCTAATAGCAAACCATATCATTTGCCATACTGGCTCTGGAATTTTATGGAACTTTTTAGCGCCATTATTATTACCAGCAAATACTGTTGCGATGGTTGTTAGGCTTAGAAAACCATATTGGCAGACTACAATAGAGGCACTTGCGCTTATTGCTGAATTCATCGAATGATAACTATAATTTGAAAGTATAAGTCTATCTAACACCATCATTGAGCTTGTAGATAGTTCTGTTAGCATTAATGGTGCTGCAATTTTAAAGATCTTCCATGAGCTACCTGAATAATGAGTCATATCAAGCTTATTATTATTGATATTTTTCATTAGATACCTAGACAATTTAATTATGGAATATTATTATAATATTGAACGAACTGTGAGCGCAATCCCGTTAGTTTAGTTGCGGATCAAGCGAGTACTTTTTTGCAAGTTTTTTAGGTTTAGCAACATTGATATTAGCTATGGGAGTTCTTTGATTGGCATATATTGTTTTATCATGTCAAGAGGATATCCATCACCATAAACTACACAATATCTGGAAGACTATAAATTATTACTTCATAATTTTTTTTGTAGCAGTTTAGTAAATTCATGTCTCAAAAGATATGACAATTTTCCTTGGAGTTTAGTTACTGAATTAGAGATAGCTATTTTAGGGGAACATCGAGTACATTATTTGCACATGACCATCTTCTTTGTAATATCTGCTTAAGGATTAGATCTTAAGGTATCCGTCGGTCAATTAAGAATGGTAAATTGCTAATCTTCCTAAGGCTTTTTAACTTAAGGATGCATATCGCATATTTATCAGAACAGATTCTATTTAACTAGTATTATGACTTAACTTAGGAAAATATAAGGATGTTAAATACTAAAAATATTTTAGATATATCAAAAAATTTGCTTTTAAATTAG
Source organism: Gammaproteobacteria bacterium (assembly GCA_003353785.1). Classification (GTDB taxonomy): domain Bacteria; phylum Pseudomonadota; class Gammaproteobacteria; order PIVX01; family PIVX01; genus PIVX01. The sequence continues at coordinate 273,374 of PIVX01000001.1, read as the reverse complement.
ACGATTTGAAAATACTTGAATGAAGAGCTTCCTTGCTCAGCACTTCATCCATAGGGTCAAGCTCACTTTATCAAAAAATATTAAATAAGTAAAATTTACTAGATTTTTTGTTCAATTAAATATCAATTACTCATGTATAAGAGGATCTTAAAGGGTACTTTAATAAAAAAATATGTAGTTCATTTAGTAGCTGGGTGGAGGATTATTAAGGATTTTGATATGCCAATGATAGTAAATAATATAAAAGTATATTTTTTGTATAAAACGGATTGATAATCATTGCAGAAAAATGGTAAAAAATCAGTATAATAAAATTATCAAAAGAATCTTTTTTATGCATATGTCTTTCTAATTATATAAATTTAATCAGTGAGTTATACTTCAATAGGCATAAATAACACCCTCATATGCTTAAATAAAAATAACAAACAGTAAACATTGCAATATAAGTGCAAATCTGATACACTGGCTGGCTATATTGATATTAACTTAAGTCACGGATGGGAAATAAAAACTAGTTCGTGAATTATGCTAAAAAAGAAAGTAGTAGCCGTATTATCAAAAATTATCCTTGGTATTTTAACCATTTTTTCATTGTCGTCCTCAGTCGGCGCTATTGCAACCGGGACTGCCGCATATAAGCCTAGGGTAGAGTTATCCGGTAAATTAGGTTATAGCCAAAAAAAATCATCACAAAGACATATTGCACGTTTAGGTTTTGTTTTACCGTTATTTCAAAAAATAGATAGTCACTTAGGTTATTTAACAGTAATAGGACTAAAAGATACTGCAAAACATGCAGAAGGTAACATAGGTGTAGGTTATCGTTCTTTTGTACATCCGCTTTGGATTTTAGGAGAGTATGTATTCTATGATTTAAGAGTGACAGAGAATAATAATTTATTACAACAAGTCACGTTAGGTGTAGAGGCTATATCCCAACATTTAGAAATTAGAATGAATGGTTATATTCCGACAAATAAGAAATTCTTACTATCAAATTATAATGCATATAATGCTAGATATGATAACACAACTAATACAAGTCAATTACGCATTTCAAATGAGAGTGTAGTTGAGCAAGCAGTTCCTGGTTTTGATGTAGAGATTGGTGGCTCTCATTCAAAATTTAAGAAGGTAGAATTATTTGTAGCTTATTATTACTTTAAAGGTAAAGATGTAGGTTCAGTCAAAGGTGGAAGGTTAAGAGGAAATCTAAATATATATCATTGGCTTGCTTTAGAAGGAGAGGCAAATTACGATAATAATAGAAAATTTGTTAGCTATTTAGGAATGCGCTTAGGGTGGAGTTTTGGTGGTAAACGAAAAGGTAATAATTGGAGTCATGCTAAGATGACTCAGTTGCCAGTAAGAGATATTGACATTATTCATCTAGACTTTGTTAACAGTGAGAAACTATTAGAAGAAAATTATGATGAAAAGATTGAGATATTTGCAAGAGAACTAGATAAAAGTAGAGACAAAGTTACTACATCTGGTGGGATTACTATTACCAATGACTTAACAGAGATAGTTAACAAACATCAGAAATCAGGTACGACAATAAAGGAACTTGTTGTTGTTAGTAATGTTAGGCATGGTAATATAGATGTTAGAACTGATGGTGGATTAACAGTTTCTGAGAATGATATTGTAAAGAATAGTAGAGTATTTTCTAAAAAATCTGGCATTATAAAAGCGAATGATGATAGAGAAGCTAGAACCAATTATTATGAAGTGCAGAAATCTAAGGAAGAGCGACAGAAAGCTGATCAAAAAACTGCTCGTCTTCAAAAAGAGCTTGATGACTTAATAGCTAGTCAAGCTGCTCTTAAGAAGAAACAGCAGGAACTTATTGACAAAGCTAATAAAAAAACTGAGGAAGCTAATAAAAAAGCTGAGGAAGCTAATAAAAGAGCTGAGGAAGCTAATAAAGTAGCAACAAATAAGGATTCTAACAAAACTTCTGCTAAGACGAAGAGTAAGAAGACAAAGAGTAAGAAGACAAAGACAAAGAAAAAGAAAAATAAGCCAAAATTTCTTACACCACCTATCCCTATTATACCAAATATTAACAATGGATTAACTACGAATCCTGCTCCTCTTCCTAATGGAACTAAAGCTCCTATTCCTAATATAACGAAAGCTCCTCTTCCTAATAATGGAAATAAGGCTCCTATTCCTAATGGAGCTAATAAGGCTAAGGCTCCTGCTCCTCCTCCACCTTTTGGAAATACTGGGGTAAAAAATAATGTTAATTTACCGCCTAAACTAAATAGTGGTCCAATCACTATAACTTTACCTAGTGGTGCAATTATTCCTGCTGTGCAGAAAAAAGATCATGCAGGTAAGCCACTAAATAAACTTATACGATTGAATTATAAAGAGTATCATAATAATCAACAGAAGATAGAACAACAAAGAAAAGCAATAGAGAGAAAGACGAAACAACTTGTTGAATCTAAAAGAAAGCAGAATGGTTTAATAACATCTCAAGCTTATGATACGATGATTTTAAATAGAAAAGTAGCTGCAGAGAAGAAGATACTTCAGGAGCAAAACTATTTAGACACATTAAAAGCAGATATAAATATTCTTAAAAATAATCCTAATTTTGGAAATAAGGCAAGTAAAGAAAAAAAAGAGCATGATCAAAAAGAGAAAGAGCTAAATGATTATCTAACTAAGAAAAAGAATACAGAAAAGGCTAAAAGATTATTGGCTAAGCAGACAGTAGCAATTGCGATGTATAAACAGAAAAATGGTATTGAAACATTGGAAGAGGCTGAAAAATTATATAATGAAGAGCAGCAAGAACTTAAAAACGCAAAGAAAAATAAAGGTGTAGTTAATAATCTTAAGCCAAAGAAGGTTAAAAAAATTATAAAGAAAAGGAAAGCTAAAATTACTGATACAAGAAAAGGTTCTAAACCTACCAAACCGAGTATAACTAATTCTGTTGAATATAGTGAAGCTACAGTGGATGCATATGGGAATAAAATTAATATTAAAGGCCCAGTATTTACCACTTATAGGCAAGCGGCTGTAATAGGTTATGAAATTAAAAAAGAAGATGAGAGTACAATTCGCACTACTGGTTATATTTATAAGCTAGAATATGATGATCCTAATAGTAATGACTCAGTAGAGCACAGAGTAAAGCATGGACAGGATATTTTAGCTAAAGGTGAAACTGTAATGATGGATCCAAAAACGGAACAAGGGGTTGTTGTAGCATCAGCTAAAATAAGAACTTTCTTACATGGTTCAGGATATAATACGTTATTTAAAACTGATTACATAACTGATGGTATTAAATATAATGATCTAAATACATTAATGACAATTGATAAAAAAAGAGGATTTACTCTTAAAAAATATCAAATTAGAACAAATACTAAAAGACTAAGCGCTAAAAAACTTATGGAGTTTATGGATAAAACATCTAAAAAGCCTTTCATGGAGAAAACGAACGGAAACAACGTGACCAGTTTATTTACCGCTGATCTAAATCAAATCAAAGATTTAATATAAATAGCATAGTTTAAACGTAACTAGGTTTTATTCCTCTAGTACTAGTTTAGGATATATACATAAATTGTAGCAATACGGTAGGTTAAATTAGCATCTAGTTGCTACATAACAAAATGTCCGCCTAGGTAATGAAACCTAACTCAGCAAAACCCCCAACAGCAAGTTAAAATACAGACACTCAATGTTAAAAAACAACTTAAATTATCAAAGCAGTTAGAAGCAGAGCAAGAACATAAATTTGATAATGAAATATAGTTTTAAAAATATCAATAAGTTAATGTTTAAATTTGACAAGGTATAACGCACGTTATACCTATATAGTTGTATGTACATATGTATTGTGAGCAGCTACTATTAACGCTCGAATAGAGCCAAAATTAAAGAAGTGGGCTGAAAAAATTTTAGATAGTAGATATGACAAGTGCTGAAGCTATCCGTCTTTTCTATTATTAAGGAATTTGAAAATCACTGATATTGTTCGATAAATGATGTGTCATAAGAATAAATTAACATCAGACAAATAAAATATAGTAATTACCATAATTAATAACTCGAACTAGATTAGGCGCACATCAAAGGTAATGAGTTATAGTTAAAATACAATAACTTATGTTAGCACCCAGTTGACAACGTAAATTGGCTTTCGTTCTAATGCGAAAGACAAAAATGAATTCAAGCAAATAAACCCATAAAAAAAGATTGTGTTTAAAAAATATTAATGATAAATTGAATATTAAACTAACTTCCAGGCGGATTTATGAGCATTTATTCAAAAATATTTACAATACTACTTGTTACAAATTTATTCACTATCAACTCATATTCTATTATAACAGGACTACGAGAAGAACAACCTAGTCAAGTGAATGTACCTTATCCAGGTGATATAAGACACTTACCTACTGGTTCAGGTTTATTAGGTGTGGTTATCAATAATAATAATACTGGAATAGAATATAAAGCTGATATATCACATACCTTTAACAATAATACAATGCAAACAAATCATATATTAAAGACGACTGATAGCAACAAAATTACAGTTATTGTCGAGAAACTTTATCCTTATATCATTACAATTACTAATCTACAGCAAGTAAGTTCAAATGAATCATCTCTACAACATATTATTACTAATTTTTTTAAATCTGTTAAAAACGTGCCTAATGACTTAAAAGCGCTTACTTATTTTTACTCATCATCTTCAAATAATGATACTAAGCTTACATGCGAAGTTAACGAAGAGCTATTTGATAAATATAAACATCAGAGTCCTATTCAACTTTCATTAATAGTAGATCATGGTGAATTTATTTTACAAGGATGCGAATAAATTCAGACTTACATATACTGGTAAAAATAAGAGACATCATTAAAATAGCAAAAAGTCTCACATGATTCATAATAATTTAAAATAAAAGGGCTTCTATCTACGAAGCCCTTTTATAATTGTACATTCATCTGTGGGTACTTATCATTTATGGATTTTCACCAAGTTGCCAACGTAGTTGGCCTTAGTCCTGAACGGGTTTGTTTGAGAAAAGGGTCACTCTTTAGCGTAAATATTCCTAATAAACAAGCATTAGGAGCAATGGAAGATGCAGAGCAAGGTAAGATCTAAGGCACAGAAAAAAATTATTTTAGGATTTTTATAACCACCAAATCTGTGTGAGTAAATATTTGCTAATACAGCAATAGAGGAAATATGTTTTTCTTTTATTCAACTCTTATACCTTATAATAACAATATCTAAGGTATACTCCAGCTAATATATGCCATTTTTTGCAGTAATTTTTAATGCTTCTACAGCGGCTTCTCTTTTTCTATCCGTAAGAAACATTTAGCAATATAAACTTATGCATTTAAATCACCATTTTCAGTCATTGATGAAAGTTTTTAAAAATTGCTGCACGAATAATTATCTATGTTGGACAGTGTAGAGAAAATAACAGTAGATGTGTTTTAATACACGTTTACCTAGAAATAGATGAGGATATCAACAAACTATTTAGCATTGTATTAACTAAATTCTGTGAACAATGCTGCTTTCTCCAAATATTTTCTCCGAACTTTAGATTTGTCATAGAGTAATGTTTAAAATGACAAACTATTTCTTGGATCCCATCCTTGATATCCTCTGGATCATTATCATTAACTATAATTCCTATACAACTTGTAGGAATAGTTTTATCAGTTTCCCAAGATTCTAGTTGAAATTTCTCAATTAATGAGTTTAAATCACTTATATCGCTATTAGTTAACGAAAAAACAATATTAATAATTTTGCTATCATTTGGTATATACATTAATTCTGAATGAAGTCCAGGTGAACCACCAATGATTTTAATAATTTTTTTAATACTATAACTGTCGTTTGGTTTAATATACTCTATTACTATTTGAACAAATTTCCCTAGTGTTTTAGTACGTTGGGTAATTTGAATAAATAAATAGTGCAGCTTTTCATATTTAGGAGGTTCTATCTCGAACTTAGTAATAGTATTATTGAGTTGCTGTTCATAGTGGATTTTTTTTTGTATAATTAAGCTATTACTATTCCTTATGGTATGGTGATATTTGTTAGTTTCTTTAGACAGACTATTTGCCATCCATGTGCCAGATGATGTTAATACTATTTTATTATTGTAAATGGCTTCTGCAAATACTCCTGAACTTCTAATTCTATATTTTTCTCTATTATATACCAGCAGTATAACATCAGTGGCATCAATGAATTTTTGATATGCTTCTGTATCAAGAGTTCCTTGAGCTATATTCAAAAGGTCATTTTCCATATTAATTATTTTATGAATTTCAACGAATAAATTACTAGAGGATAGCATTGAATAAGCAATTTGGATGTTAAATTCTATTTTAGATTTTTTTTCTTTACGTATCTTTTCAATAACATCTGCTAATAAATGAAAATTTTTTTCTATTCTAGCAGTTCCCAAATATGAGAATTTGATTTTTTCATTTACTAATATCTTATCTATCTTATTTTCATGTTTAGCATTATTAAGATCACATGGAATAGGTAATGTTACAAATGTGAGGTTAAATTTTTGATCAAATTCATTTTTTAAAAATTCTGTATCGGTAAAAAACTTAACATTACTGTTTTTATTGATTTTTTTAAGATAATCTATAATTTTCTGCGCTGTTAATACTTGACTCAGTTGCTGTATTTTGGGGATATCCCTGATAATAAAAAACCATTTGCAGTTTTCATCAAATTTCTGCATAAGTTTTCTTAAGGCATATATCTCTTCTAAACATATTGTTGGGAATAGGAAAATATTTTCTTTTGCTAAGCCATTTTTTTTTAAAAAAGATAAAGTGCATTTAGCAAAATTATCACAAATATATACTCCTAATAAATCAATAATAGTTTTATTTATTAGTGTTGCTGGATAGAATATATATTTTAATGTTTTAGAGGAAATTTTTAGATTAATTCTTTTATTTAAGAAGAAGTTAATAAATTTATAGTTGTTATTTAAATTTTTCTTTATTAAATTATTTAACAGATAATATACAATTTTCAGTAACCATTGATATTTGCCTGGGCGTCCCCAAAATTTATATTTATATAAAGGAAATATTTTTTTATTTAATTTTAATAGCTCTGTGTCACAATTTTTATGAGCCGCTATGCTAGTTGTGTATCCATTCTCGGTCACACATTTTATTATTCTATTTGCATATTCATAATGATGTCCTTCTAGATTTACTAGTGACTGATCAAATAAAATAAATTTTTTCATTAAACATTCGAATAAGGATTATTGCTGATAATATTATAACAAACTATTAATTGTCTAATACCCTCATCTAAATCAATATCGGCTTGCCATCCTAATTTTTCTAGTTTTTCGTTGCTTACCAGATAATCGCGCTTATCAGGATCTTCACCAACGCTGGCTGAATGAATATAAAATTTCGGGATGTGTTTTTGTATTGCCTCACACAATTGTCTTTTGGTAAGATTCGCTGAGCTTAAACCTACGTTATAAGCTTGACCCTTCATTTCACTATATTTTTCTATCCCGAAGAGAAATGCTTTTATAACATCTTTCAAATGAATATAATTTCTTCTGAAATGATCTTCGTATAGAATTATGTAACCATCTTTAACTGCTCTATAAGTAAAATCATTAACAAGCAAATCTGTACGCATACGTGGAGATACACCAAAGACTGTAGCTAATCTAAAAGAAACGGCTTTCCCAGTATCGAGAAATAATTTCTCGCTGTTTACTTTTGTTTTCCCATAAACAGAAATTGGATTTAAAGGAGTATTTTCGTCACAATATGTATCTTTTTCACCTATACCATATCCACTATTAGTAGTTGGGTAAATGATTTTTTGATCATTGCTGATTAAATCAGCAATGTTTTTATTGGACTCATAATTGATTTTCATTGTTAAGTCAGGATGTTTATTACATAAAGGAGCACCAACAAGGGCAGCAAGAGGAAAAATAATATCATGCTTGCTTACTAGTTTTTTCATCAGACTTTGGTTGCATATATCACCTTTGATAAATTTGAAATTTTTACTTTGGCAGCAGGTTATCAAGGAATTACCTCCAAACATCAAATTATCTACAACTGTAACTTCATAACCTATGTTTAGTAGCTCTGGTACTAAGACGGAACCGATATATCCTGCTCCTCCTGTAACTAAAATTTTTTTCATATTTAACTCCAGAAAAATGTGCTATTTACATATTTTTAATAAATTTGGAATGTAGTAGCTTATTTATTAATAAGACTAATATACTATAAATTTTTCTAAAAAGTCAAAAATTTAACTTTTTTATCTTATAGTTAGCTGTATTATTTGTTTAAGTGCATTTTTCATAATATTTATGCTAGAGAAACACTCTAGAACTAAATTTTTGTAGTATTGATTCGGCATCTAAATTAATTAATACTAGGCGATTGTTACTTAGAACTGTAAAATATTAATTTTATATTGTACTACTTATGTACTAACAATTATAATATTTACAGTTGGTATTTTATCGTCTATTATATAAAATCATGTGCTGAAGGCATGGATATAAAGTATAAATTAAATAAGTATTTATTGTGGTTCTAGATATTCTTTAATGAATATTTAGCAGTATAATACCAGCAAACTAGTTAGATAATCAGAGAGGAATTTATCCAGTAAGATTGTTTCAATTAAGGAAATTGCATTCAGATAGATTTTCTTTAATATGATAAAATTGATGTTCCCAATTTACTTCCTCATTACTAGCTTGCAAGCAATTTTTTACTAATTCATAATATGTGTCGGTTCCATATATTGCATTGGCATAGTCAAGAGCTTCTTTAAAAGATTGATATGACCAGTCCTTTAGCAATATGCCACATTTATATTTTAAAATGATAAGTTTGCATTGTGGGTGAGGGGCGACAATGGGAACTACACCGTCAGCGATAGATTCAAAAAACTTATTAGGAGCTGCGTATAATAAATGATTATCAGTAGGCCTCCACATACAAATTGAGTATGCGTATTGCTTTCTTCGCTCATTTAACTGCATTGCGCTTAAATATCCGCTGTAAATTAAATTATGGTTATAATTATAAAAATTCTTCTTATTTTTGTTTTTATTTTTGCCTTCGAATATTCCAAAAAGCTCTATAATCACGTTGCTTGAATTATATTCAAGCATATAATTCAAGAATGAATCTTCGGAAATACTACCGGAGTATAAAATGATTTTTTTTCTATTTTTTAAACAATCATCAAGTGTTAGATTTTTTTTGTTTGCTGCGTTATATACTATCTTAATTTTAGATGGATCTATATTTATAATGTTTGTATCTAATATTGCTCTATTCTCTTCAGGAAATATAAATAAATCAACTTTATTTTTAATGATTTTTAATGCAGATATTAATATAATTTTCTTCCATGCGCTCAGATTTTCTAAAAGAAATTCTAAACTTTCTAACATTAAACAAACTATATATTTAGGTTTGTATTTTAAGAAGGGAATTACCATCATTAATTTTGGTGAGGATAAAATAATTACTTGAGGTTTATGAAAATTTAATCTATCTAATACTGATGGTAAATATGCAAGAAGCCCTTCTAGTAAATATATAGGGAATTCTGTATATATTCTTTCTATATTAATAGAGTTTGTGTTTCTATGCTCTATTGGTCTTTCATTTTGGTCCGGCTCGTAAATTTTAATGTTGTCTAAGTTTAGATGCTTCTTAATAGATTTTACAAAATACATAATCTGAGGACTACCAAAACCAAGGCTTATGTCCGATACACATATTGCTGATATTTTTTCCATCGTCATTATTATCTATCAATTAATATTTTTTTCATGAAATTGTCCATAGTATGAAATACACTCCAATCAGATAAGAATTGCTTTGCATTATCTTCATAGTATTGATAATTCTCTATTAGTGATGTTGCTTTATTTAACATATCATCATCATCATAATAAATTTCACCACCTATATTTACATCTGAGGGGATATCTTTATTTGTTTTAAGAAAACTAACTTTTATTTTACTAATTTCTGATTTATTATCGGACAGTGTCTTTATACCTATCCAAAAATATGATGTATCAGGAGAAATTGATAATTTAACACTATTATCTGTGTTTTTTGGTAGATGAATTTGAATATTTTTGCTGTTTAATGATTCATCATCATCATTTTTTTCAGCAATTTCTATTAATAATATATTAGGATTTTCTATAGACAATCCCTCTATAAACAGAACTAGTTCGCTAGCGTCTTTTTCTTTATAAAAGATTGTACTAATCATTTGAGAAGAGTAATGTAGGATATTATTATTTTCTTGTGGTACAGAATTATTTGATAGTGTAGTCCATTTATATTTAAGAAGATTTAGTTTTTCCCCTATTTCATATTTTTCTAACAAGTATTTATGGTAAGTGTTGTGGAGCTGAGATAATTCAGCAGCCATCCATGTACCTGATGGAACTAATACGGTCTTAAGTCTAGAGAGTGCTTCTACTAATATTCCTGAGCTTCTGTATTTATAATTATTGGACTCATAAGGAATAATAATAATGTCAGCATTATTTAATAGATTGTTATATTCATTGTTACTCATACTATTTAAGAAGAGCTTTACTTTATCGCTAGGATATCTTAATAAGTTAAGTCTAGCACTAGCAGAATTAAATTCTCCTTTAGGACAGTTAAAATTTGCCTGAAAAAATATTCTTATTTTCCCGTTAGATATGTAATTTTTCCATAATTCAGCTACAATATAAGGTAATTTTTGAAATCCTTTTTCATCTCTAGCATCTCCTAAATAAGTAAATGATATAGGACTGTTAGATTTAACAACTTTTTTTTGTGGTTCTATTGGTATAGGAATTGGCAATAAATCAAAATTAAAAAAACCTAAACCATTGTAAAGTTCACAGAGCTGTTTAGTATCTGAGTAAAAATGCATATTGTCGCAATAGAATTTTACTCTAGAGAAATAAAAATTATATATTCTTCTTATTGCAAGAATATCTGACGAATGTGTATAGTCAAAAAATTCTCTTCTAAATATAAAATGGAAATTCATTTTTTTAAAGTCTGGTTGATTTTTGATTAAGTCAGCTATCCCCAACAGTTCACAAATTTCAACTGTTGGTATAAGAATAACATCCTTAGAAGAAACATTTAATTTTCTTAAAATCCGAAAAGTTTCTTTTGAGAATTTTTTCTTGGCTGTAGTAAATGTTTTTCTAAATATTTTATTTTTATATTTATTTTTATCTTTATCTTCACCACCATCTTTATTAGCCAAGTGTTTTGCCTTTTCTAAAAGGAACTCATAACTTGCTATAAGTACTAGAAATATGCTCTTAATACGGAGCAATGAGTAAATCTCTTTTAAAACCCGATTTATTGTTAGAAATATTTTTGTAACCGGTTTTTTTAGGATTATTTTTAAAATTATTATTATAACTCCATTAATAGAATGCCCGAAAAAACTATTAAAAAATAATTTAGCTTGCATACAAATGCGAACGAATATAGATGAACTTTTAGAAAAATTATTTTCAAAGAAAGTTTTAGTATAAACTGGGTAAACAGTTATATTATCTGGAACATAATTTTTAAATAATTTATTAGTTAATAGTATAGGTTCAAACCCTAGCTCCTTAGAATAATATAGGATTCGTGACGCATATTCTAAGTAATGCCCAGAATTATCTTTGATAGAGTGATCTATTATAATAAATTTATTCATTAATTTTACTTATTTAGTTATTAAAGTATACTAAAATTAGGTTTTATAAATTTGATTTAACATTTACCCGAAAAGTATATATGAGCACTTAGAGTATGTAAATGTATCTATGATAAATAAATTTACTATATGTTATCTTTTTTAGAAGAGATATAAAAACTACTATAAAAATTCTAATAATTGTATGGATATATTCTCTATTTGAGAACCTTGTCTTGCTAAAAGAAGACATATTTCAACAAAAAAGGTGTCCTTATTGAACCTTGATTCGATGCTAATTCTGTCACTCTATAATTGTTTGTAGGTATGTTTTTGCGCAAATATAAACCAGGGTAATGTAGATTGCTCTGATTGTAAACCCTTATATCTTTCGCTATTGATGTGAGTGTTTACTGCATAAATGATAAAATTTCAAGAAATAAGTAGAATATGGAGAAATATCCAAATACATAGAATTAATTAGAAAAATTCAACTTTATTTGTCTATTATTTCATGTTTCAGACATAAATTAGCCAAATTGATACAGATTGTCGCATGTCGTAGGTCCCATATTTTTAATTGAGCTGTATTTTTCTATAGTATACGGGTGAAATATTAGATTGGATTGTTGTGAGACAGTTTTTTATAAATAGTAAATTATTTTAGTAGATTTTTATTGTAATTTAGTGCTATGTTGGGGACAAAATTATTTGTTAGGGTTTACTGAACAACCTGAAATTTATTTTTTACTTAAATACTTCAGAGCTACGATTTATATGATAGCTAATAAAATTAAAAATCATATTAAACCATTTTTATCATTTTCCTTTATTGCAGGAATTGGTTGGTTGGTTGATATTAGTATATTTACGGTGTTAACTGCTATTTTTCAATATAGTGTTTTATATTCAAACTGTCTAAGTTCATTTGTAGCTATAACATTGGTATTTACTGTAAGCACAAAGAGAATATTTATTCATAATAATGAATTTATGCTGCTAAAATTTATTATGTTTGGTGTATTCCAATTATTTAGTATCTGGTTTTTTTCCCATGTAATATATTTAGTTAGCAAATATTTATATACGCATTTTTTGTTAACATTTGTTTTTATACCGGTTATTGTGAAAATATCTGTGACGCCTTTTACACTACTGCTTAATTATTTATTAATGAAAGTCATTTTGAGAATAGGCTAAATGCAAAAAAATACTTACTGCCAATTCCTCTAGTGTTACTATAAGATATATTTTTTTATATTGAATAAAATTCCTAGCTGACTGAGCAATATAATACTTATTTAGCAACAGCATCGTAGACCATCGCCGTTGATGACGGCGACATAAAGATTGCTTATTATCAAGAAATGCATAGATAGGGACTCTTTGATCTTTGTCAAAATATTTAAATGGATAACTTAGTTAATAAGCTATAGCATGTTTTGAACATATTTTAACCTGTTGACTAATATCAGTATATTTTTATTGTATTGTATTCTTAAGCAAATTTTAATAGAATGGTTAAATATTTTAAGTTTGCTTATTCAAAATTAAATTTTTCTTAAGAGTTATGAAAAATAAAATTTTAGTTACTGGTGTCACAGGGTTTCTAGGTAGTCATTTAAACCAGGTTCTACAACAGAAATATCCTGATGATGAAATTTTTGGTGTCTCAAGTAAAGATTATGATCTTCTTGACCAAGTAGAGGTTAAGAAGATGTTTGCAGAGATCTGTCCAAATATTGTTGTGCATCTAGCGGCTTATTCTGGTGGTATAGGAGCTAATAGAACATATCCTGCAGATTTTTTCTATCAGAATATATTACTTATGTCTTTAGTGTTTGAGCAAGCAGCTAAATCTAATGTGGATAGGCTTATCTATACTATTGGAGGTTGCAGTTACCCGGCTATAGCTGAATCTCCTATTAAAGAGGAATCTATGTGGGACGGTTATGCTCAGGAAGAGAGTGCAGGGTATTCTATGGCAAAAAAAATGGGAATAGTGGCAAGTAAGTCATACTATGCTCAATACAAGCTAAACTCTATTGTGCTGATACCAGGGAATATGTATGGTGAATTTGATAATTTTAGGGAAAATGAATCACATGTTATTCCTGGAATGATCCGTAGATTTTATGAGGCTAATGAACGAGGAGATAAAGAAATTCAAATGTGGGGAACAGGTTCTCCAAAGAGGGATTTTGTATATGCAGGAGATGTTGCAAAGATAATACCGCATTTCATTGATAATTTTGATATACGCGGAACATTTAATATTTCTACAGGAACAACAACCAGTATTAAAGAATTAGCTGAAACTATTAAAAGATTGATGGGGTATAATGGTAAGCTTTGTTGGGATTTGTCTAAACCAGATGGTCAAATGATTAAAATATTTGATGTAGATAAAATTAATAAGCTTGGTTTATTTTGTGATACTGATATAAAAACTGGTCTGGAGAAAACTATTAACTGGTATATTGAGATGTATGAGAATGATCGTTCATCCATAAGAATTTGATATTTGAGAGATTATATTGATTTTTATTTTAGGTGGAAAAGGGTTTGTTGGTTCTGGGATAGTTGCTGCTTGTGAAAAGTATGATTTGTACTATGAAGTAATTACTAGAGATAATTACGGAAGATTTGTTGGCAAACAGTGTGATTTATTTATTAATGCCAATGGAAATTCAAAAAAATTTTTATCTAATAAAAGTCCTATTATAGATTTTGAAGCATCAGTTTTAACTGTTAGGAAATCTTTGGAAGACTTCAAGTTTAATAAATATATCTTAATGTCTTCTTGCGATGTATATTCTGATTGTAGTTCTCCTGACTTTACAAGAGAAGATCAACAAATTGATGGTTCTGTACAGTCGGCATACGGATTTCATAAGTATCTTGCAGAGCTTTGCGTGCAACATGTTGCTAAAAAATGGATTATTTTTAGATGTGGAGGATTTGTAGGGCCTGGGTTATGGAAGAATCCTATTTATGATATTTTAAATGATAAGAAGCTCTATATGCATCCAGACAGCGAATTACAATATATTCACACTAATGATGCTGGCAGTATTTGTTTACAGATTGCTAATAATGATACTATAAAAAATGAAATAATAAATTTGACTTCTAGAGGAACAATAAAGTTACAAGAGGTTATTGAATTTGCAAAATCATCTGTATCTATTGAGAAGCTTGCTAAAAAGAGTATGTATCAGATTTCGACTAAAAAATTGCAAAGTTATATTGAAGTTCCAGAGTCACGCTCAACAGTTATGGGATTTGTAACTGAATGGATACAATACATTAGAGGATTGTGAAGTAAATGATAAAACAATTAGATGATATAGAAATATTAATTTTAGCTGGTGGGTTTGGCACTAGACTGAAGGAAGTTACCAAAAATATCCCTAAATGTTTAGTAGAAGTATCTGGGAAGCCTTTTTTATACTGGTTAATAGAATATTTTAAAAAACAGGGTTTTTTAAATATTACTATTTCAACAGGATATTTATCAACTCAAGTGATTGATTACATACATAATGAATATAACCAAACTGATAATCCAGAGATAAATATAACCTGTATTGTCGAGCCAGAACCGCTTGGAACTGGTGGAGCTATAAAGTATTGTGCAAACAATAGAAAAGAGCCAAAAAAATTTTTGATTGCTAATGGTGATACCCTACTTTTGAGTAATTACTCTGTGATGCTTAATATGTTGATTGATAATGGTTCAGATGGGGTAATTTTGGGATTGAATAGAAGAGGATCTAATAAATATGGTAGAATGCTCGTAACTAGTGATAATAAATTAAAGAGTTTTGATGAGAAATCTAGTGAAACTGGATTAATTAATGGGGGAATATATCTATTAAAGCGAGAGTTAATAGAAAGTTTCCCAGATGGAAATGTGTTAAGTTTTGAAAAAGATGTGATACCTTATCTATTGGGTAAAAATAAAAATTTTTATGTACATTCTTTAGAGCAAATACCTTTTATTGATATTGGCACGCCTAGTTCTTTGTTAAGAGCAGACAAATTTATAGAGGAAAATATTAGGTCTTAGTATGATTATATCTAAAACACCAATGAGAATTAGTTTTTTGGGGGGAGGCACTGATTACCCTAGCTATTTTACTAAGCACGGGGGAGCTGTTCTTGGAACAGCAGTAGATATTAATGGATACCATTCTATCCATAGTTTTTATTCAGAACTATTTGATTATAATATTAGACTTGCTTATAGGCAGTTAGAATGTGTCTCAAAGGTTGCAGATATAAAACATAATTTATTCAGAATATGTTTGCAGCATTGTAATATTATTTCTGGAGTTGAGATTAATTATACTTCTGAGCTTCCTGCTTTGACAGGTCTTGGAACTTCATCGACATTTGTTGTTGGCATTTTAAATGCTCTATATGCATATAGGAATGAGTTTGTTTCTCCAAAATATTTAGCTGATGAAGCAATTCATATTGAAAGAAATATTTTGCAAGATACCGTCGGTTGTCAAGATCAAATTTTTGCTGCTTTTGGTGGGATAAATTACATAGAATTTCGCAAAAATGGAGATTACATTGTTAATAAATTACCAATCTCAAATGAGAGAATTCGGGAAATAGAATCTCATCTTGTCTTAGTCTATACGGGAATAAGAAGGCATTCTACAAAAATTGCAACAGAGATTGTTAAAAACATAGAGCAAAATAAAGATACTTTATTTAAGATGAGAGAACTAGCAGAAGATGGAGCCTCTGTATTATCAAGCTCGAAGAGCATATTAAACTTTGGAGAAATGTTGCATAAAAGCTGGCTGCATAAATCAAAGCTAAGTAACTCTATTTCTAATTCTGCAATTAATGAGTTGTATTCTCGAGGATTAGCTAAGGGTGCGGTCGGTGGTAAATTATTAGGTGCTGGAGGAGGAGGGTTCTTGCTGTTTGTTGTGCCTCCAGAAAAACAAAGTGAGTTTATAAGTGGAATGAATGTTGATAGAGTATTAACAGTAAAAATTAATGCTCCTGGCAGTCATATTGTATATGCTCAAGATTCTTCAATAAAATAAAAATAGGATTATAATGAAAATTTTATTTTTATCAGATAATTATCATCCTGAAATGACTGCCAATGCAAGAATTGTCCGTGAACTATCAAACGAGTGGATTAAATTGGGGGGAAGAGTATTAGTAATTACGTCTTTTCCTAATTTTCCAAGAGGGAAAATATTTGCTGGGTACAAGAATAAGATTTATCAAACAGAAAAAGATGGGCTAATTAATATTTTACGAATAAAAACTTTCATGTATCCGAATAAAGGGGTTGTAAGAAGAATTTTAGATTTTTTATCTTATATGTGTACATCTTTTATTGCAGGACTATTCCAGAAAAAAGATGATGTAATAATTGCAATAACTCCACAATTGTTCTGTGCTGTATCTGGATGTGTATTATCTTTAATTAGAAGGAAGCCTTTTGTTTTATTTCTATGCGATTTATGGCCTGATTCTGTAGTATCCGTTGGTGCAATGAAGATGTCTCTTGCAATGAGATTAGTAAAGAAAATTGAAAGATGGCTCTATAAGAAATCTAGTATTATTTTTATACTTTCTCCTAGCTTTAGAGCGTATTTAAATAAATTGGGGATAAGTGATGCGAAGATACACTTATCTATATCCGGTTATGACCCAACTATATTTTATCCTAAGGATAAAAATATTAGCCTACTAAATAAATATTCCCTTAAGGATAAGTTTGTAGTGGGTTATATAGGTACTATGGGTATGGCTCATGACTTAGATATAGTTTTTCAGATAGCAAATATATTTTCTGAAGAAAAAATAGCAAAATTCATGCTAATTGGAGATGGAATAGATCGCGACATATTAGCCGCTAAAGCTGAATTATTAGATAATGTTATTATCCGGGGGCCTTTCCCAAGTGATGTTATGCCTGAATATTGGTCTATAATGGATGTTACTTTAATTATATTACGGGATATAGATACTAATGAAACGGTTATACCATCTAAAATGTTAGAATCTATGAGCATGGGTAAGCCAATTTTACTGTATGCTCCAAAGGGGGCTGCTAGCAAATTTCTTGAGCAAGCAGAGAGTGGAGTATTTGTAGAGATAGGTGAACTCGATTTGTTGATTATTAAATTAAGAGAATTAATAAGTAACAAGCAGCAGCAAAAGTTCTTCTCAAAGAATGCAATTGAATTTGCAAAAAAATATACAAGACCTGAACAAGCCCGATATGCATTTAACAAAATCCAAGAAATATTAGGACAATAATTAAAATTGAATAAGAATTGTGTGGATGCTCAGATAGTTATTTTAATGCGCTATATAGACAGCATGTGGTGCAGAGCACCACTAATTTACAATTTCAAATACCAATTGACAGAAAACACCGTACTTATAGCGCATTAAAATAATTATCTGAACTACATATTCATGTAGTTTGGCCCTTCACCTCCTTCAGGTATGGTCCAAACAATGTTATAGTTTAAATCCTTAATGTCGCAAGCTTTACAATGCAAACAATTTTGAAAATTAATCTGCAAAATAGGCTTATTACTATTATTATAGACTATTTCATAGACTCCTGCTGGACAATATCTAGATTCTGGTGAGTCATATATTTTATAATTTATCTCAATAGCTTGATTTATATTTTTCAACTTCAAATGACTATCTTGATTATCTCTGTGTATTGTTCCTGATAAATACAAAGAACTAGCTTTATCAAATATTAATTCATTGTCTGGTTGTAGATAATTAATTTTTTTACATTTATTTGCTGCTAATAGACTTTCCCTATCAATCCTATGTTTAAATGTCCAAGGAGTTTTTCCTTTGAAAAAAAGTAGTTCTAAGACTGAATATAGCATCCCAGGTATTAATCCATACTTGAAAAATGGTTTAATATTTCTAACTGTATGTAAGTCTTTGTACATATCAGTTTTTTTGATAAGCTGTTGATATCTAAACACCTCTATTTTATCTTCGTTAATATTTTCATAAACGGCTTTTGCAGCAATTATTCCGGATTGCATTGCATTATCTACCCCTTTTATTTTAGGTACATTAACAAACCCAGCACTGTCACCTATCAGCATTCCTCCTTGAAAGGTAAGTTTGGGTATTGACTGATAGCCTCCTTCGGAAATAGATTTAGCACCGTAATTTAGTCTACTAGCGTTTTTTAAGAGTTTCTTTATGTATGGATGGGTTTTAAGTAATTGCATTTCATTAAAAGGATCGATATAAGGGTTTTGATAGTCTAGTCCAGTAATTAGTCCAAGTATTACTTTGTTTTCTTGATAATGATAAATAAAACCACCTCCATATGCTTTGTTGTTTAAAGGCCATCCCATAGTATGAGTAACTAGACCAGGTCTATGTTGAGAACTTTTTATTTCCCATAATTCTTTAATTCCTAGGCCATAAGTTTGAGGCTGTGAGTCTTTATATAAGTCAAATTTCTTAATAAGTTGATTTGCTATAGAGCCGCGAACACCTTCAGCAATAATAGTTTGTTTAGCAAATATTTTTATTCCTGGCTGAAAAGTTGCAAGTTTTTTACCTTGTTTTCCAAGACCATAATCTGTAGTTAAAATACCGCATACTGTGTCATCTTTATATAATGGTTCTTTCGCACTTACACCTGATAAAATATCAACCCCCATATTTTCAGCTTGCTCTGCTAAGTGTTTACACATTTCTCCAAGGGATACTATAATGTTGTTCCGATTGCTTATTTGTTTGAATATTGGTAGGGGGAAAACTCTGTTTTTAGTTAAAAAAAGCAATTTGTCTTTAGTAACTTTTGTATGGGGAATTTTTTGTTCCCATTGAGGTAACAAGCTTGTTAAGGACTTAGTATTAATAACTGCTCCTGATAGAATATGAGCACCGACGGATGCTCCTTTCTCTATGATTGCTATTTTAAAATCTGTAGATTGGGTGGGGGAAATTAACTGTTTTAACTGGATAGCGCATGCTAGTCCGGAAGGGCCTGCCCCAATAATTAATGCATCGTACTGCAAAGAATCTTCGTTCATTTAATGATCAAACATCAATTAATCTTATCGTATAATATCATGGAATAGAATAATTTGTTTAGTAAATTTACTAAATAGTTTACCTTTACTAATATTGTTAGGTATCATACTAGGTATATAGATATAGGTATGAAATGAAGATATTAGTTTGTGTGAAACAAGTAATTAACCCTTACGCAAAAGTTTTTCCTGATGAAGAAAATAAAATTGTGAGATCTAATAATGCAAGATATTCCATTAATCCTTTTGATGAGATAGCTGTAGAAGAAGCGGTAAGATTGAAAGAAAAGTATGGTTTTGAAGTAATTATTGTTGGAATTGGGTCTTTAGATATTCAAGAATCTATGCGCAGGGCTTTAGCTATAGGAGCAGATAGAGGTATTTTAGTAAATACGGATGTTGAGTTATGTACTTTAGTAGTGTCCAAAATAATAGCTAAACTAGCCCAAGAAGAGAATATTAATCTTATTGTTATGGGGAAACAGTCTACTGACGGAGATCATAGTCATACTGGTCAAATGGTAGCAGGATTACTAGATTGGCCTCAAGGAACATTTGTTTCTGAGCTGACTATTGGAGATGATTATCTTAAAGTTGTTAGAGAAGTTGATAATGGTCTTGAGACTTTACAGCTTGTTATGCCTGCAGTTATTACGGTAGATCTGCGTTTGAATGAACCTAGATATCCATCTTTGCCAAATATTATTAAGGCCAAGAATAAGCCTCTTAATAAAATAAATTTCTCTGATCTTAATATTCCAGAACATACTGGGTACGAAGAAATTCGATATGATAGTCCTTTGAAGCGCGAGCAGGGGATTATTCTCAGTGGTTCAGAGGAGCTTGTGGATAAACTTAATTTGTCTTCTATGGTTGTTAAATGAAAACATTAGTTATTGCAGAGCATAATAATATTTCTCTAAGTGTTTTAACGTTATCCGTTGCTAACGCAATAAGTTCTATATCTAAGACTTTCGATTTAGTTGTAGTAGGTAGTGATTGCCACGAAGTTGCTAAACAGGCCAGTCAGATTAATGGATGTGAAAAAGTGTATTTAGTTGATGATCCTGAGTATAAATATCAATTGGCGGAAAATACAAGTAAGCTTATTGTTAAATTAGTGAAAAACTATCAGAATTTAGCTATATCACATTCAACGTTTGGAAAGAATTTATTACCAAGAATTGCAGCTCAATTGGATGTTATGCCGATTTCGGATATTGTACAGATCAAAAAAGAGGATATTTTTGTCAGAGCTATGCATGCAGGCAATATTTTGGCTACTATAAAAAGCTCAGATACCATCAAACTATTAAGTATTAGAGCTTCTGCATTTCCGCAGATTGATGTTCAAAGTGATTCTGCACCAATTGAGAAAATAGATGTAGTTATTCAAAATAACCAAGCTAAATTTATCTCAATGGAATATCCTGAAGTACAAAGGCCAGATCTTACTAGCGCAGATGTGATAATTGCTGGAGGTCGCGCGTTAAAAAGTGCCGAAAATTTTTGTTTAATAGAAGAGTTAGCAGATTTATTTGGAGGTTCAGTTGGGGCGACCAGAGCTGCGGTTGATGCAGGATATATTGCTAATGAATTTCAGATAGGGCAAACTGGGAAAGTAGTGGCCCCTAATTTATATTTTGCTGTAGGAATATCAGGAGCCATTCAGCATTTGGCTGGGATGAAGGATAGTAAAATTATTATTGCAATCAATACTGATCAAGAAGCTCCTATATTTCAAGTAGCAGATTATGGATTGGTTGGAGATTTGTTTGAGATAGTTCCAGAAATTATTAAAATACTTAAAAAATAAGCATGATAATAGGTGTTCCTAAAGAAATAATGTCTGATGAATACAGAGTATCTTTGCTCCCTAACTATGCTAGAGAATTAATTTCTAATGGTCATAAAGTTATTATTGAACATGATGCAGGTTTACGTACTGGATTTTCAGATCAGCAATATTTAGATGTAGGGTGTGAAGTATTATCAGCTCCAGCTGAATTATATAAAAAAGCAAAGCTGATACTTAAAGTTAAAGCACCTGATTCTACTGAGTGTCAGTACTTAACTAGTGAACATATATTATTTAGTTTTTTACATCTTGCATCAAATAAAAAGCTTGCTCAAGATCTTTTAAATTCTAAATGTACTGCAATAGCCTATGAGTCAATTCGAGAATCTGGAGAGCTTCCAATTCTTAAGCCTATGAGTGAAATAGCTGGTCAACTTGCTATTCAACTTGGTATCCACTGTCTTATGAGTCATACGGGAGGTAAAGGGGTTCTCGTTGGTAAAGTAAATAATATACCTACAGCAAAAATTTTAGTTTTAGGGGCTGGTATAGTTGGTAGAAATTCGATTTTAGTTGCTGATAATATGCGAGCAGATGTTATAGCTATGGATGTGTCAGATATAGTTTTAGATAGAATTAAGCGAGACTTTAGCGGCAGGATCAAAACTTATATTTCAACGCCTGAAAATATTCAAAAAGAAATTTGTAATGCTGATTTGATTATAGGTGCTGCATTCATTACTGATGATAAAAGTCCGATCCTTATAAACAATGAACATTTGTGTTTGATGAGTAAAAATACTGTATTGCTTGATGTTGCGATTGATCAAGGAGGATGTTTTGCTACAAGCCATCCTACTACTCATCGTGATCCTAGTTATTTATATGAACATGTCATTCATTGCTGTATAAGCAATTTACCAGGATGTGTTCCAGTTACAGCTTCACATGCTCTTTGTCTAGCTTCTTTTCCGTATGTTCAAATATTGGCCGATCAACAATTGGCTGCTTTAAGAAAAAATGAGATACTATTACAAGGGGTGAATGTATACAATGGTAGTCTAACCAATATGACTATTGGTGTAGCCTTAGATATGAGTTTTACTAAGCCTGATAAAGTTATTGATTGAGAGGATGATATGTTAAGTACTGAATTAAATTGTTTTGTTAGTAGTGGTAATAGCATACCTATATATACGCATACCAAGCAGGAATTTGCTAAAAATAATTTATCTGTTGATGAGAGTACTAAAACTTGGCTTTTAGAAAATCATTTTAAAGGTGATGTTGGTCAAGTGTGTTTAATTCCAACCAAGGAAGGTAAAATAGGATCAGTACATTTTGGTATTGGTAATACCAATGATCCTTATAATTATGCCACAATATTCAGTAAATTACCTGAGCATACATATCACTTTGATGATTTTGATATACAGGGACAATTTATGTGGGCGTTAGCTGCGTATAAAAAATCTTCTAGTCAACCCAAGTTAAAAATTAACTCATTGCAGGATGAAGATGTTCATATGCTTAGAAATATATATTGGGTACGCGATTTAATTAACACTCCTTCAAATCAACTTGGACCAGCTGAATTAGCGAAACAGGCCTCATCGCTTGGTGATCTTGGAGCTAAAGTTAAAATAATAGATGGAAATACTCTGGAAAATGACTATCCAGCAATATTTGCAGTTGGTAAGGCTAGCGAGCGTAAACCATGCCTAATAGATATACGTTGGGGAGATAGTAGCAATCCTAGCCTAACTTTAGTAGGTAAAGGTGTTTGTTTTGATTCTGGTGGATTGAATTTAAAGCCGGCACAGGCAATACGTGATATGAAAAAAGATATGGGCGGTGCAGCGAATGTTTTAGCTTTAGCAAGAATGATTATCCAAACCGATTTACCTATTAACTTAAGGGTATTAATCCCAGCAGTTGAGAATTCTATTTCAGGTTGTGCATATCGTCCAGGGGATGTAATTACAACAAAATCTGGATTAAAGATTGAAATTGATAACACTGATGCTGAAGGTAGAGTTGTTTTATCTGACGCTTTATATGAAGCCTCTAGTGAAAGAATAGATTTATTGATAGATATGGCTACTTTAACTGGAGCAGCTAGTTATGGTTTAGCTCCCGATCTACCGTCTATGTTTTGTGATAACCTTAAATTAGCTCGCGAGCTAGTGGATTTAAGCTATGAAATTAATGATCCTGTTTGGCACATGCCGTATTATAAAAATTATGAGAAAACCATTAGATCAGATTATGCAGATTTATTAAATTGTACTTCAAAAGAACCATATGGTGGTGCTATAAAAGCGGGATTATTTTTACAGAAATTTATTCAAGATAAAGTTAAAGACTATATTCATTTTGATATGATGTGTTGGAATTCTTCAAGTACTCCTGGTAGGCCATATGGTGGGGAAGCATTAGCAATACGTACTTTGTTTAAATATTTGAAAAAATGGTCGAAATAATATCTTAGGTAAATCATGATTCATTATGGTGACTAGTACTGTGATCCAATCCATTTCTGTATTTAAAGACAGCATTCTATTAACTGGTGAATGGACAGTTTCTTTTTATAATGTTTTGCGTTTGCAGGTGGAGAAACTTCCAGAAATTTCGTCTAATAAAATAATTGTGAATGGCGAAAATATAAAAAAGTTAGATTCTACGGGTGCTTGGCTTATTAACGTAATAATAGAGAGATTGTCTGCTGATGCAGAGGTAGTTTTTTGTGGCTTTAGTAAGAAAAAATTAGCTTTGCTAGCTGAAATTAAAAAAATTGTTGAAAATAATGTTGAACAGAAGGTTAGTAAAAAATTTTCATTTATTGAAAAAATTGGTTATCAATTTAATTTAAAAGTCACTAATTTATTGTTGTTTATTAACTTTATTGGTTATATTACCAATAATATTCTAAAAATGGCACGGTCAGGCAAAGGATTATCTCTTCGACAGGTGTTTGCTGCTGTTGAAGATGCTGGGGTTAATGCTATACCCATAGTATCTTTATTGGCTTTTTTAATAGGTGTTGTTTTAGCATACCAGATGGGACTGCAATTAAAAACTTACGGCGCTAACATTTATATAGCTTATTATTCTGGAGTTGCTATGTTAAGAGAATTTTCACCTCTGATAACAGCAATAATTGCTGCTGGTAGGACTAGCTCATCTTATGCTGCTTTGATCGGGATGATGAAAATTAATGAAGAAATAGATGCTCTTAATACGATGGGTGTTTCTGCACATGAGAGATTAGTTGTACCAAGAATATTAGGATTATTGATAGTTATGCCATTGTTAACTTTTTTAGCTGATATTTTTGGGATCTTTGGTTGTATGGTAATGTCAAAATTTATGTTGCATGTGGAATTTTCTGATTATTTAATGCGGCTTCAAGATGAACTGCAATTAGAGCATTATCTTATTGGGCTTGGCAAAGCTCCTGTTTTTGCTTTGATAATAGGTTTAGTTGGCTGTTTTCAGGGCTTTAGGGTTGAATTAAGTGCCGATAGTGTAGGTAGAAATACTACAAAAAGTGTAGTGCAAGCTATTTTCTTGATTATTATTGCTGATGCAATATTCTCAATAATATTTAGTTGGAAGAATATTTAGTATGAAACATGTAATTGAAGTTAAAAATCTGACTAATAAATTTGGTAATACAACTATTCATCAAGATCTGAATTTTAATGTGGTATGTGGTGATATTTCTGCAGTTGTGGGTGAGTCTGGATCTGGAAAGACAACTCTTATTAGGACTATTTTAAGACTTCAAAAGCAAGTTGCCGGAAAGATTAATGTATTAGGTCGATCATTAGCTGATGATTCTAAGCAAGAAATGTCTAGACTTGAAGAGTGTTGGGGAGTTTTATTTCAGCATGGTGCATTGTTTAGTTCATTAACGGTATTGGAAAATATATGTTTCCCTATTAGTGAGTTTACTGGTTTATCAAGCTCTGATTGTAGAGATGTTGGATATTTGCGTTTAAAGCAGGTAGGCTTGAAAAATGATGCTGCTGATCTCTATCCTGCAGAGTTAAGTGGAGGTATGGTAAAAAGAGCAGCTTTAGCTCGTGCTTTAGCATTGGAGCCAGAACTGTTGTTTTTAGATGAGCCCACTGCCGGACTTGATCCAAATAGTGCTGATAAATTAGAAGAATTAATTTTGTATTTACGTGATTCTTTAGATTTAACCATTGTGTTAGTTACACATGATTTAGATACTTTGTGGCATGTTGCTGATAGAGTTGCATTTATTGCTAGAGGACGAATATTGGCCAACTTGCCAATGGATGAGCTTGTTAATATAAAAGAAGATGAAATTCAAGCGTATTTTGGTGGAAAAAGATCCAAACGACATTACCAAAATGGATCAAATTGATTAAAATATCTTAGTTTTAATTTTATTAATTTAAATGAGAAGAAGTAATATATAGTGAATGTCAAAGTTAATTATTTATTTTTAGGTGTTTTTGTAATTATCCTTGGGATTGGGTTGATTTATGGAGTATATTGGTTATCTAGGGGTTCTAATGGTGTAAAACATGATACGTATCGGGTATATTTTAGTGAATCAGTATCTGGGTTGTCAGAAAAATCTTCGGTTAAATATAATGGTGTTAAAGTTGGGTATGTTGATCGAATTGAAATTGATCAGGTAAACTTTAGGCAAATAATTTTAACTTTACAAATTGCAACAGATACTCCGATAACTGATGAAACCTATGCAACTATTACATCCCAAGGAATAACTGGTTTGGCATTTATTGGTTTAAAAACTTTAATTCCATATGGTAGGAAGATTAAAGCCAAACTAAATGAGCCTTATCCTGTTATTAAATCTAGTCCTTCTCTATTTGTTGAAATTGATCAAGCCATTAACCAAGCCACTATAAACTTAAAAAGTTTAGTCGCAAGAATAGAAGGTATATTAGATGATGAAAATCAGCAGTATTTTAAGAATATGTTAAAGAGTTTTGATACAATTGCTAGGCATTTATCTACTAAGATGCAGTCTATAGATGAAAATTTTGAAAAATTTAATATGTTGATAGAAGATATTTCTAAAGTAAGTCAACGTATGCCAAGGTTTATTGAACAAGCTGAGAAAACTTTAGCTAGTTTTGAAGGTACATCTGTTTCGGTTAGTAAATCTACTAAATATTTCAATAATACTATGGGTGATACTAGCAAGTTAATAATCGATTTAAATCAACAATTGATCCCTTTGATGAGTAAAACGATGGAGAAATTAGAGCATGCTCTCTCAAGTTTTAATGATTTATCTCGCGATTTACAAGAAGATCCATCAATGTTGGTTAGGGGAAGGGCAAAATCTAGGATTGGCCCTGGAGAGGGAGGATAAATGACAAAAAAATTCTTATTATTACCATTGCTGTTTTTATCTGGATGTAGT
Source organism: Gammaproteobacteria bacterium (assembly GCA_003353785.1). Classification (GTDB taxonomy): domain Bacteria; phylum Pseudomonadota; class Gammaproteobacteria; order PIVX01; family PIVX01; genus PIVX01. Next base: position 246,291 of record PIVX01000001.1, on the reverse strand, counting down.
TTAGGTCCTGTTAACGTTAAGCCAATAGATTACTATACGTTAGCACCTGTACGTGTTACTAGGGGGTATAGCAATCAGCAAGTTTTAGCTATTGATGTTCCAAACGCTATTCGTGGTTTACAAACTAATGCTATGCTATATTCTGAACGGGAGTTCCAAATTAGTGAATATGCCTATAGTAAATGGTCAGCAAATCCTTCTAACCTTTTACAAGAACTATTATTAGAGAGCTTTAATAAAGCTGGGTTATTCAAGGCTGTAATAGGGAATGCTTTTGCTAAAACTGCTAATTGGAAATTAAACATTAGAATTCTACAATGGCATCAGAGTTTCTTAGATACTCAGAGTGAAATTTTAGTATCCTACATTGCTAATCTTTACGATCTTAGAAAACAAAAGATCATTGCTAGCAGATTATTTAAAGTAAAAATTCCATGTCCAACTGATAATGCTTATGGTGGGGTTGTTGCTATGAATGAAGCAATGCTCAAATTGATCCCAAGAACTATTAATTTTGTAAAGATTTACACTAGATAATTTGCTATATGGAAGATGTAGACACTCTAGATTATCAAGTAAGGATCAGCAAAAAAGCGAAGAGACCACAAATAACCTATACGAGTACAAAAGGTGTTGAGGTAGTTGTTCCTGAGAAATTTGATTTTAACATAAAACAATTTATTGATACCCATAAAACTTGGATCAGTAAACAAATTAGTAAGAACCAACCAAAACAAGAGTTTTATTTTCCAAGTGAGATATCTATTGAATTTTTACAAAGAAAATACCAAATCACTTATATGGCTAGTAAAGGAGTATGCAAATACATTGAAAGGCCAGATTTTTCTTTAGTAGTTCTTGGGGATATTATCGAGACTAAATTTAAAAAAATTATTAAGCAATGGTTATTTAAATTAGCACAGGAAAATCTACTTGGATACTTAGAAACACTTAGTCAGGAGATTAATTTAGATTATCGGGATGCTTCAATAAGGGGGCAGTTAACTATTTGGGGCAGTTGCTCAGCAAAGAAAGATATAAGCGTAAATTATAAATTACTATTCTTGCCAAAACATTTAGCAAGATATGTGTTGATCCATGAGCTATGTCATACAATTCATCTTGATCATAGCCAAAGATTTTGGCGGTTAGTTAGAAAATTTGATAATAACTACTTGGAGCATAAAAAAGAGTTAGCTATGCATGCCAAATTAAATTTTAATTGGTTAGATTAAGCAGTTATTTATGACTAAAACCCGGCTTTACTTCTATCTGATGCGAATACATTGTTTGTATAGGAAATGCTATTGAGCTCGGCAAATGGAAGAATGTTATCTATAAAGTGGTGAGTATTATCAAGCCCAGGATGATGGATATTGTTTTTTGTAACTCCGGTTATAAAAGAATTTAACTTCTCTACTAGTGATTGTTCAGAAGTACCATTTTGGTTAATGGCTCTTAACTTGTTATCATCACTATTATCTGAAACTTGATGGAGGGTTATAACTGCTTTTTTCCCGGTTCGTGGTATGGGTGAGGTTCCTGGATGGTTAGGCTGGATTATTCCTACGCTATAAAATGCACCTGCAGGTTGGGTACCACCTGGAACTCTGTTAGTAGGGGCATATACTGTAAGAGGTAGATTACTACTATGCTGAGGTGACCAGACATTGCGGCCATTTAATGTATGAGTATGAATATCTTGCGGAGCACTATTATCGATATCAATTAGAGCACCATTTAATGGCATAACAGATACTTTGATGTAATTATGTCTATCATAGTAAGTTGGAGTCAAGTTTGGAGCATTATTGTGAGCATAAACATTGAATCTAATGCGTGCAGGCTCATTTGGTTGAAGTGGTACATGGTTAGGTGGGTTTGCATTATCTTCTTCTGCACTAGCAGAAAAATATAAGTACTGATTCACATACAAGATATCCACCTCATTAATATCAATTCCTGACTGCTGAACTTTATCTTGAATAGCTTGGGGTAACTTATTAAATACTAAGTTTGACATTTTATAGGCCATGGTAATCCCTGGTAATCCAATATGGCGAGTTGATGGATCTGTGATAACTAGAGGTATAAGAGGATATCTATAACCGGCACCACTATATACTTTAGAAAAATCTTCTTTTAAATCATCAGTAAGAATTCTGTAAAGCTCATTATTTTTATTATCTTGATATACCTTTTTATTAAGATTAAGAAAAGCAGCATTTTTAGCAATTACAAGAATTCCAGTTGTTGAATTCTGCTCATCAATTATTTTTAGTTCATATGACTTAGCGAAGGCTTGCTGTTGTTCATTAGTTTTGGCCAAGGAATTTTCAGGAACAAGCCCGGCATTGCTTATACTTTGTGATATTTTATTACTTACTTCAGTATTTATGGTGTTATCACTAGAATTAATTAATGGAAGAAATGTCAACTTATTATTTTTGTCCCTAGTTATAATGCCCATTAAGTTATAGCTTGAGTGGTTTATTTTTTGTTCTAGTTCTGTCCTAAATGCTTGGCCATCGCTAAATATAGTTGTATTCTTACCAACAAATTCAACATTTTCTAGACCTAATTTTTTTATATCATCGTTTGTAAGCAAAGCAGCAGCAAACCCTGTGGTCTCTTCTATTTCTGCTAATTGAGTTATAACACTCTTAGTGGTGCTATCAGAGATAACATCTACATCGCGAATAATCATTTGAGTCATCTTATCATTAATAGAATTTCTCGCAGGTTTAGTTTTGGTATTAGTAAATGACCAAGTAAGTCTAATTCCTAAATAGTTGCTCCACTTTCTAATGTTGTCATAGTTCAACTCTCCTTGAATATCTAACCCTTGCCAATGGTTAGTTGATGAATTTTTGTATAGATATAAACTACTCCTAAGGCGAGTGCCGTTAACGGATTTGGCACTATCTCTGCCATTGAAATGATAATATGCTGTATGAACTTCTAATCTATCAAAGATATTGCCCCCAATTTCAATATCAAAGCCGGCCAATGGGATCTCGTACTTACTGGTAGTTGTAACATTAGAGTCAATGGTTTGAATAGTGTTACCTAAAGTTTGGTTAAACTCTCTGGTTAGCCTAAAAGGGACAGCAACGTTTGTTGAATCAATTAAAAAGCGTTTATTTTGAGGGAAATATCCATTGATTCTGGCTTCAAATAGCTTAGTAAGGTATTCTATTCCAATAGTTAGCTGATGAACCTTGTTTGCTACATTCTTGATTTTTCTAATATCCCAAAAACCATAGGTACCAAGAATGGAGTTCTGGGACATTTTTTGTCTGAGACCAAGACCAAAATTACCTTCAACATTTGATTTGCTATCATGCATTAGAAACATATTGGTAAATAGCAAGCTAGATTTTGGTTCATATAATGGTAACAAGAAACCATATCTGCCTATATGACGTTTATTACCCCCTTTATATTCCATGTCTACCCGAGGAGCATAGGCAAATATATCATTGAGTATTAATGATAATATAAAGCATAAAGGCAATAGAAGTTTCATACGAAGCAAATAATATGAATAAAAGATAGATTAATATTTTAGCAGAGCTGTGTATAGAAAACAAGCAAGCATTAAAAGATGGATATATGCATAGATAAAAAATTTGGAGAGATTATTAATCTATGCAATACAATATTTTTCAGTATTACTACTGGTTAAAGATTTGAAATCGAAATGTTCCTGATCCATAAGTTGGCTGGGTTGTAATGATGAAAGGGCATGGAGCATATTACTTGGAATTTTTGGGTTTTCTTTGGCGAGATTTTTAATTAAGTTAGCTACTTTTTTACGGATCAGGTTTTCTTGTGAGCCGCACAAATTACATGGTATAATAGGGAATTCTTTTGATATGGCATATTCTGCTATATCAGCTTCTTGGCAGTATACCATTGGACGTATTACGATATTGCGTTTATCATCAGATAATAATTTGGGGGGCATTGATTTGATTTGTCCATTATACATTATTGACATTAATAAGGTGTTAATTAGATCATCGCGGTGATGGCCCAAAGCTATTTTATTAAAACCGTGTTTTGTCGCATAATTGTATATAATACCTCTTCTGAGCCTTGAACAAAGAGAACAGTAGGTTTTATTAGCTGGAATTTTGTCTGTAACTATGGAGTAGGTGTCCTCTGAATGGATAACAAAGTTTATTTGACTATTTATCAACCATTCTCTTAGTTTGCTATCATCCCATCCAGGTTGTTGTTGATCTAGGGTAAATGAAAAAATTTCAAATTTATTGTTACTACGAATTTGCATAATTTTTAAGATTTTAAGCAAAGTAAAAGAGTCTTTACCTCCTGATAGGCAGACCATTACTTTATCACCAGTTTCAATTAGCTTGTAATCTGCAATAGCTTTACCGATATAGTGAATTAATTTTATTTCAAGTTTATTTTTCATTGATATTGCCCAAATTTAATGTCTTACTAGTATAGGAAATCCTCTTAAACATTTATAGTACTAAAAGTGTGCAAATATTCAACATAAACTTAAAATTAATGGCTTTGATTTTTATAAGTGGATTTTGTACAATTAACCTTTAAATTAATCCTGATCTTCACAGTGTAAGCGGAGATTAAACCCATAGGAGAAAATCATGCGTCATTATGAAATTGTATTTTTGGTTCACCCTGATCAGTCGGAGCAAGTTCCAGGAATGTTAGATCGTTATACTGATACGATAAAAAAGGCTGGTGGAAAAATTTATCGCAAGGAAGATTGTGGAAGAAGGCAATTAGAATACCCTATCAATAAAGTTTATAAGGCACATTACGTTTTAATGAATATAGAATGTTCTAATGATAGTCTGGAAGAGTTAAAAGATTCTTTTAGATTTAATGATGTCATAATCAGAAACTTGATTATAAAACGAGATCAGGGAATTACTGAACCATCTGTTTTATTTAAACAATCAAAAAAAAATAAAGAAGATAAACTATAATTGTTCTGGAGATTGAGATATGAAAAAAAATAAAAAGAATATAGGAAAATTTGCTGGAGAAGATAATCATGTTATTGATTATAAAGATTTTGCAAGCTTAAAATATTTTATTACAGAGACAGGCAAAATTGTTCCTGGAAGAATTACTGGTACGTCAGCTTATCAGCAGCGTCAAGTTGCTCAAGCAGTAAAGTATGCAAGATTTTTAGCTCTATTGCCATATTGCGATAACCATAGGTAATTTTATGATAACTAGAGCATTAAATTTTATTATGAAAAACAGAACCAATGCGCTATTGGTAATGATATTATGCTCTACGCTAATTATGTTTAATTGGTTAGCGGTAACAATTATATCTTTAGTTACTTTACAAAAAGGAGAAATAGAAGGCGGTAATTTATTAGGATGTATGGCATTTATTGGGATATTGTCTTATTTTGTTAATGCCAGTTATTTTATTCTGGATAGTGTGATTTTTATGGCAATTCCAGTGTGGGTTTTTTCGATAGTACTAAAAAAAACATCATCTTGGTCAGTTGTGCTTGAAGCTTTGGTGTTTGTTGGTATTCTTGGAGTTATTATTATGTATAGCTTCTTTTCAGATTGGGTATATGGCGCAATTGAAGCCTTCCAGGCTTTTGTTTTAGAAGTTTCTATGAAAGTTGGTAGTACAAACCCTTCCGCTTTCTTTCTGAAGATATCTAGCATACTTAACAGTTTCTTTATTGGGATCATGATTCTTATTATGCTATTGCAAATTTTATCCACATTGATGCTAGGTCGAGTGTGCCAAGCTCGCTTATATAACAAGGGTGGATTTAAAAAAGAATTTAATAGCCTAACAATTGGTTGGATGGCAAATGCATTTTTGTTGGTGGCTTTAATAGGAACATTGTTAGATTTATCTTTAACTAAAGCTTTTTTACCAATAGTTTTTTTACCTTTTATAATTGTTGGAGTAAGTGTTATCCATTATTTTGCTGATAAACGCAAGAATCGTAAAATAATTTTGGGATTTTTCTATTTTTCTTTTATGTTGTACTCTCCAGCAATTATTTTATTGCTAGTTGTTACTGCGATTTTAGAGAAATATTTTAATTTTAGAGCATTGGGGCATAGTTAACGAGGAGATTTTATGCAAGTAATATTATTAGAGCACATTCGCAAATTAGGAAAATTAGGTGACTTGGTAAATGTTAAAGCAGGTTTTGCGCGCAATTATTTATTGCCTTTTGGTAAAGCTGAAACAGCTACTAAAGTTAACTTAGAACGTTTTGAAGAACGTAGGCATGAGTTAGAACTTAAAGCTAATGCCATTTTAACGGAGGCTAAACAAAAATCTGAGGTTTTGAATGAACAGGAATTTGATGTATTTGCTATGGCTAGTGATGAAGGAAGGTTATATGGCTCTGTAGGTGCGCGTGAGATTGCTGATGTTATTCAAGAGAAAACGAAGATTAAAATTGCAAAAAACGATATTAATTTGCCAGATGGTTCAATCCATGCTATTGGAGAATTTAATATTGTAATTCAGTTGGAAGGAGATGTTTCAGCAAAAATTAAAGTAAAAGTTCATCGTCAGTTGGAAAAACATTAGAAAAGCAGTATATTATGACTAATACAGTGAAGCTAGTTAGCAAAAAAGGCTCTTTAACTCCTAAAGTCCCTCCTTTTTCTAACTCTGCAGAGCAATCTGTATTAGGTGGTTTGATGCTTGATAACCAAGCTTGGGATTTAGTTTCTGAAATATTATCTTCTGTAGATTTTTATCGTAATGAACACAAATCAATTTTTGAAGCTTTATTAGCTCTTGATGCTGACAACAAACCGTTTGATGTCTTGACTGTAAAGGAATGGTTGAGTCGTGCAGATAAACTACAAAATGTTGGAGGAGAAATTTATTTATTTGAATTAGTAAATAACGTTCCAACTGTTGCCAATATAACTGCATATGCTGAGATAGTTAGGGAACGTTCGGTATTAAGACAATTAATTCAAACCTCAAACAATATAGCAAATATTGCCTTTAATCCTGAAGGAAGAGATATTGTGGAGTTGCTAGACTTTGCTGAGAGTGAAGTCTTGAAAATAGGGCATCATTCAAGTAAAGGCCAAGGCCCTACCCATATTCAAGAGATCCTGGCTCAAACAGTAGATAAGATTGATGAGCTTAGCAAGTCAGATAGCTCAATAACAGGTGTTCCAACTGGATTTATCGATTTTGATAATTTAACTTCAGGATTACAAAAAAGTGATTTAGTTATAGTAGCTGGTAGACCTTCTATGGGTAAAACTGTACTTGGGGTTAATATGGCTGAGAACGCTGCGATTAAACATAAATTACCAGTGTTGATCTTTAGCTTGGAAATGCCAAAAGACGCTATTGCAATGCGATTAATTTCATCATTAGCACATATAGATCAACATAAGCTTCGTTCCGGAAAAATTGGTGATGCTGATTGGGCCAGGATTTCTTCAGCAATTAATGTTATTTCTGAAGCTCCTTTGTTTGTTGATGATACTCCTAATTTAAGCCCTGCAGAGATCAGATCAAGAGCTAGAAGGATGTCTCGTGAACATGGTCAAATAGGTTTGGTCATAGTAGATTATTTACAATTGATGCATGTTCCTGGATATAGAGCCGAGAGTAGAACTGCTGAAATTTCTGAAATATCCCGTTCATTAAAAGCTTTAGCAAAGGAGCTGTCCGTTCCTGTTGTTGCTTTGTCCCAGCTAAATAGAAGTCTTGAGCAGCGCTCTGATAAGAGACCTGTAATGTCTGATCTTAGAGAGTCTGGTGCAATCGAGCAAGATGCAGATGTAATAGTTTTTATTTATCGAGATGAAGTTTATAATGAAGATAGTCAAGATAAAGGATTGGCTGAAATAATTGTTGCTAAGCAAAGAAATGGACCTATTGGTAGAATAAAGCTAACTTTTCTTGGAAAGTATACTAAATTTGAAAATGCTGTCTATCAGTCAGATTATAACAATTAGCAAGAGTAGTTTATGAATTTTCGAAGATATTTAATTGATATCGATCTCCAAGCTATGAGACACAATTTAGATATCACCAGAAGATTAAGTTCAGGTAGTAAAATTTTAGGAATAGTAAAATCTAATGCTTATGGCCATTCTATAAGTAGAGTTTACCCTGCGCTAAAAGAATGTGAGGGGCTTGGAGTTTCAGACTTCCAAGAGGCTATTCATTTACGGGAGCTTGGTTATACTAAAAAGATAGTTGTACTTAATGGATTCACCAGCCAACGTGAATTACAAGCCTGTTTGGAATATGATTTAACAACGGTTATTCATGATTTTTTACAAATAAAAATTTTAAAAAGGATAACTTTGCCAAAATCATTAAATATTTGGTTGAAAATAGATTCTGGAATGAACAGACTAGGATTTACCATGGATTGTGCTGATAGCGCGATAAATATGCTTAGTAAAATTAAAAAAGCAGAAATTGAATTGTTAATGACGCATTGGCATTCTGCTAATGAGATACACAAATCTTTTACGCAAGAGCAGTTTGATAAATTTATGTTTATTGTTAATAGATATTCATTGCCAGTCAGTATGTCAAATAGTGCCGGAATTGTTGGTTGGGATCATACTAATGATTGGGTTAGGCCTGGCTTAATGTTGTACGGAGTGTCTCCAGTTAGTAAAAATAATTTGGTTAATGAATTGTCGTTAAAACCTGTTATGGATTTCAACAGTTGGATAATATCAATGAAGGAGTGTAAACAAGGAGAATATATTGGATATGGAGCAACTTATCAATGCCAAGCAGATATGTTGGTGGGTATTGTACCTGTGGGTTATGGAGATGGTTATCCTCGAGTTGCTAGTGGGGCGCCGGTGATGGTGGCTGGTTTTAGGACAGTTACTTTGGGTATTACTTCTATGGAGAAAATAGCAGTTGATTTGTCTAAAATAGCAGATCCTAAGGTAAATGATAAAGTTATATTTTGGGGAAATGATTTGCCTATAGAGATGATATCTCAACATGCTGGAAGAAGTCCATATGAGCTATTGTGCAATATAAGATAAGAAATGTCTTATAGTGCTGTGAATTTATCTAGTAAACTTGTTGATTTAGTTTTTTAGGGTGTTTCTGTACTTGATTATTATGAACTGCCTATACATAATAACAATTTAATGAATTAAAAAGGGTGTGTGATGATTGTTAGGGTATTAGTTGCTACTTTATTGTTATTGCTGACAGGGTGTACAAATTTAGATAATGAACAATCAGGAGTTATTACCGGCGGAGTAGTTGGTGGTGTATTAGGCAATACAATAGGTGATGGAACAACTAGAGCTGTTACTACGGTTGTTGGAATACTCATCGGTTCTTTTGTAGGGGGGCGTATTGGTTCCAGTATAGATAAGACTGATAGAAGGCAAGTTAGCAGAACCCTTGAGAATACTAGAACAGGTCGTTCTAGGAGGTGGAGAAATCCTGATACAGGTTCAAGATATACCGTAACTCCTACCAAGACTTATACTAAAGCAGTAAATAGAACAACTCAACCGTGTCGTGAGTTTACTACTGAAGCTATGATAGGGGGCACTACCGAAAAGATTTATGGTACTGCTTGTAGAATGGATGATGGAAGTTGGAAGATAATTGATTAGTTAGAAGAATAAAATTCTCTGCGAGTAAAAAATAATGAATCGAAAGACAGCTTTTGTTTGCCAAGAGTGCGGAGATAATTTTTCTAAATGGTCTGGTCAATGTAGTAATTGTTCTAGCTGGAATTCACTAACCGAATCTATTATTGTTGCTCGTACTAAATCTAAGACGGATTATTCTATATCTAAATTATCAGAGATTAAAGCAATTCATTCTTCTCGTCCAATTACTACAAATTTATCTGAGTTTGATAGAGTTCTTGGTGGTGGTATTTTCCCTGGAATGGCGATATTAATCGGGGGTGATCCAGGGATTGGCAAGTCAACATTGTTAACTCAGGTTCTTGGTAATTTATCTGTAACCAATAAAGTATTATATGTTTCTGGTGAAGAATCTTTGTCTCAGGTGTCATTACGTGCATCACGCATATCTATGCAAAGTGGTGAACAATATATTTTATCTGCTACTGCATTGAATGATATCATTATTAATTTTGAAAAAATTAAGCCAAGTGTAGTGGTTATTGATTCTATTCAAACTATTTTTTCAACTGATTTAACTTCGGCTCCAGGTAGTGTTAGTCAGGTTAGGGAATGTGCTTCAAAACTTATTCAGTTTGCTAAGACTAAGTTAGTGACATTATTCATTGTTGGTCATGTCACTAAAGATGGTAGTATTGCAGGACCTAGAGTTCTTGAGCATATGGTAGATACTGTTTTGTACTTTGAAGGATCTGATAATAGTCGATATAGATTACTTAGGACTACAAAAAATAGATTTGGGCCTGCAAATGAACTTGGAGTGTTTGCAATGACTGAGCAAGGTTTACAAGCGGTTAATAATCCATCGGCAATTTTTCTATCGCAGTTTATTCAAGGTAAGTTTGGCACCATGATAACTGCAGTTTGGGAAGGAAGTAGGACAATTTTAGTTGAGCTACAAGCATTAGTAGATCAAAGTCAGCTTAGTAATCCAAGAAGAGTTTGTGTTGGGGTTGATCATAACAGGATCTCTATGTTGCTTGCTATTTTGAATAGGCATGCAAGTGTTGTTACTAGCCAACATGATGTGTATATAAATGTTGTTGGTGGTATTAAGATAAATGAAACCGCAGCTGATTTAGCTATTGCTTTAGCGATATATTCTAGCTTAAAAGGAGTATCTATAAAAAGAAAAGCTATTATTTTAGGAGAGCTTGGTTTATCTGGTGAAATTAGGCCGATTCAGCATGGGCAAGAGCGGTTACAAGAAGCAGCGAAGGTTGGTTTTGAATTAGCAATTATCCCTAAGAAGAATAAACCAAAGAACGATATTCCAGGATTAGAAGTGACACTAGTGGATACAATTTTAGAAGCTATTAATGTCTTTAGGATGTGATTTAGCTATGATCCTAAATTACTTTACTTGCTTACATTTGTACATATGTTAACTTCTATAGGCATTCCGCTCTATAGTTCGTTATCTAGGGATCTAACAAACAAAAATGATTCTCTTACTAGTCAAAGAATTTCCCCTTATGACAGTTTTGGTCAATTCAATAGCGTTCCATGTTTGTTCAAAAATTTATTGCTTTAAATTGAGTCTAGTTCTAGTTACAAATTATGTAAATAGCTTTGTTTCTTAACTCTACTGATTGTGGTCTTGGGGAGAATTATTGAATAAAATATTTATATTTTTGCCATTAATAGCTCTTTTTTAAAATACTTATTGCAAATGAGCTAGTAATCATGATATCTATAATTCTTTCATTTAAGGAAATTCATTATGAAATTTTTAGTTTGTATATTAGTTAACATTTTTGTAGCATTACCAGTTCTTGCTGTTGAGATACCAGTTACAATTAACATAACTAGCAAGTCTTCACAGGATATTAAAGTTAAAGTTGAATTTAGAAAATTATCTATGTCTGAAAATGATGGAACTAGTGTAACCATTGATATACCGTCTAGTACATATAATAATTCTACTAAAGATTTTGATAAATTAACTCTTACTAGAACCGTAAATATTCCATCAGACTATAATGTATACCAAGTATCTGACGCAGCAGCTCAATCACGAAACGATTTTGTAACAGAAACCATGCATGGAAATTTTAACAATACTGCTTATTTCAGTTCTACTAATAATACGAAATTAATTCAAACTAGCGATATTTTATTCGGTCAAAATGACAGCAATAATCTACTGTCTGGCAATAGTTTTGTGCAAATTAAGTTAAATATTACTGGATGCGGTGATGATAAAATAAAAAATATACGTATCGAACACTCCAGTAGTATTGAAGCAAATAGTAGCATTTGGGATTACTGTAATATTCTTTAGAGACAATATTTGTATTCTAAATTAATCTTCTGTCATTTTATTGGACGAATGTTGGCATATTTATTTCAGGCTCACATGCCAAAAGCTTGGTGAGGATGTCAATTCTAGTTTATAATTATAAACCATAATGATATTTTTCATACAATATTACATAATATTTGCCAATACCTAGTGGTAAATTATTAATGGTTCTACCTATTTTACAAGGGATTACTATACTCTAATATGACATTTTGTTAGAAATGTTTTTAGTTTATTTTACTAATTATCTGCAGAAGGTATTATTATGCCCGCCAAGAATAGAAATGTAGAAAATGTGGCAATGGATCTTTATAATCAATATTTTAGATTTGAAGTTGATGAGGATCTAGGAAAACTATTAGGATGGAATGAAGACGAAAATCGTTGTTATAAGCAAGCTAATGAATACCTGAATTATTTGTTTAAACATTATATAGGAGGTATTATAGTTAAGCATATTAAGGAGAAGTATAAGAATTCTACAGAATTAAATGCAATAGAGCGTGAGGCATTAGATGAATATGGGCTTTTACCAGAACGTTGTGTAGAGGTTCAGCAGAAAGATCGGCCAGCGATATTTGATAGCGATAGTTATGAAAATGACAAAATACTTGATGAACTTAAATTAATTAAAGTAGCAGCTATTTCTTCAACTTTTGAGACTGAACTAACCCTAAAACATAAGGGTTTTGGTAAACATCTGCAAGGAGGCCACCAATTTCTTAATTTAAGGGAAGATTCTTTTGATCATCTTGGTGATTTACAAGGTTTAATCTTAGAATTTGTAAAAGAACCACAGAAACACATGTTTGCTAAAAGGACTATGACAGGTAAAAGAACAACAACAAGAGGACTAGCTAGTGATATGGTTAGACATAGTCTGATGAACGATATAAATAATAATGCAGGTTCACTATATATGTGGAATGAAACTTATGAGCGCAATAAAGGATCTTATATATATCCTCGTAGTAAATATTCAACAACTGATTTAGGAACTGCTTATGAACAAAATAGAAAAGAGGTGGAATTTGTAACTACTGATGATTCTGTTTCTGATGAATATAGTAAAAATCTATTAGGTATTACGCATGCTTTTCAACAGTATACTAGTACTTTAAATAGTATTATGGAGGATCGTTTAAGGCACTCTACTGAGGTTGCTAGGGCCACAGCAATGGGTAAAATTTTTAAAAATGTAATAGATAGTCGGATAGGTATGGTAAGCTTGACTGGTGCCGTATCGGTACTTGCTGGTGCACTGATAACTGGTGCAACTATTGTTGGTGCATTAACTATAACAGGTGCAGCTATGCTCTCAGGAGGAATAGCTGCAGTATGTGTCATTGGGATAGCAGCAGCATGCTATATCCATTATAGACGTAAGAGAAAAGAGAAAGAAGGTAAATATGTTGAATTTCAAAAAGAATATGATGATTTAGTTAACGATATTAACACAGGTGCTGAAAAAATGAATAGAGGTGATGAAGAAGCGAATAACCTAGTGCGTACAAATTTAGAAAAGAAAATAGGGGATATTGTTATGGCTAAAGCTGATCTTGAGAATGTGAAATATCAACGAAATGTAGAAGAACCATATTTGAGACTTGATATAAAGAGTAAACCAGGAATGGAACTTGATCTTACTACGATTCTAAAAAATATGTTATAAGTTATATTTAGTCGACGATTATTTTAAACAATTTTTTTATTATACTGGACTACAAATTTCAATAATAATTCCATTTACATCTTTTACATAACCAACTAATTGTCCCCAGGGCTTTTTTGTTGGTTTTTTAATAACAGTTGCTCCATGTTGACAAGCAAAATCAAAATCATTTTCAACGTCTTCACTAGTTAGAGCTATTTCAAAACAAGGCGATAGTTTTTCTGTAGTATTTAATTCAAAATCAACACCATTTGATTTTGCTAGCTCTTCTGAGGCAAAGGCTAATTTGGTATTACCCGTATCTAGTTCAGCATATTGTTGAGAGTCGTGAATAAAACCTAACTTAAGTTTAAATGCTTTCTGGTAAAAATCAATAGTTTCTGGTACATTTTTGACATATATAATAGTATAACTAAATTTCATTGCTACTCTCCTTCGTTCGTCTTTGATTCTAAAGCTTCGTATTCACAAGATATTTGTACAAAAAATAAATATTATGCTAATTTTACTATTGATGTCATAAATATGCTAATTTTTTAATTATGTTAGTAACAAAATTTATAAGTGCTCTTTGTTTGTTGTTAGTTTGTAATGCTATTTTTGCAAAATACGATATTTCATGTAAATTGTTAGAGCCGGCAATTTTAACTGAAGTGGATGTTATTGTTCTTGGTAGATATTTGGAATTTGATAATGTATTATTACTTGCAAATGATGATGGTGATGATGCAGAAAAATTTAATGAAGATTTTCAAAAAAATGATGGTGATTTATCTCAAAAAATTGAAGATGATCATAGAATAAGATCTAGAGAAATAGGTGCAGCACCAGGAGAATATATTGAATTATCACCATCAATTGAACTGGTAGAGGTGGAACCAAGTGATTGGGACGAAGATCGTGAGGGCTATGAGTAGTTATAAAAAAATAGATATTCAATGAAAAAAATTTTATTTGCAATTTTTCTATTAGTGATTTGTGTGATTTATTTCGCAGATCAGATCACAGGATTTGCTATTACTAAAGCTTTCCAAAGAGAAGGGTTTGCAGTTAGTAAATTATCATTGTCGTGGAATACCGATGGGTTATCTTTTCAAGAATTTAATATTGAAAAAAATAATGATAAAAATAAGCTTAGTTTAAAAATTTCAGATCTCACTATAAAAGTTGATTTTTCTACATGGAATTATTCAGTTTTTATTGATAATTTCAATTTTAAATATAGTTCTCAAAATTCTGGCCAGGGTAAAATAAATGAAAATGATGAAATTATATTGCCGTTAAGTAAAATGTTTGGTATTGGATTGGACAGGCTTTCTTTTAATAGTTCTTTAATAGATATTCAATATTGTAATTATAGAGCTATGGTAGAGATGGGTGGTAAGTTGATAATTGGTTCTGAACAGGCAGATATGGAGATGAATGGAGAGCTTAAATTTTCTGAAAATGATATATTATTAAGTAATGTAAACATGATAATGGAGTTTAAGATATTTGATAATTCGTTGACATATCAAGGCACTTTTAATGAAATACAGCTTGATTTACACAAGTCATCTTTTAAAAAGCCATTCGAAATAATATCTGGTAAACTCCATTTTGAGGGTAAAACTAAAAAAAATCTAGCGACAAATTTACTAACAAAATTTACTCATGGAAAGGCAATATTTGATAGCATGAAGATAGATGATATTAATTTACAAAATACTATTAAGTTGCAGAATAATGAATTATGGATTTATTCAAATATAATAGTTGGTAATACTGGTGAGCCAATTAATGCCTCAGATATTAAATTAGAATTGATCTATCAAGATAGTATAAAAGATCTAGTTAAGATTAAAAAAGCTGAAATGAAATTAGCCGATGGACATATATCAATAGATCCCACTGATGTAGATTTATCAAATAAATCTAATATAAAAGTTACAATAAAAGAAATAGATTTAAATAAACTAGCAGAAATTGCTAAGATAGATGGTTTATCGGTCAAAGGAAAAATTTCAGGATGGTTAGATTTGGGGTATGATAATAATAAAATTAAGATCTTTAATAGCCGTATTCAATCTACATCTAATGGAGGTGTAATACAATATAACCCTTTAGATAAGACTATGTTGACTAATATTGCTAACTATATTAAATTGCCACCAGGATATTGGGGAAATTTTATTTTTCAAGATATTTCGGTCAATGCTAAAAATGAAGATACGAAGACTGTTTTTCAAATAAAGATTCTTGGAAACAATCCTAAATATTTCAACGGTCGTAAAGTAAATCTAAACAGTAAAATTAGTTTGCCGGTTATTTCTTTATTAAAGAGTTGGTGGATTGGTGAAGAAATAGGTCTTGATAGAATGAAGTCTATTAAGAAATAAGTTAAGATTTTAGATATTTAGGTAAGTTTGATAATATTTGTAAGGGTTTGGATTTTTTATGCTTTATATTCTGGATCTGTTCTAGAATGTTTTGAACAAAATATGAGCGTAATCCTGCCACTAAACTAACGGGATTGTGCTTGCAACTTGTTCAAATTATTCGTAAGAATCTCTTATTGTAATACACTATTTTATTGGCTTGAGCTCATATCTGGTTATTTTAGTGCCAGGTAACTAAGCCAGTCATTATATTTTTTTAAATCTATACCTGCAAGATGAGTAACTATTGACCAATTATTTGTATGGGATGATTTTTTTTTGTTTCTTGAGCTAGAGATAATAAATCTAGATCATTATTAAGCTCTAAGTTAAAATTAGCATTTATTGACTAATTAGGAACATGATAAATTTTTCCTATTTGAGTTTCAACCAAGATATCTTTCTTTACTATTTAGTTGTTTAAGATCAATTATTTCTTCAGAGTCTAAATCTAATGTTTGTTGAGGTAAAATTGTTTTATAAGTACTATTTGTTTTTGAGTGAATTCTCCACCTAATTGGATATTTACCTGTATCTGTAATAGTTGTTGCATTAGCAAAATTACAAAATCCCCAAAATGTAATTATCAGGAGTATGTAGTTTATCATATTAATCCTTCCTTGATTTTAAGTATATGATTTGAAAATACACTCTGGTATTTTAAGTGTGTAGATAAGATATTGTCGGTGTGATTTAATAAAATAAAACTGTTTCTCGAGCTGTAGGATCCACATAGATTATAAAGTCGAATTTGTAAAACCTACTATAATCTCTACTAAGTAAATAAAATAGTCTAAATTTTGGTATATAAGAACTAAATTGTAACTTAAACTGTCTATAAAATGTCTTATGAGTGATATTTATTATATGAAGTACTATGAATTTATCTAACTTATTTGGTAAACTTACGGTATCTTAAAAACATAGAGTAGATTGCAGTGGGTAAAAAACAAGGGTTAATATTAGGGAGTAGTTTTCTTTTAGTTGTTGGGTGTACTCCTACTGTTAAAATTGAGCCTTCTGACAAACCAATAACTGTTAATTTAAATATTAATGTTGAACATAAATTAAAGGTACAGGTTGATAAAGATATTGATAATATTGCAAAGAGCAATCCTGAGTTATTCTAAAGGAGAAAAACTATGAGACTTATAAAATTTATGACGATTATGTTTATAACATGTATTTCTTCGGTATATGCTATTAGTCTGCAGGACGCTAAGGGCAGTGGCTCGGTAGTTGAAAAGTCGTCTGGATATGTGGAAGCTAAATCTTCTGATCCTGAAGTAGAAAAATTAGTAAAGAACGTGAATGATGGAAGGAAAAAAGAATATACCAAAATTGCTAAGAAGCGTAATCTTTCAGTTAAAGAAGTAGCTAAAATAGCGGCAGTTCAAATAAAAAAGCGTGATAAAAATAAATAAATAGAGTGATTTGTCAATGAATGAAGTATCCCTTGCTGATTATGATTCAGAAGTTTCTCATGCTTTATCCTTAGAACAAAAGCGTCAGGTAGATAATATTGAACTTATTGCCTCAGAAAATTACGCTAGTAAATATGTTATGGCATTGCAGGGTTCAATATTTACTAACAAATATGCAGAAGGCTATCCTGGTAAAAGATACTATGGAGGCTGTCAATATGTTGATATAGTTGAAGAATTGGCAATTGAACGGCTGACCAATTTATTTGGAGCATATTATGCTAATGTTCAACCGCATTCAGGTTCTCAGGCTAACGAAGCAGTTTACCAAGCTTTATTAAAACATGGAGATAAAGTTCTTGCTATGTCGTTAAATGATGGTGGACATTTAACACACGGAAGCTCAGTTAATTTTTCGGGGAAAATGTATTCTTTTGTGCATTATGGGGTTGCTCCTGATACAGGGATGATTGATTATGCAGAAGTAGCAAGACTTGCTGAACAGCATAGACCAGAGTTAATTGTTGCAGGATTTTCGGCATATTCTAGGATCGTTGATTGGCAAAAATTTCGTGAAATAGCTGATGATGTTGGAGCATATTTATTGGTTGATATGGCTCATATATCTGGTTTAGTTGCTGCTGATTTATATCCAAATCCTATTCCAATTGCAGATGTAGTTACATCTACTACACATAAAACTTTACGTGGACCAAGAGGTGGTGTTATTTTAGCGCGAGAAAATGCTGAATTAGTTAAAAAATTAAATTCAGCTGTATTTCCTGGGTTACAAGGGGGACCATTGATGCATGTAATAGCAGCTAAGGCTATTGCATTTAAAGAAGCGTCAACGGAGGAATTTAGAAAATATCAGAAACAGGTTATGGTAAATGCAAAAATTATGGCAAAATATTTTATTGCTAAAGATTTTAATGTTCTTTCTGGCGGTACTGATAATCATATGTTTTTGTTAGATCTACGCTCACAAGGTGTTACTGGTAAGCAGGCTGAGCTTGCTTTAGATCAAGTTAATATTACTATTAATAAAAATGCTGTGCCTGATGAGACGGAATTACCATTTATTACTAGTGGGATCAGGATAGGTACTCCTGCTGTTACTACTCGTGGGTTTAAAGAAGCAGAATGTGAGAAAGTTGCTTCATTTATATGTACAATTTTATCTAATTTAAATGAATCTACCATTGCGAATGAAGTTAAGCAGAAAGTTCGTGAATTATGTGATAAATTTCCTGTTTATAGGTCTTAATATATGAATTGCCCGTTTTGTAGTAAAGATGATACCAAGGTTGTTGATTCTAGATTGATGGCTGATGGGAGACAGGTTCGTAGAAGAAGGGAATGTCAGAGGTGCAAAGAGAGGTTTACTACTTATGAATCTGCGGAGTTGGTTTTCCCTGCTATTATTAAGAGAGATGGTAGAAGAGAACCATTTAGTGAACAAAATTTACGTACAGGAATATTACGTGCTTTGGAAAAACGTCCTGTTAGTGTTGAGAATGTTGAAAGAGCCATTGGAAGCATTAGTCATCGCTTACAGTCTAGTGGTGTTAGAGAGATATCATCTCAAGTCATTGGTGAATGGGCAATGCAGGAATTACGTTCATTAGATGATATTGCATATATAAGATTTGCCTCAGTTTATCGCTGTTTTCAGGATATCAGTGATTTTAACAGTGAGATAAATAAACTTAATGCAGAATATGAAAAAAAATCTTAATCGTCATCTTACTAGGAAATTGCTTTTACAAGCTATTTACCAGTGGAAATTAACAGGCTTGGAATATCAAGAACTATTACAACAGTTTGAATACAAATTTGATAAAATAGATGTTGGATATTTTAAACAGGCTTTAGCGGATATTTTAGAGTTTCATAATATTTTACTTGATGAACAGGCAAAACACTCTAATATTAATGTAGTATCACAAGAAATAATTGTACAATCAATTTTATTTATTAGTGTTTATGAACTAAAGTATAAAAAGGATATTCCGTATAAAGTTGTATTAAATGAGGCTTTAGAGTTATCTAAGGAATACGGGAGCAAAGAGAGCTATAAATTTGTGAATGGTCTTTTAGATAAATTAGCACAAGAATTAAGAGCAGATGAAATCAAGAGACACACAGAAACAAGCTAAAATATCACCAAAAAATATTTGGCGTAATCCTATATATTTTTTATCATTTGGTTTTGGTCTAGGATTGTTTCCTGTAATGCCAGGAACGTTCGGTACCTTAGGGGCTATTCCATTATATTTATTAATACTCGATTTAAAATTTGCAATTTATTTAGTAATATGTTTTTTATTTTTTATTTTTGGTGTATATATTTGTACTATTACTGAAAGAGATTCTGGAATTAAAGATAATTCAAGCATTGTGTGGGATGAGATAGTGGGATTCTTAGTTGCTCTTAGCACTGTTCCCGTTTCTATATTATGGATTTCTTATGCATTTATTATTTTTCGCATACTAGATATATTTAAACCATGGCCTATTTATATCCTTGAGGAAAAAACCTCTGGAGGATTTGCAATTATGATTGATGACTTAGTAGCTGGTGGGATAACTGCGATTATAGTTTGGTTATCATTACTATGGATATAGCCTATCTGATACTAAAATAAATCATTATAGCTAATTAGCTAACATTGATATGGAGTTGAATAGATTTATTTTTTTGTTTATCATTAAGCTTACTTTCTAAAGTTACACATATACTGTCAGTAGATTATACTCTTAAGGTGTTATACCTATGTTGAGTATATGATGGTAAAAATCATGAAAATCTTAATCCTAAACGATTTTTTATTATATCAACGTTGATATGCTAAATCTTAGAGGAATGTTATATGCAGTGTATTTATAGAACTAATAATTCATATGATGCGATTTTTACAATACTGCAGGGTGAACTGGAGAATAAAGGGATTAAATTTTTTGTAAAGAATGAGTATGTATCTGTAACTATGGACTATATCTGTTGTCCAGAGATCTGGGTAGAAAATAATGATCTTAAACAAGCAATACTATGTGTTGAGTATATACAGAATATTAATATAAATATGCAACCTTGGATTTGTAATAGTTGTGGAATAGAAATTGAGAAACAATTTAAAGTGTGTTGGAAGTGTGGAGAAAGTAATGAAAAATTTTACATTAATTTATAGCCATAAAAAAACTTTGTAGTAACACTATTAATTATTAACTGCGTGTAGTTTCAAATTGTTAGAGTAAATCGTGAAATTTGACGTTAAAGATAGAAATGCTTGTTATCAAAAAATTGGGTGGGCGTTGATTAATGTCATAGCGAGTTAGTTAACATTCGATTTATAAGTATATTTTTAACTATTGTCCTTTTCGTTTTCTTCTATTTCATTGATTAAATCCATTTCTTCTACACGCTGAAGAGCTACTAATTTTTCCCCTTCATTTAAGTTAATTAGCTTTACTCCTTGAGTATTTCTGCCTACTAGAGATACTTCTTCTACACGAATTCTGACCATTGTTCCTTGTGAACTGATCAGTATAGCTTCATCATTTGGATATACTTGTGAAGAGCTAATTGCTTTCCCATTACGACTGCTTACTTGAATGGAAATAACTCCTTGTCCTCCGCGTCCGGTTGTTCTAAATTCACTTATAGCCGTGCGCTTACCAAAACCATTGACCGTTGTTGTGAGAATACTACCGTTCTCTTTAACTATGACAAGATCAGTAACTTTCTGATCTTTACCAAGTTTAATTCCTCTAACTCCTTTTGCTGTACGACCCATTGATCTAACTAAGGATTCATTAAAGCGATTTACTTTTCCGTGATCAGTAAACAGCATAATATCTTGTTTACCATTAGTAATGTCAATACCAATTAAGTTATCATCATTAATAAGCTTAATAGCAAAAATTCCTCCATTACGTGGTCTTGAAAAATCGTTTAATGGAACCTTTTTTACAGTTCCTCTAGATGTTGCCATAAATACAAATAGTTCTTCTTGTAAATCTTTAATTGGTAAGATAGCTGTTATTTTCTCAGATGTTTTTCTATCAAGGGGTAATAAGTTAATTATAGGTTTACCCTTAGATATTCTGCTTGCTTGAGGTATTTGGTATGCCTTGAGCCAATAAACTTTTCCTATACTTGAGAAGCATAAAAGGTGATCATGGGTATTACTTACAATGAGTTTTTCTACAAAATCTTCATCTTTTACTTTAGTCGCAGTTTTACCTTTACCGCCACGTCGTTGTGCTCTGTATGTGTTTAATGGCTGATATTTAATATATCCTTGATGAGAAAGGGTAACAACAACTTCTTCATCATCTATGAGATCTTCTATAGAAATATCTATTTCTGAATCAGTAATCTCAGTCTTTCTTTTATCACCAAATTCTTCTTTAATATCTACTAATTCTTGACGTATTATACCCATCAACTTTTCTGGATCTTTAAGAATATCTAACAATTCAAAAATACATTGTAAAATCGACTGATATTCGTCAATTATTTTATCTTGCTCAAGAGCGGTTAATCTATGTAGGCGTAAATCTAAGATAACCTGAGCTTGTTCTGGAGATAGGCGGTAACCATCATCTTGTAATCCTAAATTTTCTGCTAAATTTATTGGTCTGACATCATCAGCGCTATTGATGAGTTTTGCAACGATTCCAGGATTCCATAATTTATCTTGTAATGCCTGTTTAGCTAGTTGAGGATTTTTTGATAATTTTATTATAGATATCATTTCATCAATATTTGAAAGTGCTACGCCTAAACCTTCTAATGAGTGACATCTTCTTCTTGCTTTATTAAGTTCAAATTTACATCTTTTAGTAACAACATCTTTTCTATGACGAATAAATTCTTGTAAAATTTTTATTAGGCTTAATACTCTAGGTTGATTATCGCAAAGAGCAACCATGTTAATACTAAATACTTGTTGAAGTTGAGTTTGTTTAAATAGATTGTTTAATATAACATCTGCATTTTCATTCTTTTTAAGTTCTATAACAACTCTGATTCCATCTTTATCTGATTCATCGCGTAGTTCAGAGATCCCTTCTATTTTTTTGTTTTTTACTAGGAATGCGATTTTCTCAATAAGCCGAGCCTTATTGACCTGGTATGGCAATTCATCGACTATTATTCTTTGCTTGTTAAAGCCCATGTCTTCGTAGTGGGTTCTTGATCTTATAACAACACGTCCTTTACCTGTTTTATAAGCATTGATAATCCCACTACGTCCTAAAATCATACTGGAGGTAGGAAAATCTGGTCCTGGAATATGTTTGATGATTTCTTGAAAACTGATATCAGGGTTATCAATTAGGGCTATGCATCCATTTATAACTTCAGATAAATTATGAGGAGGAATATTGGTAGCCATTCCAACGGCAATGCCTGTTGTACCATTTACTAGTAAATTTGGTACTCTTGTAGGAAGTACACAAGGAGCTGATTCATTACCATCATAATTTGGTTGAAAATCTACAGTTTCTTTTTCTAAATCAGCAAGCAAAGAATGAGTGATTTTCTTCATTCTAACTTCGGTGTAACGCATAGCAGCAGCAGAATCGCCATCTATAGAACCGAAATTACCCTGACCATCCACTAGAGGGTAACGCATAGAAAATGGCTGAGCAAGACGGACTATGGAATCATATACAGCAGTATCGCCATGGGGATGATATTTACCTATAACATCACCAACGATTCTAGCTGATTTTTTATATGGTTTATTCCAGTCATTATTTAGTTCATACATTGCGTATAATACTCTTCTATGCACAGGCTTTAGGCCATCCCTAACGTCTGGTAAAGCTCTACCAACAATAACACTCATAGCGTAATCTAAGTAAGATTGTTTTAATTCGGTTTCTATATTGACAGAGATAATGTCATGATTTTCTTGCATACTAAATTCGACCATCTAAATGTGTTTTTAAAGTTGGTATTTTAGCATAAATTTTATAGAATTATTACCTTTACTTAGTTATATAAGTATGAATGTTGTGCAAATATTTTTCTATTGTTTTGCTAGGTTTTTAAAAAAATTGGTTATAGATAATTAAGAGCATTAATTTACAAGGTTAGTATGAATTATTAAGACTTTGATAGTTTAACCTATGGACAAAAGATTCATACTTATTCATGCTTATGAAATATCAAATTTGGGGTATAGTAATATTACAATGCTAGTTATTGATTATAATGTAGCGATAAATACCAAGGATTTTGCATAGAATAACTAGGGGCTGGTAAGTAAGAAGATAAGCCAGGTGGTTCACTATATAACAGGGTTGCTTTGATAGTTTAGTTGTTTGTGTAATATGCTTGTCGGAGTCCGGTGCAAATTATTACAGTAATTTAGTAGTGAGAGTATGTCACTTTACCATATTAATTAGCTCATATTTAGAATTAATTTTTAATTTTTGTTTTAAATGGACAAAATAGGTTTCTACAGTTCTACGAGATATTCCAAGGATTTGTCCGGTTTGACTGGCTGATTTACCATGACAGTATAATTGTAAGCACTGCCATTCTCTGCTGGTAATATTTAGATTGTTTTCTAAGACACCTAAGGTATGAAGAATACTTGTTATTTTTTTATGCTCTGGTTTAAATGCTAAATCTTTATCATTTAAAAAATAGTTTTCTTTATTATCTGCCAAGTTAAACTTGTTATCTTTAAGTTCATTAATAATATGTTTGTTGTCTTGTTTAAAGTGTTTAATAAATTTTTTAACAAGATTAAAATTATTAATTAGCTTATCATAGATTTCTGGGCTATCAGAAGCAAAAACATAATATCTATGAGTGTTGTTGTCGATTTTTTCTGAATATGAAAAGCCATCCCATAAATTAAATTTTCTACTAAACAAAGATTCTTCATTATTGTGTAAAAAGTTGATGCCTTCATTCGTAGAAAGTGTGAAAAATCCCTCAGGTATATGTTTATGATAAGTATATCTATGATCTAAGCAGTAACCTTTTTTATCTAAATACTGTTCACAATAATCTGGCCTATTGGCGACAACGAAAGCGTGTCCTGAACGATCAACTTCAATAATACCGCATTGGGTGACATTCCCTAAAATGAGATATGCTTTTTCAGCCCATTTATTGAAATTTCCTTCAAATTTTTCGATACCCCTCATTGCATCTTTTAGTAAAGACATGTTTATCTCCTTGGCAAAGGTTGTATTTATAGTTTATATAGATAAATATAATAAAATTAAACACTATATTATATCCGTAATATGATATATAGAAATAGCTATTTTATAGATGTCTTAGGGAAATCATATGGTTGTAAATTTATTGTACTATAGCATATGCGTTATATTACAAAAGTTTCAATTATGTTGTGTTGAAAGTTAGTTCTTTGTGTGGGTTTTTTAAACTTAGTTTAATAGCCAATAGGATGATTAGTGTTCCGAATATCATCATCAGTTGCTGTAAACCAGCAGAATTATATTTAACAGATAAGATAGTTCCAGATAAAACATGGAGCCACCCTAATATTATTCCATAAAATAGAATATTATCTTTGAAATATAAACAGGTAATGTTTTTTCTTATATTCCATAGTGCATAGCAAGACAGTGGCACTAGCATTGTCATTTGTCCCAAGCTGGAATAAATTAGAGGAACAAAATAATTAGTCAGTTCTAGGTATTTAATCCAGTACACCAGACTTAATGTTAAAAGTATTAATATGGTAAGTATTGTTAGATATTGCTTGAATTTGTTGTAAGGCAAATTTTCAAATAATTTTAAAAAAGTATTTTTATCTGATATAGCATGTACAATTGCTATTATTGCTACATCGGCTGATGAGAATAATGCAGAAGCAAATCCTACTGTTATTATAGGGAATAGAATTATAGAGCTTAAATAAGATGTAGTTCTGGTAAAAGCTAAGAAATTTTCTAAATCATTAATATTATAACCTTTAGTTCTAATTAAAATGAAGGATAGTATTGGCACAGTCCAGATAAATAGGGTTTTCCAGGTGGCTTTCTTCATACCACTAATAGCTGTTTCCAGGGAAGAACTAGCCACGACCCTTTGCCAAAAAGATAATTGTACAAATGATACCATTAAGTTATTTAATGTAACCCATAATATAAATGACGTTATTCCCCAGCTGCTTTCACCTATATACATAAAGCTATTGATTGCTGATTTATTAGAGGTAGAACTTGGTAAAGAAATGCTAAATATCAGAATTGTTATTATTGAGAGTGTCATCAAAAATAACTGCCATTTATCAGTTTTTACTATGGCTTTATAACCGCCCAAGCGAATGTAGAGTAATACTATTATTCCTAAAGTAAAGAATGATAAAGTTTGATATAAAGCATTTTTAGGTAGGAAAAAAGTTAGAATAACTGAACCAACGTACAATTCGATAAATGCAATGCCGATAAAACTTGTTACTGTTATTAATGTTATAAGTCTTGCTATTTTTTTACTTGGAAAGACCGCGTATATTAAATCAGAGATAGTACGATATTTACCAAAATCTATTTTACACCTTCTGACTACATAGAAAAATAAGTATTGTCCAAGTATAAATGTTATAGGGCATATCAGCAGAACTAACCCATATAGTTCATGAGTTGATATAAAGAAAATAATTACAATTGCCAGAGACAGGCTTGAAGCTGTAAAAGTATTACTAAATTGTCTATCAGTTAGTGTTCTATTAGATAAAGTAAATCCTTCCATATTTAGGTTCTGTCTATTTACGCTATAAGCATAAATGTAAAAAACTAAACTTGATAATAGCAATCCCAATAAAGCAATTATTTCTGGTAATTGGTTCATTTCAAAATCCTTTTTGCTAGGTTATGTGATTTGTTATTATGAATAAAATTGAATTAATAAGCAATTTTTTAACATCTATTTGCTTTACTCATGATTTTTTATCTTTGCTCTATATATAATATAGCGTTTTGAAAACGCTAAATTAAGTTTCGTGCAGAGTTCGTATAAAATTGCGTCCAAATTCCAACAAGTCAAGAAGCTTAAATTGATATTGATACAAAGACGTTCTAAAAGCTCTGTGTCATATATTTTTCATATTAGAACGGTTTTTTCTAAGCTAACTATCTGAGCTAACTATGAGCATACTAGTGTAATATTGTATTAGCATCGTTGACTTTGATTGCTTAGGATTTTAACATCATTCGAAGAATGATGGATTTATGTTAAAGGAGACGATAATGATCAAATTTTATCAATATGCGATAGCATGTTTGTTTTTCACTTTATTTTTTCTAGAGAATGTGCAGAGCACATTAGCCTTAGAAGGTGGTACATTTAAATTGAATTTGGGGATGACGTTTCCTGATAAAGTAGGTGGAATAGATTATAAAACTGGAACTATTGGTAGTGCTGGCTTCGGTGTAAAGTCTGGTGCTGTCCGATATGAGTTTGAATTTAAGGGGATTCTAGGAAATATTAAGACTCCTGGCGGAGATATTTTGTTTATGTCTGGATTATACAATTTATATTATGACTTTGAAGGGTTAAATGTTGATTTAGTTCCGTATTTGGCAGGGGGAGCAGGATTAACGTATGCTAAATCAGGTGTGTCACAAACCGATTCAAGTAAGCCTAAAATAATAAAAAGACAAATGACCGTAGGATTCCAGATAAAAGTAGGTGTTAATTATGTTATGACAGAAGCTTTTAGTTGGAATTTAGGGTATGAATATTTTAGAACTTTAAAAATTAAAAATCTTGCTAATGATAATTTTAAAGCTCATATGATAGCATTAGGCGTTATTTGGTATATTGGTTAACAAAAAATATATGGCAGAAAATTTAAATGACAAAATCATAACAATTGATGGACCAGGTGGAAGTGGTAAAGGAACTATAGCCATTCGTTTAGCAAATTATTTAGGATGGAATTATTTAGATAGTGGCTCTCATTTTAGAGCTCTTGCTTACGTTGCTTTGCAAAATAAGGTGGATTATGCAGATGTTCCCAGTTTATTAAAATTTTTAGGGGAATTGCGGCTAACATCTGAATTTACTAATGAAAATGAAGTGTCTTTTAAATTAAATGGTAAGGATGTGTCTGCTGAAATTAGGCATGAATCATGTTCTGCTATGGCTTCAAAAATAGCTATTCATGGAGAAGTTAGACAACTAATTGTTAAATTACAAGGTGATTTCTTAGCTGAACCTGGTTTAGTTACAGACGGACGTGATATGGGAACAATTGTGTTTCCAGGAGCCAAGTTTAAAATATATTTACACGCAAGTTCGGTTATAGCTGCTAATAGAAGGCATAACCAGTTGAAAAAATCCGGCATCGATGTTAGTCTAGAAGAAGTTTTATCTGAGATGAAACAACGGGATATGCGCGATTTAAGCAGGAAGGTTGCTCCGCTCAAGGTTGCTCCAGATGCTTATTTTTTGGATACAGATGATTTATCAATTGATCAAGTATTTCAGAAGGCTTTAATGTTTATTGAAAGAGATGGTAAATTTTGATAATGTCTGCCCAAAAAAAGCGCATTTATTAATTAATTTGAGAGAAACCTATGTCTGAAAATTTTGCAGAATTATTTGAAAAAAACCAATTTAATAGTTATATCCGTCAAGGAGATATTATTAAAGCCAATGTACTATCTATAGATCGTGATTATGTCACTCTAGATGCTGGGTTAAAGTCTGAAGGTTTAATTCCAATCAGCGAATTTTATAATGCTGAAGGTAAAGTTGAGGTTGGCATAGGAGATCAAATAGACGTTGTTTTGGATGATATTGAAGATGGATTTGGTGGCAATGTACTTTCAAGGGAAAAAGCGAAAAAGCAGGCTGCTTGGCGTGATTTGACTGAAAAACATAAATCTGGTGAGACAGTATCTGGTTTAGTTACTGGTAGAGTTAAAGGTGGTTTTACTGTTGAAGTAAATCAAGTAAAAGCGTTTTTGCCTGGTTCTTTAGTAGATGTTAGACCAGTAAAAGATCCGAAATTTATTGAAGGAAAACAAGTAGAATTTAAGATAATAAAGATGGACGCTAAACGTAATAATATAGTTGTTTCTAGAAAAGCTTTATTAGAAAGTGAAAATGCAGAAGAAAGGGCAGCTTTGCTTGATAGTTTAGCTGAGGGTCAAGTTGTTAAAGGAATAGTTAAGAATTTGACTGATTATGGCGCTTTTATAGATTTAGGAGGAATAGATGGATTGTTACATATAACTGATATATCGTGGAAAAGGATTTCTCATCCAGGTAAGGTGCTGAGTATAGGTGATGAAACTACAGTTAAGATATTGAAATTTGATAAAGAAAAAACTAGATTTTCACTTGGTATGAAGCAACTAGGAGAAGATCCATGGTTAGATTTAGTAAATAAATATCCTATTGGTACTAAGCTAGTGGGTAATGTAACAAATATTACTGATTATGGCTGTTTTGTTGAAATCGATAAGTACGGTGTTGAGGGATTAGTGCATATGACAGAGATGGATTGGACAAATAAGAATGTTCATCCAAGTAAGGTTGTATCTTTGGGAGATGACGTAGAAGTTCAAGTTCTTGAGATAGATAATGACAGACGTCGTATATCTTTAGGTATGAAGCAGTGTATATCGAATCCATGGCTTGATTATGCTAATAGACATAGTAAAGGTGAAAAAATTAAAGGAGTTATTAAATCTATAACTGATTTTGGGATATTTATAGGATTAGAAGGTTCTATAGATGGATTAATCCACTTATCTGATTTATCATATGATGATAGTGGTGAAAATATTGTAAAAGAGTATTCAAAGAACCAAGAAGTTGAAGCTATTATATTATCTATTGATTCTGAACGTGAAAGAATATCTTTAGGGATAAAGCAATTAACAGGAGATGTATTCTTAGAGTATCTAGATGCTAATCCGAAGGGTACTGTTGTTAATACAAAAATTATCGAAGTAAATAAAAAAGAAGTTCTAGTAGAACTTGCCGAGGGAATTACTGGAGAAATTAAAGCTAGGGATTTAAGCGCAGAAGAAAATGTTGACGATGCTAGAACAAAAGTAAAAATCGATGATACTTTAGAAGCAAAAATTATTAATGCTGATAAAAAAACAAAAATTGTTTATTTATCTGTAAGAGCAAAAGATGCGGCAGAAGAAGCAGAAGCCGTTAAGACTTATCAGAAATCTGCGAGTGCTGGTACTACATTAGGAGATTTGTTTAAAGAGCATATGTCAGATGATGAAAAGGAATAACTTAATATGAAACAGATTGCTTACCTTTTTATTATATTTTTAATATTTTTTGGGGTAGCTCTTTCGTACTTTAATCCTGGTGAGATAACTTTTAACTATTACTTCGATAGCATTATTTTAGCAAAACCTATTTT
Source organism: Gammaproteobacteria bacterium (assembly GCA_003353785.1). Classification (GTDB taxonomy): domain Bacteria; phylum Pseudomonadota; class Gammaproteobacteria; order PIVX01; family PIVX01; genus PIVX01. The sequence continues at coordinate 216,409 of PIVX01000001.1, read as the reverse complement.
TATCTTAGTCTCTGCTGGATTAGGTTTCTGTTTTGGTTTATTTTTCACACTTATGGTTTTCATAAAGCTTAAAAGTGCTAATTATAAATTGAAAAAGAAAATTGATCTTGCTAATAAAGAGCTAGATAATCTTCGCACAATGCCTATCCGTGATCACCACTAGTATGTTTAACTTATTTATAGTAATCATAGTTGCTACACTCTTGTTTTTTGTATGGCAATTGATTCGGCTAAAATTTATAAAACAAACAAAAAATAAATTTAAATTTCCTAGAGATTATTTAGTAGGTATTAACTATCTATTAAATGAACAGGAAGATAAAGCTTTAGAAGTATTTATTAATTTATTAGAAGTTGATCAGAACACTGTTGAAACTCATTTAGCTTTAGGTAGTCTGTTTCGACGTAAAGGTGAGGTCAATAGAGCTATCAGAATCCATCAGAATATTATTGCAAGACCTCAATTATCGCAAGAACAGAGATTAGATGCTCTTTTAGCCCTTGGTCATGATTACCTTAACGCTGGTGTTTTAGATAGAGCTGAACGAGTTTTTTTAGATTTACTGCAAGCAAAAGATGGTCATTCTCATTCAGCTTTATATTCATTGTTAGATATTTATCAACAAGAAAAATCGTGGAGAAAAGCAATTCAAATATCTAAAAAAATACAAGATGTGACTGGCAAAGAGATGGCAAAATTCATTTCTCATCATTATTGTGAACTGTCTGAGTCTGCTATTGAAGGTGGAGATATTACAGCAGCGATTAGATACTTAAAGTCTGCTTTGGCTATTCAGCACAATTCTATTAGAGCCAATTTATTAGATGCAAGAATTTTTGAAATCCTTGGTAAGCATAAAAAAGCTCTTTCTAGATATAAAAAAGTAGTTGAAAATGACATTATCTTTTTACCAGAGGTAATAAAAGGAATATTAAATTGCTATGAGCAATGTGATAAGAAAGAAAATGGGATTGAGTATTTACGATCATTACATTCTATAGACTCAAAAGCATCAGTGTTTTTACTAGCTACTGAAGAGATTTATTCTTTGGAACATGATTTTAAGTTTATACTGTCGCAATTAGAGATTTATCCTTCCTTATTTGGGTTAGCTAAAATTCTTAATATTGTGATTAATGATTGTAATATTAGTGAAGAACAACAAAATAATTTATTATCTTTAGGAGAAGTAGCTAGTAAATTAGCTGGAGCTTCTAAGAAATATTTTTGTAACCATTGCGGATTTATTTCTAAGGCTTTGCTGTGGTATTGTCCAAGTTGTAAGAAATGGGATTCAATTTTACTATCATGTAATTAAAAATTGATTAAAGAAAATTAAGTGTATATTATTAGTTACTTGATATATAGAGTATAATATGAAAATGTCTAATATTACTAAAACTTCTTGGTATATCCGGGATAGAAAAATTAAATTAGCTCTTATAGGGTTAGGAAGAGTTGCTCAGACTCACCTGGATGCTATTGATAAATTATCTAATGATCTTGATTTAGTTTCTGTATGTGATAAAAGTGATAAAAAGCTACAAGAAATCACCAAAAAATTTAATGCTAAAGGTTATAATGAACTTTCAGAATGTTTAAATGAGACCGATGCTGATGTGGTTGTGTTGTGTACACCAAGTGGGTTCCATTCTAATCAGACAATTGCTGCAGCAGAAAAAGGAAAACATGTCATAACAGAAAAGCCTATGGCTACTAGATGGAAAGATGGCATTAGAATGTTGGAAGCATGTGAAAAGCATGATGTTAGGTTATTTGTTATTAAACAGAATCGTTTTAATGAGCCTTTGCAACTTCTAAAGAAAGCAATTGAAGAAAATAGATTTGGTAAAATTTATATGGCTAATTTGAATGTACTTTGGACTAGAAAACAGTCTTATTATGAACAAGGTGCTTGGCGTGGAACTTGGCGTCTTGATGGAGGAGCTTTTATGAATCAAGCTTCTCATTATTTTGATCTGTTACATTGGTTAGTGGGACCAGTTGAATCGATTTATTCTATGACTGCTACTCTGGCAAGAGATATAGAAGTTGAAGATACCGGGGTAGTTGCTGTTAAATGGAGAAGTGGAGCCCTTGGGACATTAAATATTACAGTTTTAACTTATCCTGAGGATAGGGAAGGCTCTATTATTATCTTAGGAGAAAAAGGTACTGTTAAGATCGGAGGGATAGCTTTAAATAGGATAGATGATTGGAGTTTTTCAGAATCTCATCCTATGGATAGTGAAGTAGAAAATGCAAGCTACTCAACAGATTCAATTTATGGGTTTGGTCATCCTAAATATTACCAAAATGTTATTGATGTTTTTAGAGGTAAAGCTGCCCCTATAACATCCGGAGTGGATGGGTTAAAATCTCTTGAATTATTGATAGCTGCTTATAGATCATCTAGAGATGACAAACCTGTACATTTACCTTTAGAACTTTAAGATTGATATCAAAAGATTTAGATTTATTAATAAACTCCTGTTTCGAAATCCAAGGCATAAGTAGATGCGGTAATACGAGTATATTTAATTAACTAGAATTTTATATATATATTTATCTGCTAATATGTTTTTTAAGGTAAATTCCTGTATATGATTCTTTGTTTTTTATTATTTGACTAGGTGTTCCTGTTGCAATGATGGTTCCTCCCTTGTTGCCACCTTCTGGTCCTAGATCAATGATCCAGTCAGCACATTTTATTATATCTAAATTGTGCTCAATAACTACCATGGTATTTCCTTTATTTCTTAATTTTAATAATACTGATAATAATTGTTCGATATCATGAAAATGTAGTCCAGTTGTAGGTTCATCTAGGATGTACAAAGTATTACCTGTACTCCTTCTTGATAATTCTTTTGATAATTTAATCCTTTGCGCTTCTCCACCTGATAGGGTGGTAGCACTTTGTCCAAGGCATATGTAAGATAGTCCTACATCAATTAAGGTTTGAAGTTTATTTGCAATTACTGGGATAGCATCAAAAAATATTCGCGCATCTTCTACATTCATTTCTAAGACTTCATGAATGTTTTTACTTTTGTAGTATATTTCTAAAGTTTCACGACTATAACGCTTTCCTAAACATTGATCACAATGAACATATACATCTGCTAAAAAATGCATCTCTACCTTAATAAGTCCGTCACCTTGACACGCTTCGCATCTACCACCTTTAACATTGAAGCTAAACCTACCAGGTTTGTATCCTCTTGCTCTAGCTTCTTCTGTCCCAGAGAAAAGTTCCCTAATATAGGAAAATAATCCAGTATATGTTGCTGGATTAGAGCGCGGAGTTCTACCAATAGGATTTTGAGTAATATTTATAACGTTAGTTATTAATTCAGTGTTATCTATATTTGCTTTTGTGTTCTCTAGTAATTGACTATCACCCTTAAATAATTTCTGTCTTACTAAGGGATATAAAGTATCATTAATTAGGCTTGATTTTCCTGAACCTGATACTCCAGTTATACAGGTAAATAATCCTAATGGGATATCAACAGATATATTTTTCAGGTTATTCTGATCAGCATTACTAATTTTTATAATTTTTGTTTTATTAAATGTATGAATATTTTCTGGAATATGGATTTGTTTTTTTCCGCTTAAATATTTACCTGTTAGAGACTTAGGCTCTGCTTGAATTTGTTTAGGAGTACCACTTGCAACGATCTCTCCACCGTGAACTCCAGCTCCTGGTCCAATGTCTATAACATGATCGGCACTTAATATGGCGTCTTCATCATGTTCCACTATGATTACAGTATTCCCCAGATCTCTCAATCTAGTAAGAGTAGATAATAACCTATCGTTATCCCTTTGATGTAGGCCGATAGATGGTTCATCTAAAATATACATTACTCCAACTAATCCAGAGCCAATTTGACTAGCTAGTCTAATTCGCTGTGCTTCTCCTCCTGATAATGTATCTGCTGATCTGGATAATGTTAAGTAGTTTAACCCTACATTCATAAGAAATGATAGTCTATCTTTTATTTCTTTAGTAATTTTATCTGCTATTTTCTGTTGTTGCCCTTTAAGTTTCAAATTTGTAAAGAATTCTACAGTATCTGATATTGATAAATTAGCAATTGTTGGTAAAGAAGTTTTATTGATTAGAACGTTCCTAGCTGTAGAGGATAGCCTAGTCCCATTACATTCGTTACATTCTTTGACCGATAAACACTTAGTAAGTTCTTCTCTAACTATATTTGAGTCTGTCTCGTGATAACGTCTTTGCATATTAGGTATGACCCCTTCAAACGGATGTCTTTTCTTATATACTGTACCTTGACTACTTGCATAATGAAAATCAATATCTTCGTTATCACTACCGTATAAAAGAACTTTTTTTATTTTTTTTGGTAGCTTTTCATAGGGATTGTTGATATCAAACTTATAATGCTTTGCTAAGCTTGTTATCATACTAAAATAGAAAAATTTTCTGCTATCCCATCCCTTAATAGCTCCTTGGGATATTGTAAGAGATGGATCACGAATTATTTTATTAATATCAAAATATTGATCAACTCCAAGGCCATTACATTTGGAGCAAGCTCCTGTAGGATTGTTAAATGAAAATAGGCTTGGTTCAAGTTTGGGAGCACTAAAGCCACAGTCTATACATGAATATCTGGTTGAAAATATCCATTGTTGATCATCATCAATTGTTTTTACATGGATAAGTCCATTAGTAAAATGTACAATGTGTTCAAGTGATTCTGCAAGCCTAGCTTCTATCCCGTCTTTTATTTTTAGTCTATCTATAACAACTTCAATAGTATGCTTAAAATTCTTCTTAAGTTTTGGCGGAGAGTCAAGCTCATGCATCTTTGAATCTATTATTGCTCTAATGTATCCTTGAGACCTTAGTTTTTTTAATAATTCAGTATGTTCTCCTTTTTTATCTTGCACTACTGGTGCAAGCAACATTATTTTTGTATCTTTTTTTAATTTTTTTAGATGTTCGACTATCTGACTAATAGATTGTGCTTGAAGCTTGTTTTTTACATGATTTGGGCAATGAGGGGTACCAACTCTTGCGAATAGTAGTCTTAAATAATCATAAATTTCAGTAATTGTACCTACTGTTGATCTGGGGTTGTGGCTAGTTGCTTTTTGTTCAATAGATATTGCTGGAGATAATCCTTCTATATGATCAACTTCTGGTTTTTCCATTACGGATAAAAATTGCCTAGCATAGGTTGATAATGATTCAACATATCTTCTTTGTCCCTCAGCATATAAAGTATCAAATGCAAGAGAAGATTTGCCTGAACCAGAAAGACCAGTAATAACTATTAATTTATCTCTTGGAATGATCAAATCAATATTTTTTAAATTATGAGTTCTAGCACCTTTGATTTCAATATTATTCATTTTAATTTTTGTAATTTAAGTAAGAATGTAAAACCATCCATTATATATTTATATATCCATAAGGTATATCTATTATCGAGGGCATATTTCAATTGCTATAAAATGCATAAACAAGAATAAAAAACAAACAATCATGTCTTAAATAAGTACATAAATTGTGTTGTATTAATTACCAATGTTGATTATTTTTTATTAAAAACAAAGAGTTACAATATATATAGAAAATGTAAAAAAAATTACCCATTTTAGGCATATTTTTGGTATAATAATAACTCATTTGTATACAGGAGATAGTATTATGGCAAGGGGAGTTAACAAAGTTATTTTGGTGGGGAACATCGGAAATGAGCCTGAAGTTAGGTATACGCCAAATGGTAATGCTGTAACAAATGTATCATTAGCTACTTCTGATGTATGGAAAGACAAACAGTCTGGAGAACAGCAGGAGAGAACTGAATGGCATCGGGTAGTATTTTTTAATAGGCTTGGTGAAATAGCGGGAGAATATTTACGTAAAGGTTCTAAAATTTTTGTTGAAGGAAATTTACGTACCAGAAAATGGCAAGATAAAAATAATCAAGATCGTTATACAACGGAGATTGTAGCTAATGAAATGCAAATGCTTGACAGCAAAAGCCAGCATGAAGGCAGTGTTACTAATACGGAAAAACGTAATTTAAATACAAATACAAATAGTAATACCTCCCAAACGCCTGCACCAGCTGTAGAATTTGATGATGATATACCTTTTTAACACACATACTGGCCTCTAGCTAGTGGGAGAGTAACATTTTGAATACCGACGCACAGGTTATAAAAGGAAGTGTAACCCCAGTTTCTAACTTTTTAGTTAAATCATATAGATGGATATTTAGTAAAGGATATGTTCAAGGAATATTTTGGATAGTCTTAGTAAACTTAACTAGTAATGCTAATGATATATTTATGCGGTTCTTGGGAGAAAGAATAGAGCCAGAACAAATTGCGTTTTTTAGATTTTTCTTCGCGGGTTTTATTTTATTACCTATCATGTTATACAAAGGTAAACAAACTTTTAGAACCGGAAGACCTGTGCTACATATTATTAGGGCTCTAATGGGGTTTCTAGCTATAACATTCTGGTGTAAAGGGGTAACTCTTGTTCCTTTAGCTGTTGTTTCAACTATAGCTTTGACGGTTCCTCTGTTTGTTTTACCTTTAGCATGTTTAATATTAAAAGAGAAAGTTGGTTTACAAAGAACGTTGGCTACTCTATTTGGTTCTCTTGGTATCTGCATTATGATTATTCCAAGCGATGGAATAGGGCAAATTTTTGAGAATGGGACTAGTTTTGGAGTGATCATTTTGATGGTGGCAGCTATTCTATTTGCTCTTAGTGATATTTTGAATAAATTCATGGTTAATCATGAAGGAACTCTAGCAATGTTATTTTACTTTGCTCTTGGAACTACTCTTGCTGGTTTGATCCCTGCAATGTATGTTTGGATAACTCCTACTATATATGAATTGTTTATTTTATTCTTATTAGGATTTGGTGGAAATTTCATTTTGTACTGTTTGTTAAAAGCTTTTAGAGCCACAGAGGTATCTGCTTTAGCTCCATATAGATATTTAGAACTTATTTTTGCTGTAAGCTTTGGGTATTTGCTATTTGGTGAGATACCTGGGGTTAATAATTTTATTGGTGCAGCAATCATTATTCCTGCAACGCTTAGTATTGCTTACTATGAAGTACGTAAACAAAAAAGTGATTAGTTACTTTCTGATACCGTAACCTTTGGTTAATAGAATAAGACTAATTACAGTTAGTAGTACACATGATAAAATAATTATAAGGATTGCATTTATAACATTTACATCAGTGACTCCAATCATGGCATACCTAAAAGCATTTACTATGTGTAGAATGGGATTGAGAGTCGCTATTAAATCCCATGGTTTTGGTAATAAACTTGTGGTATAGAATATTCCTCCTAGGTATATTAATGGGGTTAGCAGAAAAGTTGACACAATAGTAGTATCATCAAAAGTTCTAGCAAACATGCCGTTTAAGAATCCAAATAGGGACATTAGTAGAGACGCTAGAAATGCTATAAATATTGTTAAACAGATGCTATAAAGCTTGATAGAAGTAAAAAATAGTGATACTAATAATACTAGAAATGCTACTATCATCCCTCTAAATATTCCAGCAGAGATATATCCAATAAGAATAACTAAGTTTAACATAGGGCTAATAAGGATTTCTTCTATACTTTTAGAGAACCTTGCAAAATAGAATGATGAAACTACATTCATGTAAGAATTTGTTATTAGACTCATGATAATAAGTCCAGGAGTAATAAAGACAATATAATCTGTTCCAGCCATTGTTCCAATTCTGGTACCAATTAATTTACCAAATATTAAATAATACAATGTGGAGGTAATAATAGGAGGAATAATGGTTTGTGGCCATATTCTAGTTATTCTTAAAATTTCAGCTCTTAATAAGGTATATAGTGATACTAAACACAGATTTTTCATTATAAAACTGTTCCCATTATCTAATTTTATTTTCCGTCAATTTAATAAAATACTCTTCTAATCTATTGGCTTTATTTTTCAAACTTAATACTTTGATTTTTGATTTAGATAATTTACTAAATAAATCATTTAGATTTTGTTTGTTATTGATTTCAACCGCTAGAGTGTTACTATCAATCATAGTGAAATTATAATCCAGAATTTTTGGTGCTGTTGATATGTTATTTTCTAGGTTTAATATAAATGTCTCAGTATCTAAAGTTTTTATTAAATCCTTAACAGAAGATTTTTTTATAATTTCTCCATTATCTATGATGGCAACATTGTTACATAACGACTCAGCTTCTTCTAGGTAATGTGTAGTTAGAATTATAGTTGTACCAGAATTATTTATTTCTTTAATAAAAGATAGCATTTCTCGTCTTAATTCCACATCTATACCGGCAGTGGGTTCGTCTAAGAGCAATAATTCTGGTTCGTGAATAAGAGCTCTTACAATCATTAGTCTTCTTTTCATTCCTCCAGATAGATTTCTACATGGAGTATCTTTTTTATCCCATAATCTTAATTTTTTTAGGAGATATTCTGCTCTTGAGGTCACATCCTTTCTCATTATGCCATAATATCCAGCTTGCTTAAGTATGATTTGTAGAGGAGTCTCAAAAATATTAAAATTTAATTCCTGTGGTACAAAGCCAAGTTTCTTTTTAGCCAAAGGGAAATTACTATCGATGTCAATATTATTTATAGTTACACTACCACTCGTTTTATTTGTAATGGACGTTATTATTTCGATTGCTGTTGTTTTACCGGCGCCATTAGGGCCTAATAACCCAAAAAAATCTCCTTTATTGACCTCAAAACTAATGCTTTTTAACGCAACTGTTCCGTCGCTATATATCTTATTTAGTTTGTTAATCTGTAAAGCGAGTTGTAATTTCTTCATCATAGCCAAAATCTTGTAAATTTTCTATACGCATTGGGAATAAAATACCATCTAAATGATCTATCTCATGTTGGATTATTCTAGCAAAAAAATTGTCAGATTTCATACTAATTATATTACCGTGTAAATCATATCCTTCAATTTTTATATTTGTATATCTTTTTACTCTACCTCTTAGTCCTGGTAGACTAAGGCATCTTTCTAGAGCATAATCCATTTTACTATCTATACTACCATAAGTTGGATTTATTAAAATACCTTCTTCAATTTCTTCTATATGAGGATACCTTGGGTTATCTTTTACGCCAAAAGCAATAATTCTCTTGGAAATACCTATTTGGGGTGCTGAAAGTCCGATACCTTTGTGGGCATGCATAGAATCTAGCAGATCTACTATTATATTTTTTAATGCCTTTGTATTGAAATTGTTAATAGGGCTTGCTTTTTGTAAGAGTGCGAGATTACCCATTTTTAAAATTTTTTTAATAGTCATATGATTCATGTTGCAATCACTAAAAATGTGATGCATATTGTTAGCATTTATTTTAATACAGTTAGATTATGAGAAAGTATACTAATTTTATTGCAGGAAATAAATATGATTTAATGATTTATGGTTCAGATAATGGTCTAGAAGCTAGTTTACTGTTACCTCAAAATGAAATAAATTATTGTATGATAATTTGTCATCCAAATTCCTCAGATGGTGGAACTATGAATAATAAAGTAGTTACGACCGTAATGCGTACATGCCAAAAATTGAATGTAGCCACGTTAAGATTCAATTTTCGTTCTGCAGGTAAAAGTAGGGGAGAATATGATTTTGGCAAAGGAGAGCAGGATGATTTGATTGCTATTATTAACTGGGTAAAGAATAATCTCCCAAATAATAAAATTTTATTATCAGGATTTTCATTTGGATCATTTGTATCGTACAGTGTTGCTTCTAAATCTCCTATCGAAGGTTTAATTACAATAGCTCCGGCCGTTTGTATGTGGGATTATTCTATAATTGATGAGCCTAGTTGCCCATGGATTGTTATTCATGGTACAGAAGATGAACTTGTATCAGTAAAAGAGGTTGGGATTTGGGTGCAATCATTATTATCAGAACCTGATTTTATTATAGTTCCCGAAGCTAGCCATTTTTTTCATGGTAAGTTAATAGGCTTACAGGATATAGTTACTAAATTTCTAAAATCTATCTTAAAATAAATTTGTATTTAGGTATTTCAAAACAACTTAATATTAAATACATCGACATTAGATTAAGCAAATGGTGGAGCATTAACTAGATTAAAGCTCATAGATAGAGAGTTGATCTAGAATACATTTATAGTTTTTAATTATAGAATGTTATAGTAATCTTACAAGTTACTAGTTGTGTTAGTTTTAATACTACTCGAGTGTTCATATCTGTTTCGCTGCATCCTAATAGGATACTAAATAAGAATGCGAGATAGAACTAATATTATTCATTTAATTGCTTATATGATACTAGAATGGTAGCATATTTGTTTAAATATCATTTTATAATATGATCTTTATGAAGATCAAAGGTTTAGAGTGAAAAATGAAATTATATGTATTTCTAATATTAATATTAATCTGTCCAAATATATTTGCATCTGATGCTCTTATAAATCTTAATGCTACTAATTCAATTTATGGTTATACCGTACTAATAATATTCGTACTATCTTATTTGTTCGTTATGATCGAAGAAAAAACTCATTTTAGAAAATCAAAACCAGTTGTGCTAGCCGCTGGCATTATATGGGTAATTATCGCTTTACTATGTAAATCAAAAGGCTTGCCAGATGCAGCACATAAAGCTGCAGAAACTACATTTCTTGAATTTGCAGAATTATTTCTGTTTATTTTAGTTGCAATGACCTATATTAATGTTCTTGATAATAGAAATGTTTTTAAAGCACTCCGTATCTGGCTTATTAATAAAGGTCTTAGTTATCGCCAATGCTTTTGGGTAACAGGGTTTTTAGCTTTTTTTATATCTCCTATAGCAGATAATTTAACAACGGCTCTTATTATGTGCGCAGTTGTTATGTCTATTGGTGTTGACTCACCAAAATTTATTTTACTATCTTGTATTAATATTGTAGTAGCCTCTAATGCTGGAGGTGCATTTAGTCCATTTGGAGATATAACAACTTTGATGGTCTGGCAAAAAGGCATTATATCATTTGGAGGATTTTTTGCTTTATTTATACCTGCGCTAGTTAATTTTATGATTCCAGCTATAATAATGGTGTTTGCTGTTCCAAATGAAAAACCCCCCGCTACAAGCGATATAATCGAGTTAAAATTTGGAGCAAAACGTGCAGTTGCTTTATTTCTAATGACAATTTTTACTGCTGTGATGTTTGAAAACTATTTGCACTTACCAGTAACAATGGGGATGATTACTGGTTTTGGTTATCTAATGATACTCTCATTTGTAATTACTAGAACAGAGAGGAAGATATTTTACGATGGAGGATCTAAAGATAATTTTAAAGGATTCAATATATTTAATAAAGTTAGTAAAGCTGAGTGGGATACATTATTTTTTTTCTACGGCATACTCTTAAGCGTTGGAGGTCTAGCTGTTTTAGGTTATTTAGAATTAGTCTCTCATACTATGTATGAGAATTGGGGTAATTTTATGCCAATTGGGCATAAAGCTACAATTGCCAATTCTATAATAGGTTTACTATCAGCTATCGTAGATAATATTCCCGTTATGTTTGCCGTATTAACTATGGATCCATCGATGTCGGAAGGCCAATGGTTATTAGTTACCTTAACAGCCGGTGTTGGTGGCTCACTTCTTTCTATTGGTTCTGCTGCAGGAGTAGCCTTAATGGGACAAACAAAAGGAATTTATACATTTATGGCACATATGCGTTGGAGCTGGGCTATTTTGTTAGGATATTTTTGCTCTATCTTAACTCATATCTGGATAAATCAAAAATTGTTTTAATCACTCATATATTATTGATATATTAAATAGAAACAGATTTCATAAATATTTATATTAATTTTATTTTTTTCCAATATGAGCAATTCTAAGGTTTCTTAAGTTTTGATAATAAATTTAAATTAGTATCTAATTTGTTCCTATCTAGATATGCTTGAAGGGTGTTTTTTAATAGCATTGCGACTGTCATAGGACCAACACCTCCTGGAACAGGAGTGATCCAGCTAGCTCTTTTTCTAGCAGTATTAAATTCAACATCACCTACTATTTCTCCTGTATTTAAACGAGAGATCCCAGCATCAATAACAATAGCATTAGGTTTTATCCAATCACCTTTGATCAAAAAAGGTTTGCCAACTGCCGATACAATTAAATCTGCCTGATTGATCTCATATTTTAAGTTTATTGTATTGATATGACAGATGGTAACAGTGCAAAGGGCTTCCAATAGTTGTAGAGCCATCGGCCTACCTACAATATTAGATGAGCCAACTATTACAGCTTTTAGTCCTGACAAAGAAATATTTGTCTCTTGTAATAAACGCATTATTCCTAATGGGGTACACGGCCTTATTCCTTGAGAGCACTGAGATAATCTTCCTTGATTGAAAGGATGAAAAGCATCTACATCTTTTTCTGGTGTAATAGACTCTAATATTAATTGTCGTGAGATTGTTTTAGGTAATGGTAATTGTATTAAAATTGCATCAGTTAAAGCATCTTCATTATATTTTTGGATAATCTCAATTAAGTTTTCTGTGCTAACGGTTTCTTTTATTAGAACCAATTCTGATATAATACCAACCTCATTGCAATCTTGTTGCTTTTTTTTAATATAAATTTCAGAGGTAGGATCATAACCAACATGCAGGACCGTCAATTTAGGAGCTCTTTTTCCTTTTAAAAGTAAAGTATCTATTATGCTTTTAATGTTTTCTCTTTCATTAAATGCAATTTTTTTTCCATTAAGTATTTGTGAAGTCATACAAAAACCCTCATAACTAAATTAAAAAGACTAAGGTGGATGCACTAATTTGTTGCATGGGATATTGATTTTTTTTTCAATAAATCATTCTTATGATATGATTTTTTTACAATATCTACTGCTTGCTCAGGAGTATCAACAACATGAAACAGCTCAAGATCTTTTTTTGATATCATGTTTTTTTTGAATAATTGATTTCTGAACCAACTAATAAGTTCATCCCAGTATTCGCTGTCAAATAAAATAATTGGATATTTTTTAGCTCTTTCTTTCTGGATTAAAACTAAAATTTCACCTATCTCATCAAGAGTTCCGTACCCTCCAGGAAATAAAATGTGGGCAGAAGCATACTTCAAAAACATAATTTTTCTTGTAAAAAAATGTCTAAATCTTAGAGATATATCTTGGAAAGCATTTGGTTTTTTTTCATTCTTTAAAAATATATTTAAACCAATACTAGGGGAGCCACCTTGAAAAGCTCCTTTGTTTGCTGCTTCCATAATACCTGGCCCACCACCTGTGACAATAGAGAATCCAGAATTAGATAATAGTTGTGCGACTTGCTCCGCTAATAAATACATTGGATCAGTACTTGGAATTCTAGCTGATCCATAAATACTAACTGATGGTGCAATATGTGACAATCTCTCATAACCTTCTACTAATTCTGAAACTACTTGGAATATTTTCCAGGTTTCTCGTGTTAATATAGAGTCATCAACCATAGGCTCCAAAGGACGAGATTTATATTTTTTATTTATCATGTAACATCTCCTATAAAATAATTATTCTAGCAATAAACTGTAAACAACATCTGCAAACTTTAACTAGTAGTGCAATTAATAAACCAGGAAAAAGAGGAGAGATCCCAAAATTCTTTACTGGAAGTAGAAAAGAATGAATTTGAACAATATTTTCTACTCCTAGGTTACCAGTTGATACTGGACTAAATGATGAAATATCCCCACGTCTTTTTTTCATATTCATTGAAAGAAGAGTAGATTTTAATTTAGTTATCTGAATAAATTTGAGCTGGATTGAGAGATGAATTCTACTAAAAATAGCAAAAGTCATAACTACATAAATAGTTACAGGATGGGGGATTTTAAGAAGCATTTTAGATATTTTCCTTTATACGAAATAATTTTTCTTGTGCTATATCCAATAATATGCTTTTAGACACTTTTGTAGGATATTCCCCTGAGAAGCAAGCATGGCAAAATCTGTTGTTTTCATAGACTTTTTTTAGATCACCAAGAGTTGGATAAATGATTTTATCTACTCCAATATATAAAGCTATTTCATCTATTTTTTTATTATAAGCAACCATTTCTTCTTTAAGAGACATATCAACTCCATATATACAAGGGTTTCTAATAATGGGTGATCCAGAGATAAAATAGATTTCTTTCGCATCTTCAGATTTTAGTAACATAGCAATGTGTTTTGAGATTGTGCCTCGCACAATAGAATCATCAACGACGCCAATTCTTTTATTTTTAATAAGATGCGAAATAACATTGAATTTTTTCAAGACAATTTTTTTTCTAGTGTTTTTGTCACTAATAAAAGTTCTCATACTATCATTTTTAGTTAATCCTTTCTTGTAGGGAATACATAATTCTTCAGATATACCTTGAGCATAGAAATAACCAGAATCTGGCACGTCAATAACTAAATCTAGTTTTAGACCTAACATTTTAATTTTTTTTCCTAGTATTTTTCCTATAGTCTCTCTTCTTAGTGCAATAGAATCATTATGGTTAACGCTATTAATAGGCTTTGAATGTGATTTAGAAAAATAAAGATCTTCAAAAATACAAGGTTTATAATTTTTCAAAAACCCATTCCTTGTTTGAATTTGGTTGTTATTATCAATAAAAATAATCTCACCAGCAATGAGTCTTCTAACTGTTTCAAATCCTAATTGTTCAAATGAGCTGGTTTCTGATGAAAAAGCAAAAATAACTCCCTTAATAGATTCTTTTTTTCCTAAAAATAATGGTCTAATACCATTACTATCTGTAAAGCCGAGTAAACCATATCCACGAAGTATTGTTAATACTGAATATGCTCCAAAAACATTACTCTGGATGAATTCGGCAGCAGATAAAAAATCTCTATATGTGTATTCTTTTCTTGAATTTTCACTTAAACTTATTGAGAATAATTGAAGAATCAATTCAAGATCGTTGGTTGTCTGAATTTTACGTTTAGCTTGTATTATTTTATTTCTTAGATGTTTAAAATTAGTAACATTGCCATTGTGAGCCATCGCGATTCCAAAAGGTTCTTCTAAAATAAAAGGCTGGGTATTTTTTAATGTATTTTCCCCTTGTGTCGTATAACGTACATGACCGATCCCAACAGGCTCTGTACTTATATTACTCTTTTGATGATGAAATATTTGAGAAACCATGCCTAAATTTTTTTTAATAAAAAAAGGATTATTACTCATAACGATACCTGCTGCATCTTGGCCTCTATTTTGTAAAGTAGCTAGTCCCGAAATTAATTCTGAGTCTAATGATGAAACTGAATTATTTCGATCTGAAATTCCAAAAACTCCGCACATATGTCCTCTATATACTTTTTAACACTTCTGAATAAAATTGATGTTCAATAGCAAGACCAGCAAACTGGATTTCCTTTAAAGTATTTAATCCTGCTAAATTAACTTCTTTCTGAGCAATAATCTTACCAGTATCGCAGCCTTGCTCTACCCAATGTATAGTGATCATTGTTTTTACCTTATTTTTTTTAAAAGCCCATTGGTATCCATGTAGTCCTTTGTAAGAATTTGTGTCTGCTGGATGAATATTTATGATTTTTTTTTCATATCGTTTAACAACGTTATAAGATAACAATCTATTATATCCAGCCAGAATGATGTAATCTAAAGAGCATTTTTTCAGATAGAGCAGTAATAATTTATCAAACTCCGAACTAGAAAAAAAGTTAGAGTCAATGGATTTAGTAGGGATTTTACGCTCTCTAGCTAACTCTAAACCTCTTGCGTTAGGGTTGTTTGAAAAAACACCGATAATTTCATATAGGTCTTTTAAAACTCCTGATTCAATTTCCTTTGCAATTGCTAGCATATTACTACCTCTGCCTGAAATAAAAATAACAATTTTTCTTATCATTCTAAATGGCACCAATATCTTGTCTATAAGTTATATTATCAAAATGGATTTTATTACATTCTGCATAAACTTTTTCACGTGCTAACTCAGCACTTTTTGCTTGAGATGCTATGTGCATTACTCTTCCACCATTTGTATATAACTTATTATTATCTTTTAGCACATTAGAGTAGAAGACTAATGTTTCTGGATTTAATTTTTCTATTCCAGATATAACTTTTCTTGTCTCAAAATGATCTGGATATCCTTTTGAAGCTAAAGTAACATCAATTATAAACTGATTTTTAATTAAAGATTTTTTTTGTACTAATTTACCTGTTAGTGCATTTAGTATTATTGAACTAAGATCTTCTTTAATTATAGGTAATATAGTTTGAGCTTCTGGATCTCCCATTCTAGTATTATATTCTAATAATTTGGGTCCTTGCTGGGTTAACATAACGCCAAAATATAGAAAACCACAATATCCAAGATTTTCTGATACTAAACCTTTTATAGTTGGATTGACGATAAATTGCATAATACTTTTCTCGATTTTAGGATTCCAACTTGGGTGAGGGCAAATAGCTCCCATGCCACCGGTGTTTGGCCCTTTATTACCTTCATAAGCGCGTTTATAATCTTTAGCTGTACACAGTAATTGTATTGATAATTGGTTAAAATTATTTTTTCCACAAGCCACAATAAATGATAGTTCTTCTCCAAATAAACATTCTTCTACAATTATTTTGGTATTATTGCCATATTTATATTCTAATATTTTCAGAGCAGATTTTGAGTCTTGAAAATTTTTACAAACGAATACTCCTTTGCCTGAGGCTAATCCATCATATTTGATTACAACTGGTTTCTTTTTTAATGTGCTTAAGTATTTTTTGGTAGATTGGATACAATCGAAATATTCAAAATCAGCTGTTGCGACATTATGTGTTTTCATAAACTGTTTTGCAAATATTTTTGAAGTTTCTAATTTGGCTGATTTTTTTGTTGGACCAAAAATTTTTATATCTGTCTTATGAAAAAAATCTACCATGCCTTTTGATAAATAATGCTCAGAACCAACAATCAGCAAATTTATATTATTTTCTTGACAGCATTTGTTAATTCGTGAAAAATTTTCAAGATCACATTTAAGTGAGTTAGGTAATAAAATATTATGTGAAAGGATATAAACATTTTTAACACTATTTTCTTGTGACAATTTCCAAGCTATGGCATGTTCACGTCCACCAGAGCCAATAACAGCTATATTCATATATGACACTCCGCCGTAGTTTTTTTCATATTAAAATCATCTTGTCTTAAATTTTCCTTAACTTTCGTGATCTCGTTACAGAGTATTGTTCGTAATACTGGAATATTTAATGCTCTAAGAGCTGCTTTTGCTGCATTTTCAGGATCTATACACACTGTTGCTGGTGTATCAGATGGCATAATCAGACTAGAAAAAATATTTATTTGTAGATCCGTATGATTTTTAAAAGGAGGGCAGTTAATAACAGGAATAGCTAGATTGGCTGACAATGCTCCTCCTAAACCATTTGAACGTCCTGCAATAGCAATTACAACTCCTGGTTCAATAGAATCGTTGTATTTCTGAGCTATAGATACAATATCTTCACCGTTTTTATGTGCAGATACAACACGTATATTTATCATAATAGGATATTTTTTCAAAATCGATTGTATTTTTAAGGCGTGCTCAAGATCATTTTTTGACCCTAGAATGATTGAGATATACCCTAATTGGATTACTTTGTGTTGGATCAATGATTGAACAGCACTAGCCAAATTCAAATTATCGGTATTTAATTTTTTAGATAATATCCTTTCATAAATAGTATTATAACGAAGCATAGCTGCATGCATAACTTCTTTAGGAATTTGCGTGGGACAATTATTGTTGATTAACCATTGTCGGAGATATTCTTTGTCATAAGAGCTTACTGTTCTATGATCATTTTCATAATCTTCCTGTAACCAAAATCTTGAAGAATCTGGTGTATGGATTTCATCAATTAAACATAATTTTTCATTTATAAGTCCAAATTCATATTTAGTGTCTACTAATATTATACCTTTTTCTTTACAAAACTCTTGTCCGTATGAGAATAACTCTAAAGAGATATTCTGCATTTCTATATATATTTCTTTTGTTATTAGTCCTTTTTCAACAATATTTGTTGGTGATATATTTCTATCAGTATCACTTTTAGTTGTTGGTGTGATAATAGGTTGAGGAAAAGCTTCGTATTCTTTCATTCCATCAGGCAATGTTATACCACAAAAAATTCTTTCACCTTTTTGATAACCCCTCCATAAAGAACCAGTTAGAAATCTTCTAACTATCATTTCAACTTTAATAGGTTTTGCTTCTTTTACTAATATAATTCTTGGATCTATCATTTTTAACAAATGATTTTGAATAATATGCTCTGTCTTTAAAAACCAAAAATGGGCTAATTCATTAAGTATTGCTCCTTTATTTGGCATTGATGTCTCTAGTATATTGTCAAAGCATGATAGTCTATCAGTTGTAATTATCATACGAGTTTTATCGTTAATTCTAAAACTATCTCTGACTTTACCTTGATGGATCTTATTTAATTGTGGGCTATTAAACTGAACTAATGACTTCATTATTTTCCCTTTTTTGGTTAGTGTTTAAAATGTCTGGTACCTGTGAAATACATAG
The DNA here is from genome assembly GCA_003353785.1 of Gammaproteobacteria bacterium. Lineage (GTDB taxonomy): Bacteria > Pseudomonadota > Gammaproteobacteria > PIVX01 > PIVX01 > PIVX01. The sequence goes on along the minus strand of PIVX01000001.1, from coordinate 197,736 downwards.
TTATTCCATGTTTGTTACAAGAATCTATAACTTTTTGATCTTGAATTGAGCCTCCAGGCTGGATGATTGTTTTTATCCCAAATTGTGCACAATGCTCTATGCTATCTGGGAAAGGAAAAAAAGCTTCTGATATTAATAAAGACTCTTCAAATATATTATTTACATTTTGTTTACCATCGGACTGGCTAGTAAGATTTTTATATGCAAGTTCAATAGCTAGTTTTATAGCATTTAAGCGATTTGGTTGGCCACTTCCTTGTCCTATTACTTGAAAGGAACCGTCTTGGTGATGGCGTACTATTATGATAGCATTTGATCTGACTTGTCTTACAGCCAATAAACCAAATTCTATAAATTCTTGTTTTTGGGCAATATTAAGGTGATTTTCTTGCGTAACACATTCTAATTTTTCAAATTTTTTATTATTTGAGTTTTGTAACAGAAGGCCTCCCGGGATGAAACGTATTTCTGACTTTTTTAAGATGTTTATTAGATAATTATGGTCGAAGGATAAAATACGTATATTTTTATTATTCTTTAAATAGTGGAGTGCTTCATTAGTAAAATTAGGTGCTGCAATAGCTTCAACAAATTTTCTATTTGCTTTATCAAAATCATCAAAATGTAAGAATACTAAGTCTTGTTTATCGACAGTAAAATTAAAAGCAATAACTGAGCCAAATGATGAAATTGGATCACCTTCCCATGCTAATTGTAATAGCATTGATTTTTCTGTGCTTTCTGACAAGCCACAAGGTGTATTATGTTTAACGATGCAGCATCCTTTACGTGAGAGACCTGATAAAGTTTCTAAAGCGCCATTTAGATCTAGAATATTGTTATATGATAATGAGCGACCATGTAATTTTTCGTAATCTAGCAGGAAGCTACCTTTCGATGCATTGAAATCTCGATATATGACAGCTTTTTGGTGGGGATTTTCTCCATAGCGCAATGTTTCATACTCATAAAATGATAGTCGAAGAGATTTCTTATTTTGTAGTTGTGTCATTGATGTGGCAATTTCTGAATCATAATTTGCAACTAAATTAAAAGCTTTAATCATGTGATATTTTCGTAGATTTTCTGACGAACACATTTTATTATTTTTTAGCTCAATTATTAGCTCTGAATAATCTTCTGGATCATTTACAACAAGGACATCTTTAAAATTTTTTGCTGCAGCACGTACTAAGGTTAACCCACCAATGTCTATATTATCGATTAAATTATCTAATGATGAATTGGATTGTTTAGCCTGCTTGAATGGATAAAAATTGCAGATGACTAAATCAATTGGTTCTATATTCAATTTTTCTGCTTCCAAATAATCGTTTTCTCGGTCAAACAAAATAGCAGATAATATTTTAAAATCTAAGGTTTTCACTCTTCCTCCAAAACTCTCTGGATTACCTGTAATTTTTGTTATATCAGTTGAAGAAATATTATGTTTCTTTAAGAAATTCTGTGTTCCCCCTGTTGAAATAATTTCGACTTTATTTTGACTTAAAAAATTTCCTATAATCTGTAAATTATTTTTATCAGAAACGCTGATTAACGCTTTTTTAATTTTACGCATACATTTTTTCCTTCATTGAGTTAATAATTTTTGCAGTAATCTTCTTAAAAAACCAATAACCATCTCCTTTTTTTAATGCAAGGGTTGATTTACAAGCAATTTGAGGCCAATTAGGATGATTATAAAATGATACTGCAGCTTCAGGGTGTGGCATTATCCCAATAATACGACCATTTGGATGAATTAATCCAGCACATTGCATCCAAGATTGATTTGGATTATCAGGGTAATATTTTGCAGGACTACCATCTTTTAAACAGTACTGTAGAGCAATTAATTTTTGTTCTACAATTTTTTTTATAGTACTAGAATTTTTGATAATTAATTTACCTTCTTTATGGCGAATAGGATATTCAAGTATACCTGAGGGAAATAATTGGGAGGCACATGAATTTTCTGGAGTTTTGCAATATACCCAGCGATCTTCAAATTTACCTGAATTATTGGTGGCAAGAGTAGCTTCTTGCTGATAATCATGAGCTGTGCCTGGTAATAAACCTAGTGCAAGTAGAACTTGGAAGCCATTGCAAATTCCAACAATATATTTTTCTGCTTCAATGAATTCTAGTAAATTTGAAAAAACTGTTTTTCCAGAGGAAAGATGTTTATATTTAATTAGATTAGCTAAAACCCTTCCTGCGCCTAAGTCATCTCCGTAGCTAAATCCTCCTGGGAAATTTATAATATCAAAATTTAATAAATCTATCTTTCCAGAAAATAATTCGGACAAATGTATTATTTTAGGTTGTGCACCAACTTCATAATAAGCTGATTGCATTTCTGTTGCACAATTAATGCCAAAACCTGTTAAAATTAAAGATCGTATTTTTGCCATGCTTTGATACACTCATTTATTGTTAAATTTACTAATAAACAATTATGTTTATAGATTTTAATAAACTCATTATCTGTAACATAACCTAAATGACGTGGTTTAACAGATGACAAGTTTTCAAAAGCTTGTTGATTCTCTGGTCTTATAGTTACTATAAAGCGAGAAGGGGACTCAGAAAACAACCATACTTGGGGCGATAATTTAGGATCTTCAGGTAAACGAATTTTTGCCCCTAAATCTCCGCCGAAGGCACTTTCTGCTAACGCAATAGCCAATCCACCATCTGATAGGTCATGACAAGATGATAACAAACCTAAATCTCGTGCGTGACTGACAAAACGATAAAGATCTCTAGCTGCTTTTTTGCGTACAATGGGAACTCGGTCACTTGAAATATTTAATAAATAATAAAATTCTGAACAAGCCATCTCATCATATGTATCGCCTAATAAATAAATTACATCTCCTGAATTTTTGAAATATGATGTAGTAACAGTACGATAGTCATTAACCTGAGAGACGCAAGAGTATAATATCGTTGGAGGAATAGATATTTTCTTCTTTTCAGATATAAAATCATTTTTCATACTATCTTTACCTGAAGTCATTGGTACCAAAAAATAAGTAGAATAGTCATATAATGCTTCACACATTTTCACAAGCTGAGCAAGCTTGTATTGGCCATCTGGATTAGTTTGTTCATCAAAGCAACAATTAGGCAGGCAAAAATTATCATTTAAAGACCAAAAAGGGCTGCTATTTTTTGATAGATCCGGTAATGTACCGCCTACAGATATAATCTGACGAATTGCCTCATCTAGTGATCCAGCAGACATCTGATAAGGATCAACATCTCCTATTCTTGGAAGAATACCGTTTGAAATTATTAAAGCTTCGTATGAATTATTATTTAAACGAACGACAGCCGCGTCTTGTGGAGCTGCTCCTTTTGGGCCCATTAAGGGTTTTACAATTGTGTTGCCTTTTACTTCATGATCGTACTGTCTTATTATTGATTCCTTAGAACAAATATTATAACTTGATAATAATTCTAAGAACATTTTATTGTATTGATGTAAACCTTCTAATTTTGGAGTATTACTGTTATGTATTTTTGGTTTCTTCCAAAGAGCTGACATTTGTTTTTGTGGCACTTTATTGTGTAGGAAATTCAATGATAGGAAAGCAACATATTTACCATTATATAGAATCTCTAAAAAACCTGTTTTGGTAAAATGACCTAAACAGGATACCTCAACTTGATATTTTTCTGATAATTTGAATAAAGAATTAATATTTTCAGGATCAATAACTAGAGTCATTCTCTCTTGCGATTCTGAAATGAAAATCTCCCACGGTGCTAAATCTTCGTATTTTAAAGGTACTTTATCTAACTCAATAAAAGCTCCATTGGTTATTTGTGCCATTTCGCCTACAGACGAACCAAGCCCACCAGCACCGTTATCGGTGCAAGTTTTTACAAGTCCCTGTGCACACGCTATTTCTAAAAAATCGGAGAGTTTTTTTTGGGTGAATGGGCTGCCAATTTGAACCATAGTTCCTGGGGTATCGGTGTGCATTTCGCAGGAAGATAGAGTTGCCCCATGAATACCATCTTTACCTACTCTTCCTCCTGCCATTACAATGCAATCTCCAGGGGCTATCGGTTTTTTTTCTGTTGGGCATCCGTCGATAATTGTGCTCATGACAGCTCCAGTACCACAAAAAACTAAAGGTTTACCAGAATAGCGTTCGTCAAAATGAATTGAACCATTTACAGTTGGAATACCTGATTTATTACCACCATCTTCAATACCACGGACAACTCCCTTTAAAATAATTTGTGGATGTTTCTGTCCCTTCAGTAAAGCTTTGTTATAGTTAGGTGGGCCAAAACATAAGACATTAGTATTAAATAACAGTTTTGCTCCTCCCATACCTGTACCTAATGCATCTCGATTATTACCTAAAATACCAGTAATAGCTCCACCATATGGATCTAAAAATGAAGGACTATTATGAGTTTCAACTTTCCAAATGAAATAGCTTTCTGAATTGATGCGAACAATACCTGCATTATCAGCAAAAACTTTCACTAGCCAGTTATGATTTTTCTCTTTTAAAAGGCGTTCTATGACATTTGTGGCTTTTTTGATGTATGTATTGAATAGTGAGATGATTTTTTTATTTGCACCGGTCTCAAGATCAATATATGTTATTTCAGCATTGAATTCTTTGTGTTTACAATGCTCGGACCATGTTTGTGCAATTAGCTCTAGCTCACAATCACTGGGTTTATTTGGTATGTTTTTTAAATTACGAATTTCTTGAAACTCTTTTTTATTATATTCTGACAAAACTGCTTGTATTTCTAAATCACTAAAGCCAAGATGTCTTTTTTCAGACACTGTTTTTGTTAGCTCAATCCATTTTACTTCTCTTGTATGATTTATTTTATTTTGTTTTTTATTTAAGACTTTGTCTAGAGTATTAGAAAAGCAAGAATATTGAATCAATGGATTTGATAGTAAAGAAGTTGAAATTATTTCCAAGCTTTTTAGCGGGATTGTTTTTTCAAATAAATAGAGTTCTTTTATTTCAACATTAAATTTAATGTTTTGATTATCTATTCCTATGAAATCATATAATATATTTTCAACTGTCATGGCTTCATCATCAGTAACACCATGATGCTTTCCAACTAGGATGCAAATAGAAAAGTCTGGTAGATTATAGTTATTTAAATTAGATACTAGATTATGTTGAATTGGGTCACATAAAATTTTATATGAAATATTGATGACATCAGTTCTATTAAAATAATTATTACGTGTGTAACAAATTTCAAACATTTTAAATCTATAGACGTAACCAGGATCAGTTTGATAGCAGTTCTTAATCTCGTCCGATAGATTGATAGAAGAAGAACTTCCTATTAACTTGGAACTTTGAAATACTCTAATTAATTCAGAAACATTTTTCATAATGGATAGCGTATTATAGATGGGATATTTCCTTTTGAGTGAACATCAATATAAGGAGAATCTGTTATATTTCCCACATTTTTAATGGTGTAGTTATCTGTGCTATCAACGATTGAGAAAATACGATCTAATGACGTAGATGGCACTATTAATAACATACCATTACCCATATTCCAATGTTCATAAACAGTTTCTTCTGAAAGATTTCCAAGCTTTTGTATTTTTGACATTACTTCATGAGGTTTGAACAAATCTGTCAACCTAGCACCGTGTTTTTGTTTCTTAAGTAAACGAGATAAATTTCCTGCAATACCTCCTCCGGTAACGTGAATTATGCCACTAATGGATATATTATTAGCAATTAGTTGTTGAATTAAGGGAGCATAAATCAAAGAAGGTTCCAGTAGTAGTTTGCCAAAAGTTTTATTATCGGAGAAGAGACAATTATGCCAATTGCTACCAATTTTTTCTTCTAGTACATTACGTGCAAGCCTAAACCCATTGCTTCTAAAACCTCGGCTTTTAAGACTTAAAATTATATCTCTTGATTGAATTATATGACCATTGATAAGTTTAAATTTTTCATTAAAAATACCTAGTCCTGTTGCACACCAATTAAAATGCATTCTTTGACCATATCCAGATATTCTGTCACCTAATTCAGCAATCTCACCACCGCTGATCACAATGTTAGAAAAATTTGCTGCTTCTGTTAATCCTTGCATTAAACTGTCTACTATAGGATGTTCTAAGTAATCAACGTCCAAAATATTAGAAAGTGTTGCTGGTTTGGCTCCTAGACAAATTAGATCGTCAACAATCATTGCTGCCAAGTCAAAACCCAAGGTATTATAAATTTGCATTCTCTCGGCTAGTTCTATTTTTGTGCCTATACCATCTGATGTTATTGCGATATTGTTTTCCCCAAATTGGAGCATATTTGCATATGCACCTCTTAAATTTTGTGCAGGTGAACCTTCTTTATGAATTACATTTTTAAAGGTTTTTTCAGCCCATTTATAGGCTATTTTGGAGCATTGATCTCCTAAAGGTATATTTATTTGGTTTGTGTTTCTAGTGGTGTTCATTTTATAGTCTTGCTAAGCGATTGTTATTTCTGATGGTTTATTTAATTGGGTGAGGTTCAAATTTAGTGATTTTTCTCTAGTTATACTTAATATTTTTTCTGATAATATAGATGCAATAGATAATTGCTTTATCTTTTTACATTTTTTTGCTTCTTCGGATAAACTAATACTATCTGTTACAATAAGCTGATCTAAAAGTGAATGTTTGATTTTATCTACTGCAGAAGTAGATAAAACTGGATGTACACAATAGGCAAATACTTTTTTTGCGCCATTTTCTTTAAGTAATTTTGCTGCTGAAATTAATGTAGCACCTGTATCAATAATATCATCGACCAATAGGCAATTTCGGTTCTCGATATTTCCAACAATATCTGAAGTTTCTAATACATTTGGCTTTGTTCGATGTTTATTAACAAAGATTAAGTCTATACTATTCAAATTTTGAGCAAAAAATCTTGCCCTTGTAATACCACCAGCATCTGGAGAAACTACGACAAAATTATCTGGATTATGATAGGCTTTTTTACACCAGGCATCTTTTAAAAAAATTAGATGACCTGATAAATTCTCTATAGGGATATCAAAGAATCCTTGGCTCTGATCAGAATGTAAATTGACAGTTAAAACTCTATCTATACCTGATACTTTGAGTAAATCGGCAATCAGTTTTGTTGCAATAGGTCCACGTATTGTTGCAATACGTCTATCTTGTCTTGCATATCCAAAATACGGAACAATAGCTGTGACAGAATGTGCTAGTTCTCGTTGTGCTGCATCAGCAAGCAACAGTAATTCCATTAAATTAGAATTTTGAGGTGCACATGTAGATTGTAACAAAAAAACATTCTTACCTCGAATGGACTCCAAGTATTCAACCCTGATCTCACCATCACTAAATTTAGATACATTTACTTTGCCTAAATTGATATTCAAATTTCTAGCAATACATTTAGCTAAGAGAGTATTTGAATTACCTGCAAATAGCATTATTTCTGACATAATTCATCCTCTTGTTTTTCTTTCTTAGTAGCTACTCTCTTGTCGGATGATTGAAATTCAATTAACTTAGAGTTTGCTTCTTTTAAAAAGATTTCAACCTGTTGTGGAGCACAGCCTACTAAATTTGCTGTATTAGATAAATCTATTAGTTCATTGTTGGAGAAGGGAATATCATTATCATCTCCAAGATATTCAAATAGAAGGTTGGAATGTGATTTTCCTGATTTTATTTCTTGTGTAATCTTCAAGCTATGTTTTCGTATTGCTTCATGAACTACTTGTCGATCTCTTCCTTTTTTCACACTTTCCATTAGAATTTTTTCTGTTAATAAAAAAGGTAACTCACTAGTTAACTGTTGTTCAATTTTTTTTGTATAAATCAAAGGATTATCAGTAATGTTAATTAACAAATCTAATACAGCATCAGTTGATAAAAAGGCCTCTGAAATAGTTAACCGTCTATTTGCTGAGTCATCTAAACTACGTTCTAACCATTGCACAGATAGAGTATATTTTGGATTTTCTGACAGTGAAATTATGAACCTAGATAAAGAACAGATGCGTTCTGATAAAATAGGATTACGTTTGTATGGCATTGCAGAAGAACCTACCTGGTTAGGTTTTGAGGGTTCATTTATAACTCCTAAGTGGGTAAGTAAACGAAAATCTGTGGCGAATTTATGTGCACTTGCAGCAATACCAGATAACAAGTCTAATAGATGAATGTCCTGTTTTCTAGTATAAGTTTGGCCAGTAACACTATAGGCTTTAAAGCCTAATTTTTTTAACATTATTTGTTCTAGAGCTTGGACTTTACTATGATCTTGATCAAATAAATCTAGAAAAGAAGCTTGAGTTCCTGTTGCCCCTTTAATTCCAAGTAATTTGAGTGTGTTTAAGCGATATACTAGATCTTCTAGATCTATCAAAAAATCTTGTAACCATAGAGTCGTTCTTTTTCCAAATGTAGTTGGTTGTGCTGCTTGAAAATGTGTGTAACTAAGACAGCCTGTATATTGATACTTTTTTGCCAATTTAGCTAATTGCTTAATTAGCACAATTAGTTTTGTTTTTAGCATGTATAGCGCTTGCTGTACAATTAATAAATCAGCATTATCAGTAATTAAGCATGAAGTTGCACCAAGATGAATGATTGGTTTTGCCAAGGGTGCTTGATCACCGTAAGCATGAATATGAGCCATGACATCATGCTGAAAAATAGTTTCGTACCGATCAGCAGAAGCAATATCTATGTCTTCTGAGAACAATTTTAGCTGTTTAATTTGCTCATTTGTAATAGGTAACCCTAAGGCTTGCTGTGATTCTGCAAGTAAAATCCAAATTTTACGCCAAGTTTTGTATTTGTGATTATCAGAAAATAATGCTTTCATAGCATAGCTAGAGTATCTTGAAGCTAATGGAGATACATAAGTGTCATTATTTTGTGATTTATCTAACATCTGTTTTCCTATATTAAGGTTATGCATTCTAACTAGAATTTGTTTCTAACATATTTATTTTTGGTAAAGTTTTGTAAAGAAATGTAAACAAAAAAAATAACTTAAGGTATTACTATAAATAAAAAAATAATATATTTACAATACATTATTTATCATTTATGTCGTAAAATATTGCACTAATGGTAGCGGCTGTAAAGCTGTGTTTGACAATAAGAACAATCTACATTAGCATGGCTCTTGTTCGCATAAGAACCTACCGTCGGGTAAGTCGGGATGTAAAGTCTGTGGAGTAGCAGCATTAGCACTACGATGAAACAGAAACTCAGAAAGACCGTGAGGTCTTTTTAAGATCCGACTTTCTTTTAATGAGGACGTCAAATGATCTAATAGTTATATGAAATCTTGGTAGGTTATTTTTAACTATGGATAATTTAGTAACCACAAAAATTATTGTTGTTGATGATGATGTAGAAATACTGGAATTAGTTAGCGCTCTACTAAAGCAATCTAACTATGAAGTTCGAATTGCAAATAGTGTTGATCAGGCATATCTATTGCTTAATTCTATTTCATTTGATTTAGCAATACTAGATATTAATCTTTCAGGTGAAGATGGTATAGTCTTATGTCAAAATATTAGGAAAGAATTTGATTTTCCAATTATTATGTTGACTGCATCCCATGATAAAACAGATTTACTACTTAGTTTGAATATGGGGGCTGACTATTATCTGACAAAGCCTTTTGATATCAAGGTTCTATTAGGCTATATAAAAGTGGCTTTGAGAAGAAGTTATTTAAAAACTTCTGAGTTAGCTAAGACAGATTTCATTAAAAAAAAACCTATTTATAAATTTAATAACTGGGTGCTAGATACCAATGTCAGATCTTTATCTGATCAAAGCGGCGTAAAAATAATTTTAACCGCTAAAGAATATCAGTTACTGTTAGCATTTTTGAGTAATTCAAACCGAGTTTTATCAAGAGAATATCTATCTGATTTGATAAATGGGAAAGAGTTTACACCTTTTGATAGAAGTATTGATGTATTAATTAGTAAAGTTAGAAAAAAAATAAATTGTAAAGCGCAAGAAGATCCTCTAATACACACATTAAGAGGGGCTGGTTATTTATTTTCTTGCTATGTAGATGTTGGCTCATGACTAAAAATAACTACCCACCAATAATTTTAATATGTAGTCTATTAATTTGTATAGGCTTCAATATTTACCTATTAAAAGAATCTATTAATTATAGTTACTTTCAACAAAATGTCCTACGTTCTAAAAAAATTACTTATTTGATTCAGGCGGCACTTGCAGTTAAAGATCTTTCAGTAGAACAGACGAAAAAAATTATAGACTCCTATCATTCAACGCATACAAGTACATTTGTATCTGTAGATCCCAAATACTCTATTAGGGTAAGAAATAAGAATGGTAATATTGAAGCTCAAATAAAACAAAAAAATAAAAAATTTTATCAGACCATTGATCATAAAGAACTCCAGTCTTTATTTAATAATCAACCTGTATTTCATAAAACTATTTCAATTTCTGATGGCCATGGGCAATGGATTAATTTCAAATATTATCGAGATTTTCAAAATCACTTGCTTAACCTTGATATTATCATTCTTGTATTATCTTTATTTCTTGAAATACTAGCAGTTATAGTGTTTGGATTACATATACGGGCAAATAGAAAATTTTCTATTCCTCTAAGAAAGCTAAAAAGAGATATTGAGCATTTGCAAGCAGCAAATTTTAAAAATATCCCTTTACCACGCAAGGGTTCTAATATTCTTCAAGAGGCGGTTTCTGCAATCAATGAGTTGCAGAAAAAAAATTCATTACTGAATAAGGAAAGGGATATTATTTTTGCTAGTTTGTCTCATGAAATTAATACTCCATTGACTAGAATTAAATTAAGAATGCAAAAGTTGTCTATGTCTAGTATAGATAAGCAAAAAATAATAGAGAATATTAGGCAAATTACAGAAATACTAGACGAAATGATGAATTTTGCAAAATTTAACTATCAAGAATATAAGGAAAGTAAAATTGAATTAGTTTCTGCCATTGAATCGGTTGTTTCTGAAATTGAAGATCTAGGACTGCCAATTCAGTTTCACAGTACAGTTGATAGAATTAATGTTTTGGCTAATTACGACCTGTTAAATAATGCATTTAACAATTTGATGAGTAATGCAATTAAATACGGTAGAAAGGCTATAGTTTCTTTGCAAAAAGTTAATGAAAAGGTTAGGGTAACCATCGATGATCATGGTAGTGGTTTGAGCTCTGCCGAAATTAATTGCTTATTTCAACCATTTTATCGTGCAAATAAGCATAAAGATATTGATGGACATGGTTTAGGATTGTGTATGGCAAAAAGTATTATAGAAAAACATGGTGGAACTATAGAATGCATGCCATCTGATAATTATAGTGGGATCACAGTACAAATCTTCTTGCCAATTATTATGAACACATTACAAAATGAAGCTTTGTGAAAATTAGTTTCAGATCTTCCTGTAACATAACTGAATGAAAAATAGATATTAGTGTGATTTATGATTGAGAGTAGCTACAAGTTAATATTTTTATCCATTATATTTAATTGGTTTTCCATTATGAAATTTTGCCTATTCAAGATTACGAATAATTCTGTTGTCACTTGATAGATAAGCATGGTCAGATTCTAAGTTTAGGCCGATTAGGTTAGCATTTTTTATAATATTTATACTACTCATTAGCGTAAAAGCATATACTCAATATTAAACAAATATTTTCTACTATTAAAGAGAAAATAAGCAATATTATCTAATGTTTGCATACTAATAGTATCCCAGACATAAGAGACATCTTTAGATAGAATAACTGGTTTGAAGTTTCAAAAGATATAAAAATGATAATATTTAGCAACACACAAAATTAACGTATTTTAGCGTCATTGGGAAACATTAATACAAGATATTTTGTATATCTCTATACAAATCAAGATACTAGCATTTAGTTAGGATATTATTTTGAGACTAACTCATTTTTTTAAGGTTAACATTCTCTATGAATTAGAAAATTAGTTGAATATTTTACTAAATATAAATGAGAATCATTATCATTTAGATTGACAATATGCGTATTTGTTCATACAATGTCATAAAATAGTAGGTTTTATGCATAATTCTTTAAATAACTTATTTACAGGTAATAAATACTCTATAACTGGTTACAGAAAAAGTCATGGCTCTTTTCGTAGTAAGTTGTTAAGTTTTGGTTTTACTATTGGCACAGAGTTTCTTGTGATCCGGTTCACAAGTGGAGGAGAAATGTTTGAAATAGAATTGCGTGGTGAAAGAATCGCTTTGCATAAAGATACAATGAATGTACTGGAATGTACGTTGATAAAATGTTAAAAGTTGGTTTAATAGGCAATCCAAATTCTGGTAAGACAACTATTTTTAATCATATATCAGGGAGAGCTGAGAAAACTGGTAATTGGTCTGGGGTGACTGTTAAAAAGTCTACTTATGTAGCGTCTATTGATGAAAGAGAAATATCTTTTACTGATTGTCCAGGAATTTATTCACTAACACAAGCCCATGATAGTACTGCTGAGGATGCTCGTATTACATTTGAGCAGTTGCTAAATCAAGAATTTGATTTGATAGTAAATGTAATTGATGGGTCAAATTTATCTAGAAGTTTATATCTGACTAGTCAATTATTAGAAGCTGGTTTTAAAGTTATAGTAGTTATAAATATGCTTGATCTAGCTGATCAAAAATCCATAAATATAGATAAAAATGAGCTTATATGTGCACTAGGATGTCATGTTATTGAAATGGATTTTAATAAGGATGTGGGTGTAAAAAAACTATTTTCGATATTAGAGCAAAGTGATGATATATCATTTGGCAAAAATTTTGTTAAATATTCTAAGCCTATTACAGACGTAATAGACAAGTTAGCTAAATTGAAAGATATATCTTTTTATAAAGGTATTAGGCATTGTGCTCAATTAATATGGCTTTTAGAAGGATGTTTTGCGAATAATATAGAACAAGTAGAAATATACCAAAAACAGTTACAAAATATTTTTTCAGAAGATCTTGATATAGTAATTGCAGATGAAAGATATTCAGCTATAGACCATTTAGTGAAAAAATGTCAAACTAGAATAAAAAAATCTAATGTTGTATTAGATTTTTTAGATAGCATTACAATGCATAAATATTTTGGGATCCCATTCTTTTTTTTAGTAATGTATGCAGTGCTTGTGGTATCAATAAATATTGGTGGTTTACTTCAGGATTTTTTCGATTCAATTATATCTATATATTATATTAATAATTTGCATTATTTATTGGATAAGTTACAGGCACCAGATATTATAGTTTCAGTACTGACTATCGGTTTTGGACAAGGGATTAATACGGTTTTGTCTTTTGTTCCAATAATTGGCAGTATTTTCTTTTTACTAGGATTTCTAGAAGATTCTGGTTATATGACAAGAGCTACTTTTGTTCTTAGTAGATTAATAAACTCATTAGGATTGCCGAGTAAATCATTTATTCCTTTAATAATAGGGTTTGGTTGCAATGTTCCAAGTATTATGGCGACTCGAAATATTAATAATTTTAGTGATAAATTAATTACAATAATGATGAGCCCATTTTTATCTTGTTCTGCCCGTCTTGCTGTTTATACAGTTTTTGTATCAGTTTTTTTTAAACAAGGTGGACATAATGTAATTTTCCTACTTTATTTAATTGGTATATTATGCGCATTATTAACAGGTTACTTATTTCGTAAATATATAGTTGTTGGAGAACAAGAACAAATTTTGTATGAAATGCCAACATATAGGCTGCCTTCGTTAAAATCAATATGCAAACGTTCTTGTAATAGGATAAGTAATTTTGTCTACCAAACAGGTAAATACATACTATTTATTTGTATAATACTAAGTATATTAAATGATTCTTCTTTTGGGACAATCTTTGGTTGTAGTGGTGATTCTGTTTTAGTTGCTGTTAGTAAATTTATTACCCCTTTATTTATACCGATAGGGGTAATGGAAAGTAATTGGCAGATCACTGTTAGTCTTTTTACTGGAATTCTTGCTAAAGAAGCAATACTTGGAACTTTAAACACACTATATTCTCAGGCAGAGCCTACGGTATTAGAGTTTGTTGGTTTATCAGGGCTGTATGAGATAATACAAAATTTTTGGAGCAGAATAATTAACCTTCCATATAATATGTTTACTTTTAACTTACAAGGGGAGAGTGCTCTGTCTTTTCCCACTAAACATGCATTATTTGATGCATTTGCTTCCTATCGAGAAGTATTTGCATATCTATTATTTATATCTCTTTATTTACCATGTTTATCAACGGCAGTAGTTATTCGTAAGGAATTAAATACTTGGTGGATGATTTTTTCTGTACTATGGTCTACAATTTTGGGGTACGGACTGGCAGTAATTTTTTATCAGTCAATTACATTTTCTATTCATCCGATGCAATCCATTTACTATATAGTTTGGACATGCAGTGTTTTTGTTATTTGTTGGCTAAGTCTAAAATTTATTAACTTAGATAGAAATGTGTTATCCAGTGCGTAATTATAGTTATGATTCTTAGAAAGTTAAAAAAATATTTAATAGAGCATAGAAAAGCTACTCTCAAACAGATTGCTAATGATTTTGGAGAAGATCCAGCGATTATAGAATTTATGTTACTTCACTGGATCAATAAAGGTAAAATAATAAAGAAAAGCTCAAATTGTGGTTTAACTTGTAAAGGATGTTTAATAATGGAGCAAGAATACTATTGGATGGATTAACTCTAATATATGCTACAATTAACTTTTAGATAAGGGAAATATATGGCTGATACTAGTGATGGATCACATGAGCAAATAGATAACGATTCTCCTATACTTGATACGGTGGATAAAGTAGGGTTAGGAATTATAAGTGAGTCAATATCTGGATTTATGGTTTTTATTATTGAACCGGACGATGTAGAAATATCTTCTCCTACTATTATCGATATTGGTGGTTTTACTAAAATAGTAGATAGAGGCAGTATAATAAGTATACCAAATTTTGATAAATTATTAGAAGGAAGTAACTCTAATAGAGATGCCTTATTAGGTATTAAAAAAATTGCTGAGCTATGTTGTGAAAGGAGTGCTGTGCAGATAGCATTACTTGGAATACAATCCGGACAGCGTGCCATGAAAGTTCAGGCAGATATTCGTAAGATTATAGTAACGAATTTCCCTAGTGATAATCAATATGCGCATCTTGAGAATTTGGTGAACAACTTAAATAGTAAAACAGAATAGTTAAGATAAATACCAGCAAGATAACTTTATCTTGCTGGTATTTATTCTAGAATTATTAAGCCACCATATCTTTAAGTTTCTTTAATGGTTTAATTTTGATGACATTTCTGGCTGGTTTTGCTTTAAAAGTTGTTTCTTCTCCAGTAAATGGATTAATACCTTTTCTTGCTTTAGTTGCTGGTTTTCGTACAACTTTAACTTTTAATAAACCAGGCAAAGTAAATTCACCTATATTTTTGTTGTTAACATGACGTTCTATTAAGCTGGATAATAGCTCTAAAATTTCTGCAATTTGTTTCTTTGGAGTTGCGGATGTATCAGATAAATAAGATTGAATTTGAGTTTTTGTAAAAGAACTCTTTACCGCAATAGAATTACTGCTTACTTTTTTTACGCCAATAGCAGCCATTTTTGTAGCTGTAGTTTTCTTAGCAGTAGTTTTTCTAGCAGTAGTTTTTCTGGCTGTAGTTTTCTTAGCAGTAGTTTTTCTAGCTGTAGTTTTCTTAGCAGTAGTTTTTCTAGCTGTAGTTTTTCTAGCAGTAGTTTTCTTAGCAGCAGTTTTTCTAGCAGTAGTTTTCTTAGCAGCAGTTTTTTTAGCTGTAGTTTTTCTAGCAGTAGTTTTCTTAGCAGCAGTTTTTCTAGCAGTAGTTTTCTTAGCAGCAGTTTTTCTAGCTGTAGTTTTCTTAACTATAGTTTTTTTCTTAACTATAGTTTTTTTCTTAGCTGTGGTTTTTTTCTTAGTGCTTTTTTTAGCAGCCATTTTTTTCTCCTATTATCATTGTTTATTCAATAAACTAAGGTGTGTAATATGAACTTTAAATTAATAAAATGCAAGTAAATTTCTAAAAAAACAGGTCTTTTTTTAGAAATTTTATATATATTTGCTAAAAATTATGTTTTTCAAACAAAAAAGCAAGCAATATAGTTATAATTAGCAACAGTTTCTTAATGTTTTCTATTAAATAATTAATATGGATTTAATGTTATTAGGCATAGAAATTTGTTATTTTAACGAGAGTTATGAAACATTCTCTGTACTATAATAAGACAGCCAATTGACTAAAGTACTGTGAATTTTTCTTAGAATATAAAACAATTTAATAAACACATTGTTAGTTAATTTTGATATTTCGAATTTAATTCAGAACTGTGGCCGCTAAAATTAAATGAATAATTTTAAGAAAAAACATTTTTTACAATAGTGAATTTTGACAGACGCTTAAAGATTTTTTAACATTAACTCCATTATCAGCACTAATACAATCTAATACTGAATGGAAAAAATTTCTCTGGGTAATCTTTTTTTCTAAGTTGCTCTTTAATGCACTTAGTATCTCAGGGTTTTTTTCAGAAAATTTTGTAGATACCCAGATAATGAAAGGAATGTGAAATTGTTCATGAGGTGCATGCTGTTTAGGCATGGCATGAGTAAAGATTCCTTTTTCTCCTAAAGATTCACCGTGGTCAGAAATATAGAATAAAATAGTATTATCATCTTTTAATATGCTTATTATTTCTGCCAGGATATGATCGGTAAATATAATAGTGTTATCATATGCATTAATTAAATGTTGTAGATTGCAGTCGGCTAAATTACTATATTTACAAACTGGGGTGAATTGAGCAAAATTTACTGGATATCTATCGCTATATACTGCGTGGCTTCCTAAGGTATGCAATATAAATACTTGCTTACCATTATAATTTTTGTAGATTTTACGTAAATTTTCTACAAGTATGCTATCGTAAATTTTTGTGGTAGTTTTTGCAATGAAGTCATATTTTGTCATTATGTTGTCTATATTCCACGAAGAATATATATCACCATAGTTTTGTAGACTAAATATGTTTGTTTTAAAATTGAGAGAATTTAGGATTGTTGTTAGGTTAAGCGTTACTTTTGCTCTTTCAGGAGTATTAATGATACAGTGAATACCTAATTTAGTGCTTGTAGAACACGATGTCACATTTTTAAAACTGAATAAATTTTCCATATTTGCCAGTCTAGGGTTAGTATTCCTGTGGTATCCGTTTAGAAAGAAATTATCACTGCGTGCTGACTCTCCGATAACTATCACAATTTTTAAGTCGTTATTTTTTTCAGGTATCTTAAAGGGTTGTATATTATTCAGGGAATAGTTCAATTTACTAAAATCATTTCTGCGTCTTAAATATTGTCTATAGGCAAAAGCGATGCTCATAGGATTACTATTAACAAAAATAGATGATATGGTTTGATCTCGTATATTACCGGCTTTTTCATTTTTAAAATAAAATAGATATACCATTAGTATAATAGCTGAAAGTAAAGTAATGCTTTGCAACAGGAGCTTTATTCTTGCTTTAAGTGGGGTTTTTTTTATTTTGACTAATAAGAATATAGCTGTTAATAATAGGATTGCTATAATCATTTTAGATATTAATTCAAAAGAAAGCATTTCTTTTGAAAGAGCAATATTTGTTTCTATGATTCCTTCTATAATATTAGCATTAATAAATATGGAGAAGTTATCTTGAAAATATTTAATGGAAACAGCAGTTAAATATAGTAAGGAGATGCATAATTTTGTTATGAAGCTTCCTAGGAAAATGTAAACTAATATTAAGAAAGAACCTAAAATGGTAATATTTACGGTAAGAAAAGTAACAATATAAAAGATGGTGTTAAGGAAACCTATTTTAATATAATTATTTAAACAGTAATTTATTAGGTACTGATAGTTGAAAAATATAATCAAGCTGATCGTACTATAAGTTAAAAATGAAATAATTTTTATTTTGCACAAATTATTCAGAACAACCTCTCATTTTTTAAGTAAGCCTAGAAGCGCATCAATTAGAATTCATTTTTATAATAGTATATTATTTTACTTATGTATATTATTAATGCAAAAGTTGTTATTTTCAAATTAAGAGGGTTATTGATTATTTAAGAGTAAAATTTAAATAAATTATAAACATAAAATTGTATAACAGTGCAAAAGAGTAGATTTATTAAAGTTATTAGCTTTAATTTTTGCTATCTGTCTATAAGTTTTATGTTAAACTGTTTTATTTTTTAAAGCGTAACTATTTCTTTATTAAAAAAATATTTCTGCTTGCTTAAAGTAACATTGTAAAATTGATTAAATTTTGATCTTTTAATGTTTTTTTGTACTGAAAAAGCAGTATCATGAAATAGTGTCTTAGTACTAAAATAAAACTTAGATGCTTGTTTTTAAGAATACATTTAGTTAAAATGCTGTTTGGATATGTGGAGTAAATATGTCAAATAATTCTTTTGTGGCTAAATCAGGCGTTGTAGAGCAAAACTGGCTTGTTATTGATGCTGAAAATATGGTTCTTGGGAGGTTAGCAGCTAAGGTTGCTCATCTACTAAGAGGAAAGCATAAACCAGTTTATACTCAGCATGTTGATACAGGAGATTTTATTGTTATTGTGAATGCCGAGAAAATTAAGGTTACTGGTAAAAAATTAACCGATAAAATCTACTATAGACATACTGGATTTCCTGGAGGAATAAAATCAATTGCCTTATCTGATTTAATGGATAAGAAACCTACAAAAGCTATTGAAATCGCGGTAAAGGGTATGTTGCCGAGAACTAAATTAGGTCGTCAGATGCTGAAGAAGCTAAAAGTTTATCATGACAACAATCATCCTCATGCGGCTCAAAAGCCTACAAAGCTGGAGTTATAACAAATGAATGCAAAAAAAACAGCCCAAGCCGAATTTTATTACGCTACCGGTAGAAGAAAGAGCTCTAAAGCCAGAGTATTTTTAAAGCATGGTAACGGACAAATTCAGATAAATCATAGGGAATTAAAAGAGTATTTTGGAAGAGAAACATCTAGAATGATAGTGGAGCAGCCTTTCAAAGTATTGGCTTGTGGAGAAAAATTCGATGTATATGCTACCGTATCTGGTGGAGGTATTTCTGGTCAAGCTGGAGCGATTCGTCACGGTATAACTAGGGCTTTGATCTCTTATGATGAAGCTAGTGATGAGGTTGCTAAAGAAGGTGAAGAATCAACTAGAATTCAATTACGTAAAGTTGGATTTGTGACTCGTGATCCAAGAGAAGTAGAGCGTAAGAAACCTGGCAGGCACAAAGCTCGTAAGAGCCCGCAATATTCGAAACGTTAATTTTATAAGTACTATAAAATAATCATTAAATTAAGAGTAATTCTGTGGGTGAGATCTTAGTCTATTATAGGCATGTTGTAGATTGATAGTAGTTCTTGTAGATATATGAGGATGTTAGACATTTGGCCAATGAATTATAGTTTTTCAAAACATTAAGTTCATTTCTTTTGATGTTTATTAAGATATTAATATATATTATTGTGAATAATTCCCCCAATTATATTACAAATGTGGTATAATAACTGGTCTTTAAGTTTTCTAATGTATTTTTAGTAGAGGAGTAGTTTTATGGCGTTAGTGGCCAAAAGAGTAGTAATGGTTTTATATTCATGCCATTCTGATCCATATAGCCATCAGGTTCGAGTTGTTTTAGCTGAAAAGGGAGTTAATGTAGATATACAAACCTATGAAAAAGACGATTTGCCTCAAAAGTTATTGGATATCAACCCTTATAATTCTCTACCTACCTTGGTTGACCGTGAATTGGTTTTATATCATGCGCCAATTATAATGGAGTATTTGGACGAACGTTTTCCTCATCCATCTTTATTGCCAATTTATCCTGTAGCAAGATCCGAAAGTAGGAAAATGTTATTCAGAATAGAGAATGATTGGTATAAATTAATGAAATTTATTGAGAGTTCTGATGATGAGAGTCTAGTTAATACTGCAAGGGAACAGCTTAGGGATAGTTTAATAAGTTTGTCACCAGTTTTTGCAGATAAAAACTACTTTTTGAGTGATGATTTTACTCTAGTAGATTGTTGTATTGCCCCTCTTTTGTGGCGATTACCTAAGTTGGGAATTCAACTGCCACCACAAGCTAGTGCTATAAAAGAATATATGGACAGAGTTTTTAAAAGAGAGTCGTTTCAAACTAGTCTTACAGATATTGAACGAGAATTAAGAGTAGCTTAATTTTTATTAGGAGGTCTTTATGAATTCGAACAGACCATATTTGATTAGAGCTATATACGAGTGGATCATTGATAATCAACTTACTCCTTATGTGGTGATTGATGCCACATATGAAGGGGTTCAAGTTCCAACTGAATATATTAAAGACGATAAAATAGTATTGAATATATCTCCAGATGCTTGTAGAGGACTTCATTTAGAAAATGATAGGATCATATTTACAGCTAAGTTCGCAGGAATATCTATGCAAGTTTTTGTTCCTCCTATGGGAGTAATAGCTTTGTATTCTAAAGAAAATGGTAGAGGGATGTCCTTTAATTCCGGAACAGATCATGTTCCAGTAGCAATGTATCCTACACATAAAAATCATATAGAAAACCTGGATATATCTCAGATCAATAAGCCACCATCCAGAACAACTAAAGCGAGATTGACACTGGTAAAAAATAATAGATAGTTTATTATGCCTTTTTAGATTTTAGCTGATGTTCCTCTTTAATAACAAGATACTTAAAGGCCTTTATTACTTTTTTAACTCCTGATATCTTACGAACTATCTGCACTGCATCGTTAGCTTGTTGTTTAGTTACGTATCCCATTAGGTAGACATTACTATTTTCAGTAACAATTTTGATGCTGCCAGATTTTACTCCTGGTTTTGCAACTAATATGGACTTTATTTTTGTTGTGAGCCAGACATCTTTAGACTGTGATTTCATTGGTATATTTTTTCCAATAGAGATTTCATTATATATTCTATTTACTTCTGTAAAAGTTTTAGCAATTTTTTCTGCTTTAACTTTTAATAGAGCGTTAGGTGCTTGTCCTGTAAGCAGAACAATCTTATGAAAACTGCTTACTGATATATTGGAACTCACGAGCTCGGGGTCTTTCTTTATGTCAATAGCTATTTGGTGTCTAAGTGCATGATCATCATTAGCTGTTTGTATATCTCTACTATCTGCGATTATTGCAATTGTACCTCCTGCAAGAATGCTTGTTATAAAGAAACCTACACATCCATTTATATTTAGGAACATGAGCAATATAGTGAATTTTAACAAGATAGCTTTTAGCACATTGTATTTAGTAGTGAATAACATTTTTGTATTTTACATATTATGCCGGGATAAATATAGTTTTTAACATATAACTGTAATTAGTGCAGAAATAAGACACTATGTTTATGCTATTTTAGCAAGTAGTAATCTGAGAAACATTAATATAGAATAAAAGGCTAAGTTTTGTCAAAAGTAAGTGTATGGTTGATTCAAGATATCCAGATCCTAACATTAAATATCCTATTAATGGTATACAACGTACATGTTTTTTGAAAAATATAATCAAAAATCCACAAATAGTTGTAGGTGATTATACTTATTATGATGATCCTGATGATGTTCATAATTTTGAGAATAATGTGTTGTATTTATTTGATTTCATGCAAGATAAGATAATTATTGGTAAATTCTGTCAAATTGCTACTGGAGTTAGGTTTATTATGAATGGTTCAAATCACTCAATGGATGGATTTTCAACTTATCCGTTCAAAGTATTTGGTAAAATATGGGCAGGTACTCCTATGAATGTAAATAACAAAGGAGATACTGTGATCGGTAATGATGTATGGATTGGTAATTCTGCTACCATTATGCAAGGTATAAATATAGGACATGGGAGCATTATAGGCACTAATAGTCTAGTGACAAAAAACGTTGAGCCTTATAGCATAGTTGGAGGTAATCCTGCTAAAGTTATTCGTAGACGTTTTGATGAAAAAACAATTAACTTTCTCTTAGACTTAGCTTGGTGGGATTGGTCTATAGAACAAATCACCAAAAAAATAACTGCAATTGCTACAGGAGATCTTGAAGCTTTACAAAACATATAACAAACAAGAAAGTTTTAAATGTCTCAAATGTGGATATGAAGACAATGCTGCTCTAAATGCATCAAAAAATTTTTTAGTGGCAGGACATGTCATGTTAGCCTGTGAATCAGGAATTTTTGCAAACGAGATTGTGTCGCATCCTGAAGTAAGATTCAGGAATCACCTTCCTTTAGGTGGGCGAGGATGTCAATGATATGTAGGATATGTTCGTATGCTGTGAACATTACTATTGTTGTTGATCGTAATGATGTTGATGTAAGTGAATTGGATAATGTTTAATTTGAAATTTTTACCGGAATGTGGCGTAAAGTCCTTGTTTTTAGATATGGGGAGTATCAGCCATTATATTTAATTGGTTTTCCATTATGGAATTTTGCCCATTCAAGATTACGAATAACTCTATTGTCATTTGCTAGATAAGCATGTCCAGATTTTAAGTTTAGGCCAACTAGGTTAGCATTTTTTAGAATATTTATACTACTCATTAATGTAAAAGCATCATACCCAATATTAAATAGACGTTTTCTACTATTAAGTTGATCTGGCCATTCTCTATAATTTTTATTAATAGATAGTTTTAGTATGTCTGGCATATCACAGAAAATTACTTGATTTAAGTCTTTATCTCTAATAATTTTGGGACTACCCTTATAGACAGAGGATGTTCCGTATACTGGAACTTTGTTGGCATAGTTAAATTTTAATAAAGGAACAATTTGTCTTGATGAGTTAGAGTTTGTAGCTAAGAAAATAATATCAATATCTTGTCTTGTTATCGGATAAAATTTTATTTTAGGAAGACCTAGTTGTAATTGATTTTTTCTATTGTGGCTATCAGATAGTCCTAGTTTATGCACTAAATTTTTATTTATTGGATATTCTTTTGAAATAATCAAGTCATCAACTACTGTTCCTCCTAGTTTTTGCCAAGCCTCTATAAATGAATTTTTTAGTTTTTCTCCCCATTTATCGCCTTGCCAAATTATGAATGCTCTTCTATGACCTGCATTATAAGCTTTATATGCAACTAAGTTTGTTTCTTGAGATAAATTTAAACTAAACTGATAAATATAAGGGGAATATATATTATCTTTATCTGGATAGTTTAATACAATATTTTCTATTGCTTTATTCACCGCATACATTTGCACAACATTATCTTTTGTGAGAGGACCTATTATAAAAGATATCTTGTTATCACTAGCTTTTTTGTACAGTTCATTGATGGATAGTTCATCAGCAGTATCATATACGGTTACATAGTACTTTTTATTTCCTTGATAATTGAAAAGTGCTGACATAACTCCTTCGCGAATAATTTTTCCTGCTTTGCTGAAATTTCCTGATAAAGGTAAAAAGAGAGCAATATTAATTTCTTTGCCAGGAATATTATGAACGATGTTGTTTGTAAATAGATTTGTTAACGGGTGATTTTTATTCATATATTGCCATTGTTTTAATTTTTGAGTAAGCAATTCTGGGTTTCTCAGATATTGCTTGTATAGGTTCGCAATTTTCAGCCAATTTTTAAATTCTAAGTTATTATTTTCTATACTAGTAGTATAAAGTTCAAATTTTTTCATTTTTGCTAGTAGATAAAATATTTGCTGCTTATTGTATAGCTGAATATCCTCAGAAAGTAGACCGTCTATTTTAATTAATGAGGTCGCACTGTTGTACCAATCCCCTTTTTGAGTATAAGCTCTAGATGAGATCTTAAAAAAGAAAATAAGCTCTCGTCTGCTTAATATATTAATATTTATTTTAGCTAGTTCTTGCATAGCTTTTGAAGTTTTGTGTCTATGAAGATAAATTTGGCTTAACAATAGGTGTTTCTGATTCAGTAAAGGAAGAGACATGTTGTCTGGTAAATTGATTAGGAATTGTTCTGCAACTAATTCATTACCTTGATTAATAAGCATACTTGCAGCTTGGAGTAGATAATCGAATTGTTGTTGGTTATCAGCACTACTATTTGCATAGTCTAGTAGCTTATTCAATGAATTATCTGTTGGATGCATTTGAGTGATCACTGGGTTTGGGATAGAAGATATCGATTCATTTTTTGTACAGCTAGTTAGCATAATACTATAAATGAGTACCGTTAAGCTAAAAACTGTGGCATTATTTTTCATAGTAATACATTAACCTATCAAAATATTTTGTGCAATTTTATTAGGAAAGGATCAGGAGATGCAAAATGGAAAAATGTTTGTTGTTGCAACTCCTATTGGTAATTTAGGTGATATTACTATTCGGGCAATTGATACTCTAAAAAACTCTGATGTTATTATGGCTGAGGATACTAGGTATACTCGAGGATTGTTGACCCATTTAGGAATTTGTACAAAATTGTTGTCATTAAATTCTCATAATGAAGTATCTAAATTGCAATATATTTTGCAAACTTTACAAACAGGTAAAAATATAGCACTTGTTGTTGATGCTGGTACTCCTTTAATTAGTGATCCTGGTGGGATAATAGTTAGCCAGTTGAAGAAAGCTGATATACAGGTGATTCCGATCCCAGGTCCTAGCGCATTGATTTGTGCTTTAAGTGCTAGTGGTAATATTAATAAGAGATTTACTTTTGAAGGTTTTCTGTCATCAAAGAGAATGTCCAGAAAGAATGAACTTGATAGTCTAAAATACGAAGATAGAACAATGGTATTTTATGAAGCCCCTCATAGATTATTGCAAACTTTAAGAGATATGGAGGAGGTTTTTGGTAAAGATAGAAGAATGACTTTAGCAAAAGAACTTACAAAAATTCATGAGAATATTATTAGTGGTACTATTTTGGATATCATATTATGGATTGAAGAAGATGAGCTAAGACAAAAAGGAGAGTTTGTTTTGATAGTGTATAGAGCTCATGAAAATAAATCAGATGAGGAATATATCAAGTTAGTATTACAAGCTTTACTAAAAAAATTATCTGTAAAAGATGCAGTAGAAACTGCTCATGAGATAACGAAATGTGGCAAGAATAAGTTATATAATTTAACTAAAAAAATTTCAACATAGTATAAAATAACATAAATTTATCTATATATTTAGCAAAGACCTAATGAGTATATGATCAATATTATATAGATACATGAAATAGGTGATTTGGATTAACCAGAATATTATAAAATATAAATATAGATATAGATAGTCAGAAATATAGTAATAAATTTACTTTTTTAATAATTGATATTAGACTATTCTTATTTAGTAGATGTTTTTATTAGTTTTTATTAGTTTTTAATGGTTACAATATATGAACATATTAACTGAAATAATAGGTTATATTGCTGTTCTATGCTCTTTCTCAGCATTTATTCCTCAAGTAATGCGTACATACAAAACAAAGTCTGCTGCTGATTTATCATTGGGAACGTTCATAATTTATAATTTTGGAATAATATCTTGGTTAATTTATGGGCTCCTTATTAATTCATTTCCACTAATTTTATCTGGGCTCTTAACTTTAATTTCAACTTTAACCATCCTTTATATGAAAATCAAATATGACTTGACTGATAGCAACACTAGTAGCATATAGAGACTTTATAAATATTGATTATAGGGGTAATACAAGTTCATTCTAAGCTTGACACGGTTTTTATGTAGAGTAGAATTGTAGTTGGCTAGCTGGGCAATCGCTATTTATATAGAGGAAAGTCCGGGCTTCATAGAGCAAAGTGCCAGGTAACTCCTGGAGGATGCAAATCCATGGAAAGTGCCACAGAAAATATACCGCCATTTGCATGGTAAGGGTGAAAAGGTGAGTTAAGAGCCCACCGCATTAATGGTAACATTAATGGCAGGGTAAACCCCACTTGAAGCAAGACCAAATAGAAACCTATTTTATATGTTGCTCGCATAAAAGGTTTGGGTAGGTCGCAAGAGGCATATAGTGATGTATGTCCTAGATGAATGATTGTCCTTGACAGAACCCGGCTTATAGGCTAGCCAAATTTATTGAATAAACTGTGAGAGCAATCCCGCTAGTTTAGTTGTGGATCAAGTGCACACCTTTCTTGCAAGTTTTTTAGCAACAACGCCGTATTATTAATGGTGGAGAGCAGACACATTTAGCAATTAATATCAGTTGTATTAATTCTTGTGTATATCACAATATTTATGTCAAATTAGAGATTCCCTAAGATTTTCCATAATATGGAGCGGTAGAAGCACTAAATGCAAAATCATAAGTGCTAGCTTTTGTTTTATGCAAGTCAGAAAAATTAATACTTAGATAAAAATCAACTTGATTTACTTTAGAAACTAGAAACAATATATTGGATTGTTTTTGTTATCTATACTAAGCATTCTTATTGTACTAATAAAATGATTTTTTTGTATTGCTGCAAGATAAATGTCAGTCTCTTCTGGGGAAAATTTGATATTTACTGCTTTTATATCTAATGTAGCAAATTGCGTGATATCTATTCTGCAGGTAGATGTTTTATTATAAAATTTACTGATCAACTTTGGTATATCATCACCAATATTTTTAATGAAATCTTTACAAAAAAAACTTATAACGGTTGTTGGTATTGAGAAATTAGGATCTGCTTCCATTATAATAGTAATTATATTGTTATGCTTAGTATCTTCACTAATCTTTATATCTAGCATATCCTTTTTGTTATGAGCAAGAATAATTTCTTTATCATCAATAGTTGAAGATAAAGAAAATTTAGTAGGAGTACTTCCTGAATTTTCTAAGCAGAATTTAAGGGAATATATGTTGGTAGATAAAAAAGCTAATATTGTTAAGATGAATATTCTGATTTTATAATGAATAGTTGAATTTTGCTGAAAAATTAATAAGCTTATCATATTGTTCATATTAGCATCCTATCTCGTGGTTTAAACTTTTATATTCTATGGATTCATTATCAAAAAATTGTAAATTTGTTTTTCTGGAAATATCTGTGATTTCTACCAAATATTCACAGTAATTATTCATTCTACTTACTCCTTGTGGGATCATGAATGCTGATATTTTTACAGAGCTGGTTGTATCTGTAATTATTATTTTCCAATATCCTGCTGGTATTTTATGCTGTTTTGCAGTATTGGGTAATTGAAGATTATATTCGTTGGAATAATATGGTCCTGTTAATACAAATACATCTTGTTGCATTCTTGCTAGTTTTCTGATTTTAGATTCTAGCTTTACCCATATTCCCCTGTTGAGATCAGATTTTTGGGGAGTAATATTAGAAACATAATTTGTTTTATGCCAATTAGAAGTATTACTAAAACTAGCTAGAGGAGCTTGATGGCCTCGGTCAAAATTTAATGGGGCAGCATTGAGTCCACGAAAATCTTTTGGTTGTAAGGAGTGCTCTATTGGTATCATAGGATCTTTTTTCCAATTACGTTTTCGAGTTTCACCATCTAGGTTTTTCTTGATGACTTTATAAGCAACCCAATCTGAAAATTTTGTTTCTGGATTGTAGCTAATAGTGAAGATTCCATGATCAATGGTCATGTTTTTTATATTAGTTCCAATAGGACATTTAATAAAACAATTAATATATTCAGAACTATATCTTTTAGTATTATCTGTATTGTTTGATTGTTGCTCTGAGAATAATGCAACTAATATTATTACAATACAGGCAGGTAATATTTTTGCTAATTTGTTCATTTTGTTGGTGCCACGATTATAGTGGTCTAGTTTAAAAATATGTTAATTAATTTGTAATATATCTATTATGATATATAAAAAATTTTTATTTTCAACTAAAAAATTATATATAAAATATTTAACAAGAATATTTTAATTTCAGAGGATAAATGCAGCTGAGATTATCCCTACTAATAATAATATGCCATAGGCAATACTAGGTTGGGATTTACTGATTTCTATATACTTACAATTTATGTGCGTTATGTTATTTTTCCTATTATTGCTAGTAGTCGTTGTAGTCGTTATAGTCTCGGAGGTATTATTAGTATTTTGGTACACGAGCATTTCTACTCTTCTATTATATTTATTAGTTTCATCTGTATTTCCATATATTTTGGTATTTGTCTTTCCGTAGCTAATAGATTCAATTTGTGATTTTTTTACTCCTGATTTAACTAGTAAATCAACTATGCTCTTAGCTCGTCTTTGACCAAGAGATAAATTATACTCTGCACTTCCTTTTAGATCCGTATATCCTGCTATAAAAACCTTGCTTTCAGGGTTTTTGTTAATATCAGCAGCTTTATTCTTTATAAATAATATATCAGCTGATGCTAATGTACTACTGTTGAATTCATAGTAGAAAGTATCGTATTGTTTTTTAGAAAAAATATATTGTTTAGTAAACTCAATATTCTCGTTATTCTTTGCTTGGCTATTATCAGTATATATGAATAGTTCTGCTCTTCTGTTGTACTTATGTGCTTCTTCGGTTATACCTTTGATTGCTAGAATTGTTTTGCCGTAGCTCACTAGTTCAATTTGAGATTTTTTCACTCCTAGACTAATCAGTAAACTGACGATATTTTTTGCTCTTTTTTCTCCTAGAGTTAGATTATATTTATTGCTACCTCTTGAATCAGCATGTCCTGTAACAAAAGCTTTACTTTCTGGATGTGTTTTTAAATATTTTGCTTGATTTTCTATAAGCTTAATATCTGCTTTTGTTAGTAAGCTCTTATTATAAATGTAGTATATACTTAGTTGTTGTTTCTTAGCGGTATGGTGGGTTTTTACAATCTTAATACTATCTTGACTCGTTAGTTTTTCAATCTTAATATTAGTACATATTTCTTCAAATTCTTTTGTAGTAGTACAACCTGAAAGGATAACTATAAAAAACAGTAATATGATATTCATAAAAATTTACTTAAATTTGTTAGTACATACGGGGAGCGAAATATAACATGTTGGTTGTCTCAATATCCACATATAGTAAAGCATTTGTTCCATTACCAAATTTTTTATAAAATTAGAATGCTATGTTGTCAAACCTTTATTCTTAAATATATCAAAAATTGAAGATATTAATACTATTATAGTCAGATGTTGTGCGATTTATCAACTATATTGCCAAGTTATTTATCTTAAAAGACTTGATAACATTAAACTATAATAAAAAAGAACTATAATTTCGACTTCAACCGATATGTGATAAAATTAAACTTTATGAAAAAAACATACCATTGAGTTGCTAATAATGGGGTTAATTATGAAATTTAGTAGGTTTGCTTTAATAACAGCACTTTTTTAGCATAAAACACTTTTCCTTTAACAAAAAACATTCAAATGAAAGGCGATATTTCTGGTATATAAAAACTAATGTCAATGGTACGATTGTATTACAAGGATTATTGAAAAGTGAAGCGGCAAGAAAAATTATTATATTCGGTTATTTATCATCCGTGTTGTAAAATCTCGCACTGATGGTGGAGGATATAAGGCATAAAATATTTTGGAATGTCTCTGTTGACAGGTAAGTTGAAGTTGTTAACAATTAGTAGGATAATATATCGATGAAGTTTAGGAAATCAAATCATGAATGAATTGGCAATTGATAAAAATGAATATCTCGTTAAAATCACTAATATTACTTATTTTCTGCATGCTTTAGGAGTGTTTTTTTTCTTGCCACTGCTCGCAGGATTTATAATATTATATTTGAAAAAAGAGGATGTTAAAGGCACTTGGCTAGAGAGCCATTTCAGATGGTTATCCAGAACATTTTGGTTTTATATGTTATGGTTAACTATAGGTATTATTCTGACTATGCTTATTGTTGGGATTTTCATATTAGCTATCAACCATATTTGGTTGATTTATCGTATTATAAAAGGGTGGCTTGTTTTAAATGAACATAAACAAGTAGTTTAAAATTAGCTGAGCCCCTGAAGAATTCTAAAGATTTGAAGGCCATGTTTAAGTGGGTTTATAATATGATATGTATTAACAGTAAAAAATAAAGGATAAATTATGCTAAAAAAAATTGCTTTTACTATGTACCCAGTTACAGATCTAGATAGAGCACAAAGCTTTTACCAAGATATTTTAGGACTTAAATGCAGCAAAGTTTCTGCAAATGGAGCCTGGATTGAATATGATTTGCCTGGTGGTGGTTGTTTTGCCTTGACTACTTTAGCTGAAGGAGTGTCTCCAAGCAATAATGCTGGTGGTAGTGTTGCATTTGAGGTTGATAATTTAGATGAATTAGTATCTGATCTAAAAAGTAAAGGGGTAGAATTTAAGCTTGATGTTTTTTCTTCTCCTGTTTGTCGAATTGCTATAATCAATGATTCTGAAGGTAACGCAGTTACACTACATGAGCTAAACAAGAAATAGAGACAGCTAGTTCTAAATTAATTCTTTAACATCGTCACCTTCTTAAAAGGAAGGTGACTCTTAAAAAGTCATCACAGTTTTTATCTATAATTTAAATTAAAATCTTTCTTATTTGTGTATATATCAAGCTCTAGCAATTAATTCAGTAGTAAATTCTATGTTAGTAGATATGGGTTATTTAAAATTAACGCTTTGTAATATTCTTTTAGTAATGTCCCAGTAAATTGTGTTTTAGTTGCACATCAAATGGTTAAATAACAGTCAGTCATTAAATTGGTTAGAGCTTGTTTTATCGTAAAGTCATTTTTTATTTTTTTATATAGATTGAATAACAGGAATAATTTATCTATAGTGTTAAATAGTGGGAATAATTTATAAAAAAGTGGTGATTTGTGGTTGATTTTTTTAGTTTTAGAAGCTAGAGTATGTTTAGAGGGTTATCAGCAGTAAATCTTGATGCTAAAGGCAGATTTGCAGTTCCATCTAGGTATCGAGAGGCTATACAGAATCAGTGTAATGGTATTGTGGTGCTGACAATTGATATAAACTCTCCGTGTTTATTGATGTATACAATTACAGGATGGGAGGTAATTGAAAATAGGATCCAAGAGTTACCTAGTCTTGAGCCATCGGTTAGAAGGTTACAAAGACTATTAATAGGTCATGCGACTGAAATTGAGATAGATGGTAATGGCAGAATATTAATCCCTGGAGTATTAAGAAATTATGCCCATTTCCAGAAAAATATTAACTTAGTTGGTCAGGGAAATAAATTTGAAATTTGGAGTGAAGAATTGTGGGCCGAATATAGGCAAAAATGGATCAGCGATTCTTCTAATGAAAATCAGGAGGTAAATGAGGTTTTAGGGCGTTTATCTATATGAATGTTTATGATAAGCATCAAGCTGTGTTACTAAGAGAATCAATTAGTGCATTAAGAATTAAAAAAGATGGTGTTTATATCGATGGCACGTTTGGAAGGGGCGGTCATAGTAGAGAAATTTTAAAAAATTTGGGTCAACAAGGAACATTGATTGCCATAGATAAAGATAATTCAGCTGTAGAATATGGTAGAAATTTTTTTAAAGATGATAACAGAATAGAGTTTATAAATAGCAGCTTTACATCTATTGGTCAGATATCTAAGGATAGAAATCTGGCCAATAATGTAAATGGTATATTGTTAGATCTAGGTGTATCTAGTCCTCAATTAGATAATTCAGATAGAGGTTTTAGTTTCAATAAAGATGGTCCTTTAGATATGAGGATGGATCAGAAAAATGGTATTAAGGCTTGTGAGTGGTTAAATGTAGCTAGTGAGCAGGATATTTCTAATGTTATTTGGAAATATGGTGATGAGAGAGCTAGTAAGATGGTAGCTGCTGCTATTGTTCAAAGACGTCAAAAGCAAATTTTTACTAGAACTTTAGAATTAGCGGAACTTTGTGAAAGAATAATTAGAAAAAAACATATAAATAAGCATCCAGCTACAAAAGTTTTCCAGGCTATTAGGATCTACATAAACAATGAATTGAATGATTTAAAAGATGGTTTGAAAGTTGCATTTAATATTTTAGCTTTTAAAGGGAGATTAGTAGTTATTAGCTTTCACTCTATTGAAGATAGAATTGTGAAGCGTTTTATGAGAGATAAATCTACTGATTCTTTGCCTAGTAATATACCTGTTTATCATGCAGATGTATCATTAGAGGCTAGAATTGTAAGTAAGAAAATTAAGCCTGGTGATGATGAAATAAATGACAACAAAAGGGCACGAAGTGCTGTTATGAGGGTACTGGAGAAGATTTAATGATAGCAGCTCTAAGATTTGAATTTAAAATTAATTTAAATGAGATTATTACTCAAATTGCCAGTAAAGAGCTTTTATTGGTTGTAGTTCTATTTATCGGGATTGTTGCCTCAGCATTATCTTTAAGTTATCAGAGATATTGGAATAGGAGCTTATATTCTACTTATCAAAATCTAATATCCGAGGCAAATGTATTAGAGGTTGAACGGAGGCAATTGATAGTAGAATATCGTACTTGGAGCAATTCTAATAGAGTAGCTCTCATTGCTAGAGACCAATTAGATATGGATACTGTTAAGCTTAATAAAATCATTATGGTTTAGGTTGTGTATTTACAAAGATCTAACAGTTTTAATAAATTCAGATATTTCACCGTTCTATTTTTATTCTTGGTTTGTATCGGAGTTTTATTTTGGCGATTAATTTCATTGACAGTAATAGAGAATAACTTTTTACAACAACAAGGAGACGCACGTAGTGTAAGAGTTAAATCTATTCCAGCATTTAGAGGAATGATAACAGATAAAAGTGGAAATACTTTAGCTGTTAGTACTCCAGTATATGCAGTCTGGGTTGATCCAAGAAAATTTAATAAAAAGCAATTTGGGATAATGAAGTTATGTGAGATGCTTAATTTAGACAAATATGAGTTATTAAAAAAATTAAAATCTTATTCTAATAAAAGATTTATTTATCTATCCAGAGGAGTTAGCCCGCACATAGCAAAAGAAATAAAAAAATTAGATATAGATGGTTGTTATCTACAGCAAGAATTTAAGAGATATTATCCTGAAGGAGAAGTTACTTCCCATATTGTTGGGTTTAATAATATTGATGATGAAGGTC
Source organism: Gammaproteobacteria bacterium (assembly GCA_003353785.1). GTDB lineage: Bacteria > Pseudomonadota > Gammaproteobacteria > PIVX01 > PIVX01 > PIVX01. Next base: position 164,507 of record PIVX01000001.1, on the reverse strand, counting down.
AAGAAGGAATAGAGTTATTACACAATGATTGGCTAAGGGGGATCCCAGGAAAATATAAAGTGAAGAAAAATAGATTAGGAGATGTAATAGAAAATCTTGGTATTGTAAGGCATCCTAAGCCAGGCAAGGATTTAGTTTTAAGTATAGATTTACGTTTACAGTATGTTGCACATAATGCTTTAAAAGAAGCTATGAATGAACATGATATATCTTCTGGAAGTGTAGTTATTATTGATGCAGAATCGGGTGGAGTATTAGCAATGGTGAATCAACCAGTTTATAATCCAAATAAGCGTATAGAAAAAAATGTTGGCCAATTTCGCAATAGAGCTGTTACCGATCTATTTGAGCCTGGTTCAGTAATGAAGCCATTTTTAATAGCGGCAGCACTTGAAAGCGATAAATTTAATACGGATTCTATTATTAATACCCATCCTGGTTGGATGGTTATTAATGGTAAAACAATTAAAGATCTAGCTTATTATGGTAAAATTACTGTGAGTGAGATTTTAGAAAAATCTAGTAACGTTGGCGTTATTAGAATGTTAAAAAAATTAAAACCTCAAAGATATTCTAAATTATTAAAAAAATCTGGAATAGGTGAGCTAACTTATGTTGGTTTCCCAGGAGAGCAAAGTGGAACTATATTAGAGCAAAGTAGTTTTAATCATACATTGGCAGTATTAGCCATGGGTTATAGTGTTTCTACGACACCACTGCAGTTAGCCCGGGCGTTTTCAATCTTTTTAGGTGAAGGAAAATTATTGAATGTTTCTCTTTTAGAAAAAAATGAATTTCCCTCAAGCCGTTCAGTTATAAAGCCAGAGCATTCAAAGAAAATCCGTGCATTACTTGAAAGGGTTACCAAAACAGGTACAGCAAGACGTGGATCAGTAAAGGGTTATCGTTTAGCATCAAAAACAGGCACAGCTAGAATGCTTGGAAAAAATGGTTATATTCCTAATAAGTGTGTTGGTTCTATTGTTGGATTTGGGCCTGCAAGTAAACCAAAGTTGCTCGTTGCCATTGTGTTAAGTGAGCCAAAAGGTGGTAAATATTATGGAGGATTGATTGCTGCTCCAGTATTTGCAAAAATTATGTCAGAAAGTTTTAGAATATTAGAGATCCCAAAAGATGATGTTTGATATGGATGTAAAACAACCCCTTAATTTATTTCTACCAGATGTTACTCTAGATAATGAAATTTATATTAATGGTTTCTCTTTAGATAGCCGACGTATTAATAAAGATGAAGTTTTTATTGCCTTAAAAGGACGCAAATATAATGGTATAAGGTATATAGACGATGCTATTGCAAGAGGTGCAAATTGTATATTAGTTGAAGATGAAGTTACCCAGATTTATCCTGTGCCTGTTATAAAAATAAATGATTTGAAAAATAAGATAGCAAATATTGTCGCAAAATTTTATCAAGATCCTTCAAAGAAATTGAATCTTATTGGGGTAACCGGAACAAATGGTAAATCTACAATAGTGTATTTACTTAGTTTTATTTTATCAAATCTAGGAGAAAAAACTGCACAAATTGGTACTCTTGGTTTTGGGTCTTGGAGAGATTTGATTGAAAGTGATTTGACTACCCCTGACGTGATCCAACTACAGAAAAACCTATCTGGTTTATTAGGCTCTGGCCACAAAACTGTTGCGATGGAAGTATCATCGATAGGAATAGCAGAAAAGCGTGTAGGAATGTTAGATTTTAATGTAGGTATATTTACAAATTTATCTCCAGAGCATTTGGATTATCATCAAAATATGTATTCTTATGGAAGGGCTAAACAAAAATTATTTACAGATTTTAATTTAGAGCTAGCTATATTAAACACTGATGATCCTTTTGGCTCACAATTAAAAGAAATGATTTCTGGTAATACCGAAGTAGTTACTTATGGGATGACCAAAGCAGATTTTTGTATTAATAAAATTACTAATACTAAAGAAGGCATGGAATTAGATATTAAAACCCCAAAAGGTGATCAGAGATTAATTACTAATTTAATGGGTAAGTTTAATATATATAATTTGCTAGCTTTGTTAGCATATGTTGAATTCAAGGGTTTAAGCAGTAATAATTGCTTGAAGTTAATTGAGAATTTACCGGCTATACCTGGTAGGATGCAGCTAATATCAAATCCTGGCAATATAAGGATTTTTGTGGATTTTGCTCATACCCCTGATGCAATTGCTAATGCTCTTATGGCATTAAAATCATGCTCTAATGGTAAATTAATTTGTGTATTTGGTTGTGGAGGGGAGCGTGATCAGTACAAAAGAGCAAAAATGGGTAAAATAGCTAGCGAGATAGCAGATCTTGTTTACATTACAGATGATAATCCACGTGGTGAAGATCCTAAAGATATTGTAAATGATATTCTAAGTGGTATCATTAGAAAGGATAAAATTAAAGTAATTCATGACAGAGCTGATGCAATTTATCAGGCAATATCTTTAGCAACTTTTCAGGATGTTATGTTAATAGCAGGGAAAGGACATGAAAATTATCAAATTTATCACGATCATCAAGAACCTTTTGATGATGTTAAAGTAGTTAGAGAAATATTAAATGAGTTATAAATTACTTTGGAGCAAAAATGTTATTGTGGTTAACTGAATATTTACAACAATATTACTCTGGGTTCAGAGTATTTCAGTATTTAACATTTAGAGCAATTCTTGCGATCTTAACTTCATTAGTGATTTCGTTTATTATTTGGCCTTTCATGCTAAAGTTATTGGTAAAATTCAATCTTAATCAGACTATTAGAGCAAGGGGGCCAGAGCGGCATTATGATAAATCTGGTACTCCTACAATGGGAGGAGGGTTATTACTTATTGGGGTGTTTTCAAGTACTTTGCTTTGGAGTAAATTATCGAACATACATATTTGGTTGGTTTTATTGGTTACTATTGCGTATGGAATAATTGGTTTTGTAGATGACTATCTTAAAATAAAAAAATCCAGTAGTAATGGATTACCAGCAAGATATAAATTTTTATCTCAGTCTTTAGTTGCAGTGATTGTGGGTATTTATATTTATAATTTACCACAATACCAGAATCATTTATATCTCCTGCTCCCATATATTAAACATACAACAATTGATTTAGGACCTTTATTTATAGTCTTGACTTACTTAGTAATTGTTGGATCTAGTAACGCAGTAAATTTAACAGATGGATTAGATGGTTTAGCTATTATGCCAGCAGTATTAGTGATAGGGGCTCTTGGTATCTTTGCTTATGTATCTGGTAATGTATCTTTTTCAAGTTATCTAGCTTTACCATATTTAAATGGTGTTGGTGAGTTACTAATATTCTGTACTGCTTTTATTGGCGCTGGTCTTGGATTTCTATGGTTTAATACTTATCCTGCTCAGGTATTTATGGGTGATATAGGAGCTTTAAGTATTGGTGCGGCAATGGGTATGGTTGCAGTTCTTGTACGGCAGGAATTAGTATTATTTATTATGGGAGGACTATTTGTGGTAGAAACAATTTCAGTAGTGCTGCAGGTGGCAAGCTTTAAAATAACCGGTAGGAGAATATTTAAAATGGCTCCTGTACATCATCACTTTGAGCTTAAAGGTTGGCCTGAGCCAAAGATCATAGTAAGGTTTTGGATTGTTTCTGTGATCTTAGTATTAATAGGGCTTGCATCCATTAAAGTTAGATAATTATGTATCTTCCAGATAATATAACTATTTTAGGAGCCGGTAGAACAGGTTTGTCATGTATTAAATTTCTAGCAGATCGAGTTAGACAACTAGAATTAGTAGATGAAAAAATATCATCAGAAAAACTTAGCCAACTTGTTGAACAATATCCTAATGTCAGTGTTCTGGGGCATATTGAAGAAGCAAACCTTAAACTAACAGATCTAATAATATTAAGTCCTGGGATTAATCCAAATAGAGAAGAGCTAGATATGTTTAAAGATAAATGTATTGGGGACGTGGAGCTTTTTTTACGATTTGTTGATAAGCCAGTGGTGGCAATAACCGGAACGAATGGTAAAAGCACTGTTGTTACGTTGGTTGGGGAAGTATTAAGACAAGCAGGAATAAATGTAGGGGTAGGAGGTAATTTAGGTACTCCATGCATAGAACTTCTGTCTAATAAATATGATATTTATGTATTAGAACTGTCAAGTTTCCAGCTTGAATTAATTGATTCTGTTAGTGCAGAAGTTGCGTGTATTTTAAATATTACACCTGATCATTTGGAACGCCATTTAACTATGGAGAATTACATAAATATAAAAAGAAAAATTTATAAGAATACTAAGCATTTTGTATTTAACAGAGATGATGAACTGACAAATATTCCGTCCGCGGCTAAAGATGCTAATAGTTTTGGCTTATCGACAGTATTTGATAGTTATTCAAGTGGTTTATCCGCTGATCATAGATTTTTAATGTTGGGTACAGAACGTGTTTTGGAAACTGATAAATTACAGATATTAGGTATGCATAACTGGAGTAACTTACTTGCAGTAATTACTATTTGTAGTAATTTTCAAGTACCGTTAGATATAGTTAGGGATACTCTAGTAAATTTTAAAGGGTTGCCTAATAGATGCCAGATTGTTAAGAAAGAAAATGGAGTGGTTTGGATTAATGACTCTAAAGCTACAAATGTAAGTTCTACGAAAGCAAGTATTAAAGGGGTTGCTAATCAAAGGCGATCCATAATATTATTTTTAGGAGGATTAAGCAAAGGGCAGCAGTTTTTTGAATTGCAAGATCCTTTATCTAAATATGTTAAATTGATCATTCTTTTTGGTAGAGATGCTAAGCTAATAGCAGAGCAAATCCAACACGATGAAATGTTATTTGTTGCTGATTTGGGTGATGGTATTAAACATGCGGAAGAGTTTGCAACTAAAGAAGATATTGTATTATTTGCTCCTGGTTGTTCAAGCTTTGATATGTTTAATGATTATGTTGATCGAGGCAATCAATTTACTCAGCTAGTGCAAGAAAGATGATTAATTTTTTAAGATCTCAAAATAATTTTAAGCATCTTGATCCAATTTTAACTTTAACACTTATTTTTTTGATGAGTGTTGGATTGGTAATGGTTGCATCTAGTTCTTTTGCAGTAGCTCAGCAATCATTTACTAAACCATTCTATTATTTTATCAATCAATCTATTAGGCTGATTTTAGGATTACTATGTTTTGCTATCATGGTTAATGTGCCTTTGTCTTTCATAAAGAATCATGCAAAAAAATTACTATTATTATCATTTATATTATTAACATTAGTATTAATTCCAGGAATTGGTAGGACTGTTAATGGCAGCACTAGATGGTTAGATTGTGGTATAATTCGGATCCAAGTATCGGAAATTGCTAAGCTTTGTGTAATTATTTATTTATCGCGTTATATTGTAGTTTATCAGGAAAGGGTAAAGACTAATATAGTTGGATTCATTAATGCTATGTTGATGGTATCATTAGTGGTATTTTTATTATTATGTGAGCCTGATTTTGGAGCTTCAGTTGTGTTGGTCACGACAGCTCTATGCTTATTATTTCTAGGTGGAGTTAGTTTATGGGCTTTTGCTTTACTAGTATCTATATCCTTATCTTCATTTTCTATTTTGGCAATATCTTCTCCCTATAGAATGTCTAGGTTAACTGGTTTTCTAGATCCTTGGGCAAATCAGTTTGACAGTGGTTATCAACTAACTCAATCGTTGATAGCTTTTGGTCGAGGAGGATGGTTTGGTGTTGGTTTAGGTGAGAGTGTACAGAAGTTATTTTATCTTCCTGAGGCTCATACTGATTTTATTTTTGCGGTAATAATAGAAGAATTAGGTTTATTAGGAGGAGTTTTAGTATTAGTTTTGTATGGAGTATTTTTTATAAGAGGAATGCAAATAGGGAAAAAAGCACATGTATTGAATTTACATTTTAATGGTTATTTAGCTCAAGGGATCACTGTTTTAATAATTGTGCAAGCATTAATCAATATAGGTGTCAATACTGGAATTTTACCAACAAAAGGATTAAATTTACCGTTGATTAGTTACGGTGGTAGCAATTTAATAATAACTTATATTACTCTGGCAATTTTATTTAGGGTATCTATAGAAAATAAATTATAGTTTTATCATGTGTGTTGGTCCTCGTACTGATAATGGAGGATATAAGCCAGGTATTTGACAATCAGAGTAGTCTACATTAACATGGTTTTTGTTTGCGCAAAGCTATCGTTGGGACATAAAGTTTCAGGGTACCACGATGAAATAGAAACCAAAAAAGGTCGCAAGGTCTTAACTAAGATCCACCTTTCTTTTAGCAAGGTGAGGATATCAAATGTCAGGAACTTTAAAAATCAATGACTTGTTCTATCAACAGATGGGAAGTATTCGCAATATTCACTTTATTGGGATCGGTGGTGTTGGTATGTGTGGTATTGCGGAAGTTTTATATAATTTAGGCTACAATATTTCTGGATCAGATCTTAATGAATCTCAAGCTGTTGAACATCTAAGTGCTTTAGGAGTAAATGTTATGAATACTCATAAAGCTGAAAATGTTATTCATGCTGATGTGGTTGTTATATCTTCTGCTATTGATAAAAATAATCTAGAGCTAATCGCAGCAAAAAATTGTCAAATACCTGTTATATCACGAGCTAAAATGCTTGGTGAAATAATGAGATTTAGATATGGGATTGCTGTTTCGGGAACTCATGGGAAGACAACAACAACTAGCTTAATAAGTTGCATATTATCAGAAGCAGCTCTTGATCCAACATATGTGATTGGTGGTCGGTTAAATGGTGGTACGCATGCAAGATTAGGGCAAGGAAAGTATATGGTAGTTGAGGCTGATGAAAGTGACGTTTCTTTTCTACATTTAAAGCCGATGACTGCGGTTGTTACCAATATAGATAGAGAGCACATGGAAAATTATGATGATAATTTTGATAATCTCCAAAGAGCTTTTTTGCAATTCCTAAAGTTATTACCTTTTTATGGTTTGGCTGTTTTGTGCTATGAAGATAAGACAGCAAGAAAGTTACAACCTAAAATACCTTGTCGTACTATGACTTATGGTTTTGATAGAAGAGCTGATTTATGTGCTATAAATTATAAATTTGATGGCACTAAAAGTAATTTTACTTTACTACGTCAGGGACAACCATCTCTGGAGTTACAATTAAATTTTCCTGGCAAGCACAATATTCTAAATTCTATCGCAGCTATTGGAGCTATCTCTCAATGTGGAGTGTCAGATCAAGCTATTATAAAAGGATTGAAAAATTTTAAAGGGGTAAAAAGAAGGTTTGATATTAAAGGTAAATTTAAGGTAAAAGATGGTGAAGTTATTTTACTAGATGATTATGGTCATCATCCAACGGAAATTGCTGCTAATATTGATGCTATTAAAAGATCATGGCCAAAAAAACGCTTAGTAATGCTATTTCAGCCTCATCGATATTCTAGACTTAAGGCATTACTAAGCGATTTTGTAGATATCTTAACTAAAGTCGATGTTTTGTTATTACTTGATGTGTATTCAGCTGGAGAAAAGCCAATAAAAAATATTAATAGCAAAATGTTAAACGAACTTATTTTAAAAAAAGAAAGTATTAAGAGCTATCTTGTGCAAGAAGAGGATATACTGAATAATAATATTTTGTCATATGTACTGCCCGATGATATCTTAGTTACTCAAGGAGCAGGAAGTATTGGAGCTATCTCATCACAGCTCACAGAACAGTTAATTAACTCATATAATTAACTATAAAGAATTTTGCTAGATCACGTATTACTAGTGCTGCTAGGTTAATCACTGATAATCAATCATAAAAAATGAAACTAGCAAACAAGATAAAAATTTATGGTTAAAAATAGGGATGTTTGCAGCATGAGAACTTTAAGTGTTTTACTAGCTATTCTGATTTTATCATTGTGTTATAGTCTTAGCATTACTGCTGCTAATGATTCTTCTGTTGTTTCCACAAAGACTAATACAAAGCTTGAAAGTGCTAAGAGAAAAATTAAGAAGTTTTTTCATATAAATAAAAAAACAAAGAAAAATGAACCATTATATGAATATAGCTTAAATAAAGTTCAAAAGTTGTATGATGCTCATTCTTTGAGTGAACAAGAAACTCTAGGGCTGTTTAGAAATGCATTTACTACGGTAACTCATCTTGGCGATATGATTACATTATCACAAGCCAAAGGTTACGGTTTATCCTCGGAAGTTGAATTGGATGCTGGGCAACTAATTTTCCCATTCTTTTCACTAAAAACTATATTATCTTCTGAAGGTAGTGCTACTAGACAGAAATTTTGTATTATTGAGAGGAAGAATATTGATATTAACTCGTCTTCACCTTTACCTTTTGCCCTATATAAAATGTATGGAGTAAGCACTGAAGTAAAAGGTGGGGTAGGAGTTAAAGCTGCTGTTTCTCCTATTCCTAGTGCTGTTACTGGGGTTATTAATAATCTAGAAGCTGTTAGTATTGAAATGGAGGCCTCTGTTAGCATAAGTGCCTCTGCCAAAGGTAAATACTTATATGTAAATAAGGAAAAGGGGGAGTTTTATCCCTCGATTATAGCTAAAAATTCCAGAGGAAAATTTTTAGCAAAGGATTTGTTAGATTTTACTAAAATTTCAAAAAGCAAACATGGGACTCGTACAAATTTGAAAAAATGGTGGAATAAAAAAAGGAATAAGGTTCCTAAAGATGATAACCACATTAGAATTTGGGAAGCTGGCGGAAATGTAACTGCTGAAGCTGGTGTGGAGGCGACAGTGAAAGTCAATAATGCTATCGGTGTTGAGGCTGCTGCTATGTCTGATATTCAGGCCAATCTTTCCTATGTGCACTATGATATTAGGACTATTGATTCTGATAATGTGGCTAAGATCCAAAATACTGGATTTGTGTTAAAACAGGTTGGTGCTTCTTTAAGTTTGGGTGCTGATGCAACATTAGAGATCGCTGAAGATATGCATATAGCACGAAATCAACTAGAAAAGGTAAAAGAGTTTTCATTTGTAAATTCTATACAGTATAAAGGAGCAATATATTTTAAGGATTTAAACAAAGATAAAATATTATTGAAAAAAAGTAATTATGTTATAGGACAATCAGTCTCTATAGCTAGATGGAAAAAATATTTTATTGACGATATTATGGATTATAGAAATCAACCTTATAAATCTCCATATGTAAAAATGTTGGCTAAAAAATTTCATGCTAAACCATCAAGGATAGTGGAGTTTTTAAACGCTAGTAGTATAGTATTAAATGAGTCATTATATAACGAAGGAATAGATCCATCTGCATTTTTAATAGAAACTGCTTATACGGTATCTAATGAAAAAGAATTGATGAGTGGTAATAATTTAAGTGATGATAAGATAGTTTCTATGAAAATAAGGTACAGATTATCAGACGATTTGAATAATACTCATGATATATTAAAGCTAGGGTTCAATGCTGGAATTGCAGAATTTGAAATAGGATTAAATAAAATAGAAGAAGCCGGCAGTGTTGAAATAATTGATCTATATGATGATTCAACAAATGCTAATCGTTCAGTTGCATATAGTTTACTGTATTAAATAAATGCCTATTCCCTGATTTTCTACACTAGGAGGGATTGGACTGTTAAGTAAAATATAATTGGGATAAGAAATATTTTATATATATTTAAAATTTCTTAGAGCAGTTTAATCAGAATTAAGCCAGACTGGTTCAGATTATCTGAACCAGTCTGGCTATATAGATTGCATGAGATAAATGATAATATAGAATTTAATAACCTATTATTATCCCAAATATTGCTACATTATTTGACAACCATCAATCGATGAGCTTTCCGGTTTTTGTTTTAGGTAATACCTTTTGTATTCCCATTCCGACGCTTCCTTTTTATCCAAATAATAAAGTTCGCGATCAGACCATTCTGAACCAGAAGCATGGAGAGATTTTCGATACCTCATTTCGTCATTAACCTGTTCACTAAATTCCTTACTAACTCGCTTTGATGGTGCTAATTCCTTAGCAGTCAAATATTGATTTACATTATTAAAAATAGGAAGAATATTTGGTAGGTTTACTTGTCCATTTTCATGTACTCCAAATGTGATATTTAGTCTTTTTGGGGCGCGAATTTGGCCAAGAATATTTTTAAATACTCTAACAAAAATTTTAAATCTTGCAATTTTTGCTGCGCAAGGAATTGCAAATTGTCTTCCTATTGGTATAGTCGTACAAAAAGGCAATAAATTCCCAGCTATAGTAATAGGTGCTGCTGATGGATCGGTTAGTTTATAGTATTCCATTTTTTCTAAACGATATTCCAATGTATGCTCACTATGCTTAGTTTTTATTGCTTCTATGGGATTTGAAAGAAGAATAGTGATATCATATTTTTTAGAAGGAAGAAGTGTTTCTTCTACTAATTTAAGAGTTTGAAAATCACGTACTATTTCATTTTGGCTTAAACCTGAATAGTCAAGTTCCAATCCTCCTCTAGGGATTCTATTAAGTGCACTAATTTCAGAATCCAAGTCAACAAAACTACTATAAGTAACACTTATACGATCTCTACTTACCTCTTGCCAATCTTGAAATACCTGATTGAAATGAAAAGCATAAACACAATTTGTAGTTATTATTGAAAATAATAACCAGCTTAAAAAATATCTCATAAAACGTTTCATAATATATAACCTTCTTTTAACAAAGGCGATACTATAGCATAAAGATCATTAAATGTCCACTAAGATAGTTATATATGCAAATATGCAATATTTTCTTACAGAAATGTACGATTAAATTGGAGATATAATTTAGATTAACTTTTTGATATTTCTATGAAATTTGGTCGTAAATATTGCTAATATCTATCAGAATAGGCGATTAATTAACAATACAAAACTTACAAAAAAGGTAATAATAATGAGATTTTTAACATACTTTATTGGGGTTTAAATGTACCTCTTTCTTTTCTAAGATCTTGGGCATCGATATCATCTCCAATTTTTTGTGCAAATTCTTGGAGGCTTTCTCGGTAACTATCAACTCTATCTTTTAATACATGTGTGTCTTTTTTTAATTTTTTCTCTAAAGAGTTCAGAGCTTGTTCGGTATTTTCTAGCTTATTTTTTCCACGATGTTCTTCTATCATAGCTTTTCTTACGAATTTTCTAATTATCTTATTTATAAAATTGTTAATGGCTCTGCTGATTTTATGAGTAGATCTAATATGACTTTTAGTATTATTAACTTCACTATGAATTATTTTAGATTTTTTATACAAATTGCTTGCAACTGGAAACATCAGTTCCATCCATGCTTTTTCACACTCGAATCTAGGATTAAGTGTAGCATCATCTAGTTTCTGTGATCTCTTTATGTTTTGTAGTTCTATTTCACTTCGTTTAATATCTTTTTTTAAATTTTTTAAACGTATCTTTCCTGTCACTAATAATTTATTTATTTCTCTGTAACGCTGCAGTTCAGGGAATAAATTATTAGCTTGCTCTTTTAGAGATTGTTCAAATTTTGCTTCTGAGAAATCTTTGCTATTTAAAGTATCGTCATTAAGTATATTGCCACTTAGGTACTGAAGATCCTTCAAATTTTGTATCTCAGAATGTTTGTTGCTTAACCATTCATCAAATTTTTTCCTTTGTACGGCAAGCTTATTTTGTTTTGTGCTGATTGTAACATCCAAATTTTCATTAAGGGTAGCTACATTATGAGTTTCTTGTTTTAGTTGTTCTTGCTCTTGACGAAGCTGATCCATTGTTAACATAATCTTTTCTTTTTCTTCTTGTAATCTTTTAGTAACGTCAGATCTAGCATCCATCAAAACATTGATATATTCTAGATGTTGTTTTATATAAAGCTCTAACTCAATAAATTCATTTGCTAAATTTTGGTTGTCTGGCATGCTATAATTTATAGCACATATAAATGAGTTTGCAAGTAGTACAATCTAAATTCAAGCACAAGAAAAGTATAAAATAGAAATACTACAATTAATTTTGATTTCTTTATAAATTCTCCTATTTGGTAAAAATTTTATCAGAAACTTCAGTAATAGATGTTGTCGTTTTATTTGGAATACGGCATTAAAGATGTCTTGAGCGAATTTAAGTTGGTACTGTATTGTTAGTTATACAAGGAATCGATATATGCGTATTTCTGGTAGAACATTCTCTCAAAAACAGCGCCAACATGACGACGACTCTTTAAAGAAAAAGGAGAATTATAAGCAAAATGTCCTTTTACTAACCCAACCATATTCATAAATGCATGAGGTCCACATGACCATTCCTCTGCTTGTTTTACAAAAGTATACTGTCTGGTGGTATATGTTGATGCTGGGAATTGGGTATTTAAGAGAGCTTCTTCAGTTAGTGTATTTATTGGCAGATTATTAGATTCTGCGAAGATAATGTCTTTATTAGTTTTATCAATTACAACCCCAATATGATGATCCTTTCTATAGAGATTAATTAATACAAATCTTTCTCCTTTAATACCATTTAATGCTTTAGTTAGTTCAGCAGTATTATTCTTGCTAGTATCATCTGTACAACCTTTAAAATTGGCAATAAATACATCGCTTCTATTTCTAAATTCCCATTTTAATGCGTATTGTAAAGTAATATCCCCAGTCCCCTTTTTAATAACGTGCTTGACATCATCTTCAGTAAATTCAAGATTTTTAAATTTACTCTTAAGCTCTTTAATAATTGCAATAGTTTCTTCAAATTCAGTTCTATCTGTCCAAAAACCTTTTTGGTAAGTATAATTTAATGGAGAGCCAGTAGTGGCATGATCAAGAACAATCTTATGTCCCTGAATTGAAGTTTTGATATTTGTCAGGATATCGTATTCATTTGTACCTTGTTTTACTAGGACGTACTCACCAGTAAATTCGCCTATTAGGGTAAATAACTGACTTTCTAGGATAGTTCCTATATCAGTATACTTCTTACCTGCTGTTAATTGAGTAGTTAAAGAGGCCATATTAGTGTATACATTTCCACCGAGGTTACCGTTTTTATCTATCATCGGAGCCCAGCCATTTACGGTTTTATTATGGTAAGTATGTACATTCGGAGTGAATTTTACCGTTGTTTGAATGTCAACATCCCTAATCGGTAAATAAGTCATTTTGGTGTAGATAGACTTTTTGTGGCTCTTAGTGAATGGGATATTTATTTTGGCACCAAAATAAGGGGTAAGTTTTCTGGTATTATCGTAACTAACTTCAGCCTCAAGTGTTAACCATGGTAGAACTCGTAAATTACCTCTGGTACGGAGTCCATTAGTGTTATTTTGCTGGTTTAAAAACCTAAAATAAGCCAAATAAATTCCAGCAGTAGAGCCTTTTGTTAACCCAAGTTCTACATCGAATCCTTTACTTGCTTTTTCAGTATATAGATCATTAGTACGATCAATATCAAATGTTGTTACATTACTGATAGAGCCATAATTAGTTTCTACTTTATCTTTAATAGGAATATATAGGTTAGATGATTTATTTTCCGGGATATATACATTAGCCCTTGCTTCAAAATACTTAGTAAGAAATTCATAGCCAATAGTTATTTGTTTGAAGAAATTTTTTCTAGGGCTTCTACGATAGTCAAAAAAAGCATAGCCACCGTGAATGAAATTATTATTAAAAAGTTTCCTAAAACCAATACCAATATTTATTTCTCTAGAATTTTGATTGTCTAACATGCCAAATACAGGTATATATAATAAATTGTCATGCATTGAGAATAGAGGTAACAGAAGGCCTGCTTGGCCTATGTTACGCTTGTTTTTTAAGCCAAATTTGCCAATTACTTCGAAATTGTAGCCTTCATCATTGTAACTTCCGGTAGTTGCTGATTTTTTAGTAAAATCTGTATTAACAGCGCAGAAAGTATTACTAAAGGTTAATGTAGATAGCAGAACAATAAAAAGCTTAAATGAATTCAAAATATACCCAATGTGAAAAAAATAACTTATTAATCAAATATTATACAGCAAGTTGGCTTTAATAGCAAGACTTAAGTGATTATTGAATTCAAATGTGTGATTTTGGCTATTTAATCCCTTGCTAGGTAATTATCGTCAATAAATCAACCATATAGATTAGCTGCCTCGTACCAATATAGATTCTTTTTTAAGATGGTTTGCATGTCTCTATTGCTCCCAACGATGTTTTTTTGGAGGTTTCCTTCGAAAAAATCCATTATGTTTTGTACTGTATGTTGAGCACATGACCATGATTCACGCTGCCTTGGGACTTTTAAAGAACTATTAAATTGATATCCATTACCAAATGATTGTTTAAGAATCGTTTTTTGTTTATTAGACAACTTACGGTGATTAGAGTCGATAAAATAGATCATGTTATTTTGTCTATCAATGATGAGAGCAGTAGCATGATTTTCCATGCTAAATTTACCTGCAAAATACCTATGGTCATGCTTTAATAATGCTACATTTTTATTAATTTCATTTTTTAAATTTGTGACATTTTCACTGATGGGATCTGTATCAGAGTTTTTAGAGTGTTTGATAAACTTTATATCATTGCTGTTATTAAGATTGCTGATATAAAACTCTAATATTTTATCTGTAGTTGTATTTAATACACCATTTTTTAGAATTTGGTTATATTTGGTCATATTAATATTAATATTTGGAAAAGTATTTTTTAACCTAGTATATTGCTTTTCTATAGTATTTTTATAGGTATTGCTTGTCCAAAAACCACCTTCAAATGTTCTATGAAGGGGAGAATGTTTTTTTAAAATAGGTGAATAAAGACGGTTAAATTCTCTGACAAGAGGAGAGTCAGGCTCCAGTAGCTGAGCTTTAAGTTCACTTAATAGTGTGAATTCTCCATCATGATATACCAAGACATCTTCAACATTTTTGGCTATAGTATTCATAGCTCTAGTTGAACTAAAAATATTTTCTTGTTCTTCGTGTCCGCCAAGTCCATTTTGAGTATATATTTCTAAATCAACTAGAGGAACAAAACCTAAGTGTTTTCTAGTTTTTTCAGTGACTAAGTTAGTTCGAATTGAATCTATTACTATATCTATATCTCTAACAGGTAAAGAAGTCATCTTCTTATGAATTATGTTGCTAGGGTGATTTTGGGTAAAAGATAGACTAAAACCGATGAAACCACTTAATTTTCTAACATTGTCGAATGATATTTCAGCATCATATGTTAGTAATGAATTTTGCTGATAAGTGGCACGTGTTCTTAATCCATGGATTTTACTATTATTTTTGGTATTAAAGAAATGATAATATGCTAAATAAAAGTTACTTTGTATCCCAGGAGCAAAGCCTATTTCAGTGTCACCTCCATAATCTGGGGTTTCTGTATACTGATATTGATATTCAGAGAAAGTATAATTTGTGTAAATGCCATCATATTTTACACTAGCATCTTTCATTTTTTTAGAATAACTTATTTTAGTTTTTTGCTCTGGTAAATATAAATTAGCCCTAAATTCAAAGTTTTGGGTAAATAACTCTAGACCAATGGTTATCTGTTTAAAGAAGTTGTTATGTTGACTTTTACGGTAGTCAAAGAAGCTGTATGTTCCTAATATGTAAGAACTATTTATTATTTGGCGGTACCCTATACCAATGTTTATTTCATTGGCACTATTTAGATCTAGCATTCCTATTGCTGGGATATATAGAAGATTATTTAGTTTTTGTAAAAGTGGAATTAAAACAGCAACTTGTGCAATAGAACGAGTGTGGCTAAATTTACCAATAATTTTGGCATTTGGGGAATATGGTTGTTCAGCTTTTAATTGTTGAAAAAATATTGTTATTGCTGTAAAAAATATAAATGTTGGAAGATTAAATTTCTGGATTTTCAAAACAGTGGGTAAAAAAATAACTTAATATGCAAATATTATACACAATTGTGGAGATAATATCAATAGTGATACAATCATCAAAAAGTAATATGGCAATTTTTAGAAAAGATAATTAAATTAGTTTTTCTAAAACTTATTTTGGTAAATTATTTAAATTTTAAGATATTTTTTAATCCATGAGCTCGGGTTTTAGTTAAGTATGATAAAACAAAATGATATATTGCAATTAAACGTTCCTTTAGCAAAATATACCTCATGGCGTGTAGGTGGTTCTGCAAATAAGTTTGCTATTCCTAATAATATTAAGGACTTACAGAATATTATTGACGAAAATCAAGCTGATGAAATATATATGCTAGGTCTTGGAAGTAATGTTTTAGTACGAGATGGTGGTATAGATGGTATTGTTGTTAATACTACAGTTGGATTAAATAAACTTGTTATTGAAGATGATTTATATGTGTATGCTGAAGCAGGAGTTCCATGTGCTAAGTTAGCTAGATTTTGTGCTAGATCAAATCTTCACGGGGCAGAGTTTTTTGCCGGAATACCAGGTACTGTTGGTGGAGCTCTTAGAATGAATGCAGGGTGCTTTGGTTCTGAGACTTGGGAATGGGTTGAATGTGTGGATGTTATATCTAAAGATGGAAATTTGAGAAAACGTTTTCCTAATGAATATATTATTAATTATCGCAGTGTCCAAGCTAATAGGCAGGAGTGGTTTGTTGGAGCTTTATTTAAGTTAAAATTGGGGAAAAAATCAGATTCTTTACAGCAAATAAAGCAGTATTTAGAAAAGAGAGCTAAAACCCAGCCTACAGGAGAATATAGTTGTGGATCAGTTTTTAGGAATCCACCACAAGACTATGCTGGAAGATTGATCGAAGAAAGCAGTTTAAAGGGCGTTCGTCTTGGAGGAGCTATTGTTTCATCAAAACATGCAAATTTTATTGTTAATAATCAACAAGCCACAGCTAAGGATATTGAAGATTTAATTTTATTAGTACAACAGACTGTAAAAGAAAAATTTGGAATTTTATTGCAGCGAGAGGTTCATATAATAGGTAAGCATCATTATGAAAGATAATTATAGTTTTGGGCGAGTTGGTGTATTGATGGGAGGTCTATCTCTTGAAAGAGAGGTATCGCTAGATACAGGGGATGCTGTTTATAGAGCTTTAGTTAATAAAAAAATAGATGCTATTAAGATTGATTGGAATGACAAAATTAACATTGTTAAGACATTATTAGAATGTGAGCTAGATATCGTTTTTATTGCTTTACATGGTGGAGGGGGTGAAGATGGTAATATTCAAGCGATCTTGAATAATTTAAATATTCCTTATACTGGATCTGGAGTTAAATCTTCAGCTATGATGATGGATAAAGTAGTTACTAAAAGATTATTAATATCAAATGGTTTAGATACGCCTAGTTTTGTTTTAATGCCAGAAGGGTATAATCAGAGCCTTGTGATCAAAGAATTAGGATTACCGCTAGTAGTGAAACCTATTGCTGATGGTTCAAGTAGGGGCGTTACTATAGTCCATACAGAAGATGAATTAGAGTCTTCTTGGTTTACTGCCTATAAATGTGGTTCTGGAGTTTTTGCTGAGAAAATGATTCGAGGCTTGGAAGTCTCTGTAAGTATTTTAGGGGATAGAACATTGCCTAGTATAAATATTATTAGTAGTCATGAATTTTATGATTATTCTTCAAAGTATATTTCTCATGATAGTAAGTATATAGTTCCTGCTGTGGAATCATCTATTCTTGAAAATAGTATTCAGTCTCAATGTTTAGAGGCATATCAGTTAGGTAATTGTAGAGGATGGGGAAGAGTTGATGGAATTCTGGATGATCACAAGAGGTTACACATAATAGACATTAATACTATTCCTGGATTAACAAGTACTAGCTTGATCCCAAGGGCGGCTAGTAAAGTTGGATTGGATTTTGATAGTGTTATTATTAAGATATTATCTACTGCAAGGATAGATTAGGGCATGTATAATGCTGAAATTGATAAAGATGCATTTTTTTAAAAAACATCTTTTGTTTTGTTCTTTCCTCGGGATATTAATTTTCTCAATATCTGTATTTATTATTTATAGTACTAATATGCCTATAAGAAATATAGGTATTTATGGTGATTTAAAGTATATAGATCAGAAATGTATTAAGAAAGTGGTTCTTCCCTGGGTTAATACTAAAATTTACAATGTGAAAATATCAGAAATCTATAATGAATTAATGGCTTTGCCATGGGTTTCAGAAATTGACATTGGTATTCGATGGCCTAATAGGCTACTAATTAGCATAGTTGAGAAGAGGCCGGTAGCAATTTGGAATTCTCACTGGCTCTTTGAGCAAAATGGTAAGCTTTTTTTCCCAGAATATGTCCCCAATATTAATATTCCAAAACTGGAAGGTCCCGTGGGTAAAAATAGCTTAGTTTTTGAACATTTTTATGATATCAATAACTTACTAGCTAAAAAGGGTCTAGAATTAGTTAGTATAAAAATGCATTTAAGGAAAACTATAACGATCAGTTTAGCCAATGGTATTTCTATAAAGCTGGGTCGTCAAGATCCAATTACAAGATTATCAAGGTTTTTAAAGTTATATGATGATATAATGGCTGTCGGACAAAAAGATGCTGAAGTAGTTGATTTGCGTTACCCTAAAGGGTTTGCTGTGAGAAGGAAGAAATAAATATTTAAAAATTATGTAGATTATGGTAAAAAAAAATGAAAAAGAATTAGTAGTAGGTTTAGATATAGGAACAAGTAAAGTTGTTGCTATTGTTGGTGAGATAAATGACAATGGTGAAATAGAAATAATTGGAGTTGGCTCTAATCCTTCTGTTGGTTTAAAAAGAGGAGCTGTAGTTAATATTGAGTCTACAGTACAATCTATAAAAAAAGCGACAAAAGATGCCGAAATTATGGCAAAGTGTGAAATTCACTCTACTTTTACAGGAATTGCTGGTAGTCACATTCGTAGTTTAAATTCACATGGAATAGTTGCCATCCAGAACAAGGAAGTTTCTTATGCAGATATTGAAAGGGTTATTGATGCGGCAAAGGCTGTTGCTATACCTGCAGATCAAAAATTGCTTCATATTATACCACAAGAGTATGTTGTTGATAATCAAGAAGGAATTAAGGAGCCAATAGGTATGTCAGGAGTTCGCCTTGAATCAAGGGTTCATATGGTTTCAGGATCAGTAAGTGCAGCCCAAAATATTATCAAATGTGTTAGAAAATGTGGTTTAAGTGTTGGTAATATAATTTTAGAACAATTAGCTTCTAGCCATGTTGTTTTAACTGAAGATGAAAAAGAACTTGGTGTTTGTCTTGTAGATATAGGTGGGGGGACTACTGATATTGCAGTATTTACAGAAGGTTCTATTCGGCATACAGCTAATATTCCAATTGCAGGAGATCAAGTTACTAATGATATTGCCGTTGCTATTCGTACCCCAACTAAAGCAGCAGAAGAAATTAAATTGAGGCATGGGTGTGCGCTAATGAATATGGCAAATCCAGGAGAATCAATTGAAGTTCCAAGTGTCAATGAAAAACCTAGCAGAAATATAACTAAAATTGATCTTGCTGAAGTTATAGAAGCAAGGTATGAAGAGCTTTTCAGGTTGGTAAAGATTGAATTAAGAAAAAGTGGTTTTGATGAGTTTATTCCAGCAGGAATTGTCTTAACTGGCGGAGGTAGTAAGGTTTCAGGTGCTATTGATTTAGGAGAAGCTGTTTTTCAAATGCCTGTTCGATTAGGAACTCCTAAAAAAATAGCAGGTTTATCTCAAGTTGTTAATAATCCTATATACTCTACGGGCGTGGGATTATTATTATATGGATATGAGCAAAAAATTTCTGGTAGGAGTAATGATTCTCTAGTTAAAGATGCTTATTCTGGAATTTGGGTAAGAATGAGAAATTGGTTTCATAATAATTTTTAAGGTGAAAATATGAATTATAACAGTGATTTAATGTTTGAAGTTATGAATGATAAGGATCAAAGTGCAGTTATAAAAGTTATTGGTGTTGGCGGCGGTGGTGGTAATGCTATTGAGCATATGATTGCTGAGTCCATTGAGGGAGTGGAATTTGTAGTAGCAAATACTGATGCCCAAGCATTGCAGAATTCTAGTGTAAAGACAGTTATTCAGCTAGGAGAATTAATGACTAAGGGATTAGGAGCTGGTGCTAATCCAGAGGTTGGCAGGAAAGCTGCTGAAGAAGATCACGATAAAATCCGTAGTATTTTACATGGATCTGATATGGTATTTATTACTTGCGGAATGGGAGGCGGAACTGGTACTGGAGCTAGTCCTGTTATTGCTGAGATTGCTAAGTCAATGGATATTCTGACAGTTGCTATTGTAACTAAACCATTTTCCCATGAGGGTAAGCAACGTATGTGTATTGCTGATGAAGGTATTGCTAACCTTACTAAACATGTTGATTCTCTTATTACTATTCCAAATGATAAATTATTATTAGTTTTAGGAAATAGTATTACTCTGCTAAATGCTTTTAAATCAGCAAACGGAGTTTTACAAGGAGCTGTGCAAGGAATTGCTGAGTTAATAACTAGGCCAGGATTAATAAATGTAGATTTTGCTGATGTTAGAACTGTGATGTCTGAGATGGGGATGGCGATGATGGGTACAGGAGTAGCTATTGGAGAAAATAGAGCTCGTGAAGCGGCTGAAATAGCTGTAGCTAGTCCTTTGTTAGAAGATGTTAATTTAGATGGCGCTAAAGGAGTATTGATTAATATTACTGTTGGTGGAGATATTTCCCTTGGGGAATTTAAAGAAGTCGGTGATGTTGTAAAAGACTTTGTTTCTGATAATGCTACGGTTGTGATCGGTACTGTAATAGATGATGAGTTAAATGATGAAATGAGAGTGACAGTCATTGTAACGGGCTTATCTAATCCACTAACTGATCAGAAGGTTGGTATTGATACTAAACGTAGAGATGGTACGTTAGACTATCATCAGTTAGAAAAACCTACTGTTATCAGAAAACAAGGGGTTATCGAAGATAATACTGAAGAACAGGTTACTGATGTGGAATATTTGGATATACCAGCATTTTTAAGAAGAAAACATAAAAATAATGTATCATCTTGATAAGTAAGCCATTGAGGCTACTTGATTATTTTTATATTGATGTTATAATAACTAAATAGACTGTTTATTGAACAATGTGATGATAAGACAAAGAACATTTAAAAATGCGATAAAGGCCACAGGGCTTGGACTGCATTCTGGTAAAAAGGTTTACATGACTTTAAGGCCAGCTCCTGTTGACACCGGTATTGTTTTTCGTAGGTTAGATCTAGATGTCCCTATAGATATTCCAGCAAAAGTTAGTTTTGTTGGGGATACGCGTATGTGTACCTGTCTTGAGAAAGATGGTGTTAAAATATCAACAGTTGAACATCTTATGGCTGCTCTAGCTGGTCTTGGAATTGATAATGCTTATATAGAACTTACTGCTGATGAAGTGCCAATAATGGATGGTAGTTCAGCTCCTTTTATATTTCTTATGCAATCTGCTGGTATAGAAGAACAAAAATCTGCTAAAAAATTTATCAGAGTTAAAAAGACAATTACCGTAGGTGATGAACATAAATCAGTTAGATTAGAACCATTTAATGGGTTCAAAGTTTCATTTAAAATTGACTTTGATCATCCCGTTTTTAAAGATAGACCTAATTCTTTGAGTATAGATTTTTCTACAACATCTTTTGTTAAAGAAATTAGCAGAGCTCGTACTTTTGGGTTTATGTCTGAATATGAGATGCTAAAAGAAAATAATTTAGCATTAGGTGGTAGTATGAACAATGCTATTGTCGTAGATGATTTTAGAATTCTGAATTCTGATGGGCTACGTTATAATGATGAGTTTGTAAAACATAAAATTTTAGATGCTATTGGTGATTTATACTTATTAGGACATGGCATGATAGGAGAGTTTATAGGATATAGATCTGGTCATCATATGAATAATTTAATTCTTAATGCCTTATTATGTGATCAGGATGCATGGGAGTTTGTTGAATTTGATGATTATGAAAAACTTCCAATAACTTTCTTTGCTCCTAGTTTTGCCGTCTAAAGAGTGGTTGAAGTATGCTCAGCTGGGTTTAATGTACGAATCTATCTTTTCTATGTTAGCAAATTCTTTTCTTGCTATTTTGAGCAGGTGATCAGAAATAAAAATTCCTTTTGTTGCCCAAGCGGCGCTTGAAAACTCTAATATTAGACAATTATTGCGTATATTTGCTACTCTAAATTGATCTCTTATGGGATCTGTCAAAGCAAGCTTGAATATTTTGTTGAGAGTAATAATTTGTTGCGATTTTAAACAAATACTATTAAGCTTACTAGTTTTGTGGCCTAAAACATGGCTAAAGTTATTCATCACAACACTTAATTGGTTTATAATAATTTATTTTTAAGGTAATCAATGTTTAAAGCTATTTTAACAAAAATATTTGGAAGTAGAAATGATAGAGTACTAAAAGATCTCAATAAAAAAATACTTGTCATAAATTCTTTATCTAATGAGATGTCTCAATTAAGCGATACTGAGCTTGCAGCAAAAACTGATCTATTTAGGACAAAAATTAAAAATGGCAAAACTATTGAACAAATATTGCCTGAAGCTTTTGCTGTAGTTAGGGAGGCTAGTACTCGAATACTAGAGATGCGGCATTTTGATATGCAATTAGTCGGGGGATTAGTTTTACATTATGGAAAAATTGCAGAAATGCGTACCGGTGAAGGTAAAACTTTAGTTGCTACATTACCTGCATATTTGAATTCTTTATCTGGTAAAGGAGTGCACATAGTAACCGTTAATGATTACCTTGCTAAAAGAGATAGTGAATGGATGAGGCCAATATATGAGTTTTTAGGGTTAACAGTTGGTGTTATATTGGCGGATATATCTCATGAAGAGCGTAAAGCTGCATATAATAAAGATATTATTTATGGAACAAATAATGAATTTGGCTTTGATTATCTTAGGGATAATATGGCATTTTCTAATGAAGAACGAGTTCAAAGAGAATTAAATTTTGCTGTAATTGATGAGGTTGATTCTATATTAATCGACGAAGCTCGTACTCCACTTATTATCTCTGGTCCTGCTGAGGATAGCTCTGAGTTATATATAAAAATTAATAAAATTGTACCAAAATTAGACAGAACTTATACAGAAAAAGGAGAAGATGGCGATTATTATGTAGATGAAAAATCTCATCAGGTTACTTTATCTGAAATAGGTCATCAAAAAGTTGAAGAATTAATGAAGAATTTTGGTTTGATTAAAGAAGGCACTAGTTTATATTCAGCTAATAATATTTCATTAATGCATTATCTTAATGCGTCTTTAAAAGCTCATGGACTGCATACTAGAGATGTAGAATATGTTGTTCAAAATGGTGAAGTAGTTATTGTTGATGAGCATACCGGACGTACTATGCCTGGCAGAAGATGGTCAGATGGTATTCATCAAGCTGTTGAAGCAAAAGAAGAGGTTACGATCAGAAATGAAAATCAAACTTTGGCATCTATAACATTTCAGAATTTTTTTAGATTATATGATAAGTTATCAGGTATGACAGGTACGGCCGATACCGAAGCTTATGAATTTCAACAGATTTATAAATTAGAGGTTATTGTTATTCCTACTAATAAACCTATGATCAGGAATGATGAAACAGATCTGGTTTTCCTGGATACAAAATCTAAATATGAAGCGATTGCAGGAGATATCAAGGATTGTGTAAGTCGTTCTCAGCCTGTTTTAGTTGGTACTGCTTCAATTGAAGCATCGGAAGTTTTGTCGGAACTTTTGAGAAAATCTAAAATACAGCATAATGTATTGAATGCTAAATATCATGAAAAGGAAGCTCATATTATTGCTGAGGCAGGAAGAGCTGGGACTGTGACTATTGCTACTAATATGGCTGGTCGTGGTACGGATATTGTATTGGGTGGGAGTATTGAAGAAGAAATTACTAAATTAGGGAAGTCTGCTACGGAAGAATTAATTACTAAAATTAAAGAGCAACATTCTATAGATCACCAGAAAGTTATTGATGCTGGTGGTTTAAGGATTATAGGCTCAGAAAGACATGAATCAAGACGTATTGATAATCAATTACGTGGACGTTCTGGTAGGCAAGGAGATCCTGGAAGTAGTAGATTTTATTTATCTCTTGAGGATAAGTTACTTAGAATCTTTGCTAGTGATCGTATGTCAGGAATGATGCAAAAGCTTGGTATGCAAGAAGGTGAGGCTATTGAACATCCTTGGATTAACAAAGCAATTGAGAATGCTCAGCGCAAGTTTGAAGGAAGTAACTTTGATATACGTAAGCAGTTATTAGATTATGATAATGTTGCTAATGATCATCGGCAGGTAATTTATAAGCAACGTAAAGATTTATTGAATATAAAAGATATTAGAGAAACAGTTGAAGATATAATATTAGATGTTGTTGATAATGTAATTAATCAATATATTCCTCCTAATACTATTGAGGAACAGTGGGATATTCCAGGGCTAGAGAAGTGTTTATCTCGTGAATTCACCTTAGAACTGCCTATTAATAAATGGCTTGAAGAAAATGAAGAGCTGCACGAAGAATCATTACGCAAAAAAATTGAGGATAGTTTTTTTGGAACTGTAGAGAATAAAGAGAATATTATTGGCAATGATAATATGCGTATGCTAGAGAAAAATATTATGTTGCGCAGTTTGGATATACATTGGCGTGAACACTTAAGTTCTATGGATCATTTAAGGCAGGGTATTCATCTTAGAGGGTATGCTCAAAAAGATCCAAAACAGGAATATAAAAAAGAATCATTTGAGTTATTTACAGAACTTTTAGAAAATATTAAGCATGATGTTGTTAGTACTTTATGTAGTGTTAAACTTGAGCTTACTGATAATGTTGAAAATTTTGGGGTAGTACAGAATGAATTAGATGATAGTAATTTATCTTATCATCATAATGATCCTAGTATGCCACTTCCGGAAGAACCTATTAATCCAAATGTAAATACTCCTGAAACTATTATTAGAAACGCTCCTAAAATAGGCAGGAATGAACCATGCTATTGTGGTTCAGGTAAGAAGTTTAAATCCTGTCATGGTAAATTATCCTAAAGATAATTAAGTTTAAAATAAATTTATGTATATAGCTAATAACATAAAAATATAGAATTTTTTTTCATTTAAGTGTATTCTAGGTTATTATTATCTTCCCTGACAATTCTTATGCAGGTATTTTTTTATGTTATTTAAGAGAAAAAATACAATTTTTTATATATTAATTTGTTGTGTTGGTGTAGCTGTAGAGTATTTTGATTTTATTATATTTGCCTTATTGGCTCCTTATATAGGAGAAAATTTTTTTCCAGGAGAACATGAATCTGTACAGTTGTTAAAAACATTCATGATTTTTTCTCTTGGATATATTGTAAGGCCAATTGGTGGTGTATTTCTTGGACATTTGAGTGATAAGTTCGGTCGAAAAAAAATTTTAGTTAGCTCAATTATTTTAACGGCAATTGCTACTCTTGGAATTGGCTCTATTCCTAGTTATCAAGAAGTGGGGGTTTTAGCAACTGCTATGTTAGTTGTTTTTAGAGTTATCCAAGGGATAGCTCATGGTGCAGAGAAACCTATTGCAATAACATATATCAGTGAATTACATATTGATAGAAAAGGTTTTTATTGTAGTTTACTATATTCTTCAGCATCTTTTGGCGGTGTCTGTAGTTTGGTATTTTGTTTTTTATTAGAAAAATATTTATCTGATAGTGAAATAGTTAGTTGGGGATGGCGTTTGCCATTTATATCAGGAGGTTTTTTAGCTGTTCTAGGAATTGTGTTTAGATATTATGCTATGGAGTCTCCAGTATTTAATAATTTAGGCAGGTATAAAAATGAAAAAATTTTAGAACAACTTATGAATAATATATCTAATATTATAGTAGGAACGTTGATTACTTTATTAGTAGCATGCTTAGTAGTTATGGGGTTATTTATTCCATCTTTTTTAAATAACTATTTGCAGATCCCTCATGAAGAAGCTTTTCAGCTTTCTCTTATCGGAAAAATTTATTATGCATGTATATTACCAATATTGGGGTTCTTATATAGTTACGGTTCTAGAAAAAAAATTTTTACTTACTCAGCCGTAGTTATTCTAGTTAGTACATATTTTATTACACAACTATTAATAATAAATACATATTATTCTGTATTACTATATATAGTTTTATTAAAAACATTACTTGCCTCTCTTGGGGCTAGTTACCCGATTATGTTATCTGAGTTGTTTGAAGATAAATTTAGAAATACAGGTGTTGCTATAAGTTATAATATAGCTTTTTCAATTAGTTCGTTACTTCCATTATTATTTCTTAAGAATATGAAAAATATTACTGATGATTTGTATATAATAATAATGAGTTTTATGCTGATATCTTTGATGGCATTATTTGCTGTATATTATGAAAAAGTTAGAATTAAAAAAATAACTTGATCTTTATGCAGACGGTAAAAAATAAAGAACTACAGCATCAATATAAAACTATTAAACGAAATCTTGGGTATAATAGATAAACTAGGTGATGCAACACCTAAAACAAAGCATAAATATGATGCTGATAAGATTGCAAGAGCAAGAAACAATCATGAAAGCTAGGTGATGGCTTAAGAGTAGATAGGATCTGTAATAATTATTGCTTTAGATAATTTACTAAGCACGGGGGGAGAGATAAAAATTCTTTTAACTTGGAACAATTTATTAGTATTTTAATAAATTATTATGTCTTTGTTATCAAAGCCTGGATTTATTAATTTTGCTAGGGTCATGGTGAGTTATTAGATAATGTAAAATTGGTTATTTATCTGTTTATTTATTAGATGAATTTGATAGATATTTAGAATGTAGTTTAACAACTTTAGCAGTTAAAGATTCTTTATCTTCATTATTTTCAATAATATCATCAGCGTATTTAAGCAATTCTTTTTGCTTAGCTTGCATTTCTTTTATAGATTCAAACAAAGTTTCGTTAGATTGATCACGTATTATTGCTCTTGATTTTTGTAGAGAGGAGTTAGTTTTAACAACTAAAATAGTGTCAACAATATATTGTAGGTTTTTTTCTATTAATAAGGGAATAACCAGTATACAGTAAGGAGAGTTTGCAGAACTAACCTTGAGCATAATTTCTTTAATGATTTGTGGGTGTAGTAAATTTTCTAGCCAGATTTTATTGTCTAAATTGCTGAAAATAATTTTACGTAACATACGTTTATTTAAAGTTCCTTTTTTTATAATACAATTTCCAAAATTATCTACAATGTCATTATAGTATTTTGTTCCAGGGGATATTAATTCTGCAGCAATATGATCAGCATCAATGATTTCAATACCGTGATTTTGAAAAATATTGCTGACTGTACTTTTACCAACTCCTATACCTCCTGTTAGTCCAACTTTATACATTTACCATCCCAGATTAATCCAAGCGTAATAAGCTATCATTATATCATCTCCCCATATTAAAGAGAGCCAGATGGCAATGGATAAATAAGGTCCAAAAGGGAGCTCTGAGTTTCTATTATTGTTTTTAACTAGTATCAGTGTTAATCCAATAATTGAAGCTACTAGTGATGATAAGAGCACAATAAATAGTAATTGTTGCCAACCAAGCCATGCACCAGCACAAGCTAGTAATTTGAAATCACCATGTCCCATTGCGAATTTACCAGTTATCTTTTCATAAATAGATGCAAACATCCATAGGCTTGTATATCCAAGGGTTGCACCAAGGATGGCTTCTTCTACAGTAGTAAAGGTTTGAAAGACATTTATATTTAACCCTAACCATAGTATGGTTAGGGTTATTTGATCTGGAAGTATTTTATGCTCAATATCAATCATGCTAAGAGCTATTAGAGCACTTGTTAGAATACAAGAGGCAAATAACTCAAAACTTGGTCCAAAGTACAATCCTTGAATTGTAAAAAAGCAAGCGGTTGATATTTCTATTAATGGATATTGAATGGATATTTTGTTTTTGCACGAGTTACATTTTGCTTTTAACCATAGATAGCTTAATACAGGTATATTATGATACCACTTAATTTTAATCTTGCATTTTGGACAATGTGATCTTGGTCTGATTAAGTTTATAGGTTCTTCAAACTTAATGTTAGTATCTTCAATTTTTAAAAAATTTATGCATTCAGTATGATACAGATTATCTAGAAATAAAGGTACTCGATAAATTACAACATTTAGGAAACTTCCAATAACTAATCCTACAACGATGCATGCTGAAGTAAATATAACTGGGGAGATTTCAAAAATCTCTTTTACGCTTAAATCCATACTGTAGATCCTAACTAGAATATATACACTAGATTAAACCAATAATATATGTCAAAATAAATTAATTACAAATTGTAAATAAAAATACATTAAAGATAAGAGATAGTCAAAACATAAATAACTAAATCTTAATCTGGACTCAGTTTTGACGGAGTCTTTTCTTTAGCTAAAAGAAGTTAAAAAACTTTTCCAGAATGGTTTTTCAGTATTATTATTTTTATCGCCTTGTTGTTTATTTTTAATATCATGTTGGCTAAATGTTACTTTGGTGCTGGTTATTTTTTCATATGAAGTGCCAGATACTTCTACGGCAATGTTAAAGGGAGCGGTATAAAAATTATTGCTAGATGGAGCTTTAATAATTATTGCAATTTCAAGAATTTCTTTTCTTGGAGCCTTGATATAGTCTAAAGATATTTTTTTACTATCATGAATAGTTATTTGTTTTCCACCCATAGTATGATCTATATATGAAAGAATTAAATTTCCTATGTTTTTAGTATAATTTTTTAAGTGTAGCTCCCTAGAGTATCCTGTTATTGTTAGAGCTTTTCTATGCTCTGAATCATCTAAAGTTGCTGTGATTTCCCCTATATAGATGTTCCTATTTTCTTCTTTAATATTTGTGGTGAAGTTTTTATCTGTAGAAAGAAACCTACATTTACGACCATTTATTTCAATAGTATAAGTTACTGCCGGTGCTTTTGCTTGTGAAGATAAGCTCATATTACTAGTTTTTTTGTTATCTTCCAATACCAGAACATTTAGTAGATGAGCAAAAGCAATGTTTCTAGCGCATAATAAAAATCCTGTCAAAAAAAATATTCCTAAATTTTTTTTCAGTTTTTTTATAAACATAAAAAATTCTCCTAAATTTTTAAATAACTAAGTAAAACCAACATTACATTTTATATAAATTATTCAGATATAACAATATAAAAAAAATTATGTCTGAGTATTACTGAAAAAAATTAGAAAAGTATCTAGTTTTGTCAAAACCTAGTCCAAATTGTGTTCCAATAAGTATAAATACTGTATTGTAAAGGAATCAACAACCCAATGTTCAGATTTCTAATGATTTGGTCTTAATCATTGTTGGTTGAAGAATATAAAGTATATGAAGTAGGATTAATGCCAGCACCAAATGTAGTAGGTGTAGAGAATATAGTATTTGGGATTGAACAAGAAGCTAGAGACTACATTAACAAACCTAAAGAAGCGGTAGTCGGTGATTTTTGGGTAATAGTTAAAATACCTAGTGTAGGCCGTAAGTATGAGTTTATAGATTGCATTCGAATTTAAAAATTACTCACAAATATTTTTCCTCCCAGCTAAACAAGATTAATTAAATAATGATTAATAGAATTATTTTTGGTAGTACTTGTTGCTAATTTATTTAAAATGTTTATGATGAAATTTGGTATTGAGCACTTGCCGTGCTTAACAGGGTGACCAAGACTGCTATCAGTAAAAGAACGATAGCTAAACTAAAAACACTTTCGTCATAGATATAGCTACTAATAGCTGTAATTGCAGAGCATGTTAAATATCTCAAACTCATGATGGCAGATGCTACTGTTCCTTTTATTTCTGGAAAAATTTCCATAGAACGTGCAAAAACAATTGGATAAATTAGTGCAAATCCAATGGAAAAAATACTCATACTTAAGCTTAAGTGTGTACTATTTGTGGCAAAGCACATTGCCAAAGGCCCTATAGTCTGTAGGCTAAGTGCAATTAACAATGTTTTTTTGTGTCCCATAAAACATGTTATATTGTTGGCATTACTGCTTACAATCGCAAAGCTGGACACTACAATGGCTATATTTAAAGTATAGTCTAACATGTTGAGATTAAACGTTTGCATGAAAATGAAAGGACTAATAGTTACAAAAGACATATAGCAGCTATATAGCAAGCTAGGAACACTAGCTGCGTACAAGAATTTTCTATTTGTTAATAGAGTTTTGTAATCAATAAGAACTCTGGATAAATTAATAGGTTGTTTCTTTCTAATTGTTTCAGGTAGGAATGCTATAAGCAACAACCATGATATTAAGCAAATAAGAGCAACAACACCATAGCTACCTCGCCAACCAATAGTATTATTGATAAAGCCACCTGCAACTGGAGCTAATGCCATTAGCATAGTAAATATTGCATTCATTATGCCATATAACTTTGATGCCTCATTGGTTTTGTATCGATCAGCAATTATAGCTGATATGACAACAGCCGATGCAGCTGCACCTAACCCTTGGATAAATCTTGCAAATAATAAAAAATGAATTGATGGGGAAAGAACACATCCTATAGCACCTATGGACAATATCCCATTTCCTACAATCATAATTCGTCTTCTACCAAAAACATCTGATAATGGACCATAAAGGCTAGCAGCAATGCAAAACCCAATTAGGTTGGTTGTAATTGTTAAGCCGACAATGTTTTCAGCGACTCCAAAATAAGACATAATACTCGGAAAGCTAGGCACTGAGATCTCAAGTTCAATGCAGCTATTTATAAGCGCAAATATAAGCAAAAATGGTAATATATTCATAAAAGCTCCTAGATAAATTTTGAAGAATGAAAAAATCCAAATAACTGGTTGTTACCTGCAGTGTTTTGTCAAATCAAGATGAAATGTGTCAGATTTTTGTTATTGATTTATTGATATAAAGAGTATTGTTTAAAACGACATGATATCACTAGGTAAGTATAATAAATTAGGAAAAATATAAAATCTATCAGGACAGATAGTTCAACCATTAGTATACACAAATTTGATAATAATTCAAACAAACTACATTCTAAATAATAATAGATGTATTTCAATGGCAAATATCATGGCAATTATTTTATATATCTTCTTGAAATATCTATCAAAATTATAAATGTACTATAATTAACTATAGGTATGAATATTTTAAGTAATTTAGCAGGAAATACATGTTATTTATACTAACAAAACAAAAAGGGTTTACTTTAATTGAGCTTATTAGCATTATTATTATTCTTGGGATTATTTCAGCAGTTGCTATTCCAAGATATTACAACTATAAGTCAACAGCTGAACTAACTGTGGTTAAAGCAACACTTGGAAATGTTAGAACAGCAATAAACAATTTTTATTTAAACGAAATAGTAACAAATGGAGAAGGTAGATACCCTACCGCTACTGAATTAAATACTCCCGGAGTAGTAATGCAAGAGGCTATCCCTAACAATCCTTACAATGGTGTTAATGTTGTTAGAGCGACAGATCTAAGAAACGTGAAGGCTACAGATACAACTGGCTGGGGTTATCATACTTCGTCTGGTACGTTTTGGGTTAATAATGCAGATTATAGTGATCTTTAACTTAAGTACGGCACTTACTTAGTTAAGTGTCTCTTTAGAGCTGATATATTCTTTGACGATTTATAAAGGCGTACCGCCACAACTACCTGCAAAATAACTAGGAGATCATAAAGCATTACTCCAATAACATTTTTCTAACTTAGGGAAATGTGGTTTCAAATATCTGTTAGACACTCCTTAATTTAGATACAGATATTTTGGGTGGATAATGAACCAATAGGTGTACATGGTTTTTTTACCATCAAATTCTACTAACTCAGATCCAAAATCACTGGAAACATCTTTAAATATTTCTTTCATGAAATCTAGAATATTTTTAGTAAATGTTCTCTTGCGAGATTTAGTAACAAAGACCAAATGTATATGCATGTTAAATGTGCAGTGTCTGCCAGTTCTAATATTAGTTGTAGTTATCATAACGAATGTGAATCAGGAACTTTTGTAAATGAGTGATTGTGTCACAGCCTGAAGTAAAATTCAGGAATCACATATCAAAAGGTGGGTGAGGATGCCAAGTTCAGCAACTCTTTAGTAGATAATTTAATAATGGTATGGTACAATGCAATTTCGTGATTAGTTTTATTTAGAGATTATTTAATGTCTTTGTACAAAATAACATTTTTTCAAATTCTTCCTCTAGGTAGCCTGCTGTTACTCCGCTAAGGCGGAACATATTCTTTTTTTCATTTTATAAATTTTATCACTGCAATCAAAGAACTAAGTATTTGCTGTGGTATTTCAATAGTTTTTTATTTAAGAGGTTATTATGTTTATTTCACGAAGAGTTGCGTGGGGCTCGTGGTTGATTGCATCTATATTTTATGCTTATCAATGTATTTTAAGAGTTATGCCTAATATTATGTTGACTGACATTATGCGGCAATTCAATATAGATGCTGCAATTTTCGGACAATTTTCAGGATCTTATTATATTGGTTATTGTTTAGGACATATACCAATTGGGATCATGCTTGATCGGTATGGGCCAAGAAAGGTGATGAGTATGTGTACTTTGCTTATGGTCATTGGGCTTCTTCCCATTATTTTTGCGGAGCATTGGATGTATCCAATTATAGGGAGAATACTTATTGGTGTTGGATCTTCAGCTGCCATATTAGGAGCTTTTAAGATAATACGTTTGATGTTTAGTGAGCAAAGTTTTACGAGAATGTTAAGCTTTTCTGTTACAATTGGCCTTGTTGGAGCAATTTATGGTGGTGTTCCAGTAAGCTACTTGTGTGAAACTTATGGTTATAAAGCTGTTGTAGGGATCTTTGCATTGCTTGGGGTTGTATTTGCAGGTATTATGTATACGCTAGTACCTGAAATTAAATCAGATCATAAAACCACAGTTATTTCAGATCTTAAAACTGTTTTTACAAATAGAAAAGTCATGTTGATTTGTTGCTTAGCTGGATTACTTGTTGGTCCTATGGAGGGTTTCGCTGATGCATGGGGATCTGAATTTTTCAAACAAGCATATAATTTTGATTCAAAAA
This sequence comes from Gammaproteobacteria bacterium, assembly GCA_003353785.1. Classification (GTDB taxonomy): domain Bacteria; phylum Pseudomonadota; class Gammaproteobacteria; order PIVX01; family PIVX01; genus PIVX01. The sequence goes on along the minus strand of PIVX01000001.1, from coordinate 131,267 downwards.
CGGCAAATTATTTAACATCCATGATTTATATAGGTATGTTATTTGCACCTATTTTAAGTCGTGTAGCAGAAAAGACGGGATGTTATTTGGGAACAATTGCCGGAGCAGGAATTGTTATGTTGGCTGCTTTTACAATGCTTGTGGCAGGAATTCTTGATCCAAAAAGTATTGCTGTAGGCTTTTTTATTGTAGGGATATGCTGCGCATATCAGATTTTAGCAATTTATAAAGCTTCTACTTATGTGCCAGAAAACGTTGTTGGGTTAACAATAGCAGTAGCTAATATGATTATTATGAGTTTCGGTTATATGTTTCATAGCACAATCGGAATAGTTATAAAGTCATACAGTAGTATGGGAGGAGCTCTTGCTTTTTGTCGAGGGATCAGTGTAATACCAGTCACATTATTCCTTGGAGTAATAGGCTTTATTATGATTTCTTATCAGGAAAAAAAGAGTTTTCAAAAAAAACAACTTAACTAAATGCAGATGTTTGAATAAATTCGGAAGCATGTGGAATTGTTATTGTGCTTAAATTTCTGTAATAATTGCAGGGATGTAATTATTACAGAAATAATTTTAACTTTTGGAATACTTATTGCTGTATGGGTTAATTTAGGTGGCATAAGGAAAATAGCAAAAGGCGATTTTCTATTAAGGCTAGATGAACGCTAAGGGACTAAAGAAATAGCACAGGCAAGAAAAAAGCTTCATGATCCTCATATTAATGTTGAAAATAAATTACAAAAAGAAGAAGAATTAAATTATAGTAATGGAAGAACACAAGGTGAATATAATAAGCTTCTGTCAGAAAAAATACTCAACATAAGAGACAATCCAGAAGAAACTAAACACTTTACGAGAGTGCTAGACTTATCCACTACAGGGGCGTAAAGTAAAACCTGAAATCAAGAAGTTATTAAGTATTCTATTGTACTTAGATCCAAATTTTACTAAGTAAGTTAAAAAAAGTAATAACTAATAAAAAATATGTTCTAAGACCAGTTTTTGATACATTTGATAAAATTAAGAGTCAATATAAAATGGTTTATGATTTTGCTAATCTGCGTAATACCATTAGAAAATAGTTAAATGAATGTTTTATGTTTTCCAATGTTGATGTTCCAATATATTGGGTGTAGTGCATAAGATACGTAAATAGTTTAAATTGCCGATGTAGCTCAGGTGGTAGAGCAACTGATTCGTAATTAGTAGGTCAGAGGTTCGAATCCTCTTATCGGCATCAGTTATTTGTAATTGTGTTATTTAGTAGAAATATATAGTATAATAAATCCGATTTTTAGAGAAAGAAGGGACTTCAAGTATGATTAGAAAAACACACATTATTGCTGGTTTATTATTAATGTTGCCTATATTGGCTTTATCTATTAAGCCAAAATTATCAGATAGTAATCTTCAAATGATTTTGGTTTTAACTGACGATTGGGATTCTGTGCAAGGAAATTTATTTTTATATGAGCGTAAAAACACTCAAGAGCCTTGGGAGTTGCAGTACCGAACCGTGCCTGTAGTAGTAGGTATTAATGGTATGGGTTGGGAGAAAGAATCTTATAGAGAAATTTTGTCTGGACCTTTAAAGAAGGAAGGTGATAAAAGAGCCCCAGCTGGGTGGGCTACTGCAGGTTCAATATTTGGATTTGCTAAAGGATTAAAAAGCAGTAAATATGATTCGTATCTACAGTTAACTGATACCATAGAATGTGTTGACGATAAAAAGTCTAAATATTATAACAAAATTGTTGATGCTTCATCTATACCTGCAAAAGATTGGCAAAGTAGCGAAAAAATGAGAAAAATATTTCTATATGAGTTTGGTTTAGTTAGTGGATTTAATTCTGAACTTGATGCTAATAATTCTTGTGTTTTTATGCATGTATGGAGGAGTAAGGATAAAGGAACAGCAGGATGTACGGCTATGGAAAAAGACAATCTAGAGAATATATTAACGATACTAGATAGCACTAAAAAACCGGTAATAGTGCAATTACCAAGACAAGCATATAACAATGTCAAAGAACTTTGGGGCTTGCCTAATATAGGATAGAACTCTTGAAGAAAATTATTTAATAATTTTTTTTCGGCAAAAAATATGAAAAATTCTAAAATTAGTATTAGTACTAAAGGTAGAGATTTTTATCCAATTTCATTAGATATAAATAGCATAATAAGTGGATTTGACTTAGAGCTAGGGCTGTGCAATATATTTATTAAACATACAAGTTGTTCTTTAATTATTAGTGAAAATTGTGATCAAAAAGTATTAAAAGATCTAGAATTTTTTATGAGCAAGCTAATTCCAGATGGAGAAGAATGGCTAACTCATATGAGTGAAGGAGATGATGATATGCCTTCACATATAAGATCTGTTTTAACTTGTTCAAATTTAAGTATCCCCATTCTTAATGGGGTTTTAGGGTTAGGAGTTTGGCAAGAAGTATATTTATGGGAGCATAGGTTAAAAAGCCATTCAAGAGAGATATTAGTTAGCTTATTGGTTTAAAGAGAATTTTTTAAGTTTCTTTTTAACTAGGATATTCTTTAATGAGCAGTGTTCTGGTATCCCATTTTTAAATGGTTGAGTAGCTTCTCCTTGGATCAGGGGGTATAGGTATTCGTAGCATTTTTTTGTAATATACATCCCATTTGAACTAATATAACTTCTTGGCATTTTTTTCTCAATATTAGCAACTTTGCTTAAAGATATTGAGCCAATTTTCCATTTGTAAGGAGTATTCTGTTTTCTTATTATGGTAGGCATTACAGCATTTTTATTATTCTCTGCTAGTTTCACAGCCTCAAATCCTAAAGAGTATGCTTGGTTTAAGTCTGTTTCTGAGGCAATGTGGCGAGCAGAGCGTTGCAGATAATCTGCAATAGCATAATGACATTTATATCCCTGTTTTTCTTTTATGATGTTTGTTAATCTTTGAGCTACTCCTCCTAATTGAGTATGTCCAAAGGCATCTTTAAGTCCAGAGTCAGATAAAAAATTTCCATTTTTATTTTTCAAACCTTCTGATGCTACAATTGTGCAGAAGCCATATTTCTTAATAGAGAGGTTTACTTGTTTTAAAAATATTTCTTGATTAAAGCATACTTCTGGAAATAGAATTATATGAGGGGAGTCATCTGGTTTTCTTTTAGCAAGAGCACCAGCGGCTGCTATCCAACCAGCATGTCTTCCCATTACTTCTAATATGAATACTTTTGTAGATGATGATGACATAGATTTAACGTCAAGCCCTGTTTCTGCTATTGAAACGGCAATATATTTTGCAACAGAACCAAATCCTGGGCATGTGTCAGTGTAGGGTAAGTCATTATCTATGGTTTTTGGTATACCTATGCATTTGATGTTTAAATCACGCTCGATACATAGTTTAGATATTTTGTTTGCTGTATCTTGCGAATCTCCTCCGCCATTATAAAAGAAATAACCTATGTTGTGAGCTTGGAATACCTCAAGTATTCTTTCATATTCTGCAGGATTATCTTGGTAGCTTTTTAGTTTATAACGACAAGATCCAAATGCTCCTCCGGGAGTATGTTTTAGTTTAGTGATATTCTTCGGGGTCTCTTTAGAGGTATCTATTAAATTTTCATTCAATGCTCCATTTATGCCGTTTAAGCCTGCATATAATTTACCAATTTTTTTAGACTTTCTTATGGCTTCAATAACACCAGCTGCAGTGGCGTTAATAACTGCTGTAACTCCTCCTGATTGAGCATAAAATGCATTTTTTTTAGTCATAAAGTTCCACTATTTTTGATTAGTTGTGCATGTTAATATTAACTTAGAAATTGATTTACTACAAATATAAATGTATTAAAAGGGGGGGCTTTTGGTATAAAATACTGGTATGAAAAAACCCACACATCAAGTGATTCATATAGCTATGAGCGGGGCCTCTGGAGTTCAGTATGGGTTAAGATTAGTTGCATATTTGCTAGCAGCAGAAGAATTTGAAGTTTGCTTATATCTTTCTAAAACAGCCAAGTTAGTTTTATCCATGGAGATGGATGTTAGCTTTAATTCTAAAGATAATGTTTATGAATATTTTAAATATAATGGTAGTCAAGATAATTTTAATATCTATCAAGAAAATGATTGGAATGCCCCAATTGCTAGTGGTTCAGGAATTAAGGGCCCTCTAATAGTATGTCCATGTAGTATGGGTATGTTATCAGCTATATCAATAGGTGCTAGTAATAATTTAATTGAGCGGGCTTGTGATGTAGCAATTAAAGAGAATAAAAAACTAATTTTAGTACCAAGAGAAACTCCTTTATCAGCTATTCATCTTGAAAATATGCTGAAATTGTCTAAACTAGGAGTATGTATCTTACCAGCAAATCCAGGCTTTTATCAAAAACCATCTTCAATAAATGAGTTAATAGATTTTGTAGTTGCTCGCATTCTTGATCAAATAAATGTCAGACATAACCTTATAATACCATGGGGTAGTAAATGATGGTTGAATTAGGTAATATTTGCGAATGTTTAGTAAAATTAAGAATATTAACAAATGCTTTTTATTAATTTTCTTCTTATCCTGTAATTTGGGATATGCTTCTTATAATAAAAATTCGACTGAAATCCAATTTACTTTTGATGAATATAAATCTTCATATATGGGGAGTTCTTTAATGCAAAGTACATTTGATATTTATAGTTATTATTTTCCACATAATAATAAAGGCAAAGGTCTTTTGCCCGGTACTATAAGAACTCTAAGAGTTGGAACGGATTTGTATCTAGCTTTATTTTTAAGTATGGTAAAACATGAGTACTTTGGGCACGGTGCTAGAGGTAGAGAATTTAATAGAAGAATCACAAGGTATGAGTTTAACCTTGATGGTAGTGGATCAACTTCTTTTGTTCCTATATCAGATAATGCATTATTGAATGAATTTGTTAGTGGGCGGCTTTTAATCAGAGAGAATACGACAGATCTTGCTGGGATGGAATCCAGCGATGTTATGGCTAATAGTATAGCAATGCAAATTTTTAGTAAAAAAACTATCTCAGTTGGTTGGGCTGCACAATATTTTGCGAATGCATTTGACCAAATAAACTATATATCAATTACAAAAGGAAGTGGAAAAAATGATGACGGCAATGATATTGTTGCTTATCGTAACAATGTTAATGCATTATATGCTAATAATAAACAAGGGATGATTGCTAGATATTCAAATGGAATATTTTTAGATCCAAAATGGGATCATAGTGTTAATAATCCAACTGTACTAAAGAATAGTGATCTACAAAGAGGAATGTATATTAGCTTATTTGATCCGCTTCTTTGGTATTCTGTGTATGCTAATATGAATTACATTTTTACTGGTAATTCTAGGTTAAAGATCCCCGTGATTAATATAGATAAATTTCGTTATCTTCCAAGAATTAGAACGGTGTTAGCTCCTTATGGTATATCTACCCAATTACAGAATTATTTATCATATGATAAATATGATTTTGTGTTAACAATTCAAGGAGGAAAGACTGCTAACCAAAGCTATTATACTTTTGGTATAGAGTCAGGGTTAATAAGAGTTTACCGAAGATTAAGTGTCGGGGCTAAAATTTTCACATGGCTGCAACCGGAGCTATATAGTAGTTATTTACGTGGTGCTAAAAGGAAAATAGGCAGTTTAATGGCTGTAAAATTAGGATATAAATTTAATAGAGATTTTGGTTTAAATACTATTGTTGGCTATAAAACTAGGGGGTATGTGCAAGGTGAAATTTTAAATACTAGCTTGGTTTTTAGGGCAGGATTTTCTTACATTTTAAGATAAATAAAGATTTACCTTAGATTTTAGTTTTGCCCTCCCTTAAAATTTAAGACGTAATTGTGAACTTGATTGTCAAGATTAAATATAATTTGGTATAACCATAATATTAAAATAGTAATAATTGATATTATAATAATAGAAAATTTTTCTTTTCTCGTTAAATGAATTCCTTGTATTAAAGCAGCATTAATAAATAAACAACTAAATCCCCATGTTAGCCCTCCTAGGACATCGGTTAACCAATGTGCTGACAACAATATGCGGCTGGTTGCCATAGTTAATATGATGGCAGTAAGAATTATAAAGATAGGTTGAGCCATCTTTTTAGTGGTTACTAGGAAGTAGATATAACCTAAGATTGCTATAGTCAAAGTAGTATGTGAGCTAGGGAATGATGCGGTATCTCTCAAAGATATTCCTGGAGGTCTTTGGATATTAAACATATATTTTAAAATATATGTTCCTCCTCCAGCTATTGCTCCATTAATAAACCACAAGATGGAAAAATTTATGTTTCTAGAAATAATAAAATAACTTAGTATAATCAAATATAGACTAATCATTACAATAGGTTCTGCAAGCAAAGTATACATTACTATATATTTTTTCCAGTCTCCAAAATCTGCTTTTTGGCATGCTAATAATAAAGATGTGTTCCATTGTGTTAAAAAGCCGCTTGTAATTATTTCATGGATAATAAAAATAAATAGGCTTAACATTATAAACCCCCAAATTAGTAGATCTGGAGTTTTGCTACTGTCATGCTCTATAGGCACGTTGAATTTCATTAAAGAAATTTTATGGGGTTTTTGTTTTACCCAAATTTTTAATATCAATTTGTCAATTCTATGGATAATTTTTTGAATAAATATTCTGTATAACCAAAAGGATATTAACAAGACTATAAGTATTATAAAGCCGTAATAGATTATAGCTTTAGTATTAAATTTAAAAGTAAATCCTGTGAAAGCTATAAATGCTCCTGGTAACATGTATACAGGAGCCCACAATATTCCTGATAATATATCGGTTAACAAGAATGGTTTCAAATCCATTCTCATTGTTCCTGCTATTAGTGGAACAATAGGGCGTACTGGTCCGACAAATCTAGCAGTAAAGAGACTTTTCTTGCCATGATTAATAAAAAAATCTTCTCCTTTTTTTATAGCTTTAGGGAAATAATAAAAAGGCCATTTAGCAAAAATAGTATCTTTATAAAATCTACCTAGTAAAAAGCTTAATAAATCTCCTAGAATGGCTCCAAGAGCAGCAAAGATTAGGGCTGGATATAGAGGTATAGAGCCAGTTCCTATCAGTAATCCAATGGCAGCAAGAATTCCACTACCAGGAAATATTATTCCAATTATTGCTAAAGATTCACATAATGCAACTGTGAATATAATTAGTAGAGCCCATTCATTATTAACTGTTGTCCACGCAATAATGAAATCTAATATATCACTCATTATGAAACATGTTCTCCAGATGCTTGTTTATCAGCATGGTATGATGAGCGAACCAATGGGCCACTTGCTACATGAGTAAATTCTATTTCATAGCATAATGATTCTAGTTGTTTGAATTCTTGTGGGGTGACGTATCTTGATACTGGCATATGATATTTACTGGGTGACAGGTATTGTCCAATAGTAACCATATTAACATTATGCTTTCTCAGATCATATAAAACTTCGATTATTTCATCTTTAGTTTCACCTAGACCAACCATAATGCCTGATTTAGTAGGTATATTTGCAGAAAGCTCTTTATGCTTTTTTAATAAATTTAGTGACCATTGGTAATCGGATCCCGGTCTAGCTTGTTTATATAGCCTAGGCACTGTTTCTATATTATGGTTAAATACATCAGCTGGGTTTTTTACCAATATACTTAAAGCTTTTTCCATACGGCCACGAAAATCTGGAACTAAAATTTCTATTTTGATTTCAGGATTGCTTTTTCTAATTTCGTTTATGCAATTAGCAAAATGTTGTGCTCCTCCATCTTTTAGATCGTCTCTATCGACAGATGTTATAACTATATATTTCAATTTCATTTGTTTTATTGCTATTGCAAGTTCATGTGGCTCATTTTCATTTAATGGTTTAGGTTTACCATGAGCTACGTCGCAGAAACTGCATCTTCTTGTGCATAAGTCTCCCATGATCATAAAAGTAGCTGTTCCTTTATTATAACATTCTGCTAAGTTAGGACAGCTAGCTTCTTCACATACAGTAACTAATTTTTTACTATTAAATATATCCTTCAATTTTTGAATATTTTCAGAGTTAGGTAGTTTAATTCTAATCCAATCTGGTTTAGGTAGAGGATTTTCTGTCGGCAAGATTTTAACAGGGATCCTTGCTAGTTTTTCTTGTGCTCTTAATTTTTTCGAGATATCATTTTTCATGCTAGGTATTGTACTTTTTTATATCAATATTAGTATAACCAAAATCTTGTTCAAGGTTTAATATAATTTTATTTTGAACATTTTCAATGTCTATATTTTGTACAAAAAATTTAATTTGGGTGATTTTTATACCTTCTAGTCCACATGGATTAATATAACTAAATGGTTCTAGATCCATATTTATATTTAAAGCAAAACCATGATAGCTACAACCATTTTTTATTCTAAAGCCAAGTGAACAAATCTTTGCTCCTTCAACGTAAACTCCCGGGGCTTTTTTTATAGTATGGCTTTGTATAGAATAATCTTTTAGAGTATTTATTATTAAATTTTCCGTTGTTCTAACTAGATCATGAATTCTTAAATTTTTCCTTTTTAAATCGACTAATAAATATCCTACTAATTGTCCTGGGGCATGATAAGTTATGTTCCCGCCTCTGTCACTTTTAGTAATAGGAATAGAAGATGGTTTTATAAGATGGCTAGTGTCTCCATTATATCCTAGGGTGAATATTGGAGTATGTTCTAGTAACCATACTTCATCTTGAACATCTGTCTTTCTTTTTATAGTAAATTCTTTCATTAACTTCCATGATTTATGATATGGCACTAAACCTAGAGATTTTATTATAAGGTTTTCCATATATAAATATTAGATATTATGTGAATTTACTACTTAAACTGTGAAAAGCGTATTTAATTGAATCTAATATTCTTGTACCAATATTCCCAACATCACTGTCTTCTAAGGCAATAATAGAATTAGTATGAATGATATTGTCATCAAAAGAAATTTCTAGTTGGCCAATAACTTGCCGTTTTTTAACAGGAGCCTTTATGTTTTTATTAATTTTTAGTTTTGCTTTAAGACTCTTATATGTTCCAGAAGGGATAGTTATATATAAATCATTACCTACGCCAACGGCTATATTAGGTTTTTTCCCGTACCAAACTCTTGTTTGGCTAATTTTTTTATTCTCTTCATACAAAGAATGCGACTCAAAAAATCTATATGCATAGGTAAAAAGTTTTTTACCATCTTGAGCTCTAGACTCATCTGAACTTGAACCAAGTGCTACTACAATCAGTCGCATGCCATTTTTTACTCCAGAACTTGCTTGTGAATATCCAGCTGTTTTAGTATGACCAGTTTTTACTCCGTCAATATAATTTAAACGCCAAAGAAGCCTATTACGATTAGCCTGTTTTATATCATTAAAGGTAAACCATTTCTGTTGGTACCAATGATAGAACTGTGGGTAATTTTTTATAAGTGCTTTTGTTAATATAGCAAGATCATAAGCCGTACTCTTTTGCTTTTCATGGGGCATGCCAATGGGATCAGTAAAATGACTATTACTCATTCCTAGTATTTTTGCTTGTTGATTCATTAAGCTTACGAAAGCATCTGTATTGCCTGCAATATGTTCGGCTAGTGCTATACATGCATCATTTCCTGATTGTACTATAACTCCTTTAATTAAACTTTCTACACTTACATACTGACCCTCTTTTACAAACGTTCTTGATCCGCCAGTCTTCCAAGCCCTAGTGGAAATTTTTACTTGATCGTCAAGATTTATTTCTCCCCGTGTTAAATAATCAGAAATTACATACAAAGAAAGCATTTTTGTTAGGCTTGCTGGCCCTTTTAAAGTATGACTGTTCTTTTCAGCAATAATAGTGTCGCTATTAGCATCTATAATTATATACGAGGTTGCTTTAACGGTAGGGGGATTAGGAATGAATGTTTGTTGAGATTTACTAGATTTATTAATATGCTTAAGAGCCGAACTATTGGTTAGTGTGGATACTAATAGGATTGAAAAAAATAGATGTAAGATAATTTTGTTCATTATGCGATTCTTAAAAGTAGGTTATAATCGAAAACAATTTTAGCATAAAGCCTTGAACAAGCACAACAATACAATTTCTGATGTTATTTCATAATCATCAGAGGCCTAATTTTAGTATGTTTTTCTATATTTATGGCAATTGATTCAACATCATCAATTGATGGTATGGGGCCTGCTAGAGTTTTATATATATTGATATTATTTAAATTCTCTAAGTGTGTAGTTATAGTATAGTTAATGTTTTTTCTGATTTTATTAGCAAAATTTATAGCTTTTTCAGCCTTTTTAAATGCTCCTAACTGTAAATATATATGTTTTAATCTAGTTACCGTAGTTGTTTGTTTAGATTCGGTATTCGGTGATGATATTGCCTCTAAATATACTCTAGCAGTACCTTTTTTTAACATTCCGAGTTTCTTAGCTGCAACATAAGAAAGATCAATAATCCTATTGCCTATAAATGGCCCCCGATCATTTATACGCACAATTACTTGTTTATTGTTATCTAAATTTGTAACTTTTAAATAAGTAGGTATTGGTAATATTTTATGTGCGGCAGTCATAGCAAGCATATTATAAGTTTCTCCATTTGAAGTTTTTTTTCCATGAAATTTTGTACCATACCATGAAGCAATACCTTGTTGATGAAAGTTATGAGCTGTTTTATGAACGATATATTTTTTATTATTAACTGTATAGAATGGAGGATTCCCTGAAGATGAATAAGGCTCATATTTGGGTTTAGCATTAGGTATTTTACTTGCATTGATATGTTTTTCAGGAGGGCCATCACTTGCGATGGTTTTTGTGCTTGAACAACCAACTGAAGTTATTGTATATATAAATAATAATAAAAAATTTTTCTTATTGGAGTTATATTTAATATTCATATGGTAATTTACGATAAGAGTTTGCAGACATTATTATACCAAAAGATACCATGATTGTTAACACAGATGTTCCTCCATAACTTATTAAAGGTAGTGGGCTACCTACCACAGGAAAGATTCCGGATACCATCCCTATATTTACTAAAGCATATAAATAGAACGTTATTCCTAGTGTTCCACACAGTAATTTTAAATATGTATCATTCATGAACTGTGCTAAATATAAGGTACGACAAGTAATAAGTGTATAAACGGATATTAACAGAATGCATCCTAATATCCCGAACTCTTCTCCACATAGAGCAAATATAAAATCAGTTGAACTTTCCGGTAAATATTTTAAATGTGATTGCGTGCCATTTAACCATCCTTTTCCTAATGCTCCACCAGATCCTATTGCTATTTTTGATTGAATAATATGATAACCTTTTCCGGAAGGATCATGGTGAGGGTTTAGGAATGTTATGACTCTAGTTTTTTGATAGCTATGCATAAAGCTCCATAATAAAGGAGATAAAGATATTAATGTCAATAGTGAATAGAAAATTTGTTTTAATTTTATTCCTGCTAAAATAAAAACTGTGCACCCAGAGAATAGTATCAATAAAGCTGTTCCTAGATCCGGTTGCTTCAGTATTAAATAGCAGGGGATTATTATGAAGAGTGATACTACCATTATATAAGGAATTTTTGGTGGTAAAGAGTTTCTGCTTATGAGTAGTGAAATCATCATTGGCACAGCACATTTCATGATTTCTGAGGGCTGAAATTTTAGTATTCCGAGATCCATCCAGCGTTGTGCTCCCTTTCCTGTGCCGGCGAAATTTACAAAGACTAACAGGATAATTCCAATAATAAATAAAGTTATAGTCCAACGCTTAAATTGATAGGGGCGGATCTGGGCTACAAATATCATTATAATTAACCCGAAAATAATTTTATATAGTTGTTGAAAGATTTTTGTTAGATTTCCATCTGTAGCACTGTATAGCAACAGAATTCCACAAATCAATAGAAATAATATTAAGGTGAAAAGAGGCCCGTCTAAATGTAATTTGTCCCATAAACTATGGTAGGCAAAATTATTTTTCCTGCTTCTAATAGCTATATTAAGCTGGTTTATTAATTTCATAGGAAACCTCTTGGAAAATATTACCAAAAAATCTCCTAAATTTCTAAATAAATTTAATATCCTTCAAAATCTTGAGTATCAAGATCAAATTCTGTGATTTTTTCAGAAGATATAACCATTTTAATTTCTCCTGTAGATTGGTCATATAAGAATCCTGTTCCAGGTGAAGGACTACCAATTGAGCCTATAGTATCAGAGTCTTCAAATGGATTTTTAGGTCTCTTTCTAATATATGGGCCAACATCTGTACTACTATTATCTCCAAATGAATAAGTACCAGTATTAGTTGAGGTGGGTCTTGTTCTAAATATTAGCACATCCCAGTCATCTCCTCCGCTTCCCAAATCAGGATAAAATTCATTATGCTCTACTTTTGCTAGATTAAGTTGTTGTCTTAATGTTTGTAATGTTGCTAAAGATGAGGAAATTTTTGCTCTATCGCTTGAGTCGCTAAATAGAGGAAGAATTATCCCGACAATTACCCCTAAAATTATAATTACAATCAATAATTCAACTAAGGTAAATCCATTTAAGTTTGATTTTTTTAAAATTCTGTTTTTTTTCATTAGGTTATATAGAAATGTCTTTGTACATATTATTAATTATAGTATATAAATAGTTTGTATGTTATATGAACAGATTTAAGTATTATTCTTATTTAGATGGGTATTTTTTAATATTCCTGTCTTTGAAAAATAGGCATCACAGATTCTTCTAGCTAATAGGGCAGAACCTGGCATATTTTCAATTAATACTGCCACTGCTATTTCTGGATTATTAAATGGAGCAAATACAATAAAAGAAGAATGATCTTTTAAGTGCTCAGGGATATTCTCTTTATCAATAATGTCATTATGATGTAAGCTAATAATTTGTCCAGTACCTGTTTTACCAGCAGCTATATATGGAGCATCTTTTCCGAATCGCCATCCTGTTCCTTCTTTCTCATGAATGACTCCTCTCATGGCATTATGGATCCATTGCCAATAGATGTTTTTTGAAAGCTTTATTGGAGGGATTGATTTTTTCTCAAATGTTTGTATAGAGCCAAATTGATCAATAGATTTATCAAAAATATGCGGATAATATCCTTTACCTTTATTGGCCATTAGCATGGTTGCTTGAGCTAGCTGAATAGGTGTTGTTTGAAGAAATCCTTGACCAATACCTACTAATAGTGAATCTCCTTTGTACCAAGGTTGTGATTTTGTTATTATTTTCCACGATTTATTTGGCACAAGACCGATAGATTCTCCCCATAAATCTATTTTTGTTGATTTTCCAAAACCAAATTTAGTTAATATTGAATGCATGGAATTTATTCCAAGCAGATGTGCAAGATGATAATAGTATGTATCCGATGATTTAACTATTGATTTATGTAAATTTATCCATCCATAGCCGCCGATATTATAGCTTAAATCTCGAAAAATATGGTTACTACTTGGTAATTTATACCAGCCAGGATCAAAAAGTTGATATTTAGGAGTGATTTTCTTTTTTTCTAATCCTTGAATGGCAAGGAAAGGTTTAATAGGCGATGCTAGAGGGTATAAGCCGTTAATAGCCCTGTTATACATTGGTTTGTTTGGATTTTGGAAAATTTCTTTAAGCTTCTTATGATCTTTACTTTGTGGTATTAAAACATTACTATCGTATCCTGGTACACTTACCATAGAGAGTATTTCTCCTGTTTTAGTACTTAATACAATAGCTGCTCCTTTATAATTTTTCATAATTTCATATGTTTCTTTTTGTAATTCAATATCAATTGTTAAATAAACATCATCTCCAGCAGTAGGTGGGATGAAATTCTTTGTGTTGACTATCATACCTTTTGCATCTACTTCAACTTGTTTATATCCAAGTATTCCGTGCAATAACTCTTCATATTTTTTTTCTACTCCGGTTTTACCAATTTGCTCATGCGATAGGTAATTACTGTCAGTATAAGCAAGTTCTTTTTCTGCTATTAAGCCTGTATACCCTAGAATATGAGACATAATTTTAGGATATGGATAATGACGAACTAATTTTGCAGAAATATATATTCCTGGGAGCTCAAATAAATATGTTGATAATATAGCAGTTTCTTTCTCTGTAAGATTTTCTTTAATTATTACTGGTTCGTAGGGGCGGTGTTTATATCGATTATTATTAAATTTCTTTATTTCCTTTTCTGTAATTAACTTTAGTGATCTTAGCCTTTCTAAGATCACTTTTGATTGTTTAGCTATTTGGGGGACTATCTCTAGGTTGTATATAGAATAGTTTGTTGCTAAAACTTTACCATTTCTATCGTAGATTAATCCGCGTTTTGCTTCAAAAGGTATCACAGTAAGCTGATTTCTTTTTGAAAGGGTAGAAAATTTTTCTTTTTCTATGATTTGTAGGAAATACAGTCGTGTAAATAAAATTGTTGATAAAAGAATTACTACTATTATCATATAAAAGAAACGCTTATTAATTAAATTTGTTTTATCATTAGTATCTTTAAGTTTATTGAATATTGCCATTTTATTTGTAGTAAGGATGATTAGTGTTTTTACAATGTCCACGATAAATTTGTTCAGCTAGAATTACTCTAACAAGCATATGTGGGAAAGTTAGCTTACTTAAAGACCAGATATAATCAGATTTTTCTAATACTTCACTTGATAATCCTTCAGGTCCTCCTATTAAAAAAGAGACTGATAAATTATTTGTATACCAATTATTTAATTCTTTAGCAAATGTATTTGAATTTAGTTGTTTGCCCATTGGGGCTAATGCAATTGATCTTGAAAATCTTTTAGAATTTTGCAAAAGTTCTTTTGATTCTTTTTGGATGATAGAGACGGTGCGTTTTTTTGTCGGCAGCATTGGTACTTCAATTAATTGGAGCTGGATTGATGTATTAAGCCGTTCTTTATATTTTATAAATTCTTGTCTAGTCCAATCTGACATTTTTTGACCAATTGATATTATACCGATTTTCATAAAGGCTACTTTAATTAGTAGAAACTATTAGATCTTTATCCCATAATTTTTCTAGTTGATAAAATTCTCTAATTTCTGGTAGCATAATATGAAGGACAATAAAGTTCATATCTACTATTATCCATTCGGAAGCTTTTAGTCCTTGAGCATTTGGTTTTTTGTCTACCATATGTTTTATATTTTGCCTTACGTGTTCAGAAATAGAACGCCCATGCCTTTTGGAGCGGCTAGTACATATAACTAAGTAATCTGTAAAAGAGGACATTTTTTTTACATTAATAATTGTAATATCTTGTGCTTTTATATTTTCAAGAATTTTATTTAGTTCAGATAGTAAATTGTTCATGAGTCACCATAATTGATTATGTATTATATATTAAATATCTGCTGAAAAGTACCTCAAAAATACATATTTACATACATTAAGAAGCATATTTTTTATGAGCCAATATAGGGTTTGTTGTTTAATTAAATGGGTTTTATTAAAATTCTATTAATAGGTGTTAGGCTATTTTGGGATTAGGAACACGATATTTTTAAAATTTTCTGATATTTCAATATACAAGTAATAATAAAAGTAACGGATTATTTTGGTATATACTTAATAAAATAACCTAAAAACGTATAACCATGAGATTATTTTTACTTACTATATATTTTATAGCATTTATTGAGTTACCTGCTCATAGTAATAACGTCATATATGAAGATAAATCTGTTCACGGAAATATTCAGGTAACTCTTTTTGAGGAAATGCTTTGTATGCGTTTTAAAGGGATTGGTGGTAATTATAGTGGACGTCAAGGTTGTACTTATAGAGATTCTAGAAAGATGATATTTAGCTATACAAAAGTTTTAATGGGAAGTCTGTTTATTGTAGATTCTCCTAAGCGCGTGCTTATTATAGGTTTGGGTGTTGGCACATTGCCGTTGGCAATTAGACGTACTATACCTGGTGCATTAGTGGATGTAGTTGAGATAGATCCTAATGTTATAAAAGTAGCAAAAACTTATTTTGAATGGCCAGATGGTGATGATCTATTAGTAACGCATATTGCAGATGGTAGACAATTCGTATTGGATGCTATTAGCAGGTCAGATAGATATGATATTGTATTATTGGATGCGTTTGATGATGAATACATTCCTCGACACTTGATGACTCTTGGTTTTCTTGAAGAAATAAAAAAAATTATGCAGCCTGAGGGAATATTTGGTGTTAATACATTTGCTAGCAGCAAATTTTATGATAATGAATCTGTTACATATCAAATAGCTTTTGGTGATTATTTTAATATCTTCCGTTACGAAAATAGTGGTAATAGAGTAATATTAGCTATGAATAATAAACTGCCTAAAAAGTCAACATTAGATGCTAATGCAAAAAAATATAAAAAGATCTTAAAAAATGTTTATGGAATAAACGTAGATGACCTTATATCAAATATGCAAGTTAAAAAAAATTGGGATAAAAATGCTAAGGTTATTAAAGATCACTAGCTATTATTATTAGAATAAATTTTAGAAATAATATCTGTACATAAATGAGAAATTTATAAAAATACAGATTCAAAAATTACGAAAAGGAATGGTGGTACCACACTTTAGTCAATGAACCTTTCCATAATGAATATTTTACATTTATCTAAACTTAATTTGCCTCATATTTGTTTTGGAAAATTAATTTCGTTTAAGATTTTTGAGAGCATAAACCTCTAAATTTTAATCTACAGTTAATTTTATAGGTTTAAATATCTAGAGGTTCTATTTTTTTCTTAATTATAAAATATTGAACAATAAGTTAAATTATAATCTAAAAATAAGTAAAATTTACCTATAAACTTATTTTTTATAAAGTTATCAGGTATCATTTTACTATGGATGATAATTTGAGCAGGGAAGCTCTATTATGTACTTGCTGAGTTAATTGGTAATAATGAATCATAGGAATTTATCTAAAATTTAATTGAAAGTAAGTCATTTTAAATAACGAATATTATTTATCATACATATGAAGCAAATTTCTGCCTTTAATATATAGTATTGTGGTTGATAAAATTGCATTAAGATAAAATAAATTAAGAAGTTAAGTAAAAATCAACTCAAATAAGATAATCAAAAATTGTCATAAATATTTATAGATATTGTAATTCTACTGTAGAAATTTTTTATCTATTCTATTATTACTCTATAACTGGTAAATACTAAAATATTATGGCTTCAACCTTAGAGAAAATTAATAGAATCAAGAGACATAAAAGAAGATTAAATATGTCTAAGAACTTTGTCAAGTACTTAGAAAATGAGTCTATACCTGGGTTAAATAAAGAGATAAATAACTATAGAACACAAATAGATACAGTTAATAGAAATTTTGCAAATAATTTTAAGAAAAAAGAAAATGAATTTAAAGATAAAGACAATAAATTCCTAATGGCAACGTTTGGAGGTACTACTTTTGAAGTACAGAGATTACAAGATGAGTTAATAGTTATACAGCAAGATATGGATAAGCTTACCAATGAAAAAAATGCACAAATAAAAAATCTGGAAAATGGGCTACGGCCATTTATGTTACAGAGAGAGTTATTACGTTTAGAACAAATTTCAAAAGAAGCAATCCCTAGTTCTGGAGGTGGGGATTGTCCTTTAAATACGCTAGCTCTTGATTTTGCTGCTGAAGTTTTAAGCCGAACAGGATCTTTACATGATTTAAGTGATGAAAATGGTACAGATAATGAAAATGGCACTAGGATGTTTCAAGAACTTCTAGATGTATTTGCAACATTTCATAATGATTTTAATATTAAGACTTGGGACAACTTTAAGTGGTGGTTACAAAGCTATAATGATCCTAATCAAATAGAGAAGTTGTTGACCCCGGTATTTAGAAAATATTATGTAGAAAATATTTTGTTTAAAGATAGAGACAGGCTGTATAATATGTTTCGTAATGAAATGAATAGTTTCCAAAAAACACATACTACTATAAAAAATGATATTAAATTAGATTTTGATCAATTACAAATTAAATATGATAGCCTTATTAACTCACCTAATAAATTAAATGAAGAACAAGCTTATGAACGTATAAAAAATGAGCCAGAGTTTAAAAAATTAATGTTGAAAAAATATGATGCTGGCCATAAAAGAACTTTGGTTAGTATTGGAGAGTTAGATATCATGAGAGTTTTAAGAAGGGAAGAATCACAAGATAAATTAGCGTTGAGATTGTGTCATGGAACTGCTTTAAATAGTAATTTTGTTGGACTTTCAGCTAGAGGAGGAAGACCTTTCTTAGAGAAAGATTTTGAGAATTTATCAGCATGTAAAAGTACTGAAAAAGATATATTAATGAAAAAAATATGGGATAATAAAATGTTTCCTGCATATTCCAGGATGATGAGTTACACTAATGCTATGAGCGATAAAGAGATGGAACAAATTGCTAATGGCTTATTAAAAGCTGATTTATCAGCTGCTAACTATGATCAAATAAAGCTAGAAGATCAACCATTTGAGAGTAAAAATAAATATGGTTATACACTGCACGCATTAGGCCAAGGTATGCATTGGGTGCCATTAATAAAAGATCCAAAGTTAAAGAAAAAATGGCAGCGTAATCCAAATATCATAAATAATTTCGATGAGAAAGCAAATCGCAAATATTATAATAGTAAAGGGTTGCCTGATCCATCGAAGCCAAAGCAGTTACTAAACATAAAAAAAGTGTTTAAAAAAATATTAACACATTCTGTTTCAACCAGCCCTAAGGCTACTACGTCATATGGAGTAGATGTGAGTAAACCACATACTTCTCAACAAAATTTAGTAGATGAATTATCAGCTTTAATAGGCTCTAATGGTATTTTAGGAAGATATAAAGAAAGAAGGGGAATTAACCAAAAAGAAATAAATGCGCCTATAAGCAATGTTAGAGAAAAACAAGTAGAAGAATTGCAGGATAGTTTTAATAAATTTATTAAAAATCCAAATCCTGATACAAATACTGCTCTTAAACAAGCTGTATTTAAAGTGATAAAAGAAATTAGTCTAGAGCCAAATAAAAATGATAGTGAATTAAATATATTTGCAAATGAAATACTAAAAGAAATTGAAGAATCTGATAAACTGATGTTATATAGTGATCTAGCAGATGAAATATCCTTTATGATAGGAGATAATGGTATTAGAGCAGCATATCAAGAAAGAAGGAATCGTAATCCAGAAACAGTAAATATACCTATAAGCAATACTAGAGAAAAACAAATAGAAAAATTGCAAAATGAAGTTAATGAATTTTTTGAAGATCCAGATGAGGAGACAATTGCTGATCTTAAGCAAACTGTGTCTAAAATGATAATAGAAATTGGGCTAGAGCCTGATGGAGATAATAGTGAATTAAGTAAATTTGCAAATGAAATACTAAGAGAAATTAAAGGATGTGAAAAAATGCTATTGTGTAGAGAATTAGCAGATGAACTAACATTTATGATAGGTTCTAACAGTATTGAGAAGGAATATAAAGCAAGAAGAGGGCGTGATCCACAGAAAAAAAATCTACCTATAAGTTGGAGTAGAAAAAAGCAAATAAAAAAATTGCAAGATAGTGTTAATGAATTTTTAAAAGATCCAAACGATGGCACAGTTGTTGATCTTAAGAAAAATGTATCTGAAGTGATAGGAAAAATTGATAAAGAACATAAGATGTATGATAGTGAACTAAAAAAATTTGCAGATGAAATATTACAAAAAGTTCAAGAATATGACAAAGATTTGCAGCTTGATAGTGACTATGATCAAGAAAAGGATAATGAAGACAGTGTTTCTATTAAAATATATTGAATATTATAGGTGGAATTTACATCCAATCTCAATAAGACATCTAACAAATTTTAAAATTTTCTTAAAAATTCTTATCGAAGAATAGTGGTATTGTATACTTATCTGCAAATATAGGAGTTCCAGTTTTACATTCTTGTTATACTTGGTCTTAGGTTGCGCCTATAGTTTATTATTATCAAGTTTTATTTTCATGAATGCTGGTAGGATTTGATATCCACTTAAAATTAATAATACCTCTTCTAATTCAAGCCAAGCATTACCGGCCATAGTTCCTTTATTAATTTTATCAATATATGAGAGTCTAGGAATTAGGGCTATTATTTGTTTATATGTTAAACGTGGTAATGCTTTTAAGTAACAATCTTTTTTAAAAGAACTTAACTTACTGGTTATATGCTTGATAGAAGTGCCATCAGATATTTCTTTTGCTATTAGTGCTAATTCTTTTATTTCTGTAGAAATATGCCATAATAAAATGGTCAAGTCTATGTTTTCTTTTTGTAACTGACAATAAAGATCTAAAGCTTTATTAATATCGCCATTTAAACAAAAATAAATTAAATTGAAGATATTCCCGCTAACTATTTCATCTATCGAAAAAGAGATATCTGCTTCACTAATAGAGTTATTTCCATGAGCTAATTGTAAGGATGTTAAAATCTGATGGCCGGATTCACTAGAATCATACATATATTTTATGATTTTTAGTTTCGCACTATCTGATAAATCTAGTCCTAGTTTTTCTGATTTATCTTGGAACCATTTTTCTATTTGCCATGATTTTAATTCATAAATAGGAATAATAACTCCTTTAGAGGCAAATATTCTTGTTAATTTAGCAGGTATATCAGCATTTTTTAATAGACTAGCTTTAATTATACAAATAAGGTCGGTTGTTTTTTTCTTTAGGAATTCCATGATAAAATCCACTACTTTTTTTGGTAAC
Organism: Gammaproteobacteria bacterium; assembly: GCA_003353785.1. Classification (GTDB taxonomy): domain Bacteria; phylum Pseudomonadota; class Gammaproteobacteria; order PIVX01; family PIVX01; genus PIVX01. The sequence goes on along the minus strand of PIVX01000001.1, from coordinate 110,390 downwards.
TTATTACCTAAAATATGTATTTCTATTAATCTTTTTTCATGGAATAGTCCTAGATTTTCCAAAGAACTAATTAATTTATTGAGATCAAAGCTACTATCAGCAAAGTATTTCTCAATTTGAAATCCTTGCTTTATAGCTTCACTTTCAATTATTTCTTTAGTATCTGTTACCAGATTTTCTGGTGAACCATATATAAAATAGAAACTATCCATTCCCTTATTTAAAATTTGCTGGATTTGATTATAATAAGCTTTCATTTTTAGTAGATGAATATTTTGATAGTTGGTAAATAATCTGTTTTGCAAGATGATCAGATAATCTAGTTTTGTATGGTTCTAACCGATTTGAATAAGCATTAATATTGACATCATCTAAAGTAATTATCTTGCTTTTTGATAATTCCTTAGCCAACAAAATTTCATTATTAGTATTAAGTAAAACATATTTAGCTGATAATGAAATTTTTAATTCTCTAACGTAACTATTAGAATTTGTACTGATGATATCATAATGAAAAATTTCTTTAGTTATGCTTAATAGATATTCTGAGTTAGACGAAAATAGTATATTATTTTTCTTGAATTCGCTAGTAATACTATTTGATAAATAGCTGTTTGGCTTTGACTCAATATTCCTCAATGATATATTATTAATAGTGAAATTTGGATTATATAAGTTGAATCCACAGGAAGATTGTAGAATAAAAATTATAAAAAATAAAACATTAGTCAAATTTCTTATGGTCATTCTTTAACATAAACTAAATTTATTAATTTATGCTCTACTAGAATTATGGATTTCTTTAATATCATATTTTGAGAATGTTTCTTGATAAATTCTTGTTTCATTGCAAATTGCTCAATAAACTCGTTACTTTCTCCCATTGGTATAGTAATTTTGCCTCTTAATTTTCCATTAATTTGTACTATATATTCTATTTCTGTAGATTTTAGAGCATCCTTTGGGATTGTAGGCCAAGGTTCCTCCATAATTAGTGATGAATTACCAAGATTGCTCCATAATTTATGACATATATGAGGTGTAATCGGCGCAAGTGATTTTATTAATATAGAATAAGCTTCATAAATTATAAATTTATCTATTAGATCTGTGCGTTCAGAATAATGTTTAGAGGCTAAATTAAGAAGCTGCATACACCCAGAAACTACTGTATTAAATTGTGAACGTTTATAATCAAAATCTATTTTTTTATATATTTGATATATTTCTCTTCTTACATTTTTTTGCGCTGAATTTGCCGATTCCCAATATACATGAGTTTTAATAGTATTTATATTAGCTTGGTTGTATATTTCAAGAGCCTCGTTATCAATGGAGAAAGACCATAGTTTTTTTAGGAATTTATATGCTCCATCTATACCAGTTTCAATCCATTCTATTGGTTGATCTGGAGGAGCTGCGAATATTATATATAATCGTAGTGTATCAGCTCCATATTTTTTTATGAGTTCTTTGGGGGAAATACTATTTCCTTTTGACTTAGACATCTTAGTGCCTTTGTTATGTACCATTCCTAATGTTAATAGTTTATTAAATGGTTCATCTGAATTAACTAAGTCTTCATCACGCATTATTTTATGAAAAAATCTAGCATACAGTAAATGTAGAACAGCATGTTCTATTCCACCGATATAATAATCTACAGGTGTCCAGTATTTAGCTCTATTATCTAGCATAGCATTTTTTTGGTTGTAACTTGCAAAACGAGCATAGTACCAAGATGAATTGATAAATGTATCAAAGGTATCAGTTTCTCTTGTTGCCGGTGCATCACATTTTGGACATGTGGTTTGATAAAATTCAGGAATGTTTTTTAAAGGTGATTTAGCCCCTTCAAAATTAACTTCAAGTGGTAGAATTACAGGTAAATCATCTTCTGGAACAGGTACTGCGCCACATTGCTCACAGTTTATTATTGGAATAGGGGTTCCCCAGTAGCGTTGTCTTGAAATTCCCCAATCTCTAAGACGATAGTTGGTTTTTTTACTACAAAGTTTTTTATCTATTAAATGTTTGGAGATTTCTTGCATTGCCTGCTCTGAGCTAAGACCATTAAATTCCTCAGAATTTATTAATGTGCCGTATTCTTCAAATGAAGTTTCTTCAATATCTATTATTTCAGGTTTTTTGTCAATTACTTGAATAATTGGTAAGTTATATTTTTTAGATATTTCCCAATCACATTTGCAGTGCCCAGGAACTGACATAATTACACCAGTACCGTAGTTATTTAATACGTAATTAGTTATCCAGATAGGAATTTTTTTTTCAGTTATTGGATGAATAGCAAATAATCCAGTAGCAAGACCTTTTTTATCAAGTGTTTCTAATTCTTCTTCAGAATTTTTTACATTTTTGTTATCATCAATAAATTTTTTAACGTCTTTATTTTGCTCGGATATTGTTTCGGATAGTTGATGCTGAGGAGAAAGGAAAAGACAGTTTACTCCAAAAATTGTATCAATCCTGGTAGTATATATTTGTAAACTTTTTCCTTCTTCTTCCAACTTAAAGCATACATTAAATCCTTCTGATTTTCCTATCCAATTTTTCTGCATAGTTTTAACTTGTTTAGGCCATTCATCAAGTGTATCTAAACCAGTTAATAATTCTTCTGCATATGCTGTAATTTTAATAAACCATTGAGGTATTTCTTTTTGTTCAATAGGAACTCCTGAACGCCATCCTTTACCATCAACTACTTGTTCGTTTGCTAGTACAGTTTCATCAACAGGATCCCAATTTACTTTGGTACTTTTTTTATACACAAGACCTTTTGTAAGTAGTTTTATAAATAACCATTGTTCCCAGCGATAATATTCTGGTTCAAATGTTGATATTTCTCTCTTCCAGTCATATGCATAGCCCATATCTTTAAGCTGTTCTCTCATATCATCTATATTTTGCTTTGTCCAGCTACTAGGAGATATCTTATTTTGAATTGCTGCATTTTCAGCTGGAAGACCAAAGGCATCCCAGCCTATTGGGTTAAGAACATTCTTATTTTGCATTTTTTGGTATCTTGCTATTACATCACTTAATGTATAGTTTCTAATGTGTCCCATATGCAGCATGCCACTAGGATATGGAAACATTGATAAACAATAGAATTTTTCTTTGTTTAAGTCTTCTGAGGTCGAAAAAGCATTACATGACTCCCATGTATCCTGTACTTCATTTTCAATTTCAAAAGGGTTATATTGACTATTCATTATATTAATTTATAACAACATATAGTAAGGATACTACTGAATTTATGTAGCAGCAATACACCTGCAAAAAATTTAGTCTATACTATCCTTATTATTCGCACTTAATTTTAATTTATAGACTATATCGTGGTAAAATTATCTAATAAATCTACATCTAAGGCAAGTAGTATTCAGAAAAATATCAAGGAATTGTATAATAATTCTCAGAAAATAGATGATGCTGCATTGGATAACGCACTAGAAGATGCAAAAAAAGCTGCTCAAAAAATTAGTGAGATAACATATGAGGAAAGTGAGAATGTTGTCAAAACATTAAAGCAAGATATTCAGGATCTAGCATATTTTGTTCAACATCTTGGTGGTTTATTAACAGATTGGATTAAATTAGATATTGAATATATTGAAGAACCTGTAGTACAAATGTTGTATCAAATAGCTGATCGGACTGAGCTTGAAATGAGCCAAAAAAAAGCTGATGATTTGAATAATAATGTTTATAAAACTGGTAATATAGTTTTAATAGGGGTGTTTATTTGTGATAAATGTAAATACAAGACAGAAATGCCTCATATTGGTAAATTAACTACATGTTCTGAATGTAAAAATACTAAATTTACTAGGGATATCTAATCTTTTCCAAATAATATTGATAATATTAGCATAAGTAAAATAAATAATATTATAGGGAGGTATCCTATTTTACTCCAGGGGGATAAACCTTCCATGGCATATACTTTACCTTTTAATACTGATATTTTAAATGGTTCTGCTTGACTAATTATTTTACCATATTCATTTATAATAGCTGTTATCCCTGTGTTGGTTGATACTAAGTGATATTTTCCAGCTTGTCTTGCTCTTGCTTGGGCTATCTGTAGATGTTGTTCAAGGGCAATCGATTCGCCAAACCATGCGTCATTACTAATAGTTAAAAATAATTGAGCATTTTTTCTAAAATCAAGTAACGCTTTAGCATATGCTATCTCGTAGCATATAAATGGTGCAATTTCTATATCATTGTGAATTAAATTTTGTTGATCTGATTTACCATGCTGCAGATCTCCTAGTGGGAAATTAAGAGACTTAATAATTTTCCCAAGAGTTTCTTTAAATGGAATAAATTCTCCAAGAGGAACTAAATATTGCTTTAAATATTGACCTTGTGAATTTCCTATACCAATTACACCATTATATATTTTATTTTGTTTATTAATTAATATTCCCAATACTAGGCTAGTAGAATTTTCTTTAGTAATACCCTCTATTTGATCTAAAAAATTTTTAGCGTGTTTTTTAGTTAAAGGAATTGCTGACTCTGGCCATATAATTAAATCGCTTTTAATATTAGAATAGGTAAGATTAAAAAATAGTTGTAGTGTTGAATGTAGATTATCACGATCCCATTTAATATTCTGATCTATATTGGACTGTATTAAGCTTACAGAAATTGGGGATGGGATTTTCTTAGTCCATTTATGATCTGACAATGTGTAACTTAAAACAGTAATTAGCATAATAATAACAATACCCGGTATTATTTTCTTGACCATTTTAATATTAATAATAATATGTACTATAAGGCAATACAGAAAAACAGTTATAAAGGAGGTGCCAAATACTCCTACTATCGGTAAAAAGCTTCCATAAATCGTTTCAACTTGGGTATAGCCTATATATAGCCAAGGAAAGCCGGTTAATATCCAACCTCTTAACCATTCTATTAGAGTCCATGTTGCTGCAAAAATCACGGAATTAAATAAGTAATTTTCACAATAAAATTTATTTACAAAATATCCGTGAATTGCGGTAAAAACTGATAAAGTAATTATAAAGGCTAAAGTTATTAAAACCGAAATTATACTATGGATATGGCCATATTCATGGATGCTTATATATACCCATGATACGCTAGTTCCAAACATTCCAAAGCCAAAGCAGAATCCAACTATTAAAGCTTTTCTAGGATTTATTTTTGGGTAGATATATATTAAATAGCTGATAGAAAGGATAGATAGTATATGTACATTATAAGGGGGGAATGTTAAACAGATTAAGCTTCCAGCAATTATAGCAAGAATATAAATTTTAAATGTTGACAATACTTTTAATAATATTTGTAGAAGCCTCATAGAGCCGCATTATAATGCTCCTCATGAAATAAGCAATACATTAATCACTTTCAAACTCATCAATTATGTCTCCTACTATTTGCTCAATGACATCTTCGATGGTTGCAAGTCCTATAACTGAGCCGTATTCATCCAAAACAATAGCCATATGATTTCTGCTATTCTTAAATTCTTTAAGTAAAATATCTACTTTTTTATTTTCAGGAACAAAAATAGTTTTCCTTAATATATTTTTTATGTTAAGGCTTTCTTTTCTGTTTACTAAATAAGGCAAGATATCTTTAGCATGTAAAATGCCATTAATTTCTTCTCCATCTTCTTGAAAGCATGGTATTCTTGAATGTTTAGAATTAATTACAATATTAACAATATCCTCAAAATTATCATTTGTTTTTATAGAAACCATCTTATTTCTTGGTATCATTATCGGTTTAACCGTAAGTTCAGAGAAACTTAATACGGATTCAAGCATCTTAAGAGCGTCTTTATTAAACAAGTTACGTTGTTCTGAGTATCTTAGTAATTTCATTAGTTGTTCTTTATCTTTAGGCTCTCTTAATAAAAAATCGCTTAATTTATCAAGCCATGTTTGTTGATGAACTTCTGGCGTGTCTACAGACATTCTTTCTCCTTAATGTATGGGTCATCAATATTAAAAAATTCTAGTATTTTACACTCAGTATTTTCCATTACTTTAGCATTCTTATTATCATCATGAGTATATCCAGCAAGATGCAGAACACCATGAATTATTATATGAGCAAAATGGCTGTCAATATTTTTTTCTTGTTGTTCAGCTTCTTTAACTATAACATCTGGGCATATTGCTAGATCTCCTAATAATCTATTATCTTTTGATAAATTGTTTTCTCCCTTATATGGAAAAGCTAGAATATTTGTAGGACTATTAATCTTTCTAAATTTGTTATTTAATTCTTGCATATCCGGTTTAGTAAAAGTTCTTAAGGTAATGTTTGCCTTTTTTTTAATGTGTTTTAAGCTTACAGCAACCCACTCTTTTATTTTTTTTTTATCAGGAATAATTAAATTATTATCATTAATAAGTATTATATTATTTATCATTATTTGTTTTTATCATATTCTTCTAGGATCTCTTGTACTAGTTTGTGTCTAACAATGTCACTATGGTTAAAAAAATTAAATTTTATACCGCCAATATTGGTTAATATTTCTCTTGCATGAATTAAACCAGACTTTATGCCTATATTTAGATCAACTTGGGTGATATCGCCGGTTATTGCTACCTTTGATCCAAACCCCATTCTTGTTAACAACATTTTCATCTGATCTACAGTAGTATTTTGAGCTTCATCTAATATTACAAATGAATCATTCAACGTTCTTCCTCGCATAAAGGCAAGAGGAGCTATCTCTATAATATTATGTTGCATCATTTTATCAACATTTTCAATTCCTAGTATATTGTATAATGAATCGTATAGAGGTCTTAAATAGGGATTTACTTTTTCTGCTAGATCTCCTGGTAAGAAACCTAATTTTTCTCCTGCTTCAACAGCTGGTCTAACGAAAACTAAGCGTTTTATTTTTCCTAGTTCAAGGGCAGCTACCGCGCATGCAACAGCTAGAAATGTTTTTCCAGTTCCTGCAGGCCCAATGGCAAAATTGATATCAAAATTCTTTATATTATCCATATACTTTTCTTGGTTATGACTTCTTGATTTGATGTTTTTTTTACTAGACTTAATAGAAATATCACTATCTGAATAACATTTATGCAAATCAGTTGCTGTGTTTTCTTTAAGTATAAGATGTATATTGTTTTTTGAGAGTGGTTTTTTATTATTAGTGGCTTGGTACATTTCTTCTAGAGTAGCCTTTGCAGACACAATTTTTTTTTGCTCTCCCTTTATTAAAAAAGAATTTCCTCTTCTTGAAATTTGTATTGATAATTCGTCCTCTATTTGCTTAATATGTTCATCAAGTTGACCACATAGTTCGTTAAGGCGGGTATTATCAATTGGCTCCAATACCAGCTGAATATGGTTCTGTTGCTTCAAATTATTGATAAATCCCAAATTGCTAAATTATAAGTAAATAATAGTCATAAATGTAAAATATTGCAACCCAATATTTGGACAATCAATTTATTTAATGATTAACTTTTGTTTGTAAGACGAGTTAATGAATTGTATTTTTCTTGCCTAGTATTATTAGTGTTATATAAAGAATTCTGTATAATACAGGGAGTATAAAAAAATAATCTAAAAACACATATCGTTTTCTATCTTTAGGAATTAACGTTGTATCCTACTAAATAATAAAAATATGTAAAAAGATTTTTTAAAATGTTTAATAATATGAAGGATAAAAATGTTAAATAAAAACACTCTGCTTAGAATGTTTTTTTTAATTTGTTGTTGTGACGTATTGTATGCAAACTTAACAGTAGATGCTATCTTAAATACTAAAAACGACAAGAGTACTGATAGAGAAATTATTATATCTTGGAAGATAATAACAGATAAAAAAACGATTTTTAAATCTGAGCAATATACTATTAACAGTCTTAAAACAAATACATTTTTCACCCATAACTTTTCTACTGCTATGAGAATGCATAAGGGTAAAAAAACTAAAATAGTGTTTCATTATGCAGAAATTAGCGATGGAACAAATAATAAAGTGCTCGATCTAAAAAATAAATTTGCACTGCTTGTATTCGGGTATGGCAGACAAATTACTAAAATTCCGGAGGTAGTTAATATAATTACGTATACCTTTCTTTTTTCTGAAGAACATGACATAACTGTTGATTTAAGTGATAGAAAATCTTTTGATGGAGCAATTATAATAAACTTCTATAAGCTTGATCAGAGCGATAGGAGTAGTAAATCCATGAAAAATTATAATAAGAGTATGAAAGAATGGAATTTACAAAATAATTTTAAGTATTCAGATAGTGATAACAGCCTTGTTATATCTAGGTATTTATACACGGACTAATTTAAGCATACAATTATTAGCTAATTAGTTAAACACTCATAAGTTTGACTATTGCTTTAGATGGTATTATACAATATACCTCAATAGGATTAATTAAATCGTTGGCGTAAAATAAATTATAATTTTTCTAATGCTTGGATTATCTAAACTAGTATATTTTTTCATAGTTTTCCTCTTAGACTATTAGAATAGTTTTCGATAATTTTAACATCTTCTAATTTACCAATTAGAGAATTATCTCCTGCAAAATTGACAATCCTATTGCATTCTGTGCGTCCAGCTAACTCATCAGGATTTTTCTTTGATACCCCGGTAATTAAAACTTGTCTTGTAGTACCAACTAATTTTTTACTATATGCTTGAGATAATTGATTAAGTTTATTCTGTAGCTCCGATAGTCTAGTTTTCTTCTCTGTTAATGACACGTTATCAGAGATATTTGCAGCAGGTGTGCCTGGTCTTTTACTGTAAATGAAACTAAAAGAAGTATCAAAAGCTAGTTCATCAACTATATCTAATGTTTTTTTAAAATCACTTGAAGTTTCTGTAGGGAATCCTACTATTATGTCTGTAGAAATGGCTATATCTGGTCTGTATTTTTTGAGTCTGTTGATTTTGTTTTTATATTCTAAAGTAGTATATCCACGTTTCATAAGAGATAGAATTCTATCCGATCCACTTTGAATTGGTAAATGTAAATGATTAACAAGCTTAGATATTTCACCAAATGCTTCTATTAAGTTATCTGAAAAAGCTATTGGATGAGATGTTGTGAATCTTATTCTAGTTATATTGTCTATGGTTGCAATATAAGATATTAATAAGGCCAAATCTGCATACTGATTTTTTGTCATTATTCCGCGATAGTCATTTACATTTTGTCCAAGAAGATTAATTTCTCTAACTCCTTGGGCAGCAAGTTCAGCAACTTCTTTTAAAACATCGTCAAATGGGCGACTTATTTCTTCTCCTCTTGTGTATGGAACAATACAGAAACTACAGTATTTGCTACATCCTTCCATTATTGATACTAAAGCAGTAGGGCCATTAGCTGTTGGTTTTGGTAAATTATCAAATTTTTCTATTTCAGGAAAACTAATATCTATTGTAGGTTTCTTGGTTTTTTTAGTTTGGTCATATAGCTCAGGTAATCGATGTAGAGTTTGTGGTCCAAAAATAATATCAATGTATCTTGCTCTTGAAATAATATTCACTCCTTCTTGGCTAGCAACACATCCTCCTACAGCAATAACTAGCTCAGGATTTATTTCTTTAAATTTTTTCCATCTACCAAGCTGAGAAAAAAGTTTTTCTTGAGCCTTTTCACGAATTGAGCAAGTATTGACTAGTAGCATATCAGCATCTTTTGGTTCATCTATTAACTTGAATCCATGAGATTTTTTTAATAATTCAGCTATTTTATTTGAATCATAGTCGTTCATTTGACATCCAAAAGATGTAATAAATAGATTTGGCATTTTTCCTCTTAAGAAATATTATTAAACTATACTAAGATCACAAATAATCTATGTCAATTTTATATTATCAATCTTAGTATTTAAAATACAGACTATTGAGTAGCAATTTTACAATGGGTCTCTTTGATAAATGGTATCATACAGGATGCAGTAAGTAAGGATATAGGTAATATTGCCAGTGACATATGGTAATTTTGTATTGAATAAAATGGAACACCATCAGCTGTAAATTCACCGCTCCAAAAAAGAGTTAACAAAATACCAACTGATGGTTGTAACAAGGCTGGACCTAAAGAATTCATAGTATTCATAAAGCTTAGGATGCTTGCAGTACAGTCTTGAGGACTAATTTCTCTAATTATGGAAAAAGAGGTTAAAAAACCACTAGAGGATAGACCAAATAAAATTAATAATATTCCTATAGTCAAACTAGATAAATTTGGTACATAGATTGTTATGCTGATAAAAACAAATGATAATATAGAACCATATTTCATAGTAGTAAGACGTTTCTTTATGCGGTCAGAAATATATCCCCATAAAGGACTGCCAATAATCCAACCAATAAATACTAAAGAGGTTAGTTTGGCAGCATCGTGAGGAGCTAATCCGTATTTAACTTGTAGAAATGGAACTCCCCATAGTCCACAAAAACTAATACTTGGACCAAACATTAGTAGTCCGTAGATAGCAACTATCCAAACTTGTGCTTTAGTAATAGCTATTTTTAGACCCTTGAATAGTTTACGAAATGTTATATGTTCTATTTGAGATTCATTAAGTTTATTTTTAGGCGCGTTACGGCAAATAAATAGGAAAACAATGGAGAAAACAAAGCCAATAATTGCAAAATTAAACATTAAATAACGCCAATGGTAGTATTCCATTACTATTGCAAGAGGTGCTGAGCTGATGATTGCTCCAGACATTCCAATTGAAATAGTTAATCCTAATACTAAAGCGAATTTATTAATGGGGAACCAATTTGTAGCAATTTTCATACAGCCAACTATGGCAGAAGCAGATCCAATTCCAATACATAATCTTCCAGTCAAAGCACAATAAAATCCAGTTGCTTTACCAAAAAGCAGACAACCTACAGCTAGTATTATACTTGCTGCTGCGAGTAATTTACATGGTCCTAGCTTATCAAGAAGTACTCCAGCAGGTAATTGGATAAAAGCGTATGCATATGCGAATATTCCTACTAGAATACCTAATTTATCAGCTTGAATAGAAAAATCACGCATTAAGTCAGCCGACATTACGTTTGGAGAGATTTGAACAAAAAATTCATAACAATAAAATAAAGCTCCAAAGCTCCACATTATCCATGGTAATATCTTGATTGTACGATTCTTTATTGATACTGTCATTTTTTCAGACATTTCAGTAGCTACTAGTATTTATAGTATAATACATCTAGTATTTTACGATGCTTTATTTAGCTATTTTCTAGTATGCCCTGTAGAAGTTTGTTGACTTGGGATGGGTTAGCCTTACCTTTAGATTCTTTCATGACTTGTCCAACAAAAAAACTAAATAGTTTAATTTTTCCATTTTTATAATCTTGAACTTTGTCATTGTGTTCAACAAGTATGTTATTAATTATTTCTAATAATTTTTTATCATCATTTAGCTGAATTAAATTTTCTTCTTTAATTATGGCATCAGCTTCTTTTCCCGAATTCCACATTTTTTCAAAAACTGTTTTAGCTATTTTGCCATTAATTGTTTTATCTTCAATTTTGTTGATTAATTTAGCTAACATCTCTGCTTTAATGGGAGCATTTGTAACATCGACAGAATCCTTATTTAAATATGATAAGAATTCAGTTATTATCCAGTTTGCTACTGTTTTTGATTTTGCTGAGGTTAAATTACTTACATTCTCAAAATAATCAGCTAATGTTTTTTCTGTTGTTAGCACAGAAGCATCATACTTACTCAGTTTATATTCTTTGATAAAACGTTCTAGTTTGTCATGGGGAAGTTCTGGCATATTCTTTTGGCATTTTTGAAGTAATTTTTTATCTATTTCAAGTGGAAGTAGATCAGGATCAGGAAAATATCTGTAATCATGAGCTTCTTCTTTGCTTCTCATAGCTTTTGTCTCATTTTTTACTGGATCATATAACCTGGTTTCTTGAATGACTTTTCCGTTGCTTTCTAAAATTTTTATTTGTCTTTGTATTTCGTATTTTATAGCTTGCTCAATAAATTTAAATGAATTTATGTTTTTTAATTCAGTTCTAGTGCCAAGTTCTGTGTCTCCAACAGGTCGTATAGAGACATTAGCGTCTACTCTAAAAGATCCTTCTTGTAAATTTCCATCGCAAATATCTAAATAAGTCACTATTCTGTGTAATTTTTTTAAATATATAATTGCTTCTTGGCTAGAGCGCATATCTGGTTCTGAGACGATTTCTAAAAGAGGAGTGCCAGCTCTATTTAAATCAATAGCAGAACAGTTATCGTATAAATCATGAATTGATTTACCAGCATCTTCTTCTAAGTGAGCACGAGTTATACCGATTTTTTTAATAGCTCCATTATTCTCAATTTCAAGATATCCTGTTCCTACAATAGGAATGTCATGTTGGCTGATTTGATAGCCTTTAGGAAGATCTGGGTAAAAATAATTTTTTCTTGCAAATATTGAACGGTTATTTATTTTAGCTGAAACTGCAAGCCCAAATTGAATAGCCATTTCAACAACTTTTTGATTAAGTACAGGTAGAACTCCGGGCATGCCTAGATCAATTATAGATGCTTGGGTATTTGGCATGGCACCATATTCTGTTGGAGATCCAGAGAATAATTTAGATTTTGTTTTTAGTTGTGTATGAACTTCTAGTCCAATAACGGATTCCCATTGCATATTTTAACCTTTTAATTGAATTCCTCTGGAATTTTCTTGTGCCAATCAGTTACTAGTTGGTATTGATGTCCTATATTCAAAATCGTATCCTCAGCAAAATGCTTGCCAATAATTTGAGCCCCTATAGGGAGTTCATTAATAAAGCCAACAGGTAAGGATAAAGCTGGTAGCCCAGCTAGATTTATTCCCACTGTGTAAATATCTGAAAGATACATACTTAGGGGATCATCAATTTTTTCTCCTATTTTAAATGCCGTAGTAGGTGTGGTTGGAAGTATAACAGCGTCTACGTTTTCAAAAGCTTTTTGATAGTCTTCTCGTATTATTCTACGAATTTTTTGTGCTTTTAGGTAGTACGCGTCATAGTATCCAGCGGATAGGGTATATGTTCCTAGCATTATTCTACGTTTTACTTCATCGCCAAATCCGTATCCACGAGATTTGATATATTGCTCTGTTATATTTTTAGGATCAGGGTGTCTGTATCCATATCTAATCCCATCAAACCTTGCTAGGTTTGATGAACATTCACTTGGGGCAACTATATAATACGTTGGTACAGATAGGTGCGCATTAGGCAGATCTATTTCTACAATAGTTGCTCCTAATTTTTTTAATTCATCAATAAACTGTTGTATTTTTTGGTTTATGCTGCTGTCAAGATCACTGAGTAATTTTACAGGTAAGCCTAATTTTTTACCTTTTAGTTTTTTATCCAAGTTTTCTAGATAATTTGGAACGGATATATTAATGGATGTAGAATCTTTTGGATCATATCCTGCCATTGAATTTAGTAAGTATGCTAGATCTTCAACGCTTTTAGCCATAGGGCCAGCTTGATCTAGACTTGATGCATATGCTATTAGTCCAAACCGGGATACTCTTCCGTAAGTTGGTTTTATGCCTGATATTCCACAAAATCCAGCTGGTTGTCTGATTGATCCTCCAGTGTCAGTGCCTGTAGTTGCTGGAATTAGTCTAGCAGCTACAAGTGCGGCAGATCCTCCTGATGATCCTCCAGATACACATTCTAAGTTCCATGGATTTGCTGTTACTCCATAGAAACTATTTTCGGTTGATGAACCCATAGCAAATTCATCCATATTTGATTTTCCAAGCATAATCATTCCAGAATTTTGCATTTTATCAACTATGGTTGCATTGTAAGGAGAAATAAAATTATCAAGCATTTTCGAACCACAACTTGTTTTTACATTTTTAGTGCAAATAACGTCTTTGTGAATTAATGGGATTCCGTGTAATTCGGTTGATGTGTCGATGTTGGTTATTAGTTTTGATTGATCAATAGCCTCTTGCTTACAAAAGGTAATCATAGCATTTAGTTTACTATCATATTTTTCTATACGATCAATAAAATGTTGTATTAATTCTTTAACAGAATATTTTTTATTTATAAGATCTTGCTTTATCTCTTTTATATTTTTGTTATGCATATCTTTATTATAAATTTAGTCTATTACTTTGGGGACTAAGTATAAACCTGATTTATGAGTTTCTGAGAGTGTTAATAATTCTTCTCTATTATTTTTTTCAGTAATTACATCATCTCTGACAGGTTGGATGCTGTCGTCTAATGGATGATATAATGGTTCTATATTATCTGTATCAACACTTTTTAGTTGTTCTACCCAATTTAAAATACTGTTTAATTTATCTTTGTGTTGATGAATTTCTTGATCTTCCAAGTGAAGTCTAGCTAGATGAGCTATTTTACTAATAGTTTTGTCGTTTATTTCCATCTGCCTATATTAGCAATTTATAAAAATTTTACAATTTGTTCTTTTTAAGCTAAGGGATTAATGGGCAAAAAATCTGCAAATATTTATAAATTTTTACAAAAATGATAAAATTTATTATATGTGCGCAATTAATATGCTGATAGAGCAATTATTTGGCGGTAATATATTGTTTGTGCCAACAGTTTTAGGATTATAAAATAGTTTAATTTAGCATTGATTATCTTAAGGGAGAGAATTCTTAAATATTCTCGACGTCTATACAAAAATAGGTTAAAGTATTGAGATATTAAAGTAATTTTCTGGCGGTTTTGGAATTATGTTAAAGAAAATAAGGGGTATTTATTCTAGTGACTTATCTATAGATTTAGGTACGGCAAATACTCTAGTTTATGTTAGAGATAAAGGGATAGTTTTAAATGAGCCATCTGTAGTTGCATTAAGGCAAGAGGGAGGGCAAAAAAAAGTTGCGGCAGTAGGGCTAGAAGCAAAAAGAATGCTTGGTAGAACTCCTGGTAATATAGAAGCTATTAGACCTCTCAAAGATGGTGTTATTGCGGATTTTTATGTTACAGAAAAAATGTTGCAACATTTCATCCATAAAGTTCATGAGGGGACGTTTTTTAAACCTAGTCCTAGAGTGTTAGTTTGTGTGCCTTGTGGTTCTACTCAGGTTGAAAGAAGAGCTATTAGAGAGTCAGCAATGGGAGCTGGAGCACGTGAAGTATATCTTATTGAAGAGCCTATGGCTGCGGCTTTGGGTTCTGGAATGCCGGTAGATGAAGCGAGTGGTTCAATGGTTGTAGATATTGGAGGAGGCACAACTGAAGTTGCTATAATATCGCTAAGTGGTATTGTTTATAATCAGTCAGTTAGGATAGGTGGAGACCGGTTTGATGACGCAATAATAAGTTTTGTTAGAAGAAATTATGGAATATTAATAGGTGAAACCACTGCTGAGAGAATTAAACAAGAAATTGGTACGGCGTTTTTATTAGAGGAAGAAAACGAAATGGAAGTCCGAGGTCGTAGTCTTGCTGAAGGTGTTCCAAGAAGTTTCACACTTACTTCAAATGAAATACTAAAAGCTTTACAAGAGCCTTTATCAGGAATTGTGAGATCTGTTTTAACAGCTTTAGAACAAGCTCCTCCTGAGCTTTCAGCTGATATTGCAGAATCTGGTATGGTTTTAACTGGTGGAGGAGCATTATTAAAAGATTTAGATCGATTGCTTATGAAGGAAACAGGTTTACCAGTTATCATTGCTGAAGATCCTTTGACATGTGTAGCAAGGGGAGGGGGGAAAGCGTTACAGTCAATAAGCAGATTATCCAGTGAATATTTTTCCACTAATTAAAATCCCTGGAGTAAAAAATAAAGCTATTATTTCATCAGAATAACTTATTAGGTTTAAAAGTCTTTTTACTGTTAATTTTTTGTGTTGTTTTATTAATTGTTGATATTAATACTGAAAAACTTAATAGTATAAAAAAATATTTATCGATACCTGGTAATATAATTCAGCTATCAATAGATTGGCCAATTCAAAGTATAGGTTTGGCATATGCAAGTTTTATTTCATATCAAGAAACTTTAGATCAAAGTACAAAATTAAAACAAGAAATTATATTATTAAAAAGTAAGATCCAACGCTCTGTTGCTTTACAGAATGAGAATAAGCAGTTAAGAGCTTTATTACAATCTACCAAAGAGTTGTTCAATTCTAATATCTTGATTGCGAGATTAATTGCTATTAGCACAAATAATTATACCCATCAGTATACTATTAATAAAGGATATACAGATGGGGTGTATCCTGGACAAGCTGTGCTTGATTCTCGTGGAGTATTTGGTCAAATAGTTGCCGCTGACTATAATACTAGTAAGATTTTATTAATAACTGATATTCAAATTGCTGTACATGCTCAAAGCTCTAGAAATAACCTTAGAGGTATTATTAAAGGGGATGGAGTAAGTGGGGGGTTGCGTTTAGTTAATATGCCGTCAAATTCAGATATTGTACCAGGAGATTTATTTTTTACATCTGGACTAGGTGGTAAATATCCTTATGGGTATCCTGTCGGAAAAGTGGTAAGTATAGATAATAATACGGGAAATGGGTTTGCTAATATTAAGTTATCACCGTCAGCAAGTTTGCATGGTTCTAATTTATTGTTACTATTAGACCCTAGAACAAATAAGGAATTAGGTTAAGAATAATGAGAAGCAATATTCTATTGAGAAGTAATATAACTAAATTTATCAATTTAACAATTTGTTTACTTCTTGGATTATATTTTTCATTAATTCCTTTGCCTGGTTGGCTATCAACTATAAGACCTGATTTCTTTGCTTTAATCTTAGTATATCTACTAATTCAAGATCCTCCCATGTTAAGTTTGTCAGTTATATTTTTTATGGGGATATTTATAGATGTCTTATTTGCTTATCCTCTTGGAATACATTCGCTAGTATTTATTATTTTGTTTTACATGGTTCTTAAATCGTATAGACAATTAAGACTTTTTCCTATTTGGCAGCAAGCTGCGTATATTGCCAGTATGGTGTCTTTATGTAATATAGTGATTTTTACTATATTCAGTTTTATAACTAGCAATGGCAAGATTTTATATATATTAATGTCATGGTTTAGTGCATTTTTAGTTTGGCCATGGTTAAAACTATTTTTTAATAGAGTATTTCACAATCAAGTTATAGGATAGAATGTCTTTTCTAAAATTTAAAAAATTGTATTTATTGTTACTGATTATGTCTTCAGGGATAGTTGGTTTTAGTTATTGGACTTACTCAAAAATACTAAGTATGAGTAATGAGGAAATTAGTAAATATATAAAAGATTCTACAAATTTGGAAGTAACATTTAGTAATAAAAGTGTAAGTTGGAAAATATTGTCAATTGACTTGGAATTAGAGGAAGCTGATATTCAGTTTGCAGATAATTTAGATATTCAAGAAGGAACTATAGATGCAGCGATACTCTCTTTTAACGTTTTAAAGTCTATGGTTAATATGAAACCTATTTTAGAAACCGTTTCTATATTAATGCCTAAGGTTCTAATCTCTGATAATAATGAAGAATCTTCTGATAAAAAAGACGTTGCTAATAAAAAAAATTCTTTACCAATATTTGATCAGGAAGGTATAGTTAAAATTTTCCAGAAAATTCCTGAAATAAGGAAGATCAATGTACTGAATGCTCAATTGATTTTAGAGAAACAAGATAATAAGGTAGTATTGTTTAACGATGCAAATATTGAAATTACTAATATTCCAGGAACAAGCGCTCATACCAATAGGATAATTAAATTAAAATTATCTACAGAAATAGATCCAAAAGTAATAACAGAAAATGTTATTAGTAATCATTTAAAACCGATTTCAATAATTGTTAACTCTAGGACAGAGTACATCCAGCATAATCCGATTAATACAAATATTTACGCTACTATAAAGAATATTAAATATGACTATGATGATCTGAAGTTAGATATTGATGAAGTTGGTGCTGATATAAAATGGATACAAAGAGATAATGAACAAGAAATTGAGTTTAGTTCAATTCACATCTTGAAGGATTCTAAAAAGCTTGATTTAGATGATTTATCTATAAAATCAGAAATCAACAAATTGAGGTTGCTGCTATCTGTTCGTGGAAATAATTTACCTATTCATACGTTCTTGCCATTTTTAGGAGTAAAAAACGAAGAGATTATATTGTCAAACCATAGTTTTAATTTTTCAAATGCCATATTATCTAATATAAATTTAAGTACAAAAATAGAAGATATGCAGATGAAGGATACTAAGCTGATGATGCGTCTTTCAAATATAGAAATTGATGATCTTAAAAGTGAATTAAAATACAAATTAGTATCTGCGGATTTAGATATGTCTAATAATAATTATGATATTAATTTATTAGACGGACATATATTTTTACCAGCATATATTTGTAGACATACTCTAAAGACAAATAGGGTTTCTGGTAAATTTAATCTTAATATTTTGAAAGATAAAACAAAACTGAATATTACTGAAATGCAATCTAAAATTTGTGGTATTCAACTGAAAGCTAATGGGACTGTAAATTTTGAAACTAAAAAATCACCAGTATTAGATATTACGAGTGAATTTGAGCATAAAGATGTGTCTTTATTATTGCAAGATGTGACAGATGAATATATTGACGCTGATTTGCTTAAATGGTTAAAAGTTGCTTTGCCTAGTCAGAGTAAAGTATCAGGAGATTTGGCTTTTAAAGGGATTTTAGAAAAATTCCCATTTGAGAAAAATGATGGGTTATTCAGAATAAACGCTTACATGAATAATGTTACCTTTGATTTTGACTCTGAATGGGAAAGATTAAGGCATGCAAATGTTATGTTTAATGTGCTTAATAATGTTTATAAAATAAAACTTAATAAAGGTTTCTTAGGAGATGCTGCTTTTGGTGAAGCGTCTACTAGTTTTTCTGGTAGTAGTGAATTAGAAGATATAATGGTTGATTTAAGATTAAATGCAAAATTAGAGGCGATCATAAAATATCTTCTTCGTTCTCCAATAAAGGAAAGTGTGCCAAGTCAGAAACATTTTTTCTTAAGTGGAACTGCTATAGCTAATATGAAACTTAGAGTTCCTTTGGAAGAGCATGTATCTTTTGAATTAGATGGTTCTGCTAGATTAGAGAATGGTGCTATTTTTAACAAGAAAACAAATAGACAAATGTCTAATAGTTTTATTGGTAATATGAGTCTTAAAAAGGGAGATGTTAGTGTTGATAAATTTGATCCTGCTACTGATAAAAATCTCTATCTAAAAATCAAGGGATTAAGTAAGGTAGATTTACGTAAGCCCAAAGTAAAAGCACATTTAAAATACAATGCTAATGTTAGTATGAATTATAAATATGTAGATGATAATTCTTGGCGATGGTTGATGAAAGCTGATTTTAATAATCAAAGGCATAGTATATCAGGAATTGAGGAAAATGAATTAATTGCTCTTTCTAGTTTTAGAGTTAATGGTAAGTACTCAAATGATACATCTGATTTTAAATTGGTAGGTCAGAATGATTTGTCTGGCACTTACCTGAATGACTCTAATGTGGATAAAAATAAAATAAAAATAACATTAAAAAAATGTAACCATTCTTATGTGACATTATACAGTTATATCATGGATAGTTTAGCGTTGGATACTGGCAAATCCTTGCATGAAAAAAGTATTAGATTTGAATTAGAGGATTTAGATATATATTCTAACGTGTTTAATAGAATTAACGCTGATGCTACTTTTAAAGACGATAACATGATTTTTATTTTTGAGGATAAAGGCAATAAAGGTGGAATGGTTTATTATCCTAAACAGGGGAACTGGTTATTAGATTTCAGCACAATGACATTTGCTCGTAATAGCCAGGGTTTATCCTTTGATTCTTTTATGTATGAAAATCATGCGAATTTCAAAGCTAACATTGGGAAGTTAAAGGTTAATGGTAAAAATTTAGGTAAATTAGAAATTGTTTATAATCCAAGGCTTGAACAAAAAGTATATGAAGTAAAGGGCGATGAATTAGTTTTGTCGGAGAATGATGATGACATTAATAATTTTTCCATGATGATATTTTCTAACAATTTTAGTAATTTTTTAAAAGAATTTGATCTTAGTTCGAAAATAGTTTCAAAAAGTGGCGAAATAGAGCTTAAGATAAAATGGCCTTTAAACAAGCAGGTTATTAAATTTAATGATATCTATGGTAGCTTAAATATGAATCTTGATGATGGTGAATTATATATTGGCAATGGATTATCTGGCGGGAAAAAAAATATAGGAAGACTAATTAGTTTAATGAATGTTGCGACATTACCTAGAAGACTGACACTAGATTTTAAAGATTTAACTTCTTCAAACCTTGCCTTTGATAAACTAGAAGGTAAAATAAAGTTAAAGGCAGGTCATTATACTACAGAAGATTTTGAAATTGTAACTACGAGTGCTAAATTTAATATTAATGGAGAGCTAGACTATAATAGAAGTACTGTAGATTTTGATTTATTTGTTATGCCTAATTTAACAGGAGGAGTTCCTATAGTTGCTGCTATTGCAGGAGGTCCAGTAGTAGGTCTTGCAGCTCTTGCAGCAAATACATTAATAGGCGATAATATTAATAAGTTATCAATCAAGAAATATAAAGTAAGTGGTAGTTTAGATGATCTAAATATTGAAGAAGTTAAATCTAAATCTAAATCTACTAAGAAATAGAATAATATATGAGTACACACCTTGAATTAGCAACGAGCCAATTACTTGAAATAAACAGTATATCTCAGTCATCTGTTGAGAATATGATTAATTCAATGTTGAGTAAAAAAATTGATCAGGCAGATTTATATTTTCAAAATATCTACTCTGAAAATTGGACTTTAGAAGATGGAAAAGTTAAAGATGGAAGTTTCTCTATAAATAAAGGGGTAGGGGTGAGAGCTGTTTCTGGAGAAAAAACAGGGTTTGCTTTTTCTGATGATATTGTTCTTCCTGTCTTGGAAGAAGCTGTTACTACCGCTAAAAATATTACAAAAAACAATCAAGATAAGTTAGTAAAATTAGCATGGAATAAAATTAATACAAAAGAAGTATATAAGCCTATTAATCCATTAGTATTAATTGATTCTAATAAGAAAATAGAATTGCTTCACGATATATATGAATTAGCAAAACAAGATCCAAAAGTTACTAGAGTAGATGCTAGTTTAAATGGTAGTTATGAAATTGTACTTATTGCAACCCATGAGGGATCGTGGCATGCTGACATACGGCCCTTAGTCAGGATAAATGTTTCAGTCATAGCTGAGGAGAATGGGAGAAAAGAAAGAGCAAGTTCTGGTTATGGAGGTAGATATTCTTATGAACATTTTAAAGGTAATAACATCATAGAAGAAATAGTAAATGATGCACTTTCCCAGGTTAATACCAATCTTCATAGTGTAGGAGCTCCTGCTGGTAAAATGCCAGTGGTTTTAGGATCGGGATGGCCAGGGGTGTTACTGCATGAAGCTGTTGGACACGGATTGGAAGGTGATTTTATTAGAAAGAAAACCTCGGTTTTTTCAAACATGCTTGGACAAAAAATTGCTGCTTCAGGAGTTACAGTTATTGATAACGGAACATTACCTAATAGAAGAGGCTCTTTAAATATTGATGATGAAGGTACAGTAACACAAGAAACAGTTTTAATTGAAAATGGATATCTAAAAAATTTCATGCTTGATAAAATGAATGCTAGGATTTTGGGTATGTCTCCTACTGGAAATGCTAGAAGAGAAAATTATGCTTATCTTCCTATGCCAAGAATGACAAACACTTATATGGCTGAAGGAGATTATGAGCCAGAGGAAATTATCAAATCTGTAAAGAAGGGTATTTACGCAAAGAATTTTGGAGGGGGACAAGTTGATATTACTTCGGGCAAGTTTGTTTTCTCACTTTGCCAAGCTTATCTTATTGAAGATGGTAAAGTTACAGCTCCGATTAAGGGAGCTACTTTAATCGGTAATGGGGCTGATGCATTAAAGAAAGTAGAAATGATTGGAAATGACTTAGCGCTAGATAATGGAATTGGGATATGTGGTAAAGATGGCCAGAATATACCAGTAGGTGTTGGTCAGCCAACTATAAAACTATCAGAGATGATAGTTGGAGGCACGGAATAAATATATGACTAAAAATCATAAGCAGAATATAGATATGATTAGTAATATTATAGGAGATCCTATAGTTCCTCAATTAATAGATCTAACAAAATATTCTATGGAAAAAATACTTGCAAAAGGGGCATCAGATGCTGAGGTTTCAACGGGACTTTATTCAGGAGTATGTATTAATTCACGATTAAAAAAATTAGAAAATGTTGAATATAATAAGGAGAAAGGTATTACCGTAACAGCATATTTTGGTAATAAGAAGGGAACAGCTTCTACTACAGATATAAATAAAAAATCTGTTGATGACACGATAAATGCCGCATGTAATATTGCAAAAATGGTTTATGAAGATATTTATTCAGGTCTTGCTCCTACAGAATTAATGGCTTTTAATTATCCTGATCTGGACTTATATCATCCTTGGGAAATTTCTGTTAATTATTTGATAGAAAGAGCTATTGAATGTGAGTCGTATGCGTTAGATTTAGATGATAGAGTTACTAATTCTGAAGGTGTGAGTGTTTCAACATCTCAATCTTATAATATTTATAGTAATACTAATGGTTTTTTAGGACATTATCCTTCATCTAAACATAGAACTAGTTGTATATTGGTAGCAGGAGAAGATACAAATATGCAGAGAGATTATTACTATACAGTCTCAAGAGACTTAAGATCTTTGGAAAGTTCTGTAGAAGTCGCTAAAAAAGCGGTTAAAAAGACTGTACAAAGATTGAAGCCACAAAAGTTAACAACAAGAAAATCCCCAATAATATTTCATGCTGATATTGCTAGCTCTCTATTTGGGTGTGTAATTTCAGCAATTTCAGGAAGTAATCAGTATAAGAAATCAAGTTTTCTGCATAATACAATAGGCTTACAGGTTTTACCATCTTGGTTAACTATGCAAGAAAAACCACATCTTAAAAGGGGATTAGGTAGTCATCCTTTTGATGCTGAGGGAGTTATGACAAGAGAAAAATATTTTATAGAAAATGGAATAGTAAAAAATTATGTACTTGATAGTTATACAGCAAGGAGATTATCATTGGAAACAACTGGTAATGCATCTGGTATAAATAATTTATATATTAATAATCAAGATATATCTTTCCCGGATTTGCTTAGTAAAATGAACGCAGGTCTTTTAGTTACAGAGCTTTTAGGACATGGTATAAATATTGTAACTGGTGATTATTCACAAGGGGCTGTAGGCTTTTGGGTTGAAAATGGAGAGATAAAATATCCGGTTGATGAAATAACTATTGCAGGCAATTTACATGATATGCTTAGTAATATTATATCAATTTCAAATGATGCAGATCATAGAAAAAATATATTAGTAGGTTCCACGTTAGTAGAAGAGATGACTATAGCTGGACATTGAACTTGATTCTAGAGTTTGAAAATAACCATATGACTTATGTTTAAGTGTATATATAACATAGAGATTATTTATGATTTTGCTAGGCTATATCTATATTCCTAGTACTTGAGAAGGTTTTTGTAGCACAAAATTTGCAAGAAAAGTCGTTTGAAAAATTTCATGTATTTACATAGAATATATCTATAGGGATTTAATCTATCATAGTCATTTATGTACAATGTAAATAAACAAAAAGTTTACTATGAATATTATTGGTTTAATTTTTTTAAGAATAATTTAAATAAATTTATTATAGGTTTGTTAATATTGCTGTTTAGTGATGTGCTTGCAGAGATGAAATTAAAAGCATCGGCACATATTCTAGATTTTCCATTTTCAAAAAAGAACCAGTATTTTACCTTATATAATTATGGGGACGAGTCCTCTGTAACACAAATATCATTTGAAAATATAGCGGACAAAAATCGTAAAACAGCATCCAAGGATGAATTAATTATTATCCCTAAAAAGTTAACTCTAAAACCAGGGCAGTCTAGAAAAATCATGGTTCTTAAAAGAACGCAATTACAAGAATCAGATCAATTGTTTATGCTCGATGTAAGCAGTACTCATTTAACATCAAAGCTTAAAGAATTTGAAAATGAAAAATCAGTAGATTTTAAACAAGCTGCTGGTACAAGCACTAAAATTTTAGTAATAGTGAGGCCAAAATTGACACATCCTGATTTACTAGCAAGAAAGATTGGGGAAAGTTTATTAGTTAAAAATACTGGGAACACAACTATTAAACTAGAACAAATAGAACAATGTGATGATGATGATTGTATTATGTATTCTAATGTAATGCTTTATCCAGATTCTGAAAAATCTATTGCACTTAAAGAGCCATCTAAATTAATTCATCTAACACAAAAAATTAATGAAGGTAAGAAAGAATATTATATAGGTTAAAAAAACAAATAAGATAATTATTATAACTAAAAATAACATTATAATAAACTAATACTGATTTGCGAGAATTATCCTTGTCTTTTAATGAGTATGATGATTTATTGTGAATGAATTTCAAAATATCTAGGAAAGTAAATTTAGTAGCATTTTGCATTAAATTCTACTAAGTACTATATATGAAATTGTATTAATTATTATTTTTTCGGTATATTTGGTAGATTTAACTCGTGACTATAATGCTTAGTTGTTTATCAAAATATTTATTACGTCTAGTATACTTAAATAAATCTACCGCACTTTAAATGAATATTTAATCTAGGAGTTATTATGTCCAGAGAAGACTATAAATTTAACTATAAAAATGCGGAGATTTCTTGTTCAGTCTTTGAAGACAATTCTATATGGAGCGGCTCATATACAATTACTATTCACTCAGATGATGATATTGATATACAAGGAGATCTAGGTGGAAAATATGGAAGTAGTGATGAGGCAAAGGAAGAAATAAAGAAGCGAGCACAAAATAAAATTGATGAAATTACTCAGAACTGATTTATGCACACTTTTGCTTTTTTGTGTGTAATTATTATTCAGGCGTTGCAGTAGTGAGTTGCATCAGGTTTTACTACAGTATCTCTTGAGCTGTGCGGTCAAAACATAATTCTATCATTCCCTATTCATTATCAGTAAGATCATTTGGATATAGCACTGCTATTATCTCTAAGATTTTGGTTAAATTAGAGATTATATAGGATTTTTTTTAACTAAATAGCTTTTTAGTTTTTATAATATGTTTGATAGGAAAATATTTATTACTGCTGCTAGTGTAACTGTGCATTGCTTAATAGGGTGTTTAATAGGAGAGATCACTGGTTTATTCATAGGAGTGTCATTATCTTGGACACCACCTATTACTATAGCTTTTGCAACAATTTTAGCGTTTATTTCGGGTTTATTACTAGCTGTTATTTCAATCTTGAAAAAACACAAAATTTCTTATTTGCTAGCTATTAAAACTGTATGGTTTGGAGAAGTAATATCTATATCAGGGATGGAAATTGCTATGAACGGGGTAGATTATTATATAGGTGGAGTTAATGCTGTATCAATATATGACTCAATATTTTGGTTAGGATTAATTGCAGCTATACCAGCAGGATATATTACTGCTTTGCCAATAAATTATTGGTTAGTGAAAAAAAATCTCAAAAAATGTCATTAAAAATTTATTGGGTTGTTGGTTAAAATTTTCTATGTTATTTAATAGCTGAATTTTCAGATTATCTTTAAAAATTACTGTTAAAAGAAATAATATCTTTATTATCCATTATATTAGTTTTTATTTCATTTATATTATTTTCTGAAAAATTTTTATTAGTTAAACATGCATTTATTAATATTTTATTATTTTCTTGTTCGGTAGTAATAAATTGAATAATTTTAAAATTATATTTTAGTAATGTACTATGAATTTTTTTTACTGTTCTATCTGTATTGTTTGCTGAAATAGAGATATAAAAAAATTTATTTTTTATACTATTGCTAGCCCAGTGCACGTGTATTAGTTTATTAATTTGAATTCCTTGTTTTTTTAATATATTAGTACAATTTATTTTGTGTATTAATATCCCCATAGATTGTGATATATATCCAATAATATCATCTTCATTGTTTGGTGAGCAGCATTTAGCTATTTTTGATATAACTACTCCAATTCCATTTACATGAACTTTATCTAAAGATCCTTCTTGAGTAGTTTTTTTGTTTTTAGGGATGCTTTTTATTTCTGGCTGTAGAATGGAATTTAGCTTTATTTCTCCTCTACCAATTGCAATTAAAAAATTATCGGTTTTTTCATAATTTAAATTTTGTGCTATATTATCTAGGTTAACATTTCTTAAGCACAACTTCTTTATAGTTCTGTCAAAATTAGCTCTACCTAATTGTTTTAACATATCTACATCATGTTGATTAAACCATTGAGTAATTTTTATTTTTGCTTTTTTTGTTTTTACATATTCGTTGCTACTTAATAACCAATCTCTACTTGGATTAGATTCGTTATTAGTAAGTATTTTTAATTGATCTCCTGTTTCTAATTTGTGATTAAGAGGAACAATTCTATCTAATAATTTAGCTCCTTTGCATTTATGACCTACATCAGTATGAATAGCATAAGCAAAATCTATGGGAGTAGAGCCATTTGGAAGGTCTATAACATCTCCGATTGGAGTAAATACATATATTCTATTATCTATTATATTAGTGTTTTGTAGATTGCTATGAGATAAGTGATCTCGCCATTCTAAAACGTTCCTTAACCATTTAATTTTCTGATCTTCTTCCTTTAAGTGCTGTGCGGATGATTTATAAATCCAATGAGCCGCTATTCCATATTCTGCTTCTTGGTGCATTTGGAAAGTTCTTATTTGTATTTCAAATTCATGTTTATTATTAAATACTGCTGTGTGTAGAGAACGATATCCATTGGGTTTTGGGTTAGCAATGTAGTCATCAAATTCTTCTGGTATATTTTTCCACAGAGAATGGACAATACTTAGTACTTCATAGCAGTTATCTATATTGGGTACTAATATTCTAATTGCTATGGAATCATAAACTTGTTCAATTTTTATATTTTTTTTCTGCATTTTTTTGAAGATACTATAGATATGTTTTGCTCTACCGTAAATATCATATTTTATTAATAGTATTTTTTTTAATTCATCTTCGATTTGTCTTATAACAATAGATATTTGTCTATTTCTTTCATTAGTGTCAGCCTTTGCTAATTTAAATATTATTTTATATTCTTTTGGACTTAAGAGCTTAAATGCAGCATCTTCTAGTTCTGATTTAAGATTTCCTATACCAAGCTTATTGGATAAAGGGGCATAAATATCCATAACTACTTTAGCAGTTTCTAATTGGGATAATTCTTTTCCCATACTATAAGTTAATTTGCAATATTGTTCGGCAAGCTTTATAACTAAAACTCTAGGGTCATTAATTATTGCTATAATCATCTTACTAATATTGTTAACTTGAATTTTATTTGTACTTGATTTGTTTGATAATTTATCGATTGTTTCCATTACTGATATCCCTGACACTAACTTAAGTACAACATTATTATTTATTTTTATTTTCAGAGAATTTGGTGTATACATGAGAATGGCGGCAATAACAGTATTTTCATCATATCCTAATTTTGCAATAATATATGCGGTTTCAAGAGAAATTTTTTTAGTAAATTCATCGTATGATTTTACACTGTGCATAAGCTTTAAAGCTTCCTGTGTTTTTTCTGTAGGCTGCAAATTTGTATTGGAATTAATTTTTTTTAACCAATCACTATAATTACTAGATTGTTGTTTATTATTATCTGTATTCATCATGTTTAAATAACATCATAGATTCTATATGCTTAGTTTGAGAAAACATATCAATTATCCCATATTGTTCTATATAATAAGTACTATCTAGAATTATTTTTGCATCTGATGATAGAGTGTCAGGATTGCAGGATATATATAAAATATATTTTGGTTTGATAGATAATACTTCAGACAATATAGTAGATGCACCACTTCTAGGAGGGTCAATAATAACTTTATTAACGATATTTTTAAATCTATTTAAGCTATTGGCTTTTTGTAGATCAAGAGCAATAAAATTTGTGTTATTTAATTTATTATCTTTAGCATTTTGTTTAGCTTGATTAACCATATTGGTAGATAATTCTATCCCAGTGACTGACTTGACTATTGTTGCCATAGGTATAGAAAAATTGCCGATTCCACAAAATAAATCTAGAATATTATCTTTCTCCCCACATTCTAGTAGATTAATTGCCTGCTCTATCATTTTTTTATTTAAAGTAAGATTGACTTGTATAAAATGGTAAGGTTGAAATTTAAGAGATACATTATATTGTTCAATCGTATATGATAATATTTGTATGTTATTTTTGTTCAATGGATACATAGATAACTCATTACCTGGTTGTAAATATATTTGGATATCATTTTCTTTTGAAAAATTCTTGAGAATATAGACGTCATTTTCTGATAATTCTGTAAGTATTCTAAATACAAGTATAGAAATGCTACCATTGTATGTTAGCTCTATTTGAGGAATTCTGTTTTTTATTGATAGTAAGTAAACAGTTTTTTTTAGTTCAGGAAATAGATTGCTTATATGTTCTGGTAAGATCTTACACGAATCAATGTTGGCTACAAATCTAGAATTTTTTCTCTCGCGAAAGCCAATTAATACTCTATCTTTTTTAATATCATATTTGACACTCATTCTTGCTTTGTATCGGTAGTTCCATTCATTTGTAGCTAGAGGAGCAAGTTGGTTATGTAGATTAATGTCATATGTTTTAAATTTTTTCTTTAGAATACTATTCTTAATATTGATTTGAATATCTTGAGATATATGCTGAAAACTACATCCTCCACATATACTAAAATGAATACAACTTGGTTTTCTAATAGCAGTCATATTATTAGGTGGGACTGGGTATTTAGCTGTGTTTTTTTCTATATATTCTTTCATGGTAGTATATTTATATTACCTTTTATAATCTTAGTTGTATATAAATTTAGATCAATATTTGTGCAGAATAAATTACAGTTGGTTTAGTATTTTTCAAGTGCTTATTTAAGGATTTGCTATGCTAGGTTATTTAGTTCGAGAATGTTTTATCAATATCGTGCTATAAAACCTATTCCTTCCGGTGGAGGATATAAGGCACTAGTCTAGTTAGGTGTCTCTTGAGCTCTAATATATTCTTTGATGATTTCTAGAAGTAAGATTCAGGAATCACACGCCGAAAGGTGGGTGAGGATGGTCAAAATTCCATAAGAAAAGCATATTTTAGCAAGCTTATATAAAATTACTAAATATTTTATGGAAAAAAATCGGCTAGTATGGACAATAATGATTGTTATATTAGCTTTTTTAGATTTTTTCCCACTCGTTATCATTCTCTGAGGAGTTATTATTTTTTAATATTTGACTCTGTTTAATAATGGTTTGCTGTAATTGATTTATTTCTTGTTGCTGTTGAGTAAGGTGATTTTGTTTTTCATTAAGATTTTTTTGTAATTTATCTATATTAAGTTGTCGTATATTGATTTCTTTTTTTAGTCGATTTTGTTCAATATCAGTTGATTTTTGTAGCCTTAAGTTTTCTTGCTGTTGTTGAGTGAACTGAGTTTGTTTTATATTAATATTTCTTTGTAGTTCTTCTATATCAAGTTGTCTCGCATTAACTTCATCTTGTAGTCGATTTTGTTCATTGTCAGTTGAATTTTGCAGTCTTAAGTTTTCTTGTTGTTGTTGAGCAAGCTGAGTTTGTTTTACATTAATATTTCTTTGTAGTTCTTCTATATCAAGCTGTCTTGCATTAATTTCATCTTGTAGTCGATTTTGTTCATTGTCAGTTGAATTTTGCAGTCTTAAGTTTTCTTGTTGTTGTTGAGTAAGCTGAGTTTGTTTTACATTAATATTTCTTTGTAGCTCTTCTATATCAATTTGTCTTGCATTAATTTCATCTTGTAGTCGATTTTGTTCATTATCAGTTGAATTTTGCAGTCTTAAGTTTTCTTGTTGTTGTTGAGTAAGCTGAGTTTGTTTTACATTAATACTTCTTTGTAGCTCTTCTATATCAAGCTGTCTTGCATTAATTTCATCTTGTAGTCGATTTTGTTCATTGTCAGTTGAATTTTGCAGTCTTAAATTTTCTTGTTGCTGTTGAGTAAGCTGAGTTTGTTTTGCATTAATATTGTTTTGTAGCTCTTCTATGTTTAATTGTTGCCTATTAAGTTGTTGGTTAAGTATGTTGATTCTTTTATTTTTATGCTCTTGAGCAATGTCTATATTTTCAACAGTTCTAGATACAACATTCAATAAATTCATAAAATTTCTTGTATCGTTTGTGGTAGGAGAGTACTTAATTCTACTTACGATATTTATAGGTTCTCTAGAATTGAATTTATTGATATCAGTGAATTGACTATTTTCATTAACAAATAAAATAACGATGTTATCATCGGTTATAATATTCTTATTACAAAGTTCCTTAATTTTATTAGAAATATACTGATCCTCAAAATTAAATGTTGAAATATGATGAATTAGTTGACCATTATCCGTTAAATCTATTAGTGTTAGTGTATTATCAATACTGTCTCCAATAATGATAGTGGTATCTTTATTAATATCTATTATCTTAGCTGTTGCTTCTAGGTCTTCTTTTATACTATGTCCAATAACAGCATCTATGTCTCTAATTGGTAAGCTGTTCATTTTTCTTTCTAATCTTGTTAGGTTTGGAGAATCTTTGTTATTATCAAATGTATACTTAATAGTTATTCCTCCAAAGTATATTAATTTTCTTTGATTATCATAGCTAGTTTCTAAATTAAGTTGTATAAATTTATTTAGTTGATAATTTATAATTCCACGGAATCCTCTACGGGTTTCAATATGTTTTTTATTTATGCCAAAGTAATAATATGCTCCTCTTATAGTTAGTCTCTCAAATTTTGGAATTTGACTTCCTATATCAATATCAAATCCTCTTAATGCTTGTTCTATTTTTCTTTCTGTACCTATTTGAATATCTATAGTATTTCCCTCTTTTTTATAATGTGATATATGAGTAGGTTTTGATGTTGAAAAAAATTTTTGTTTAGGTAAATATATGTTTGTTCTAAATTCTAAGTAGTTTCTAAACCACTCTAATCCTATGGTTGCCTGATGAATGATATTGTTTTTTGATGATTTTCTAATATCATAAAATACGTAGATCCCAAAGATATTATTTTTAAATCGCTTTCTAACACCTATTCCGGTATTTCCTTCTAAAGAATGAGTAGTATCTGTCATTCCTATTAATGATAAGTGTATTAGTATATTTGATCTTTGATATAGTGGAATGACAGCTGCAGGCCTAATAATACTTCTTTGATTTCCTATTTTACCTTCTGCTTGAATATATGGACTGTATTTTAAATAACTATATGGTTGTGTATAGGGAAGTATTAGCAATATTATTAATGCTAATAGGTATACGAATTTTTTTTTCAAACAAATCCTGCTGTCCATTGCTATGCTTTATGTTTAATATGTTAATAAAAATTAACTTATGTTTATTAATCACTAATGTTATCCTTGTTTTTCAGCTCCATTGTAAAATGTTGATATAGGTTTGTAATTAATATATGTGATATGTTTACTGTATGACTTGATATATTTATATTGTAATATTTAATAACCCT
Source organism: Gammaproteobacteria bacterium (assembly GCA_003353785.1). Taxonomy (GTDB): domain Bacteria; phylum Pseudomonadota; class Gammaproteobacteria; order PIVX01; family PIVX01; genus PIVX01. The sequence continues at coordinate 78,576 of PIVX01000001.1, read as the reverse complement.
CAGATTTTCTTCTTTAATTATCATTTACTCTATCTGAACTGTTTTTTTGTGATTAATTTTTTAATATTTAGGAATTTCAAAATACATATTTGATATCAATAAAAATTCCTGGAGTGGGTTTCTTAGATTTTGCTATTAACTGCACGTATTCAGTGGCTAATTTACCAATAGTATTAAGCAAGTATCTAGTAGTTTAGCAAAAATCCCAAAATACATTAGTATGGTAAAAGTAATGTGTTGCCATTTCGTATTAGATAAAATATTTTTTTGTTTGTGGAACCAGATGGTAGCAGCCATTTTGCCACATGAAGAACAGGCTTTAGATTTGCAGGTAAAAAAGACTGGTTTGATATGAGTACATTTTTTATTAGAGCATTTATATAAATAAAATCCAGGGACAATGTTCTTACAGCTTAATAATTTGACCACAGCAAGTGGAATAGCTTCTCGTAAGTCATGTTTTTGTTGAAAAACCCACCAAGCACCATTTTCTGTGAAAATCTGTTTAATTGTATCTGTATGTTCCACAAAATAAGCATAATACTACCATTATGAAAGAATATTGTATTATCTGGAAGATAAATTATACTTTGTTTAGACATTAAATGTTGCAAAGATACCAAGTCGCCAACGCAGTTGGCTTTAGAAAAAATAAAGTAAATTATTTAACCCCCTAGATCTAATCTGCATGGATTAAGTATGATCATGAGACTCTTAGGAAAGGGCGTTGGATAAGTTCAGTAATATACCCAGTGTAACTGAACTTATAATGTGAGCAGGATCTAGATGACAAAATTATGAGAAAGCGTAAAAAAAACTGCAGAGAAATTTAATTATATCAGTTTTATCTAATAGAATTTCTATGTTAGTATTAGAATTCTTTTTTATAATAAAATTCAGGAGAATAAGATGAAAAATAAATTATCATTTACCATATTAATGAGTTTAGTTGCTTCGATTTTTACTGCTCAAGCAGGACGATATATTGAGATTGACATTTTTACTAGTTCTCCCGGTACAACTGAGCTTCTACAAGATAAATGGAGGATATCACTAAGCAATAATCAGACTATTGAAGAAAGTTTTCAAGCCTTACGTCCAAATGGTATCGGTTTTGTTACTAGAGAAGCAGACAATGAAAAAGAACAAGTAGTATTTGCTAAATATACTATTATAGTTTTTGGTAGTAAGACTGGGAGAATTAGATTACAGAACCTGAACTCATCTTTAACGAATGCGATATTTATTTTTCAAAACAATACTAGACCAACTGGGGTATTTACTAATGGACCGCAAATTATCGAAACAAGTCTGGATATTGATAGTGTAATCGAGGAATTAGTAGATACTAAATATAAAAATATATCTGAAAATGAAAGAAATATTTTACTTGAACAGATTCAGAGAAATCAAAATCAACTGAATAATAATTCAAGTGGAGGTTTTTTCAAAGATTGTATAATACTATAGACATAGACATTTAACTTCCTAAAAATACGGGACAATTTTTTCGTCGTCCCGTATTTTTTTCTATAACGGAAAACAAATAAAGTAAATAATATAAATGTTAATAATCGTTTTAACTCCAACATCTGGTATATGTCGGATTAATCTTTTAATAAAATCTTGCACGGGCATTATTTTATCTCTCATAGTGTCAGTTTTGTGATCGAGATATTCGAATATAATATTACTACCATCGTAATATATAAGTCTGGATTCAGCGATAGATGGTCTTTTAATATATTTTCCTAGGTACTCTACATTTTGTTTTTGATCATTGGTTTGTTTAACACAATGAGCATGCCAGTATATTTGATAATACTTATTGAGGGAGTCATTAAAAATAAAAGTATGATGAAACTATTTTTGTAACTCATCAGGAATGACTAAAGATGAAGATTTATATTGTTCTCTAATATAATATGATAATTTTGTGTCTCCATATTTTCATTAATGTTTCTTGATAGAAGAAAATCTTTTTCCATTTAGTGTGGCAAGAGATAATTCACCGAGTGTAGTAGAGATATGCATATGGCTCTTATTTTTTATATATAAACTATTTTTAACCATGTCGAGAATGATAAAGAGTTTTGTCTTAGTAGAGCAAAAATATGTGGCTTATTGCACTTCATGTATTTTGTTTTATAATTATGGCTAAATATAAAACAAATGATTATAAAGATAACTTTAAAAAAATATAAACATTAAATGTAGACAAAATGAGAAGTTATGATTATAATTGATGGCTTATAGAACTTAATTGTCAAGGATTTCACCATAAATTAAAGGAATAATTTAAGTATTATTAAATATTTTTTGAAATTTATAGGAGAAATTATCAATGTTAAATAAAGTAACCTCGATTAAGTTAGTAACGTTTATTAGTTTGCTAATCTGTTCATCATTATCATTTGCGTCAGATGAGTTTTATATTTCGGCTCGTGGGGGATATAGCTTTTTGAATAAATTAGATAGCTCTCAGACAAAAAGTGTTAAAAATTTAACTACAGCAGATCAAATTACCAGAAGTTTTGTTATAGAACCAAAAGGTGGGTTTAATTTTGGTGCTGCTTTTGGTATGTATTTCTGTACTAACTTTAGAGTAGAATTAGATGTGAGTCATTTGATCTCAGAAACTAAGAAAGTATCTGCAACTATAAAAAACATAAAAAGTAAGAAGGTAGTAAGCACTTTAACAGCAAGTGATAAAAAGTCACAGTCATATAGTATAACTAATGCTGGAATAAATGCTTATTATGAGCTTAGCCCAATCAATGGTTTTGCACCATTTGCTGGACTTGGGGTTGGTGCTGGTATGTTACAAACCAAATATGAAATTAATTCTAGAGATATAAAGGCTAAGGAAAGTTTGATGAAAGTGGCCGTTTCTTTTCAGGGAATTGCTGGTTGTGCATATAACATAGACAAAAATTTTAGTGTAACTGCTGAATATCGTTTACTTTTTATCGCGCCAATTGATTATGCAATACCAGGTAAAAGTGCAAAGAAACAAGGCTTTAGTAATTCTTCATCCTATATTATGGCAAATTCAGCTAACTTAGGTATTAAATATATAATTGCTTAAGATAATATAAATTATATAGAACTATTCAAAAATTCCCTGAGTTATCCTCAGGGAATTCTATCTTTACAGTAGATAAAATCTTTTATTATTCGCCAATGAACACCATATAGAAGTGCCTTCAATACCTTTATGCGCTAAAAAATATAAGCTCTAGATATTAATGTTGTTCCTAACATAACTTTGCGTCTCGCTTAGAATCAGCTCCTTCATTTAAAAATAAGTCATTTTCATTCTAACCTTAACTGATTGATTTTTTTTGACAAGAAAGAATAAAAAACGTGCATTTTAGGGTAAAATATGATACAATAGATAAATTAATAAACAAACATCTAACATTTGAGCGATTATCTATGAAAAACCACTTAAAAACACTTCTAATTCAAACACTTAAAATTTCCAGTTTAACTTTCTGCATAGCAGCACTGTTAATATCTGTACCAAGCTACTCTACTGTTAAGGAAAAGACTCATAAAATTAAGATAGGAGTACAACCAGGGGATGTTAGTGTACGAGGGTTATTAGATAAAAAGCTATTCTGGACTGGAACAATAATAGCGAATAAAGGCTTTATGATAAGCTATGAAAGATTATTGTATAGATATAATAAATTCTTTTCTATAGATTTAGGAACTGGTATAGCCACATGGGGATGTAACAATGATTCTCTATATTTATTCAGAATATACCCAAATTTTAAATTCTGGCTAGTCAACAATAATAGTTTTGGCCTTTACTTGAATGTCAGCGCTGGAGCACCTACTGTTCTCAGTAAACATTATTTAGATAATAGACATTTAGGTAGCAGATTTATTTTCAATGATATTATTGGTTTAGGGATTAAAATAGGTAAAAAGCATCCTGTAGAGCTTGCTATAAATTTCCATCATTATTCTAATGGAAATTTAATAAAACCTAATCCTGGGTTTGATGTACCAGCAATTTTTAGTCTGTCATACTCAATATAATTATATTATATAATGGAGACTATTATTTCATTTATAGATAGGAAAAATTCTATAAAAATATGAAATTATAGTTTCCATATTAATACTCCGTAAAGGCTTACTAAGTTACATAATAAATGCTCGTGTTATGGAGTAAAATAAGTATGTAATATGATTATGATAAGTATAAAGAGCTATCAATTTTATATTTATAAAAAATCTTTCGCAAAGGTTCCCGATTCTCCAGATGATTTGTCCTATAAAGCAATGCGTACGCAAAATAAGAGTATGGCGAGTTTAGTCAAGCTTTTGAAAAAACATTCCATAGAAACGGCTGGAGGTGGTTCATGAATACACTCTCTAGATTAATGATAATGACGTCTATATTAATATACAGTATGCAAATATCTGCTGCAGAGTTTAGTGATAATGATTATTTGATAAAAGATAGGCTCAATCCTTTTGAGATGCCATCTTTATCCATTTCTTATGCTCAATATCCTCATCAAAAGGTACTTGATGTCACTGGAGTAGGTAATACTACAATTAATGCAAAAGATAAATTATTTACTATCACTTTAGATAAGCCGATTTATGATAAATATATTAACTATGAATTAAATTTTTCATGGTTTCAGAATTTTTCTTTCAATAAAGTGGATATTGCTAATAGTGATCCTGATGATAAAGATACAGAATTTCCTACTATTCTAGGATTTGATACTTACCTATCTATTAGAGGTAAAATTCCGTTGTATCTAGGAACTGTCGGAGATATTGCTCTTACTGGATCATCTGGGGTTGGTATATCTACAATGATGATGGGATTAGCTAAAGGGGACACAGCAAATAATGAGGGGCAGTTATTATGGTATAGATTTGGATTTGTAACAGTTCTGAGTTATGGGATTAACTATTACCCAATTAAATGGTTAGGTCTAACTTTTGAAATTCAAAATAGGTTTTATAACTTTACAAAAGATTCTGGTTCAAAAATGCAAGGTAAGCGTACTAGGTATAAAAAATCTTTCAATTACTCAACTGGAAGTATATTGGTATTTGGCATTAAAACTACTGTTTGAAATTCAATGATTTTCTTGATAAAAAATAAAAATTTTAGCAAAATGGTTAAAGGAACTTTATATATGTTTGGTTCTAGCTTTAGAGATGGTATGTTTCCATAATTTGAGGTGTATCAAAACCTGCCTTTTAACTTTTCTTGGTACTCCTAATACAATCACATTACCTATAATTATTAATAACATTCCCGAGTAAATGGATTTATGGAATGAAAAATCTTCTATTAAGCAAGAAAGTAATAGAGCTGTATATGGTACCAACACAAAAACATAACCAGATTTAACTGCTCCGATATTATTCTGTAATTTAAAATACATAGTGAAGGTTATTACTGATCCAATAGTACTTAAATAAATTAGTGATGTAATATATTCAAATGACATCTCTAGGGATGGTGGTGTTCCTGTACTCATAGCTATGCAGGCAGAAAAAATAGCCCCGTACATCATTGAGTAAGCTGTTCCTTGGAGAATAGGAACCGATAGGTTTTTATTATTACGTATAGATAGCACTTGTCCAAAAGATGCGCAGTAGCTGGCAATAGTACATAGAATAAAGCCTACTATCAAATTTGTTCTCATAACTTCATTTTGTAAATCAATACGTATGATTTCTCCACTAAATACAGTTATTAAACCGGCTATGCCAACAAATGCTCCCAATATAGATTTAGAAATAATTGGTTTGTTTAATATTAATTTGCTGTTGATAATATTCATAAGCATGATACTCGCTGAGGCTACTGCAACAAGGCCGCTAATAAGGTACATTGATCCATAATAAAAAAACATAAAGTTAGCACAATGTGTGCTTAATCCTTGAATGGCTATAAATATATGCTGATATTTTGAAAAAAATAAATTTTTTTTACTAAGCAAACAGTATATAAACATTATAATTGCTGCTAATGAAAACCTATAGCAAATAGACCATGCTGGCAATATATTTCCTACTTGATAATGGACAGCTAACCACGTTGTACCCCAAATTAAAGAGCATAATATGTACATGGATAAATTTGACATTTTTTAAATAAAAACTGTTTCGTGATTTAATAAAGATAGTTTAATATCAATAGCTCTTCCAGCATTTGTACCCATAAATCCACCAATATTATTTTTGCTTATAACTCTGTGGCAGGGGACTATAAGTGGAAGAGGATTTCTTTTACAAGCCTGACCAATTGCTCTTGGTGAGCTTTTCATTATAGTTGCTAGTTCCCCATATGATAGGGTCGTACCAGATGGGATATCACATAAATTTTTCCAAACATTTTTTTGAAAGGTTGTTCCCACGATGTTTGTTTTACAATTTATTTTATAATTAGGCTTAAGTGAATATTTATTAATTTCTTTTTTTAGGGATAAAACTACAGGGTGAGTTGTCCTACATGGATTTTTGTTAGATAAAACCCACTTAGTTGACAATATGGTATCTTTATAATACTCGACACTCAAAATACCAAAAAAAGTATCGATAAACGCCCATTTAGACATTTGATATGTTATTTAGTATAAAAACTATTTAGCTTTTGTTTCTTTCTTTTTTGTAGGTAATTTTTCTTTTATACGAGCTGCTCTACCAGCTCTTTCTCTTAGATAGTATAACTTTGCTCTTTTAACATCTCCAGATTTTTTAACTTTGATGCTGTCAACAAGAGGGGAGAATGTTTGGAATACTCTTTCTACTCCAACACCATAGGATATTTTACGTACTGTGAATGCGGAATTTAAGCCTCTATTTTTTTTGGCAATGACGAAACCTTCAAATGCCTGCAGTCTTTCTCTATCACCTTCTTTTATTTTTACATTAACAATAACGGTGTCGCCAGGATTAAATTCTGGTATTGATTTATTTTTAGTTTGCTCTGCTTCGAATTGAAGTACTAAGTTTGACATTTAACCCACCTTTTAAACACAGCAATTATACAATGAATTTATATAAAGTCCAATACTTTAATGATTTGATTTGCTACAATTGGTTTTTTATTTTATGTGTCCAAATTGTTCTTTTGGAGTAATTCTGGTCTTTTGTCTTTAGTTATTTCTAGTGATTTTTGGGTTCTCCATTTATCAATAGATTTGTGATCGCCGCTTAATAAAGTACTTGGAACTTTATGATTATCTATTATTGCTGGTCTGGTATATTGTGGATATTCAAGTAATTTATCATATAATGAATCAGAAATTGCAGATGCTTTATTACCTAAAACCCCATCTAATTGTCTAGACACTGAATCTATAATTACTAAAGCAGCAAATTCACCACCTGATAAAACGTAGTTTCCAATGGATAGCTCTATATCAACGAAATTTTCAATAATTCTAGCATCAATTCCTTCGTATCTACCACAAATAAGTATTATATTAGTGTAATTACTAGATAACTTATTAACCATGGTTTGCTCAAATAATCTTCCTTGGGGAGATAGATAAATTACTAGAGAGTCATTTCCAAGTTTTTCTTTTGCAGCAAGAATAGCATCGCGTAATGGTTCATAGCGAATAATCATCCCTGGGCCGCCTCCATAAGGTTTATCATCTATTCTATCTTTACGTGACGAAGTAAAGCTCTTAATATCGTAGGTATTGATGTTAATATGTTTGTTATCAATGGCTTTGCCAATTATGCCAAATTTTAAGGCATCAATGATATCGGGAAATACACAAACGATTCCAAAATTAATTTTTACAATGTTAGTTTTTAACGACATAATTTTTATCTATAATTATTGATTGTTTAGATAAATCTATCTTTATAATCGACTTTCCTTGAATAAATGGCAATAAGTATGTGTCATTTTTTTTAAAAACTAATACATCATGAGAGCCTGTTTCAATAATTTGAGTAATGACCCCAAGTTCTTTATTACTAGTATCGTATATTTTTAGACCAATAAGTTCTTCCCAGAAGTATTCATCAGGGGAATCTTTATTAAAATATTTAAAATCAGTGTACAAAAGGATATTGGTATATTCAGATATTTTGTTTCTATCTTTACAGTCTTCTATATCAATTATGATCTTATTGGAATGTAAAACGGTTATTTTACAATTTAATTCAATATAATTAAGGTTATTCTTAATGAAAATTTTGTATTGTTTTATATTTTTTGAGGGAACAGCATAAGAAATCAGATTAGCTGAACCTTTAATCCCATGAGGGGCGCCTATTTTTCCAATAACTATCATTGAAAGGATCGATGAGTTTGTTTAAGCTGATTGATTTCTAATAAAATTCTTATACAAAAATTTAACCCGATCAGAAGGTGTAGCTCCAACTGATCTCCAATATTCTAGACGTTCTGTATCAATCTTTAATTTAACAGCTTGGCCAGTAGCCATAGGATTAAAAAATCCTATTCTTTCTATGTATTTTCCATCACGTTTTGACCGTTTATCTGAAACTACAAAATGATAAAAAGGCTTCTTTTTTGCTCCTGCTCTTGATAAACGAATAACAACCATATTCAACTCGCTATGAATAAAAACGCGATTGTACATAATTTTTTTGCTTAAGTGAAGCTTTATTTGTAAATAATTTGGCTATCCCCCTTTAAGTGACTGCATTAACCTAGTCATATTTTTACCTTTTGCAAATTTTTTCATCATTTTTTGCATACTGCTAAGTTGTTTGATTAGCAAATTAATGTCGGTTATTACGGTACCTGAGCCAGAAGCTATTCTTTTTTTTCTAGAAGCATCTAATAATTTGGGGAATTTTCTTTCTTTAGGAGTCATTGAATCGATTATTGCAACATTTTTAATTATTCCTTTATTTTGATTGCTTATATTGTTGGGGTTTAGACCTTGAGTTCCTGGCATCATTTTCATAACTTTTTCGAGGCCTCCCATTTTATTCATCTGATTAAGTTGTTCTTTCAAGTCATTGAAATTAAAGGTTTTACCTTTGCTAACTTTTTTTGCAATTTTGTTTTTCTGTGTTTGATCTGTTTCCTTTTCAATGTTTTCTATAAGAGATAGTATATCTCCCATATCTAAAATACGATTGGCTACTCTATCAGGATAAAATTTTTCAAAATCAGAAATTTTTTCCCCGGTTCCCATAAACTTAATGGGTTTACCTGTTATTTGGCTGACTGAAAGAGCAGCTCCACCACGGCTATCACCATCTGTTTTGGATAATATTACACCGGTTAATGTTAATGTATCATTAAAAGACTTTGCTGTATTAGCGGCATCTTGACCAGTCATGCTATCCACCACAAACAGAGTTTCGATTGGATTTAGGACATTATTAAGTAATTTGATCTCTTGCATTAATTCTTGATCTATATGCATTCTACCAGCAGTATCAACTATTAAGATGTCTATAATTGAGTTTCTGGCTTTCTTTAAAGCTTCTTTAGCTATAATTTCGGGTTTTGAGTCTGGATTGGGTATATGACATTTAACATTAATTTGTTTTGCCAAAGTTTCAAGTTGCAATAATGCCGCAGGCCGATATATATCCGTGCTTGTAAGCATTATTTTTTTCTTATAATTGGAAGATAGATATTGTGCCAATTTAGCAGCTGATGTTGTTTTACCACTGCCTTGGAGACCAGCTAATAATATTACAGCTGGTGGTTGAGTTTTTAAATTTAAATCATGTGTATCAGCGCCAAGAGACTTGACTAATTCTTGATGGATCAGTTTAGTGAATATTTGACCCGGATTGAGGCTAGTATTTATTTTTATACCAATAGCTTGAGACTTGACAGAATCTACAAAATTGTTTACTACAGATAAGGCTACATCTGCATCTATCAGTATTTTTCTAATTTCTGAAATACTACTTTTAATATTTTCTTCAGTTAATCTTCCTTTGCCTTTTATTGTTTGTAGAACAGACTGTAGTTTGTTAGTTAAAGATGAAAACATAATAATTGCTCATAATGAATTCGAAAATTTTACCTGAACAATCACTTGATTGCCAGTAAATAAGACGGTGTTTTATACAGTTATTAATAATTTAATTAGAATCCTGTGCAGGTTACAGAATTTTCTTGAGAATCAGATATGAGTCTTACACCTTCCTCATTGTCAGCAAAGTCATCTCCTGAGCTATCTACCCCTACAAAAATAGTACAATATTTAGTATCTTCTATAGTAGAGTTAAATACGTCTGCATGCCAACCTCTAGTTCCTGTTAATGTATTGATGTTTACGGTATTTCCTTCGGATGTTTGATATCCTGATAAATTGCTTATTGTACTAGTATAGGATTGATTATTTAAATAATATGATTCTTCTGAGGTAATAAGATTTCTTAGATCACTGATCATGCTAACTTTAATAGCATTTTCTTTAGAAGCAACTAGATTAGGCAAAGCAATTACGGCTATTATTGCAATGAGAACTATTACTATTAATATTTCTATTAAAGAAAACCCCTTACTAGTTTTCATGATGCTCCTGATGTATTTTCCCTTAATAGTTAAAGTTTAGCTGGTAATTGTTAATAGGGCAATTAGATAAATTTAAAATTTTTGCTGGTTTTTTGTATTGTGTAAATGTTTTTATTAGATGTTTGTACAAAACAGATAGGTATTTATTTTCATGCACTTACTGTAGTTCTATAGGATATTGCCTGTGAGATAGTATTTGCGTCTATATATTCTAGTTCTCCTCCTATCGGGATCCCATGAGCTATTCTGCTCGCCAATATGTTATGTTTTTTAGCCAACACGGATATATAGTACGCAGTAGCTTCGCCTTCTGTTGTAGAGTTGGTTGCAAGTATTAATTCTTGGAAATTTCCTGATTGTATGCGCTCTACTAGTTTAGGTATCCCAATTTCATCTGGTCCAATGCCGTCAATAGGGGATAAACGACCTAATAAAACAAAATATAATCCTTTGTAGATCCCTGTATGTTCGATTGCTAATACATCACTGGGATTTTCAACAATGCATAATAGAGAATGTTCTCTTTTAGAGTTGCTGCATATTTGGCATATATTATGTTCTGTGAGTATATGACATTTATCACAGTTTTTGATGCTCTCTATCGCTCCTAAAATCGATTGTGCTAAAATTTTAGCATTAGTTTTGTTTTGATCTAGCAAATTAAATGCCATTCTTTGCGCTGATTTATTGCCTATGCCAGGCAAACATTTAAGTGACTGAATTAATTTCTCAATTTTTGGACTATATAACATCGTTAAGTTGGTTATTTTGGTAAGTTAAATAATTTTGAAAAATCTGTAATATTACTTTTAGTTTGTTGATTAATTTTATTAATAGCGTCATTAGCTGCTGCAGTAATCAGTTCTTCGATAATATTCTTCTTTTGTTCAAATATTGTATCATCTAAGTGAGTTGATAGAACATCATGGGTTCCATTTATAACTATTTTAACTAAACCGGCTCCGCTTTCACCTGTTGCTTTCATTTTATGTATTTTATCTTGGTTCCTATCAAATTCTTCTTTTAATTTTTCAGTTTCTAACATTAAGTTTGATAAATCTATTTTATCCATATTATCCTCATTAATTTTATTTCTTGGAAGTTACATCGGTTAATTCAGCATCTAATTTTGTCATTATTTCCTTAGCATTTTGATCTGATAATATTTGCTTTTTCATATCTTGATGATTTTGACCATCTGATTTTTGCTGTATGGCATATGGGGTATTATCACTATTAGTTTTCCCAATAACAATAGATAGTTTGATGTTTTCATTAAGCTCATCTTCCATTGCTTTAAGTATCTGGAGTTTTATATTTTCTGATAATAAATTATTTTGCTCAATATCAAGAACTAGCTGCACAGCATTATCTTTGCTAGATTGAAGATAGCAACGTTCAGCTATTATTTTACTTACTCCTTTTAAATTTAATTTTTTTACTAGAATGTTCCAATCAATATTATTAGTTTCTTCTTTTACAGTATCAATATTCTTTGTGGCAGCATTTGGAGAACCTTCTTGTTGTTGTTTATCCACAATCTCAGAGATGGGTTTGATTTGTTTAGAAATGTTGATGTCTTTTAGTTGTTCACCATATTTTAATTTGTCATAATTTGGTTGAAAAAATATCATTCTAACAATTAACATTTCAAAGGCAGATTTCAAATTAGAGGACATCATCATATCTTTCCTACCTACAAGGGCTATTTGATATAAAAGTTGTGTATCAGTTTTACTAATTTGGCTAGCAAATTCAAGAATTTTTGTTTTTTCAAACTGTATATTTGTTATTAATTTTGAAGATATCTGTGCTAATGCTACGATATGTAAAATGGATATGAGTTCTTCTAACATTTTATGCAAGTCTACAGATAATTCGGCAAATTTTGCGATTTTATGAAGTGCGCCTGTAGCATTTTGTTTTAATATCATTGAGAGTAAGTCATATACATGATCATGCTTAATAGTTCCTAATATATCATGAATCTCATCCAAAGTTATTTTGGCATTACAGAATGCGATACATTGTTCTAAAATACTTAATGAATCTCTTATACTACCATTTGCTGATTTTGCTATTTCTGCTATTGCAGAATTCTCAAATTTAATGCTTTCATTATCAAGTATCATCTTAAGGTGGTTTTGAATATTCTCTTCTGGTATAGCCTTTAACTTAAAATGTATGCATCTAGAAATTATAGTAATCGGTAATTTATCTACTTCTGTTGTTGCAAAGATAAATTTTATATGTTCAGGAGGTTCTTCTAGTGTTTTTAATAAAGCATTAAAACTGTGCTTAGATAGCATGTGCACTTCATCAATAATATAAATTTTAAATTTACCAATAGCAGGAGAGAACTGTATATTATCTAATAATTCTCTAGTATCTTCTACTTTTGTTTTTGATGCGGCATCAACTTCTATTAGATCTAAGTAAGCTCCTTGATTAATTGATTGGCATGTAGAACATTTTCCGCAAGGTTCACTTGATATTTTTTCTTGGCAGCTAATACACTTGGCTATAAGTCTAGCAAGTGTAGTTTTACCTACACCTCTTGTTCCACTAAATAGATAAGCATGATGCAGTCTTTTGTGATCTAAAGAATTTGTTAGTACTTTGACAACATTCTCTTGACCGACAAATGCAGAAAATTTTTTTGGACGCCATTTTCTGGCTAGTGCTTTGTAATTATTATCCATATATATTTATTAAAGGGCGTTCCCAGAGCCCGATCTATGCACATTAAATATTGCTGCCGCTGCTCCCTTCCAGGTCTGACGGGGTTCACAATACCTCATTGCTAGGAAGCCATGGGTTCGCCAAATCTTATAATATCACAACCGTAATTATACATATATATTTCAACATAGCCATGCTGTATAATCAATGTGAATAATTTTTTTACATGATTGTTTGTGTTTATGATTAGAACTGAAAGATTAATTCTAAGAAGATGGGATACTAGTGATTTTGAATTTATGGCGGCGATTAATGCAGATCTTGATATTATGAAGTATTTTCCATCAGTTCAAGATGAAGAACAAACAAGGCAACTAATTGAAAAAATTGAACAGCACTTTAAAAAATATGGATTTGGATTATATGCTGTTGAACCGTTGAATTTTAAACAGTGTATTGGATTTGTTGGGCTAAATTATACAGATTTTAAAGCTCATTTTACCCCAGCATGTGAAATTGGGTGGAGATTATCTAAAGAACATTGGGGCAAAGGTTATGCAACAGAGGCTGGGAAAGAAGTGTTAAAAAAGGCTTTTTTAGATTTTAATTTAGACAATATTGTTTCTTTCACCAGCAAAATTAATATGCCTTCCATCAAGGTAATGGAGAGATTGGGATTGAAAAGAGATTTAAAAGACGATTTTATTAATCCTAAATTACCTCATAATCATATTTTAGCTCCTCATGTTTTATATAGATTGTCAAAAGCAGAATATATAAATAGAGTGACACACTCTCACTACTAAATTACTGGATAATTATAGTAGGGGCTTCTGCTTAATCCTACGAATAACTAAGCTATTAGAGAAGTATAATCTTTCGTCTTAATATAATGCTATTTAAATTCATTAACAGTGTGATTGTTCTTGGTCATGAATGACGAAGCTTCCAACTTCCTAGGCTACAGCTGACAAATAGTCAGTCTTAGGCAAGTATTCGAACGGACAGCCTTTTGGATTTTAATTGCAGTATACCTTGTCTTTTTATATTCTTTGCTGCATTTATATATCGGTCGTGGTGTACATTACAGTTTGGACAATATCAATTACGCACTGATAACGGTAATTTATCCATTTTAAATGAACAATTAGTGTAATGATAAGAAGATAGTAATAATTTTTATAATTCGTGCGGTAAAACTTCACACTGCTGATGGAGGTATAAGATATGTCTTTGACAAGCAGAACGATCTGCATTAACATGATTTTTGTTTGGGTAAAAATTTAGCGTCTGGCAATTTGTATGTAAAGTCTGTGAAGTAGCAGAATTAGCACTACGTACTGTAACCAGAAACCAGTTCTTAAAATTCAATAAATGGAATTTACTAAAAATGAGTAAAAATAGTAAGGTAGATTTAAACATTCATCATAAACCTAAAGATTTTCGTGATAAAATAGCATTGTATTTTGTTAAATTACTTCGTTTTGTTGCTGATCTTTTCTTTGCTAAAAGATATGGTCACAGAGCAGTAGTTTTAGAAACTGTCGCGGCTGTTCCAGGAATGGTTGGTGGCGCTGTACAACATCTTAAGAGCTTACGCTTAATGAAAGATGATGATGGTTGGATAAAAACGCTTCTTGATGAGGCTGAAAATGAGCGCCAGCACTTAATGACTTTTATTCAGATTGTTTCTCCAACGTGGATTGAAAGGTTAGTAGTGGTAGCCGTACAATTTGTTTTTTATAATTTATTCTTTTTCTTATACATATTTTCTTCAAAGATTTGTCATAGAATTGTTGGTTATTTTGAAGAAGAAGCTATAGCAAGCTACACACAATATTTAGAAGAGATTGATAAAGGTAAAATAGAAAATGTTGATGCTCCTAAGTCTGCTATTGTATATTGGCAATTACCAAGTGATGCTAAATTACGTGAAGTTGTTATAGCTATACGTGCAGACGAAGCTAATCATCGTGATGTAAATCATCATTTTTCTGATATTTTATAATAGTTAAGTGTTGGATTATTGATGAATTATATTAGCTACTAAATTTCTTAATATTTTAACTAAAGTATCTTGTTTTTTCTGCGCTAGGTTACCAAAAAATTTTGCATCAATGCCTTCGATAATGGGAACTAACTTTCGAGTTAGTTTTTTTCCATTAGAAGTTAGCTTAACGGTTTTAGTTCTATTATCTTTAATATGCTCATATCTTTCAACTAATCCTAAGATGGTAAGTTTTTTTAAAGATTTAGAAACAGTCATTTTATCTAGCTTGGAAATATTAATTATCTTACTCTGGGTTACGTCAACTCCTTGTCCATCAAACCATAGTGAGACTGCCATTATCACAAATTGTGAATGTGATATGTTGTGATGTGAAATTGATTGTTTGATTAATCGTTGCCAAAGTGTTGTTGTTTGCCAAAGCAAAAATCCTGGACTGTCTGCTGGAGTATCAAAGCTAAAAGGAAATTTACTCATGATATTTTAACATTAGATTGAGCTAATTTAACAAGTGCATTCATTTCTTCTGGAACGCTATTAGCCACGTGATTTGCGACAACCTTTATCCAAAGCCATTTTAATGTTCCTGTTACTATTAATTTATTAGTTAATAGTATTCCGTTTTCTTTTTCATCTATAATATGTGTATCAAACATTTTAGCACCAAGAAAATCGGTGCGATCGGTGAATTTTTTATTCTCATTTATTTCTGTTAAAGTTATTTTAACTGGAGGGGCTTTCTTTGGTTTTAGCACAAAGCTATTACCAACTACAAAATTACCATTTAATTTACAATATTCTAAATCATTATGCCATTTTGGCCAATTTTCTATATCTGTCCATATTTCCCATACTTCTTGGGCTGAAACATCTTTATAGAACTTGCTATGTATTTTTTCCCACATAAAATGTACTTAAAATGTATGATTGTAATATAGTATGCTAGTTTACCAAATATATCAATCAAAATAAATTTATAATTGACTTAAGGCTTTGAGCATGGTTGTTGTATAATTGCTTTAGCAATTTGAATATCTTGAACAGCAATTCCAGTTAGATCTGTAACAGTTATTTGATCATTCTGTGTTCTTCCTAAAGTTTGATCTAGGATGAGCTGTCCAAGCTCTATTATATTGTTTTCTTTGATCATTTTTTCTTTATAAGCATAATGGATTTCTCCATGATCAATACATTGAGCTTTACTATCTGCACAAAGGATATCAGCATTTGAAATGATTTTGGGATTAAGTTCTATTTTTCCTGGTGCATCTGCTCCAACTGCAGTTATATGAGTTCCTGAATGGATAGTTGTTAAAATTGGTTCTTCTGCAGATGTTGCTGTTACGATCAGATTGCAATTTTCTATAATATCTGTCGTTGAAGAAACAACATTTATTTTAAATCCTTGTTTCTCCATAGTTTTTTTATATTGCAAACTTTTTTTAGCTGAGCGACCCCAAATATATACATTTCTACAAGTCGTCAAATTCTTTAAAATATTTAATTGCATTTCTGCTTGTTTCCCAGTACCAACTATTCCTATATTTGTAATTTTTTTTGGAGCAAGGTATTTAGCTGATATAAGTCCAGCAATAGCTGTTCTAAGCTGAGTGAGATAACCGTTATCTTTCAAGATGGCAATTGGGGCACCTGTTACTGTTGAGATAACTATTATTAAACCATTAAGTGGCATAGAGTGGGGGCCGCCTGCAATTTTAACAACCCAAATACTATCATTATTTATTAATCCATATTTAATATGATAAGAACCGGGAGGATTTTTTTGTTTTATATAACCAACAGGGGGGATATTAACTTTATTTGCACTGAATGCTTTAAAGCCTTCTTCCTGCATAGAAATCATTTTGGTAAGTTCGATTCTATTTTTGATATCATCAATATCTAGTATTTGCATAAGTCATTACGCTAAGTAAAATCAAAGTTTGAGCTAATGAAATCTTGTAGGTGATTTAATGCTATTGGTAAATTTTTTCTTCCAAAGCCAATACGAACATGACTATCGCCATAATCGTAGACTGTGCTTGGTAACATAACTACACCTTTTGTCTTAAGTAGGTTTTCAGAGAAATCATATGCTGAAATAGGTGGTTTTAGCTTTGGGAAGCTAGTACATCCACTTTTAGGGGTTAACCACTCGAAAACACTCTGATTGTTTTCAAAAAAAACATTTAGCAGCATAATGTTTTTTTTAATTATTTTTAAATTCCGATCTAGTATTTTGTTTTTATTTCTTAACGCAATTATTGAAATTATCTCAGAAGGAGCACTATTACAAATTGAAAGATAGCTTTTAATGTTACTCATTTTGTTCAAAATTTCAGTATTTTGTGTGGCAACCCAGCCAATACGTAATCCAGCTAAACCAAATGCTTTAGACATAACACCAAGACTTAGGCCTTTCTCATATTCATCTGCGATCATGGGTAATTGATCATTAGGTTCTAATTCTAATAGACGATAAACTTCATCTGAAAAAATCCATAAATTATTTTCACGTGCAATATCAACTAGTTCTTTTTGTTGGATTTTGGTCAGCATTGCACCTGTTGGATTATGAGGATAGTTAATAATGATAAGTTTAGTATTTGGTTGTATAGTACTTTTAATTTTACTGATATCTAGTTCCCAATTATTTTCATGAAATAATTGTATTTTACTAACTTTACATAAAGAGCTGGGAATTGCTTTTAACGATTGATAGCAAGGTGTTATAACAATTGCATGGTCTTCTTTTTCAAGGATAGAATGGCACATACAATAAATTCCTTCTTCAGCTCCAGCAAAACATAAAATATTTTTTGATGCAATATGCTTTTCATAAGATTTAGCGATTTCTTCTAGAAGTAATGGCATACCAAATAGCTCTGTATAAGTAAGTGAAAGATTATTCCAAAGCTTCAAACATTCTTGATCTGCCAAATTCAAGAGTTCAGACATTAGGTAAGATTCAGTATCAGAAGCACAAAGCATATATGGAGCTTTAAATTCTCTAGTCGCTAAATAACTTTCAAGTTTAAATTGAGGTAACTTTGACATTTAAATCCTCATACTACCTTGTATTACTGTTATTGCTTCTCCAGATATAAAAATACGATCATTTACAATTTTAATTAATAACTCACCACCACGTTCGGATGCTTGGTATGCTTTAAGATTTTTTTTGACTAATTTAGAAGACCAATATGGGGCTGAGGTGCAATGAGCAGAGCCGGTTACTGGATCTTCAACAATACCGTCATCTGCGCAAAAGAAACGAGATATAAAATCATATTTTGCTTTACTAGATTTAGCTGTAACTATTATAAAATTTTTGTATTCTAAGAGAGCATTGAAATTTGGTTGCATATCATATATGGTTTGATCATTTTCATATATAAGCATTAAATCACGAGATTTATATGCTTCTATTGGTGGTGTTTTTGATAGTGATCTAAATACAAAAGATGGAATTTTAGTTAATGGTATATTTTCACCTATCCGTGAAGGAAAATTCATGGTGTAAGTATGACTATTTTTTTTAACATTAAGTTGGCCAACAAATTTTGTATCAAAAGTTATTGTATTAAGTTTGGGTTCAAACTGGGTTAAGTAAATATGTGCAGCAGCAAGTGTTGCATGTCCACATAGATCGATTTCAGATTTTGGGGTAAACCATTGTAAATAAGGGTTAGAATTTTCATTTTTTAATACAAAAGCTGTTTCAGGTAAATTCATTTCGCTAGCAATATTTTGCATCAATATCTCGTCTATTTTTTCATCTAAAATAAAAATAGCTGCTGGGTTACCTTTAAAAATTTTATTTGTAAAAGCGTCTACTTGCCAAAATTTTAATTCTTTTTGTTGCATGTTATTTTGTTGGTTTAAGATAATTATAAACAGTCGCCCGACTAATGTTTAGAATACGAGCAATGTAATTAGTTGCATTTTTTCCATCAAATGCACCTTTATTCTTTAAGGTTAAAATAAGATTTTGTTTTTCATTACGATTAAGGTTATCAATATTTAGATGATTTTGTTGACAGTAATTTCTAATAAAGACGGTTATTTGCTCATATAGATCATCTTTAAATAAATTCTGTTGTTCCTCTGAGTTAAATTTGTCATTATTATCTAGGAACAGCTGTAAAGAACTCCGGTATTTATCAAAAATAGAAATATCCATGTTAATACAGAGTAAACTAATGGCTTTTTTTGTTTCATCACGTAATATTATGCTAATAGATTTTAAATTACGTCCATCATAATTAGTTTTTTTATATGGACCGATAATATTATTTTTAAGTTTGCTAGGGGAATTCCAGTTTTCTAGATATGACTTATCTCCAACATTTCTTTTAGAAAAAGAATTAAATATAGCTTCTATTTTATCTTTCTTTAAATCGTGAATGACAACTTCAGCAAGAGGATAAAGTAACTCAGCAAAACCTTGTGCAATTGGTAAATATTTTTTTAATGCAGTTCTCATATGTTGGCAACTATTTATTAGACATTATATTCTAATTTATACTTTATTGTCAATAAAATATTTTAGAATAAACATTAAATTTAAAAAATTAAGTTAGAGATTATTGTAGATAAAAAGATCTATTATATTAAAACAACCACTATGGCAACAAAAGTTGTTTTTATTATACAAAATAAGAGCATACATGTTTGTTTGTATGATAATTAAGCATAATCAATTAAAGAGCTTTTAGAAATATTTAAGTTTTAAGGATTGGCGGAGAGAGAGGGATTCGAACCCTCGGTACGCTTTAAAACGTACACACGCTTTCCAGGCGTGCGCCTTAAACCGCTCGGCCATCTCTCCTGTATCAATATTGTATCAAAGAGGTTTATAGAAACAAGCAATGCTAGAGCGAAATGAAAAAAAAAATTGCAATTATCTGATTTAACCTAGGATTTTTCATAATAAAAGTGTCTAAGTTATTAACATGAACTATTATATTTATTAATAATGCTTATAATGTAGCTAGTGGAGAAATTATGTATATGAGACATGCACTGATTGTCTTCTTATTATCGTATGCTATTGGTTGTTTAGCCAAGACAGATTTTCCCTGTAAATTAATTATTGATAAAAATACTTGTTGGAAAGATTTTGCTATAACGATTGATTTATATGATCCATATGAAAAACCTTTTAATCCAAAAGGTACCATTACAATAGCTAAAGCTATTTTAAAAAATTCAATTGATTTCCCATGTAAAAGTAGGGATTATGTAACCTTAAGAGCAAAATTTTCTCCAACTATTTGGGAAGGCAAAGAAAATGAAATATATAGAAGTAGAAAAACTTGGGTGATCCCAACAGAAATAGATGATGATGCAATAGATTGGAGAATTAATTTATGTTTTCCAGGAGATTTTCAAGGTGTTCCACAACCAATGGGAGCATTACGTGACTGTAAGTGTTTGCGTGAAAAAATTACCTCAATTAAATTAGATAATAAAGATAATAAAGATAATAAAGATAATAAAGATAATAAAGTAGATAAGGAACAATCAAAGACAGATAGTAATAAAAAAGTTCAAGTTAACAAATAATTAATCTAAATTTCTTAGTTGCTCAGTTAATTTTATTTTACTCTTTGTTTTCTCATCAGCTTCCTTAACTATTATTGCAGCATACATAGAGTATTTTCCATCTTTAGATGGTAGAGAGCCAGGAATTACTACAGAGCCTTCTGGAATTCTACCGTAGGTTATTTCATCGGTTAATCTATTATAGATTTTTGTGCTTTTACCGATGAAAACACCCATAGATATTACAGAATTTTTTTCTACAATAACTCCTTCGACAATTTCTGATCTTGCACCGATAAAACAATTGTCTTCAATAATTGTGGGTGTGCTCTGTAAAGGCTCTAATACCCCACCAATACCAACTCCTCCAGATAAATGCACATTTGAGCCTATTTGTGCACAAGATCCGACAGTTGCCCAGGTATCTACCATTACTCTTTGACCTATGTAAGCACCTATATTGACAAAGCTAGGCATTAGTACGCAGTCTTGATCAATAAATGCTCCATACCTTACATAAGAGCCAGGAACAACCCTAACTTTTGCATTTATAAAGTCTTGTTCTGAATAGTCTTTATACTTGCTATAAATTTTATCATAAAATTGAGTGTAATTTGCTGTATATATCTGATTCTTATTTATTTTAAAAGAAAGTAAGACAGCTTTTTTTAACCAGCTATTTACGGACCATATGCCGTTTTGTTTGCTACATATGCGAGCTTTGCCAGTATTTAGTAATTCTAGTGCTTTTTTGACTGCTAATATTGTTTGTTCGTCATTGATGTATTGTTTATCACCAAATTTTTCAAAAGCCTCATTGATAATTATCTCAACATCAGGCATACATTCTCCAATTGCACATTGATATATGAATAGGAATGATACATTAATATTATTAATAAGTAATTAAAAAGTTTCCTTTATGGTGTTCTTATTTTATACTGAAGATTAAGCTTAACAGATTTTAAAAGTTTTATTATGAAAACTTATAAAACCAGTATTTATCGTAGACTTATTAGTTATATAAAACCGTATTGGCTAATAAGCTTATTCGGAATTTTAGGCACAATTCTATACTCAGCTGTTGATGCTGGGTTTGTATATTTTCTTGAGCCGGTATTAAACAGAGGGTTTATTGCAAGAGATCAAAATTTTATTGCCTGGTTACCTTACATAATTTTGTTAGCTTTCTTAGCTAGAGGGGTAACAAGTTTTTTATCTACTTATTGTATGACTTGGGTCGCTAGAACTGTGGTAATGAAATTTCGTAATCAATTATTCGCACATTATTTAGAGATTCCGGCAAAGACATTTGACAATCTAACTTCAGGGAAGCTTTTATCAAAGTTATTGTATGATACTGAGCAAGTAGCCCAAGTCAGTATGGATGCTCTGACAACATTTTTGCAGTCTTTGTGTTTATTAATAGGATTGTTTATTGTAATGTTAAGGATTAGTTTTTCTTTAACCCTTATTTATATGCTAACAATTCCTGTAATTGCTGTGACAGTTATTTTTAGTAATAAGAGAGTTAGACGTACTAGTAGAAAATTGCAGAACTCTATGATGCATGTTACTGAAATAGCTGAAGAGACTATTGAAGGTTATAAAGAGATCAGAATGTTTGGATCTCAGGATTATGAGAAGAATAAATTTAAGAAAGCTAATACTGAAACAAGGATGCTGGATTTAAAAGTTGCTATGACTAAATCCATAAATGTTTCAGGTGTTCAATTGGTCGCTGCAAGTGGTATAGCAGTTATAATGTATTTAGCTATTAACCCGGATGGGATCAGTGGGTTTTCTAGTTTATCAGCAGGTAGTTTTACTTCTATTATTGCTGCTATGCTGGCTATACTTAAACCGCTTAAAAATATTACTACTATTAATAGTACTATCCAAAGAGGGCTTGCTGGAGCAGAAAGTATTTTTGAGTTATTGGACTCAGAAGTAGAAGAGAATGGTGGAAAACAAGTATTAAATATGAGTGGTCAAATATCATTTAATAGAGTTAAATTTTCATATGAATCTAATGATAGAGAAATATTAAAAGAGGTGTCTTTTGATATTCAACCGGGTGAAACTGTTGCTTTGGTTGGTAAGTCCGGTAGTGGTAAGTCAACAATAGCAAATTTACTTGCAAGATTTTATCAGATTCGATCAGGTAAAATTTCTGTAGATGGTATTGATATTAATGAAATTGATTTATTATCTTTACGAAAAAATATTGCAATAGTAAGTCAACATATTACATTATTTAATGACACTATATACAAAAATATAGCATATAGCGAAATTGAGAATGTTAATAATTCTAGAGTGTACGAAGCAGCTGAGCAAGCACACGTTATTGAATTTGCTGAGGAGCTTACTAAAGGATTAAATACGTTGATTGGTGAAAATGGTGTTTTACTATCTGGGGGGCAACGCCAACGTATTGCAATAGCAAGGGCTATATATAAAAATGCTCCTATTCTTTTATTAGATGAAGCGACATCGTCATTAGATACTCAATCTGAACGATTTATTCAAGATGTATTAAATAAAATAATGTCCAAAAAAACCACTTTAGTAATAGCTCATAGATTATCTACTATTGAAAGAGCAGATCAGATATTAGTGATTGACCATGGTAAGATAGTTGAACATGGAACCCACTTGGAACTCATTAGTAAGAGTGGTCACTATCGTTATCTTCACGATATGCAATTTTCTTATAGTAGTAAGAATAAGTGATATTTTGATGCAAATTAAATATGTTGTTAGAATTAAACTATGGATTGAAAAATTTTTGTGGAATAAATTATCAATTTTACATATTACTTTATTGCCTGTTGAGTTTATTTTCAAAATAATTGTTATTATTAGACGATGGTTATATTTGAATAATATTATTTCCAGAGTTTGTTTTCCTGTACCAGTTATAGTTGTTGGAAATATTACTGTAGGTGGAAATGGGAAAACTCCTTTTGTTGAATGGTTAGCAATATATTTAATAAAAAAAGGATTTAATCCAGGAATAGTTAGTAGAGGGTATGGAGGTAATTCTGAGTCATATCCCGTATTATTAACTAAGGATATTGATGTTAAAATAACTGGTGAAGAAGCAATATTATTGCATCGTATGACTGATTGTCCAATAGTAGTTGATCCAAACCGTTCAAGAGCAGTTAAATTTTTATTAGAGGAAAATGATTGCAATATTGTCATAAGTGATGATGGTTTACAGCATTATGCAATGGATAGAGAAATTGAAATTGTATTAATTGATAATAAAAGAAAATTAGGTAATGGGTATTGTCTGCCAATTGGCCCTTTAAGGGAGCCAATATCTAGAATTAAGGATAACTTAATAGTTAATACAAATAAAGATGAAATTGATGATGATGAATTATGTATGAGTATAAAACCTAAAAGATTAATTAATATTGCTAATGATTCAAAAATGACTTTATCATCACTTAAAAACAAAAATGTTACTTTGGTTACATCGATTGCTGATCCATCTAGGATAAAAAAAATTATTGATAGGTATGCAAAAAGTGTTAATCATATAATTTTTCCTGATCATTATATTTTTACAGACAAAGATTTTTTATCTTTTAAAGATGATTTTTTGGTGATGACTTTAAAAGATGCAATAAAATGTGAAAATTTAATTGGGGCAAATAGTTGGTATATTGAATATAAGGTTAATGTTTCAAAAAAATTACAAAGCACTATACTGGGGCTTTTAAAGTCTAAAAAACACAAATAAATTTGAACAATTGATGCTCAATTAGTTATATTAAATATCATATATTTTACTAGACGAAAGGTTATTGCTATATTTTTAGAATGATATAAAATTAATTTATTTTCTAGGAGATTGTAAAAATGGCAGGTTTAGACGAAAACGACAATTCACTAGATACAACAATTACCCATATTGCTTATGGTTTATTGTTAGCGGGAATATTATCTCCAATTCCTCTAATAGTCTGCATAGCTATTTATTATTACAAGAAAAAGGATGTAGCTGGAACAATACTTGAGAGCCATTTTGACTGGCAAGCTTTGACGTTTTGGGTTGCCTTTATTGGTTTTATCATTGGTTCAATAACTGAAGGTATTGGCTTAGGATACTTAGTTAATATAGCTATATCTATTTGGTTATTGTATAGAGTTTATATGGGTTGGAGAGCTTTATATGAAGGTAAGAAAATTGCTCAACAACAAACAGTTAGTAAGTAGTCATAGATATTTCTAATAGCTAGAGATGATTATTATTCTGCTTTGAGGGACAGAATAACTTGAATAATTGAATATGGTCTGTTCCAAAGAATCGATATTCTACTGTTGCACTGAAATTTTTATTTATATTATCATCCGTGCCGTAAAACCTCGTACTGATGGTGGAGGATATAAGGTCCTCGCTAATAGTAGGGCTCTCTTGAGAGCTGATATACTCTTTGATGATTTTTAAAGGTGCCACCACAACTACCAGCAAAGTAACTGGGAGACCATAAAGCATTACCCCAATAATATTTTTCTAACTCATAACTTGGTTCTTAAAAATCCAAGTCCTAATCTTAAACCTGTATATGGAGTAAATGGTGTTGGTTTAATATACTCACAGGGTTCTTTCGAGCCAAAATCTCCTGTGCTAAGGGTAACGTGTAATTTTATCATGGCTAATCTCGTCGGATAGCATATCCGATAATCCAGTTGCTGTTGCGTATTTGTTTTGGCATATTAAATAATCTGTGTAAATATCCAAAATACCCGTATTCATATTGTTCTTCCTCCTAGCTTGAAGAAGATATTTTATACAAATATATGCTATTATTCATCTAGTTGCGTAAATAAATAAACTATGGTACGGTACAAAATTATTTAGTTGTATATTTTTTAAGGAGTTAAAATGTTGAAAAAATTTATTTTTGTATTGCTTGGAATATTTGCTTGGATGTCGTGTTCAGCAATAACAATCATTGCAACAAACAATTCTACAAAAAATGTAAATATTGGATACACTAAAAATAATTCTGCATCTTATCAATATGCTGATAGTATCAGCTATGCATATAAAACTATTAAACCTGGGGAAACAGTAGAATATAATGATGTAAAATTACATACTTTAGAAAAAACTAGTTATATACATAATAGGTGGGATAATTTTGCTGTATTTAGTGTGCGTGCGACTAAATTAATTCAAACCCCAAAGCATATAAGAATTCAATTTCTAGCTCAAGACGATAAAAATAGGGGTATCCATTGTTATGTTGAGAAAATCGATATTCCTGAGAAAGGTAGTATATTGTATATAGATTACCAAGGGCTAAATAAGTCTTATAGTCCTATTTTCAATAAAAAAATAGTGTAAGAATTGACTATAGTAAGCATGCTATTATTTAGTGTGTAAGGTGAGATAGTTAGACTAAGATCATGAGACTTAGAGTCTGATGTATTTGTATCCCAGTAATTTGGATTATCTATTTTGACTAAATAATTAATGCTATTAGTTTTTGTTCTAATTTGATTAAACTCTGCTTCTTCTGATATTATTATAAAAATAGTGACCCAAACGCTATTCCTTCATTTATATTAGCTTTAGGTTCTATGGTAAATGTAGATGTTGTTTTGTCTCTGTCTGTATGGGTGAATTTTTGTGTTTGACTGAATTTAGTTAAAAAACCGTACCCACCATGAGCAGAGAAGTAATAACTATTTGATGAGGTAAACGTTGAGCCTGAAAAAATAGTTAAACAGAAATAACTTAACGATTTTATATTTTTACTTGGTATTAGTAGAACATAATTTGCAACAACATTTTACTGCTTTGGTAAAATCGCTGGGATTGGTCTTTGTAACGAATAACAAATTATCATTTATTAAAGTGATATTCACAAGAAGCCAGCTAAATTCAATAGATATTCCTTAGATATATAAGTATGCCTATATAAGAATCAACTAGTTAGGGAATAGTGCCGCAAAATATTTTATAAATCATATAGTTAAACTAAATTATGCTCTCAATCAAAATTGTACATTTTAATTGATAGTATAACCTTCCTCTAAAACAGAGACTTTTCAGAGGGAATGCACATATCTGAGAGTTAATGTACTATAATGACACTAAAGGATAATTTATTAACCATGGACGATAACAGGTCTGTGATGTGTATTCAAAATTATTTAAAATCAATCTATTGGCAATTTTTTTGCTATTGTGGATGTCTTCAATATACGCGAAAACGTCAGATAGGGAAACTACTGGGTCTAGTGAAAACCGTTTTAAGCCCAGAATAGAATTAACGGGTAAGTTGGGCTATAGCTCTAAGAAGGGTGGTAGTCGCAATATAGGTCGTCTCGGTTTTGTTTTACCTGTATTCCAGAAAATGAATTCCCTCTTGTTTTTGTCAGTTATTGGGATGTCAGACACATCTAGACATTTAGAAGGAAATTTTGGTTTTGGGTATAGAATGCTTATCAATCCTGCATGGATAATAGGAGGTTATGGATTTTATGATATACGTAAGACCCAAAATAATAATTATTTAAATCAAGCTACTTTAGGGTTAGAAGCTTTATCAAAAAATCTAGAATTTAGATTAAATACCTATATCCCTTTTGGAAAATCTTATGAATTAGATAGTCATCATATTTATCGGGTAAATTATGATGTTAATACACAAATTGCAAACATAAATATTAGGAACAGAAGAATTTCTGAAAAAGCACTTGCTGGCTTTGATATAGAGGCGGGTGGTGGTATTCCAAAATTTACAAGGCTTGAATTATTTGGAGGTTATTATCATTTTTTTGGAAAAAATGTTCAGAGCGTAAAAGGATTTCGTGTTCGTGGTAACATTAATGTAACAGATTGGTTGACTGTAGAGCTAGAAACAAACTATGACAAGTCACGTAAGATAACTAGCTATGGTGGTTTACGTTTTGGCTGGAACATAGGTTCTTCTAAATCTAGTGAACAGAATTGGATTGACAAAAAAATGGTTCAGTTACCGGTACGTGATGTAGATATAATAAGTGCTGAAGAAGATTTACAGTTTACAAAAATAGATAAGGATGTCTCAATTGTTAGCGGCATGGGTGCAATAAAACTAAGTGATTTTGATGAATCAAGAGATAAGTTAATTGTTAATGATGAAGCAACTCAAAATTTATATATAGTTAGTAATCAGAAAGACCTTGATGATTTAATAAATTCTGGAATCATTTCCCAATATGATGTTATCGAACTGTATCGAGATAAAATAACTTTGGCACAGAAACTTATGCCTGATTTGCAGCAAAATGAGCAACAAAATGTAGATGTTGAAGATGATATTCTGCTTGAACCGCAGCAGAATGAACAACAAAATGTAGATGTTGAAGATGACATTCTGCCTGAACCGCAGCAGAATGAACAACAAAATGTAGATGTTGAGGATGATATTCTGCTTGAGCCGCAGCAAAATGAGCAACAAAATGTAGATGTTGAAGATGATATTCTGCTTGAGCCGCAGCAAAATGAGCAACAAAATGTAAATGTTGAAGATGATCCTCTACTTGAACAGCAGCAGCAAAATGAGCAACAAAATGTAGATATTGAAAATGATCCTCCGCCTGGATTAGTGCAAAATGAGCAACAAAATGTAGATATTGAAGATGATCCTCCGCCTGGATTAGCGCAAAATGAGCAACAAAATGTAGATATTGAAGATGATATTCTGGTTGAACAGCAGCAAAATGAGCAACAAAATGTAAATGTTGAAGATGATATTCCGATTGGAATGAAAAGGGGATGGGTTGTTGACGATGAAGGTAGATATGTTCAAGGTTTTGTACCAATAGCAGGTAATCGAGATAATGCTCCTAGAAGAAATCGTAATAATTTTAATGTGGAACAAGAACCAGAAAATATAATTCAAGACAGAAGGCGGTTTTTGGCAGGTAACGACGATGAAGAAGATGACCCACCACAACTGACTGGTGCAGCTACAGCTGCGGAAGTTATCCGTCAAGCTCGTCAACAACGTGAAGAGGCAGCACGTTTAGCACGAGAAGATGCTCGTGCCCGAGGAGTAGAACTTCCACCAGGACAAGAGCCAAGGGAAAATATTAAACGAAGATTAGAACAAGTATTTGCTGGTCCACCACCACCTCAGGTTGGAGATCAGCAGCAGCAAAATCTACAGAATCAACGGCCAAATGTTGCAGCTGCAAATGCTCAATATTCATGGGAAAATGCTATTCGACCCAATATGCCAGAGCGTTTAAAGAACATGCGTAGAAGAAGTGTAATAGCAACTACTGAAACAGAAGAGCTAGAAAGATATATGCAAAATAATAATGCAGACAATAACCCTACTTATGTATTAGTACAAAACCAGCTTAATGAAAGAAGAGTTAATCAACAGGCTGCTATTCAAGAAGAAAATGAAAGAATTAGGAGGTTGTATGATCAGCCAAATACAGATATGAGGCAATTACAAAGACGACTTAGGACTGGTCAGATCCCTGAGAATGATAGAGCAGCAGTTAGAGAATTGACTAATGAAAGGTTACAAAATCAGCCTCAAAATAATAGAGGACGAGGAGGGTTACTTGCTGGTATTAGAGGTGGAATACAACTACGCAATATAAATGATAATCCACCTCCAGTAAGACCAATACAAAGACAAGCTCCAATAGTTAATCAGCTCGGCAATAATCCGGTTCAACAAGCTAATAATGCTGGTGGAAACATGGCGGAACAGGCACTGCGAGCTTTCCGACAAAGGGGAGATAGACGGCAAAACATAGAAAATATGGATTTTGCACGTCAACTAATGAATCGGACAATTTCTTTTGAACAGATAGAAGACGCAAACCATGCAGCAGATTTTCCAGGAATAATGAATATTATTAGACAAAACTATTCAGAACATAACAATTTTCAACAAATAATTAATAATTACAATAATTACGAAGAAGAAAATAGATGGGATGATGAGTAGTATGGTAAATATGGTTTCTTACATAAAACTTTAGATAAATTCTATTATTCTAGTCGCTCAGGCTTGTCATCTATTAAAACCATTCCAGATATACCCTGAAGTAAAGTCTTTTTAATAACAGGATTATTTGAACCAAAGTTAAGAGAAGTAATAACAGTTTTTCCTATTATAGCTCTGCCATCTTTTCCTAATAAGGTATGTGTTCTTAATCCCCAAATGGTGTGGAAAATATAAATATTTTGTTTATCATGTCCTATATATAATACTATATGTCCAGGTTTCCACAGTAATGTAAAGAATGGTTTACCTCTTTCTTTGATGATTTTTTCTTTCTCTTGTTTAGATAACTCTTTAAGATCAACATATTCTCCTTCATAAACTTGATCTCCTGAATATTTTGGTAGCCAGATGGCAAAATTAGCAAATAAATCCATTAGTATAGAAGAGCAATCATGTAATTCCATAAATCCTCCCCATCCATATGGTTGACCAAGATATTCATTAGCAATGTAGGCTACATATTTTGTTTTAGCAGAGATAGGCCATATTTCAGCTTTCTTTTTCTTGACAATAACCTGTTTAATTCCAGCAGTACTATCTTTGGTACTGTAAGCAAATTTGATAACGTAATTATCATCTTTTTCAGCAATTAGAGGATGCAAATTGCCAATTCTCATTAAGCCTTGATAGATATTTCTTTCATCTAATAGAGCCGTTCTTTCCTTGGTAGCTACAATAAATTTACTATCAATCCATGAGCTAATAAAGTTATCGTTCACCATTACAATGTCATTATTTTTGACCCATCCGTAGGATTTATTTGGGGTAATAACTAAACTCCATGCTTTATCCTGAGTTGTATGGAGAACAAATATTGGTAAGTTTAAATGTAAACTAGTAATTTGATAATTATCAAATGGAAAACCTTCTCCAGGGTCAGTCCAATTAGTAAATGATGGTAAATGTGTAGGTAATAATCTTAGACTAGTGATCCTCGTAGTTATGGCTGGTTTTTTTGTATTAAAACCATCTTCGAATTGTATATTATTAGATATTTTTTTAAACTCTTCAGTACTGATTTTATGTCTGTTTAACCCCCATCCTGGTTTCGCACTAAATTTTTTAATAACACTTCTTTCAACAGCAAGGATATCATTTTCTTTTGAAAATCTAAATGGATCAGTCCAAGGGGAAAAAAATCGTTTCTTAAAGTGTTTGGCCCAGAGATTTTGTATGTTTTCTGGGATAGTATATTGTTCACTATCGCGAACATATTTCATTGTTTGTTGAGTTGTAAGTTCTAATTCATTTTTTATTTGTTTGTTAATTATTAAGCTATAAAATAGGAAAATTGCGCTAAGAGAAATTAAAATAAAGATAATAATAAATATAAATTTTCTATATTTAGAGGTAAATTTTTTAACTATAGTAGAATTTGTTTTCATAAAAATTTTTATTTAATTGTACCATTAAACAATGGGTATTATTCAAGTAATTTTATTTTAGTAGTCAAGTCGATAAAGATATTATTAAGCTTCCCAAAATTAAAAATTTATTTCTTATTTTTTGTATATAATTTAAATAAATTTATAAAATTATTGCCATATGATGACAGTTAAAATTAAAATTATATTTTAAATAAAGTCTATGTGCATCTTGGGTATCAAATCCAGTGTCTAAGTGTAGTTGTTCACATCCATCACTTTTGGCTTTATCTATCGACCAATCTAACAATTTACTAGCATAGCCTTTATTTCGATATTCAGGTAAAGTGGAGATATCATCTATATAAAAAATTTTACCCCATGCAAGATTATCGAACATTCTATAGCCAATTATGCTGACTATTTTTTCTGATGATTCATCAGGGATATACATTAAATGGTATCCTGAATTTCTAATAGACTGTACTTTCACAGTATAAATTTCTTCAGTTAAATGATTTCTAAGTTGGTGTACAGCAGGGTAACATCTGATAATTTCTTCTTTTGTTGTTGCCTCGTATATTTTTATGTCATCCATGCTTTTTATTCTCAGTTGAACAAGAATTATAACTGGTTCATTATAGATTATTTCTTTTTTATATCAATACATACAGAGAATATTAGTGCTTAGGTATTTATTTGTTTGCATTTTGGGTTGCTTTAAAACATTACTATTCATACAATGCATATATAGCAATTTATATATGTATAATAAAAGAGCATAAATGTTAGATAATTTTGATAGAGTAAAGAACTTGCCAGTATATGTATTTAATGTTACTCATGAATTGAAAAGTAAGTACATAGATGCTGGTATAGATATAATTGATTTTAGTATGGGGAATCCTGATCAAGATACTCCAAAAGAAATTATTCAAGAGCTTATTAAAGGTGTAGAGGAGCCATTTGCCCATAGATATGCTAGTTCACAAGGGATAGATAAATTACGTCAATCAATGAAAAACTGGTTGCATAATAGGTTCGATTTAAATTTAGATCCCAAAAGTGAAATAATAGTAACTCTTGGATCTAAAGAAGGTATTTCTCATTTATCGATGGCTATGATCAACGCAGGGGAAAAAGTATTTGTACCAGAGCCTTGTTATCCTATTCATAAATATGCATTCATTCTAGCAGGGGCTGAAATTATTAGTTTAAATGGTATGTCAGGGGATTTATTAATAGATGATTTAAAAGTAAAATTGAATCATCATCGACCAAAAGTATTAATTCTAAATTTTCCAACAAATCCTACAACTGATTGTGTAAATTTATATTTTTTTGCAGAGATCATATCTTTAGCTAAGAAATATGAGTTTTGGATAATACATGATTTTGCTTATGCAGATATCATATTCAGTGATAAACAGCACCCATCTATACTTCAAGTACCTGGAGCTAAGGACGTTGCAGTAGAAACTTATTCAATGTCTAAGAGCTTTAATATGCCTGGTTGGAGAATAGGTTTTGTGTATGGCAATAAAAAATTGGTCCATGCGTTAAAAATGATCAAATCTTATTATGATTATGGGACTTATGGGCCGATCCAAAAAGCTTGTTCCTTTGCGTTAGATAATTATCAAAAATTTGTTCCACAAATTGTGAAAAAATATAAAGAGCGGCGAGATTACTTATCTGATGGTTTAAATAACATTGGTTGGGAGGTTATTAAGCCTGATGCAACAATGTTTATTTGGGCTAAAATTCCCAAAAAATACAGTCATCTTAATTCATTAAAATTCTCTGAGTTATTATTGAATGAAGCTAATATTTCTATAACTCCAGGTATGTCTTTTGGAAAATTAGGAGACGAGTATGTTAGGTTTAGTTTAATTCAGGAGAATAATAGAGTAGACATTGCATTGAGCAAGCTTGAAAAAATTTTATCACGTTAATTTTAATCTTTAAATTTTATGAATAATAAAAAAATTATTACCAGAACATATGCAAATGATGATCATGATTTACATTCATTGCCTCCAATAATCCAAAAAATATTTTTAGGAAGAGGTATTAGAAATTTATCAGAAATAGCTCATGATAAGCATCAATTATTTAGTTACCATGATTTATTAGGGGTTGAAGATGCTGCAAAACTATTATATTCAAATGTCATAGAAAGAAAATCGATTTTGATTGTAGGAGACTATGATGCTGACGGAGCAACTAGTACAGCTCTTTGTATGAAATTTTTTCAAGACATTAACTATAGCAATGTAAATTACCTTGTTCCTAATAGAATGAAAGATGGTTATGGACTAACTATAGATATTGTCAATCATGCAAAAAAATATACTCCTGATTTAATTATTACAGTTGATAATGGAATAACTAGTATAGATGGAGTTAAGCATGCAAAATCGTTAGGTATAAAGACATTAATCACTGATCATCATTTACCAGATGCTGAGTTACCTCCTGCTGATGTTATCGTTAATCCTAATCAGTTAAATTGTAAATTCCCTAGTAAGAATCTTGCTGGAGTAGGAGTTGTTTTCTATGTTTTATGTTGCTTTAGAGCTAAATTATCTAAAGAAGAATATTTCTTAAGAAATGAAGTTGAAAGAATTAATATGGCAAATTATTTGGATCTAGTTGCTCTTGGAACAGTGGCCGATGTGGTTTCATTGGATCATAATAATAGGGCATTAGTACAGCTTGGTTTAAATAATATTAGAAAAGGAAGATGTTCACATGGAATATCTGCATTATGTGAAATTGGTGGACGGGATCCTATGAATTTGATTTCAAGCGATTTTGGTTTTGCATTAGCTCCTAGGATAAATGCAGCTGGAAGGCTTGATGATATGAGTATTGGTATTAAATGTTTAATGGCAAGTACTATTGGTGAAGCAAGATCTTATGCAGCTATCCTCAATAATTTAAATGAGCAAAGAAAAATAATTGAGCAAAAGATGAAACAGGATGCCTTTGATATTTTATCAAAAATAAATATTAAATCTGAGCAAATATCTGAGACTATATGTCTGTATAATTCAAAATGGCACGAGGGAGTAATTGGTATATTAGCAGGTAGAATAAAGGAGAAATATAATAGACCAACTATTATATTTACGATGACTCCTAACAAGGATATATTGAAAGGCTCTGCAAGATCAATTGTGGGTATCAATATCAAAGATATTTTAGAACGAGTAGCTTTGCGTGATTCTACAACAATTTTGAAATTCGGAGGACATTCGATGGCAGCAGGGTTGTCTATTCAATCAGCTAAGCTAGAGCAATTTAAAATGTTTTTTGCTGAAGAGGTTATAAAAGTAGTTAATAAAGATATGTTGGATAATATACTAGTAACAGATGGTGAAATTGAGACAGATCAGATAGACCTCTCTATTGGGAAAAAAATATATTATGAATTTCCATGGGGGCAGTCTTTCCCAGAGCCTAGTTTCGTTGGTGAGTTTTATGTGATTGATAGCTATGTAATGGGAGCTAAGCATTTAAAATTCACTTTAGAAATTTCTGGTAGAAAACTAAAAGGGATATCTTTTAATGTGCATCAAGATTTACATGCTGATTATACTGGTAAGAAAATCAAAATAGTATATCGGATATCAATAAATAATTATTATGATCAGGAAGAGTTACAATTTATAATTGAACAATTCCAACTAGTATCTTGAAATGTCAAGTTTAATCAAAAGATTAGTTTCAATCGCTCCGATGATGGAGCATACTGATAAGCATTTTCGTTATCTTATACGTTGTATATCAAAACATTCGTTGTTGTTTACTGAAATGATAACTAGTGCGGCTATTATCAATGGTGATCATAAAAAATTATTATCTTTTAATGTAGTTGAGCATCCTATTGCTGTACAAATAGGTGGTAGAGATATAGAAGAGATTTTGTCTGCATCTTTAATTGCTGAGAGTTATGGTTATGATGAGATTAATTTAAATATCGGCTGTCCTAGCAGCTCTGTACAAAATGGAGGTTTTGGTGCTTGTTTGATGCTGGATAAGAAGCATGTAGGGGATATTGTTCATACTTTGTCAAATAATGTTAAGATCCCAATATCTATTAAGTGTAGGATTGGTGTTGATGATTTGGATACATATAGTTTCTTATATGATTTTATCAAAGAAGTATCTTCATCTCGATGCAATATCTTCTATGTTCATGCAAGAAAAGCTTTATTATCTGGCGTTAGTCCTAGAGATAATAGAAGAATACCGAAATTAGATTATGATAGAGTATATAAATTAAAACAAGATTTTCCTCATCTTGAGATTATATTAAATGGAGGAGTTAATTCTTTAGAAAATTATAGCGATATTATAAATCACGTTGATGGTGTTATGATTGGCAGAACTGCTTATAAGAATCCATATATTTTGTCTGATGTCGATAGTCATATTTACAATTCACCTGGATTGGTTGATTCTATCAAAGGTATAGCTTGTCAATATTTAGATTATGTTAGCCAGCAAAGAATAACCAAATTATTCCATTTAACGAAACATATGCAAGGTCTGTGGTATGGTAGGCAGAATGCTGCTGTTTTTAGGAGATTGGTGACTGAACCAAGTTGCACAGTAAAACAAATTCAGGAATTTATTGCTAAAGCAAACTAACTAGAGTTTTTTTGTAATTTTAGTATGATAAAAGCCAATAACATAAATGTTGAGCTAATAAAAAAAGAATTTCCAGGTTGTAAATTATCGAATCCCCATCCTATCATTGTATTAGATAGCAATATCATTACTCCCATGATTAAATAATATATTCCAAAGGCACTTCCTCGCAGATCGCTGCTAGTACTATCAGCGATTTTTGCTGCAAATAAACTTTGAGTTATTCCCATCTGACTACCCCAAAGCAAAGATGCGATTAAAATCATGATTATATTATAAGCATAGGTAAAACATAAGTTTGACATGATAGCTAATAAAAATCCGTATCCTAAAAGACGAGAGCGGTTACCTCGATCAGAATAGTGGCCAATTGGATAAGCTGCTAACATTCCACCAAGATTTTGTAAAATCATCAAGATGGGTCCTATTATGTCTTGTTTGGTTATATGTTCAGCATGTAGTATTGCAAAAAATCCACTATAGTTTCCTAGCATGAAAAGACATGCTAGAAAAATAGTTTTCCAGTATTGTGCATGGTTTTTAAATAATTTTTTGATAGGTTTTATCACAAAAGAAAATCTTCTTTTTTGTTTTTCTTTTGCTGGATCACTTATGAATACTACTAAAATCAATACTGATAGGATTGCAGGGATGGCTGCTAGTAAAAAGATATTTTGATAAGAGATGTTAAAAGAATATAAAAGTACTAAAGCTAATACTCCACCTACTAGTGAGCCAGTAACGCTAAGGCTTTGTCTAAGTCCATACGCAGCACCTCGTTGACCAGAAACTGATAGATCACCTACTAAGGAATCTCTAGCGACAGCTTGTAATCCATTTGCGATCCGATCTACTGATCTAGCTAGAAAAAATAAATACACACTACTTGATATTGCAAATATTGGCCTAGATAAAGCTGTTGCAATATAAGCAATTAACATAAGAGGTTTTCTTTTTTGGATATAGTCCGTTATAATTCCTGAAAAAATTCTTGAAGACCATGCTAACATCTCCACGGTACCCTCTAATATCCCTAAGCTTAATGCTGTTATTCCTAGAACTTTAGTCAGGTATAGAGGTGTGAGGCTATAAACAATTACACTTGAGATATTAATTAAAAATGATACTAATCCAATTGCAATAATTGGCTTAGGAGGTAGTTTTTTCATTGCTGGTTATTGGTTATAGGATTTAAATTCCAAAAAAGGAATTCTACAAGATACGCTAGCTAAAATCAAATCATTTATTGTTATTATATATTGAGCCGATTATGGTTTACATTGGATGTAATTCGATACAGAATAGTATAAATATTAAGATAAATGTAACTAATATCAATTAATTTGGAGTATACAATGAGAATAAAAACGAGATTTGCTCCAAGCCCAACTGGATATTTACATGTAGGTGGGGCTAGAACGGCTCTTTTTTCTTGGTTATATGCTAGAAATAAACAAGGTAAATTTATCCTAAGAGTAGAAGATACCGACTTAGAACGTTCAACGGAGATTTCTACTACTAATATATTGAATGGGTTAAAATGGTTAGGACTAGATTGGGACGAAGAACCGACTTTACAATCAGCAAGAATACATAGGTATCAAGAAATTTTAAATGATATGGTTGATAAAAAGTTAGCCTATTATTGTGATTGTAGTAAAAGCCGCTTAAGTAGTTTAAGAGAACAGCAATTAGCTGAAAAAATAAAGCCTAAATATGATAATAAGTGCCGTGAAAGGAATTTAAAAAGCTCAGATAATACTGTAATTAGGTTCTCTAATCCATTGAATGGAAAAGTTATTTTTGATGATTTGGTTTTTGGTAAAATATCTGTTGATAATTCAGAGTTAGATGATTTAGTTTTACAGCGTAGTGACGGTATGCCTACCTATAATTTTGCTGCAGCGATAGATGATTATGACATGGAAATAACTCATGTAATACGAGGAGATGATCATATCAATAATACTCCTAAACAAATCAATATATTAGAGGCATTAGCTTTTCAAGTACCAAAATTTGCTCATTTGCCAATGATCTTGAATGAAGATGGTAAAAGAATGTCTAAAAGGCATGATGCCGTAAACGTTATGCAATATAGAGAAGAAGGGATTTTACCTGAAGCATTATTGAATTATCTTGTGCGCCTCGGATGGTCTCATAATGATCAAGAAATATTTTCTATTAATGAGATGATTAAATTATTTGATCTAGCGAATGTTAATAAGGCTTCTGCAACTTTTAGTAAAGACAAGTTGTTGTGGATTAATAAGAACTATATTCAAAATTTTGAGAATATAAATTATATCAATGAATTAGAAGATATTATTAAACAAATAGGTGCAGACATTAAATTGGGTCCTCCCTTGCATAAGATATTACCATTTTTTGCGAAACGTTCTGAAACATTAATTGATTTTGCTAAAGATTGTTTATTTTTGTACACTGATAAGATTGAGTACAATAGTCCATCAGTGAGTAGATTTTTCACTAATGGAATACAAACATCTATGAATAAAGTTGTAGATATGCTTGAGGGAGCACAAGGTTGGTCTCTAGAGGAAATATCGCAAATAATAAAAAGTGTTATCAAAATGGATAGTTTAAAGTTTCCACAATTAGCCCAGCCTATCAGAATAGCCTTAACTGGAGATACTAATTCACCTGGGATTGCTGAGGTAATTTTTCTAGTGGGCAAGGAACGTACTGTGGCTAGAATTAATGCGGCGATTCGTCTAAATAGTTAAATGTTTACTGAAATTATGAATTGGGGAAAATATGTGGTTTAAACAAGCAAAGATATTTCAATTACCAGATGGGGTGTCATACAATCAAAACAAAATAGAAAAACATCTGAGTAAGTTAGAATTTCAAGACTGTTTGCCAAGCCTTCCAAGTAGTTATGGATGGGTTTCTCCAATAGAAAATGAGAAATCTTCCTTAGTCTTTTCCCAGAATGACTATACGCTAATATGTATGCAGCTTGAAGAAAAGGTTTTACCTATGGCAGTTGTTAATCAAGAGCTTAAAATAAAAATAAATAAGATCAAAACTATCGACGGACGTAAAGTTTATCAAAAAGAGAAACTGGCATTAAAAGATGAGATAACTAATATGTTGCTACCAAAAGCTTTTAGTAAAATATCTAAGGTTTATGCATATTTTGATATAAGGAATAGTTTGCTCATTGTTGATACAACGGTTTCAACTAAATTAGATAAATTTTTAAGTATATTCAAAAAAACATTTGGTGATTCATCTTATTATGAATGTAATATTAAGAAAATTGCTCCAATATTAACTAAGTGGCTTTTAAACGATAGCTATCCTTCATCATTTGGTATTGAACATTCATGTATGATGATCGATCCAAACCAGCAAAATAGAATCATTAGATGTCAACACCAGGATCTATCATTTAAGCCGATTAAGCATCTTTTACAAGATGGTTATACTATTCATCAGCTTTCTTTAAATTGGCAAGATAAAATAAATTTTATTTTATCTGAGGATTTTGATTTAAGAACTATTAAATATACTGATGATGTAACGGGT
This sequence comes from Gammaproteobacteria bacterium, assembly GCA_003353785.1. Taxonomy (GTDB): domain Bacteria; phylum Pseudomonadota; class Gammaproteobacteria; order PIVX01; family PIVX01; genus PIVX01. Next base: position 39,195 of record PIVX01000001.1, on the reverse strand, counting down.
TTAGAGGACTATAATATTGAATCTCCTGAAGAGAAATTTCATGCTGATTTTTATATAATGACGGAAACATTATCACTTCTTATAATTAAGCTTATAAAGCTATTTGTAAAAAACTAAAATACTATTATTGGCATAATAAAAGAATAGAATGCTTATTGTTATGGAATTGTGCGTTTCACTAAAATTTATAAACTGTAAGCTTAATCTCGTTAGTTTAGTGGCTGGTCAAGTGAGAAATAGAATATAATAAGTATTTGAAAAAAATACTAAACTAGAGTAGCATGATTAATATATTTAGTAAGTTTTGTGAAAGATGAAAAAAGCAATTATATATCATAATCCGAGATGTTCTAAATCTAGAGAAGCACTATCTATACTTGAAGATAAAAATGTTGATTATGAAATAATTAATTATATTCTACATCCTATAGAAGAAAAAGAATTAGCAACAATATTAAAGTTATTGAAAAGTGCTGCTTCAGAATTAATTCGTAAAAATGATAAATTATTTAAAGAAAATTATGGTAGTGCTAGAAATTTGGTAGAAAAGGATTATATTAAGATTTTATTAGAAAACCCTTCTTTAATGCAAAGACCTATAGTTGTTTTTAACAATAAAGCTATTATTGGTCGTCCTCCAGAGTTAATTTTAAAAATTATAGAATAGAAGTTTAAATTTATTTTTTGCAATTAGAGTGTGTCCAAAAATCATTTTAGTATATCTAATAATGCTCTAAAAGCAATTCCTCTGTGGCTTATAGAGTTCTTTATTTCTGGTGCTATTTCTGCTAGTGTTTTAGTTGAGCCATCTGGGTAGAATATGGGATCATATCCAAATCCGTTTGTTCCTGAACATTTAGATGATACTGTTCCAATAATTTCTCCATGTTTAATTATAGGAATAGGATCATTAGGATTTGATATGTATACAACTACCGCGATGAATTTTGCAGGTGACTGGTTTAAGTTTTTTTGTTTGAGATTTTCAAGAACTTTATTTATATTTTCTTGATCAGTCGAATTTTCCCCTGCATATCTTGCTGAAAATACTCCTGGCTCGTTATCTAGTAGATCTATAACTAAGCCAGAGTCCTCAGCTATGACACTATGATCAGTTTTTGATGCAACATATCTAGCTTTTAGAAGAGCGTTTTCAACAAAGGTACAGGCAGTTTCTTCTGCACTTTTTTGTATGCCAATGTTTGACTGAGGAACAATACTAAATTCAAAATCTTTGAATATAGATTGTACCTCTTTAATTTTTCCAGGATTTCCGCTTGAAAAAATTATTGTTTCATTGTTCAAGCTGCTTTTCTTGCTTTTAATTTTTTAGTAGCTGTTTTTTTTAATTTTTTATTAACAGTTTTTTTCTTAGCTTGTACTGGCTTTCCTTTAAGAGATTTATTAGCAAGCTTTGCCAATTCTTTTAAATGTTGCTCTTTTGCTTTTAGTAGAATTAATGCTTTGGATAATTCGGCTATTTCTTTTTTCATTGCGTTAATTCTTACATTTTGTTTTCTCTTAAGAAGAGCAGTTTTGGATCCTTTTAGGAGTTTATTAGCTTTTTTGATGTTTTCGTTAATTCTTTTATTATCTTTCTTATTTTTATCTATTGAAGCATTAAGTTTCTTTAGATTATTAGCAATATTTTTACTAATCTCAGTTTTTATTTTTGCTATTTTATTGTTTGTTTCCTTTAAATAATTTATCATTATTAATTTTCCTTCAATTAGTTTGTTTATATTAGGAATTAACTTATCTTAATTTTTACTATATGTCAAATTATCATTCTTTATAGTTTTTTCATAATTTAATAGAATATTAAAATGTATAGTTTTGATCATAACTAATTTGTTGCGGTAGGATTAAGTTAATCATAATTAATTTTTATATAATTTTATAAAATCTAAGTAAAATATACCAGATATAAGCGTCAAATCTATAATTATTTTGATAGAGTATGCAAAGTGATTTTTTCATTTGTAGGTTTATAAAAATTCAGAAGTAGAAAGATGGCATCATATAATTTTTTTAGTACTTATTTAGAAATATGCTAATTGTAGAACATGTGCCTAAATATATATTGGTGATTTTTAATATGAGCCCAGAGAATAATATTTTTTACACTCTTAGTATAAAAATTTATGCACAATAACTATTTTATGATTAATCATATCGTAAAATGTATCACTATTTGATGGAGTGATTATGAAAAAAGTGTGTCTATTTGTTAATTTTCTTAGTTAATTTTGAAGTCAAAAGCTACTATTATTAAAATATTGACAGAAAATATGCAAAATAGCATACTATGTTCAAAATTTAGTTTCCGTATACAAATCTATTGCTCTGGACAAAAAATCTAATATATACAAATTTATGTTTTGAATGAATGATAATAAGATATGTTTAATAAAATAGTATTGATTATTTATTATTGAGTAATTAAAATATCATACATTTCTAGTGAAAATTTAAAATATTTAAAAAATTAAATATTCATTAACTAATGGTTTTAATATATGAAGTCTTTAACAATTGGAATATTTGTCATAGTAAGTGCGTTACGTACTGGGGATAATAATCAAGTACAAGGGATTGTAGATAATTTACAAGAATTATTATCAAATTCTTCTCATCAAGTTAATTCTTATGGGAATTTTGAAGACGGTAAAGAATTAACGTCTAAATTGGTGAATTCTGATAATACAATTAGCTTAGTTATTGGTGTTGGAAAATTAGGGATTGAGCAAATTATCAATATTCAAACAATAAATCCCCATAAAAAAATAATTTTTGTTTGGTCTGGTCACCAGATAATGCCAGGGATGTTAGCCATGGACAAAGACACTATTATATCTTTACCAAGATATGCTATTAATAACGATCTTGCTAAAAAATATAGCAAGATTATTCCCATTGTGGGAGTGCCTAACAATCTTACTGAAGATAAACTAAACAGTGCATTTAATCAGTATGAGCAGATCAGTAGTATAAGAGAGCCTATTACTCTAATAATATTGCCTGGCGATGCTCCTGATAGCTCTGGTTCTCCAAGATTATATACTAATGAGGATGTTGTAAAGCTGGCTGATTATATCGGTGAACAAGCTAAGATGCATACTATTCCTCATCTCATTAAGGTAACAAATGGTCCAAGGACAGGGAAGCATGACAAGCTTACTAAACAGCTTTTAGATGTACATGGAAGAAATATAAATGATAAAAATATTGAAATTGACTTGGATTATGTAACAGAAGCTTTTTGCCATAGGTTGGGGCAACTAAAACTAAATTATGAACTATACAATTTTGATTTTAGATTTTTGCCTAGTGCGTATTATCCTTTATTAGGATGTGCCTTGCAAAATAGAAGTAGTAAAATCTTTGTGCCTGGTGCTTCTTCTTCAATGTTATCGGAAATTTCAGATATATTTCCCATGAATACTTATCTGATAGTTGAAGGGCCTAATATGAATGCTATTCATCATAGAGATGTAGATATTAGATATGATCTTGGTGTTGAGGTAATAAAGCAACAAAGAGATAAAACATATTCGTCATCAAAAAGAGATACTGCAATTAAATATGAATATAAATCCAGTGCTTTAACTGTGGCTAAATATCTTCATGACATATTAAAATCAAACTAAACTAGAATATTTTTAATTGATTTTTTATTTAGTGTATTATTATCCCCAAGGCTGGAAAAAATTGTGGTGTCCAAACAATATTATGGTTAATATCTAGGATTATTAATATAAAGTATGATGACAAATGATACTTAAACTAGAAGGAACTTCACTATGGCGAATTTTAGAACGCATCTGACGGCTGGAACTATAACTGGTATTATAGGGGGAGGGGTATGTTGGCAGTATGGTTTTTTTTTAAAAGCCTCTCATCTAATTATTGCTATAGGGCTATTTATAATTGGTTCAATATTACCTGATATAGATGCTGAGAGTTCTATTCCCACTAAAATTGTAGTGTCACTATCATCTTTTTTAGCAGTAGGATTAGTTTTAGTAAGTATTGCTAATATTAATGGCTCAATAGAGATAGTTGTTCAAACAGTTCTTTGTATAGTAACATATATTTTAATTAAATATTTGTTACCGAAAATATTATCAAGTATTACTTATCATCGTGGTTTAATTCATTCAGTTCCAATGGGTATTTTAATATCTTTGGTATTGATGGTTTATTTTCTTAGTATAGATTATGAAATATTTATGGCTGGTTTGTTGGGCTCTTTCTTAGGAGGAGGGTTTTTTTTACACTTGATGTTAGATGAATTGTATAGTGTTAATATTTTTGGGGCCAGGATTAAATCATCATTTGGAACAGCATTACAAATTTTTAGTTTTACTCAACCAATACGCTATATATTATTATATCTTGTAATAGGATATGTATATTTTAACTTTATTCCACACGGTTAGTGTTATCATCCTACAGTAAAACCAGCTCTGATAATCTTACTAGTATCCACAAATTATAATTTGTTAGTAATCTTTTGGTTATCTATGTTTTTGCTATAAACTAAATTTATGAAAAAGAATTTATCATTTTAGATTTTGAGTTAATCTTAAATTTTTTCTTAAGATTTACAACATGGGTTTCAGCTACTCTGCTGGATGTCCTATCCATTTTTGTACTATTATCACACATGCTAATTATATAAATAATGGTTGTTATATGAGCAAAAAACAATATGATACGGATTTAACAGACAAACAATGGAATTTGATAAAGCCTTTAATCTCAGCAGAAAAAGATGGGGTTGACTATGCACAATCTCTCGAAATAGCGTTCTCTTTTTTCGTTATGAGTTATTTAATAGACGATTAAACAAGTAGTTACAGGTGGTAGTATAGGGATGGTGAAGCCTTTTCAAACAATATTAGTATAAATTAGACTACCTATCCTCAATGCTGTAGCTAGGATAATGAGTTGCAAAGCCAAAATTTGTGGTTTCTAACAATATTTATGTCATAACAATATTGCTATCATATCAAATTGGTGTGTCTTACCTGTAAATCAAAAGTATGTTTCTTATAAAAAAAGAGTAATATACATTAAAAAAATTATAGGAATTTTAATATGAAAAACAGATGTTCATGGTGCAGTAATGATCCTATATATAGAGAATATCATGATTTAGAATGGGGTGTTCCAGAAAAAAATGATAAAACATTGTTTGAATATTTGACTCTTGAGGGTGCACAAGCTGGACTAAATTGGTTAACTATATTAAAAAAGAGAAACAATTATTATGAAGCTTTTGATGGATTTAATGTTAAGAAAATTGCTGAATATGATATTAAAAAAACAGCGGAGCTTATAAATAATTCTGGAATTATCAGAAATAAATTAAAAATAGCATCTACTATAACAAACGCACAGTCCTTTTTAGCTATTCAAAAAGATTATGGAAGTTTCTATAAGTATCAATCTCAATTTATTAAAGATTGTCCAATTATTAATAAATGGGATAATATGGACCAAGTACCTGCCTTCACTAGTATATCAGATACGTTTAGTAAGGATTTAAAAAAGAAGGGGTTTAAGTTTGTAGGAACAACGATAATATATGCGTATATGCAGGCAGTTGGTATGGTTAATGATCATGTAACTAATTGCTTTAGGCATAAAGAACTTATGTAATAAGATGGTATATGGGTATGTCAGAGAATATCTAATGAACTGTGAGTGAAAATTATTGAAAAGATTAACTATCGAGCCTGAGTTATTAGAAGCGACTATTGATTACTATCCAGTTATTCAAAATATGGCTCGTTTTTATGTTTATGATATGTCTAGATGTTGTGGACATCTTCCTGGTTGGGAGTTACCCAAAAATGGCTTGTATGATAGCTTTGATTTTAAAAATTATTTTTTAGAGAGTGATAGAAGTGTATTCCTTATTAGATTGGATAATGAGATAGCTGGGTTTGTTATGATTAATAAAATAACGAATGATCAAAATTTTAATTGGAATATAGGAGAGTTTTTTGTTTTAGCAAAATTTCAAAAACAAGGTATTGGTAAAAAAACAGCTTTTAAAATTTGGAATAATATTAAAGGTAATTGGGAGGTTTCAGTGATTCCTGACAATCAGATTGGATTAGATTTCTGGAATAAAATAATTTATGATTATACTAAAGGGGGATATGTAAAAAACAAGGAGAAAGTCAACTATGATCGAGAATTCCAAGAGCGTACAATTTTCAGATTTAGCTCTTAAAATTTAATTATTTCTGTATCATCCTATATCTGTAGTTTTTTAGCGGAAATTAGAAAAGCTATAGAAAGAGAGGGAGTAACGTTAGTATATCTTCCACCACATTCCCCAGATTTTTCTCCAATAGAAAATTAGGAATTTATTACTCAAATTTTTCAAATTCAAAACCAAATATTCCATCATAACCATTGACAACTATGTTAATAAGCTTATCTTTTACCGAATGAGTTTCTCTATCATCAAAAAAATTCTTAAAGGATAACTCGTCCTTAAAATCAATTGAGAATCCATGTGTAAATGTTTTAATTTTCTTATTTTTGTGATAATTACATTTACCGCATGCGATGGATAATATACCCTTTATAGTAGTTTTCCAAAGCATTAATTCTTCAAAAATTGAATTTAATTCTGTTGAAGAAATTTCTGGTTTCACCTCAAATAAAACAACGTGTCTTATCATTGCCCACTCCTTTTATTACAGCAATTTATTGAGTTCTATCACATACATGATCTTATCTGTGATATCTTAAACATTATAGCATCAAACCTGACTACTATCTAAAACATTGACAATTACAGTTATCAGCTTTTTCGAAGCATATTACCATCTGGTTAGGAATAAAATCATGGCTAACAGTACTACTATTTTTCTTCTTTTTGAGTAATAGAAAATAGTTAATTATTTATCAAGGCAAACGTAACAATTCACCCTATTATAACGAAACAGATAATAACAAACATTATAGTAGTTAAAACTATTTTAAATGTTATATAATGGTGTTTTGCATGATGTTTATATTGTATGTTAATCCAAAACGACATAAGTGATGATTTTATAGATGAATTACTAGCTAGAGCTGATTTAGATGGGATCAAAAAAATTTCAGTAGGCGCTCTCATTAGTAAAGAATTTAAGCTCCTTTTTTTGAAAAGAATCGAGAACGATTTTTTAGGAGGATTTCTAGATTTACCAGGAGGGGGAGTTAATAAGGAAGAAAAAATCATAAATGCTTTAATACGTGAGGTAAAAGAAGAAACTAGCCTGGATGTATTAAGTATTAAGGAATATCTTGGTAGTTTTGATTATGTATGTGATGTAGGTATTAAAACAAGACAATTTACCTTCTCTATATTAGTTATGGATGGAAATATTCAATGCAATCCAGCAGAGCATACAGATTTTTTATGGTTGTCATTAAAAGAATTAAAAAATTTTAATATTACTGATAATACAAAAAAATTGGCAATTTCTTTTTATCATACTTTTGAATAATTGGACAATTCTTGTAGCAAGATCTTAATTTGACCAAAAATTAATTTTTAAAATTTGTTAATAAGTGTATAAACTCTTGACATTAAGAGTTATAATTTCTAGAATTCTTCTACCACTAGGGGTTATAGCTCAGTTGGGAGAGCGCTTGCATGGCATGCAAGAGGTCGGCGGTTCGAGACCGCCTAACTCCAAGATAGGAAGTCCCCATCGTCTAGTGGTTAGGACATCGCCCTTTCACGGCGAAAACAGGGGTTCGAATCCCCTTGGGGACGCCAATTTATTGTGATATTGTTGAGCAGTTAATGGTGGAGATATAAGACGGTATTATAACTTGAAAAAGACCGTAAAAATTGTATCGTCTGAATATTAAAAAATCTGCTGGCTATTCCTAAAAAATAGGGAAAGTTATTGCATGATATGTAGAAATATGAGAGGTCATTGGACACTTGCTTTTGAGCAAAATTTTTCAAAAAGCTATGTTCATCTTGGGTTAACAAAGATGATGATTCCAATGAATAATATATGAATATTTATGGTTAATTAATATTGTGCTTGATCCTAAGTTACTACGTACTGATTTAGAAAAAATATCTAATGTCCTTATTAATAGAGGTTTTAAGATTGATTTATCCTTGCTTACTTCACTAGAACAATCTAGAAAAAAATTACAAGTAGAGGCTCAAGAACTTCAAAATAAACGTAATACTATTTCAAAAGAGATAGGACTTCTAAAAAGTCAAGGTAAAGAGTGTGATTCTCATTTAATTGAAGTTAGTGAAGTAGGTAATAATTTAAAAGTAATCGAAGCTAAATTAACAGATATCCAACATAAATTAAAACAATATTATCTTACGATACCTAATATTCTGGATTCTAGTGTTCCTATTGGTAAAGATGAAAATGATAATGTGGTTATCCGTACCCATGGGGAGCTCCCTAAATTTGATTTTGAGCCTAAAGAACATTTAGAACTTAATATAAGTAAACATCTTATGGACTTTGGCACAGCTGCTAAGCTTGCTGGATCTAGATTTGTTGTATTGCATGGAAAGTTAGCAAAATTACATAGAGCATTAATACAGTTTATGTTGGATGTGCATACGAAAGAGCATGGTTATCAAGAGATTTATGTCCCATTTTTAGTTAATACAATGACTATGCAAAATAGTGGTCAATTACCTAAATTTGAAGAAGATTTATTTAGCTTAAAAGGTACTGATTATTATCTTATCCCAACTGCGGAAGTTCCTGTTACTAATATAGTTGCAAATAAAATTTTCGATGCTAAAGATTTACCTATTAAGTTTGTTTGTCATACTCCTTGCTTTAGAAAAGAGGCCGGTTCATATGGTAAAGATACAACTGGCATGCTCAGACAGCATCAGTTTGATAAGGTTGAGATGGTTTGTATAACTAAGCCTGAGCAGTCAAATATTACATTAGAAGAATTAACTAAAAATGCAGAGGCTATCTTAAAAAAATTAGGGTTGCCTTATAGAGTAATGTCTTTATGTAGCGGAGACATTGGTTTTTGTGCTCAGAAAACTTATGATATAGAGGTTTGGCTTCCTGGACAGAACAAATATAGAGAAATTTCTTCTTGTTCAAATTGCGGCGATTTTCAAGCCAGGAGAATGCAAACTAGAATAAAAATCAACAATAAATCGACACTTGTTCACACATTAAACGGTTCAGGGCTGGCTGTTGGTAGAACATTAATAGCTATATTAGAGAATTATCAATTAGAGAACGGTAGTATTAAAATTCCTGAAGTATTATGGCCTTATTTAGAGCCATTAACTGAAATTAGCATTGATTAAGAAATCACCAATTGAGAGGTTATAATTTTTAGGAAAGAAATTATAATACTTATCCCAATTTTATTATTGATAGGGTACAATATGGTATTTTAAAGCCAAAAATATATTATGAAGTTAAAGCAATTAAAAATGAGTGGCTTTAAGTCGTTCGTTGAACCATCCACAGTTGTTTTTAAAAGTAACATAACTGGGGTTGTAGGTCCAAATGGCTGTGGAAAATCTAATATTATTGATGCAGTTAAATGGGTACTAGGAGAAAGCTCTGCAAAAAATTTGCGCAGCGATGGAATAGTTAATGTTATATTTAATGGCTCTACCAGTAGAAAGCCTGCCGGCCAAGCATCTGTAGAATTATTATTTGATAATTCTAATGGAAGATTAACTGGTGAATATCATTCATACAGTGAGATCAGCATTAAAAGGGTTATGAGTGCTGATGGTAATTCTACCTATTATCTTAATTCTACCAAGTGTCGCCGTAAAGATATTACGGATATATTCTTAGGAACAGGTCTTGGTCCTAGAAGTTATTCGATTATTGAACAAGGTATAATTAGTAAATTTGTAGAAGCTAAGCCTGAAGATTTACGGATATATATTGAAGAAGCGGCAGGTATTTCAAAATATAAAGAACGTCGAAAAGAAACAAATAGTAAAATAAAATCAACCCAAGATAATTTAAGTAGAATTAATGACTTAAAAGAAGAGCTTTCTAGACAACTTGAGAAAATAAAAAAACAAGCGAATACTGCAGAAAAATATAAATTATTAAAAGAAGAAGAGCATGAACTACGTTTGCGATTATTATCTTTGAGGTGGTGTGTAACAAATAAGTCTTTAGATGAGATTGAAAAAAAGCTTAATGAGAATTCTTTGGAGCTAGAATCTACTAAGACATCTAAGGAAAATATTAGTAAAGATCTTGTTTATTATCGTGAACAAACACAAGAATTGCAAAGCGAACAGTACATTGTTCAAGAAGAACATTATAAAGTTAATTCAGAAATCACTAAAAAAGAACAGTCTTTAAAATATAATGAAGAGCGTAAGACACAAATTTTATTAGATTTGGAATTAATCCAAAAGGAAATTAGTAATTATCAATCTGAAATAGATGAAGATACTAAGAACATGAATATTTTAAAGAAGGAGTTAGAAGAAATAAAAACTGAAGGGCTCTCTCCTGAATATGATTTTGAAGAGATTAAAAAACTGTACCAATCTATGGAACATCAAAAACAAGCTTTAGAAGAAAAGCTATCTAATGTGGCTGATCAGATCGTTCATTTTGAAAAAATTATTTCCTTAGAAGAAGAGCGATTGAACCAACTTGGCAGCAAAAAACAGTTAATAGAAGCTCAGCGTCATAAATTATTAGATGAACTTGATAGCATTGATTTAGAACAAATTGCTAAAGATAAGAATATGTTATCAGCTAGCCTTACGGAAACTGAAAAGAATTTTTCTAGGAGTAAACAAAATTTTGAGGATATTCAAAAATTTTTAGTAGACTCTGAAAATAAACAAGATAAAGTATTAAAACAAGAAAAACAAACATTTCATCAGTTACAGGATCTAAATATTGAGTTTGCAACTTTAGAAGCTGAGCAAAAAACTAATAATACAAATTGCTCAGAAAATATTGATAAATGGTTGCAGGACTCTGGTTATGAACAGAATTCTTTGTTGAGAGAGACTGTTCAGGCTATACCTGGATGGGAGATGGCGTTAGAAGTAGTTTTAGGGGATAAGTTACAAGCTATATGTTTAGAGAAGATAATGGACTCGATCCAATATCTTGATAATTTTAAAGGAAATATAGCTTTACTCAGTACAGTTCCTATCAGCAAAAATGGTAATAAAGAAAAATTAACACCATTATCGACAAAAATAATTAATCCAAACTCTATGGTTCTTGGTTTATTAGATAGAATTTATGTAGTTGATAGTTTGAATGTAGCACTTGATATTCTGCCAACTATTGCTGCTGATGAAAGTTTAGTTACCAAAGATGGAGTATGGATCCATAAAAATTATATCAAAGTAGTAAGGCCTACAGATAATAAAAATAGTGTTATTGTTAGACAGACAAGAATTGATGAGAAGAAGGGAAAAATTATTAAGCTGCAGAATACAATAAAAGAATTATCGAGTGAAAAAGAAAAGTTGATAATTCAGATAAGAGAGACAAAAAATACATTTGATAAGTATGGTCGTGAAAAAAATGATATCTATCAGCAACGTGTATCCGTAGAAGCAAAACTACAAAATAAAGTTTCTGAGTTAGATAATTTTGAAAAAAAACAGCTTCAGATTAGGGATTCATTAAAAGAAATAGATGAGCAGTTAGGTCATTTGTCTAATGATAGTGATAAAGCCAATAGAAGTTTAATTTCCTCCCAAGAACAACTTGCTCCATTATTAGATACGAAAATAGCGATTCAAAAAGAAAAAACTGAGTTTGATGAAGAATTTGTGCAAATTAGGCAACAATCTGAAGAAGCTGTAGAATTACAGTATCAATATAATTTGAAAGAGCAGGCATTAATAACAGAATTAAAGGGTCTTGAACGTAATATAGATAGATTACAAAATTTATTGAATAAAACAAAAGAAAAAGATTTGTCGACTAAGAGTGAGTTAGCTACTGAAAGTGTTAACAATACTCTAGAAGAAGAGCTAGAGCGATGTTTAAATAAAAAAATAGAAATAGAAGACAAGCTTGGTAGTATTCAAAGTAAAATTGCTGATTTGAATGATGTTATTGTTGAATGTGATGCTAAAAGAACTGGTGTTGAGAATAATCTTAATAATTTCAGTAATATTTCTCACCAAATTAGCATTGAGCTAGAGGGACATCGTGTTAAAAAAGTATCGATTGAGGAACAGGTGTCTGAATTAGATATCAAGATATCTGATCTGAAAGAATATTTAACAGAAGGTCTAGTAGAAGAGGATGTTTCTAATGAATTACATAATATAATAAGAAGAATAGAAAGGCTAGGACCAATCAATTTAACTGCGATTGATGAATATAATAGTGAGAAAGAGAGATATGAATATTACGTTAAGCAATCAGATGACTTAAGCGAAGCACTTGATATATTAATTGGAGCAATAAAGAAGATTGATTTAGAGACAAAAAATAGATTTAAAAGCACATATTCAGCCATAAATGATAGTTTTAAAGAAATATTTCCAAAGTTATTTGGTGGAGGTAAGGCTGAGTTATACCTGACTGAGAAGAATTTGTTAGACACTGGTATTGGGATAATTGCTAAGCCTCCTGGTAAAAAAATAGCAAATATTGCAGCATTATCTGGAGGAGAGAAAGCCATGACTGCAGTTGCTATGGTTTTATCGATCTTTAAACTAAATCCTTCTCCATTTTGTATGTTAGATGAGGTTGACGCCCCTTTAGATGATGCAAATGTATTAAGATTTTGTGAAGTAATTAAAGATATGTCTAAATCAGTACAATTCATTGTAATAACGCACAATAAATTAACAATGGAAATGACTGAACAGCTATCTGGGGTTACAATGCAAGAGCCTGGTGTATCTAGATTAGTTTCTGTGGATATTGAGGAAATAATAGATGCAGCTTGAATTATACTTAAAGGAATATTAATATGACTGTATTTTTTGGATTAGTCTGTGCTGGGATCGCTTTTTTTATTTTTGTTTCCCTTATAATAAATACTCTAAGATCTAGGAATGTTAAAATTAATAAAAAAATTTCCAAATCTGCTCTTCAAGAGAATAATCTAAATAATATTGAATTGTCTTCAATGGAGGTAGAACATACTCTATCAAACCAGCGATTTAAAGAGGATAATGTGTTTGTTGATTTAAATGAACAAAATGACATATTACAAGACGATGTTGATGAAACAAGTTATAAAACAGTGGATAACAATTTTAAAAGTGAAGATAGTACTTTTGAAAATGGTATTAAAGAAAATAAAATACTAAGTGATGATTTAATTCAAGATAATAATATATTCCAAAATGATCTTAGAAATGCCATTGAGAGTGAAAATGTAAAAGATGATAGAACTTCCCGTAGTATTGCTAAAGAAGGTATTGTAAATTTTAAAGCCGAAGATAATTCGGATATAGTAATGGAACAGGATGCTTTTCAAAAAACAAATCAATATCATCTAGAGCATGTTGAGTTTGGGGAGCACATAGTTACACTATTTGTTTTAGCCAGGAATGAACAAAAATTTGAAGGTTATGAGCTTTATCAAACAATTATAGATGAGGGGCTGGTATTTGGGAATATGGATATATTTCACTATTTTATTAATAAAGATCCTAGAGCAAGACATGCATTCAGTATTGCTAAAGCTACTGAACCGGGAACATTTGATCTAGATAGTTTTGGTTCAAAATCATATTCAGGAATATGTCTTTTGATGAACTTAGATCTTTCAGCTGAATCTGAAGAAAATTTTGAGTTAATGTTAGAGAAGGCATATCATATAGCAAGATCTCTAAATGGAGTAGTTTGTGATGATAATAAGAGACCTTTAAGTAACGCTGATTTAGAGCTTTACTATGAGAAAAATTTTAGTCAAGCATTTACCAATTAATCCTTATTTATAATTAACATGCCTAAAAAAATAGCTGAAAGAGTTATTTATTTAACAGAAATACTAAACAGGTATGATCATCAATACCATGTTTTGGGTGAACAAGAAGTTCCCGATTCAGAATATGATAAGTTATATAAAGAACTAAAAGAAATAGAAAAAAAATACCCAGAATTTAAAAAAGCAGATTCTCCTTCCAGTAAAATTGGTGGCCAACCTCAAGATAAGTTTAAATCTATTAAGCATATAAATAGAATGTATTCACTTAATAATGCATTTAGTAATGAAGATCTGAAAAATTTTGATTCTAGATTAAAAAACATCGTAAAAAGTGACGAAGACTTAGAATATACTTGCGAGCCTAAGTTAGATGGAATTGCAGTAAATTTAAGGTATGAAAATGGTGAACTTAAGTATGCTCTTACTAGAGGGGATGGCGTAATTGGAGAAGATATTACTTTAAATGTCCGGACAATTAAAAATATCCCTTTTACTTTACAAGGTAATAAAAAAATCATCATCCCGTCAACTATCGAGATTAGAGGCGAGATATTTATGACTAAACAGCATTTTGAGCAGTTGAATGATCATGCTAGGAGTCATAATGAGAAAGAATTTGCTAATCCTAGAAATGCTGCAGCAGGAAGTATGCGACAGTTAGATCCACAAATTACTGCAAAAAGAAATCTTTCCGTATTTTTTTATTCAGTGGGAGATGTTTGGGACGTAGATTTACCGGATACTCATTATGAAACTTTGCAGTATTTAAAGAAATTAGGATTTCCGATAAACCCTAAAAATAAATTAGTTAATAATTTGGAAAAATGTCAACATTATTATCAGGAAATAGGAATAATCCGTGAACAGCTTCCATATGAAATAGATGGTGTTGTTTATAAAATTAATAGCCATGCTATGCAGAAAAAGATTGGTTATGTTGCCAAAGCACCGAGATGGGCTATTGCTCATAAATACCCTGCTGAGGAAGTTATGACAATTTTAAAGGAAGTAGAATTTCAAGTAAGTAGAACGGGAATATTGACTCCAGTTGCAAGACTAGAGCCTGTATCTGTAGGAGGGGTTACGGTATCTAATGCTACTTTACATAATATGGATGAGATCCTGCGCAAAGATATTAGAATTAATGATACTGTTATTATTCGTAGAGCAGGGGATGTAATACCAAAGGTTGTAGAAGTCGTATTAAATAAAAGGAAAAATTCTAAAAAAATATTTCTGCCGGATAAATGCCCGGTTTGTGGAACTAAAACTCATAAGGATGATAATATCGTAGCGGCATATTGTACAGCTGGTATGCAGTGTAAAGCCCAGCAACAAGAATCAATTAGCCATTTTGTTTCACGTAAAGCTATGGACATTGAGGGATTAAGTAAGAAAACAGTTAGCCAATTAGTTGATACTAAAATAATTAAGGAAATAGCTGATTTGTATTCTATAGAAGTAGAGGATATTATTAATTTAGAAAGAATGGGCGAGAAGTCAGCAAGCAATCTGATTAATTCTATTAAAAAAAGCAAAAAGACAACTTTAGCTAGATTTATTTTTGCATTGGGGATTAAGGATGTCGGAGATGTTATAGCAAAAAAGATAGCAGAGCATTTTAAGACGATTCCAAAAATATTGTCTGCTAAATATGAGGAATTGGTTGGTATTGAAGATATAGGAGAAGTAGTTGCTAATAATATATTACAATTTTTTAGTAATCAGAGGAATTTAGATAGTATTAATAAATTTTTAAAGTTAGGTGTTAAGCCGCAATATGAGCAAGCTCAAAATAATACAGAATTAAGTAATAAAAATTTTGTTATTACAGGAACACTTAATAAATATTCAAGAGAAACGGCTAAAACAGCTCTTGAGGGCTTAGGAGCCAATGTTACTAGTAGTGTTACAAAGAAAACAGATTTTTTGGTGGTTGGGGTTTCTCCAGGTTCTAAATTTAATAAAGCTAAAAATTTAGGGATCCAAATTTTATCCGAAGATGAGTTTATTATGTTTATAGAACAATACTCATAAAATTACAGTACAAGTCTAGGGATTGAGAAAGTGCATATAATAATAATTATAATAGTATTTTTGCTAAATGGATGTGAAGACACTGTACTAAATAATCCATATGATCCTGCAGAAAAAGATAAAAAAATTATCTACTCTTCATTTAGCACAAGACCAAAAACTTTAGATCCATCAATATCATATTCTAGTAATGAAGCTATTTTTATATCTCAAGTATATGAACCGGTGATCCAATACCACTACTTAAAAAGGCCATTTGCACTTGTCCCATTGACATCAGTATCATTACCAGAAATAACATATTACAATGATAAGGATGAGATAGTAGAGCAAGATGGTCGGAATAGGATAAAATATTCAGTTTACACCATTAAAATTAAACCGAATATTTTATATCAGCCGCATCCAGCTTTTGCAAAAGATCAAAATGACCAATATATCTATCACAATGTAGATGAAGATATATATGAAGCTCTTTCTATAGAAGATATTACAGATTTTAAAAATGTTAGTACAAGAGAATTAATAGCAGATGATTATGTATATGCAATAAAAAGGTTAGCTCATCCTATGATTAAGTCTCCGATATATGGAGTTATGGCTAAACATATTATAGGTTTTTCTGATCTTGGTAAAAACCTTGTTAAAAATCCACAGGTAAATGATTTATACCAAAGTTTATCAAAAAGCTCTATAGACGGTGTTGAGCTAATTGATAGATATACTTTTAAAATCAAAATACAAGAAATTTATCCTCAATTTATGTATTGGCTTGCAATGAATTTCTTTAGCCCAATCCCATGGGAGGGCGATGTATTTTATGACAATGAGTATTTGAAAGATCATAATTTAACTTTTGCTTGGTATCCAATAGGAACAGGCCCATATATGCTTACTGAAAATAACCCTAATAGTAGAATGGTATTAACAAAAAATCCAAATTTTCATGGAGAGAAATATCCAAAATTTGGTTCACCAGGGGATTATAAAAATGGTTTGTTAGAATATAGTGATAAGCAATTACCTTTGGTAGAACAAGTAGTATATTCATTAGAGAAAGAAACAGTACCAAGATGGAGCAAATTTTTACAAGGATATTATGATTTTTCTAGCATTTCATCAGATAGTTTTGATGAAGCAATTAGAATAAATGCTGATGGCAAACCAAATTTAACAGATAAATTATTAAATAAAGGATTAATTTTACAAACTTCAGTTGCCCCTACAATTTTTTATATCGGATTTAACATGCGTGATAAAGTAGTTGGTGGGAATGATGATAGAGCACGTAATCTGCGCCAGGCTATTTCTATAGTGATTGATTTTGAAGAATATATTTCTATATTTCTAAATGGCAGAGGAACAGCAGCTACCGGTCCAGTTCCTTCAATCATTTTACAAGATGATATTTTCAAGAACGAATATATTTATAATTATGTTGATAGGAAGCGTATAAGAAAAACGATTAAGTATGCAATGTTACTTTTAGAAAAAGCTGGGTATAAAAATGGGATAGATCCTAAAACTAGAGAGCCTTTAATTTTAAATTTTGATACTGCTATATCTGGAAGTGCTGATGATAAAGAGAGATTTAATTGGATGAGAAAACAATTCCGTAAGATAGGGATATCTCTTAATATTCAAGCTACGCATTATAATAGGTTTCAAGATAAATTACGTGATGGAAATATTCAGATGTTCATGTCAGGATGGCACGCTGATTATCCTGATCCAGAAAATTTTCTATTTTTATTCTATAGTAAGAACAGTAGAGCTATATATGGAGGTGAAAATTATTCTAACTATAATAATAAAGATTTCGACCTACTCTTTGAGAAGATGCAGTATACTCCTTCTAAAGAACTGCGAAATAAGCTAGCAATAGAAATGATAAAGATATTGCAGTATGAACATCCATGGGTATGGGGATTTTATCCAAGAACATATCTTTTGTCACATCAATGGAATAACAAAAGCAAATCAAGTGAAATTGCTTATAATACTTTAAAGTATAAAGATATTAATATTGAGTTAAGAAATAATTTACGAAAGTCGTGGAATGTTCCTAATTTGTGGCCGATACTAATATTATTTACTGTTTTAATGATTTTCTTAATGCCTGTTTTTATAGTGTATAGAAATAAAAAATATAAACCAAGATATAGGAAATAAGATGTATTCATATATATCAAGAAGAATATTGTTTGCGATCCCAGTGTTGATAGGGGTTAATTTAATTACATTCATATTATTTTTCACAGTTAATTCCCCAGATGATATGGCTAGATCTCATCTAGGAGATAAGAACTTAACTTCGGAAACTATACAGCGCTGGAAAAAATATCATGGATATGATTTACCGCTTTTTTTTCATAGTAGTGAAAGAAGATCTAATATTATAACGCAAACACTGTTTTTTCAAAAATCTATTAAATTATTCATTTTCGATTTTGGAATGTCTGATTCTGGTAGAGATATAAGCAGTGATATATTACAGAGAATGTGGCCAAGCCTTGCATTAGCTATTCCTATTTTAATTATTGGATTACTGGTCAATATAACAGTAGCGATGATGATGACTTTTTTTAGGACAACTTACGTTGATACTTCAGGTGCTTTTCTTTGTATCGTTTTAATGTCAATATCCAGTCTTTTTTATGTAATAGGAGGACAGTATTTCTTAGGTAAAATATTAAAGATATTACCAATTTCTGGCTATGATCCAGGGCTTAACTCTATCAAATTTATATTATTACCTATAGTGGTTGGAGTGATAAGTGGCATAGGAGCAAGTTCAAGGTGGTATAGAACATTATTTCTAGAGGAATTAAATCAAGACTATATAAAAACAGCTCGTTCAAAAGGAATTACAGAAATGAGAATATTTTTTGTTCATTTATTGAAGAACGTAATGTTACCCATTTTAACTGGAGTAGTGGTTATTATTCCATCATTATTTATGGGAAGTTTAATATTAGAATCTTTTTTTGGTGTTCCAGGTCTTGGTAGTTATATTATTGATGCAATTCAGTTACAAGATTTTGCAATTGTACGATGCATGGTTTTTTTAGGATCTATTTTATATATCATAGGATTAATTTTGACAGATATATCTTATACAATTTTTGATCCAAGAATAAGGTTAGAATAATGAATTATAGTTGGTACCCTTTATGGACAGATTTGTTTTTATATTTTCTTCTTCTAGTAGGTGGGCTATTTATCTATAAAATAAGAAAAAAATTCTTATTTAAAAAATCTTTAGAAAAAATAATAATTAATAAGATAGCCGTATTAACAGGAATAATACTACTTATTTACATAAGTATATGTATGTTGGACTCTATTCATCTAAAAGTTCATGATAACAAAAAAAAATCATATAATAATAGTATTGTTAGTATATTAGATATTATATTATATCCCATGGGTGTAGACTTTGAAAAAAGTTATACTAAACCATTTGCTAAATATACAACACAATTTAATATTAATTATAAAGTATCAGAATTATCTTTTAATAAGAATAAGTTACAAATTATATTATTAATTTCTGGTAAATTTTTTGCTAAATCATTAATGCTAATTTTAGCTATTGTATTTATTTATGGCACTTATTTGGTTGTATCTAGCCAAGCAAATTTAAAAAATTTATATAGGAAATTGTTTTATGAGCAAGAATACAATATTTCAAGATATATTCTATTATTACTTTTTTTGTTTACTACAGTAATTTTTCTATTATATGAAATGTCACTGGTGTTCCATGTGTGTGGGACTGATAAAGTTGGTCATGATATTTTTTATCAATGTATAAAAAGCATAAGAACAAGTGTTTTAATAGGATTTTTTACTTTAGCTATTATGTTACCAGTAGCAATTATCCTTGGTATTGTTGCTGGATATGTTGGGGGTAGAGTTGATGATTTAATTCAGTATGTCTATACTACGATAAGCTCTATTCCAGGAGTATTATTAATTGCTGCATCTATATTATCTTTGCAGGTATTTATTAGCAATCACAGTGATGCATTCAGATATTTATTAGAAAGAGCTGATCTAAGGCTACTTTCGCTATGCTTAATTTTAGGTTGTACTGGTTGGACCTCACTATGCAGAATTATTCGGGCAGAAACATTAAAGATCAGAGAATTAGAGTTTATAGATTCAGCTATTAGTTTAGGAGTATCAAAATCAAGGATAATTTTCAGACATATATTACCCAATGTTCAACATATAGTTTTGATTACTATAGTACTAGATTTTAGTGGATTAATACTTGCCGAGGCTGTTTTATCATATGTTGGTGTTGGAGTTTCTCCTACTACAATGAGTTGGGGGAATATGATTAATAGTGCAAGACTTGAGTTAGCTAGAGAACCAATAGTATGGTGGCCTATATTTTCAGCTTTCAGTTTCATGTTTATTTTAGTTCTTTCGGCAAATTTATTTGCTGATCAGGTTCGAGATATAATAGATCCAAGACATACTGTGAATGGTTGAATTTACTAAATCAATTCTGACATTCATTTATTAAATAATGAACCATTTTAATTTTGTTAGCCTGATCTGATAAGTCTTTTTTGATTGTGAGTTTGCTGGGACCTACTAGTTTGTAGCACTCAGGTTCTGTGGTTATTAATTTGAGAATATTTTCTTGTTTTATATTGGGATTGTTTGCAAATATCACATATCCTCCTTTATCTGAGAAATCAATTTTTTTAATTCCTAATTTATTAATTAGTAACTTAAATTTACTAATTATGAAGATATTCTTTAATTCTAAGGGTAATAGTCCAAATCTATTTATTAATTCAACTTGTATATTATCTAACTCTTGATTGTTTTTTGAAGAAGCAATCCTTTTATAAATTACTAATCTTTCTTTGACATCATAGATATAATTTTCTGGGATGATGGCACTTATATTTAAGTTAATTTCACATTGATCAAATATTGATAATAAATTTTTATTAGTTTCACCTTTTCTAATGGAGTTTACTGTTTGCTCTAGAAGTTCAGAGTATAATGAAATCCCAATTTTTTGTATGCTACCACTTTGTTCCTGTCCCAATATTTCTCCAGAACCTCTAATATCAAGATCATGTGATGCAAGATTAAATCCGGATCCTAATGCATTTAATGAAGATATTGCTTCTATTCTCTTTTTTGCATCTTTAGTTATCAATTTCTCTTCAGGCAAGATAAAATAAGCATAAGCTTGATGATGTGAACGTCCTACACGTCCTCTTAATTGATATAATTGTGCTAGCCCATAATTATCAGCTCTGTCTATAATTATTGTGTTAGCTGTTGGAACATCTAGGCCGGTTTCAATAATAGTTGTACATAATAGAACATTAAATTTTGTATGATAAAAATCTGACATGATTTGTTCGAGTTTTCTTCCTGGCATTTGACCATGAGCTATTTCGATTTTAGCTTCTGGTACTAATTTACTTAGAAAATCATATGTGCGCTGCATAGTTTGAACATTATTGTGGAGATAAAATATTTGTCCTCCCCTATATAACTCTCTAAGTATACCTTCACGGATGATTGATTCTGATTTCTGAATTATAAAAGTTTTTATTGATAGCCTAGACGAAGGTGCAGTTGCAATAATTGATATATCTCGAATCCCATTTAAAGACAGATTAAGAGTTCTTGGTATAGGGGTGGCTGTCAATGATATTATGTCGATATTATTTCGTTTACTTTTAATAAGCTCTTTTTGTTTAACTCCAAATCTATGTTCTTCATCAATTACTAAAAGCCCCAAATCAAAAAAATCTATATTATTCTGTAATAAGCTGTGAGTTCCGATGATTATATTTAATTTACCACTTTTAAGGTCTTGAACTATCTTTTCTTTTTCTATTTTAGATTTGAATCTAGAAATAGATTCAATTTTTATATCAAAACCAGTGAATCTATCAACAAAACTTTTAAAATGTTGCTCAGCTAATAAAGTAGTAGGTACTAATATGGCTACTTGCTTATTATTCTTTACAGCAATAAAGGCTGCTCTCATTGCTACTTCTGTTTTTCCAAATCCTACATCTCCACAGATTAGTCTATCCATAAGCTTAGAATTTAACATGTCATTAAGAATATCTTCACATGCTCTTGTTTGATCTATAGTTTCTTCATAACGGAATTTTGCACAAAATTTTATATATTCAGAGCGGTTAATTGAGAACTTAAATCCTTTACTCTTTTGCCGTAATGCATATATATTTAAAAGTTCTGCAGCTACATCATGAATTTGATTAATAGCATTTTCTCTTGTTTTAGACCAATTTTTGCTGCCAAGTTTACTAAGAGATATGTTCTCTGCGCTCGCTCTATTATATCTGGAAATTAAATTTAATGAAGTGATTGGGACATATATTATAGAATTTTCAGCAAATTCAAGGCTTATAAATTCAGAGGAAATATTTTGTGAATTAAGCGTTGTTAATCCACGATATATTGCTATCCCATAGTCAATATGGACAACATATTCACCTATGTCTAATTCAACTAGATTTTTTAAAATATACTTGCTATCAATTGTTTGTTTAGATCTTTTAGATGTTAGATGTGATTCATATCCAAAAAGTTCATATTCAGTAATAATATTGATTTTCTCATAGTTTAAGATGCACCCATTAACAATTTTTCCTGTGGTAATACACAATTTATTATCATGCTTTAAAAAATCATACCAATTATTTACTATATGTGGTTTGATTCCGGTATCATCTAGTAATGATAATATTATTTCTTGACGTCCTATAGAGTCTGCAACTATTAGGGTTTTATTTTTATTATCTTCTATAAAGTCTTTGATGTTTGCCATAGGATGTTCTGTGTGCACATCAATATTAAATTTTTCTAAGATATTGCATTTAAAGTCAAAAGAGTTATTTTTGTTTGATGAGTCTTTTAGTATTTTGATATTTTTAAATTTATTAATCTTACTGAAAAGCTCTTCTTCGGTTAAAAATGCGACATGAGGTTTTAATATAGGTCTTATTTTATCAATACTTAAAAAATCATATCTTTCTTTAATTTGATGAAAAAATTCTTTACTAGAATTTTTTATATCCTCAGTTTGAATAATAATTGTATCGTGGTTAATATAATCTAATAGAGTGGAAGTTTTTTCAAAAAAAAGAGGTAAATAGTATTCAGCTCCTGGAGCGGGTAATTCTTGACGAATTGATTGGTATAATGAACAATTTTTTGGGTTAGTATCGAATGTCTGTTTGTATTTTAATTGAAAAAAATCTATTGATTTTTTAGTTAATTGATATTCATAAGCTGGCATAATATGAATGTGATTCACCGTAGAGCTTGATATTTGGGTTTCAGGATCAAATTTCCTGATGGATTCAATTGTATTATCAAATAATTCGATTCTGTAAGGTATTTTATGACCCATCGGGAAAAGATCTAAAATTCCTCCTTTAATACAATACTCTCCATGTTCTATTACCTTGTTAGTAAAATGATAACCGGCTTTGGATAATTTTAGCTTGAATTCATCTAGATCTAAAGTTTGGTTGGTTTTCATATTAAAGCTATATTTGGCTATAAACTCATTTGGAGGTAATAGATTTACAATTGTATTAGTACTTACTACTAGAATATAATTTTCGGTATTTGTTATGTCCGATAATATAGATAATCTTTCAGATGTTATGTCCTTATGCGGTGATAATTGATCATATGGTAGTGTTTCACGATCAGGAAATGTAATTATTTGGGGATGATATTGTTCTGCAATAAAAAATTTTATAGCTGTTACTAAATTTATACTTTCTAAAACAGAAGAAGTTAATACAAGAACTGGTTTTTTATGTTTTTGAAAAAAATTGGCAATATGTAGGGCTATTGATGAATTATGGAGGTTTTTCCAATAATCAATATTATGTTTTGTTAAAGGAATATCAATTTGCATTATATTAGATAATGTCTATTTTTCCATTTCCTTGCTGCCTGTATTTTCCATGCAGTTTTAATAAAGTAGTAGCTAAATGTAGAAGCTATGATCCCGCAAAATAAAGATCCTACTATCAAAGGTAACCAAATTTGATTAAGTTGAGTACCGACCCAGTCAAGTGATAAAGATATTGAATTAGTATGAAGTGTTGTACCGGTAATTAATAGCCCAACTCTATAGCAAAAATAAAAAACTGGGGGAATAGTAATAGGATTAGTTATCCATACTAAGGCTATTGAAAGAGGTAGATTTGCATGTGTAAATATAGCTATTGCTGCGGCTACTACCATTTGAAATGGTATTGGCAGAAATGCACAAAATACTCCAACTGCAAATGCTCTTGGGGTTGTATATCTATTTAAATTCCAAATTTGATTTTTAAATAAACTATTACCAAATATTTTTAGATGTTTATGATTTTTAATTTTTTCGTTTGAGGGAATATATTTTTTAATCAGCTGTTTAGGCATATTTTTATACAAATGTGGAATTACTATAATTATAACATAATTTTATTATAATATTTGTAGCAATTTCATGCAAAAATGGACAAAAAATCCCCTACGATAATAAAAGAGCTTCCTTGCTCAGCACATTCATCCATGGGGTACTTATAATTTAGCAGACTTTTAGGATATATGGTAGTTTTACTTAAGGTAAAAATTGCTTAGGCAAATAAGTATATTGATTAAAAAACAATAGGTTACATGAATTAAGAGCCTTTTTCAGCTTTAAATACTACAAACGTTTGAGAAATTTCTTACAAATTTTAGTCATTATACAGGTAAATATACTACAAAAAAATTACAGATAGTTATTAATATATAACTGTTTGCAACTCAATAATTCAATTAACTATATTATTATTACTGTAGCGGATAAAAAGACTAGTTTTATATTTTTCTGTCCACTTATGATTAATAAAAATAAATAATGCCTATAGTTTGGTGAGGAACATATTTTTTTAATTATTTGTTTTCAAAGTATTATTTTTGATATGAGCAATAATATTAAAAATAATTTTAGGAGTCATTTAGCGTAGCTTAAAGAATTATTGGGCACTGTTTAAATATTTGCTTATTTGTATATTTTATTATATATTGTGTCTAAATTTTCGTCATTAACATCCTTGGGTTTAGTAATGGGGGCATGTCACATAAATATTACTCTAGATGACCAATGATGAAGATAGTGTATAATTATTTGATAATTCTGAGTAAAAAATCGTTTAAACTGCTATAGAGATTGCTGATTTTGTATAATTTAAAATCTCTTTGGAATTATCTAACTAGGGTTGTCCAAATGTTTGAGAGAGTAACAAGAGTTAGCGAAGAAAATTTTAACAAATACCTTTAAATTAATTATTTGCAAGAAATATTTGACAATGAAATAGATAATACAACTTGGTTAGTTTGTTAGAACTAAGCCTGAAATTGGTAATAGATCATGATATACTAATATTACTGAGGGAAGTTAGTGTGTTGGCTTATCAGGATAACTAAAAGGTGTTTTTTTTAAGGATCTAATATTTTATTGATATTTATGAAGCCGAAGGAATAAGCTCATAGATTAGAAAAAGATGTTTAAGAAATTTTTAATAAAGAGGTATAGTATGAATAATTATCAAGTTCGTTCGTTTTCATCTTCATCAGCTGATGTTCAGGTAAAAAATAAAGTGTTGAAAAATACTTATTTATTATTGAGTATGTCGTTATTATTTAGTGCAGCTGTAGCGTCTATAGCTATGACGTTAAATGTTCAACAGCCAAATTTGTTAGTACTTCTAGTTGGTGCTTATGGCTCGATGTATCTTGTTTATGCCCTTAAAGATAGTGCTTTAGGGATTGGTGCAGTATTTTTATTCACAGGATTTATGGGTTACACCTTAGCTCCTTTGTTAAACTCAGTGTTAATGTTTGAGAATGGGGGGAATATTATTACGTTATCACTATTTTCGACTGGGGTTGTCTTTTTCGGATTATCTGGTCATGTACTAATGTCTAAGAAAGATTATAGCTATTTAGGTGGGATGTTATTTGTTGGCATGATAACAGCGATGTTAGCAGGATTTGCGGCAATGTTATTTAATATTCCAGCTTTGCATTTAGCAGTTTCTGGAGCGTTTGTTCTACTTTCTTCTGGGATGATATTATTCCAAACAAGCCAAATTATTAATGGTGGAGAAAGAAATTATCTAATAGCTACTATAGGATTGTATGTGTCTTTATATAATCTATTTGTGAGCTTATTGCGTATATTCTCTGCATTTGGTGGGAGAAGATAAGTTTAATTGCAATTGGACAGAAGCAGTGGATGCTTACGCTGTAGTTTCACTATTATCAGTATAGTTTAAATCATCTAATGGCTCTTCACCTTTTCTAAGAGTAAGAATTTCGTGACCATTATGGGTAACTAGTATAGTATGTTCCCACTGCGCAGATAAACTTCTATCTTTTGTTACAGCTGTCCAATTGTCAGCAAGTACTTTCACAAATCTTTTACCTGCATTTATCATTGGCTCTATGGTAAAAGTCATATTTTCTTGTATTTCTATTCCTGAACCGGGTGTCCCATAATGTAATATTTCTGGAGGTTCATGAAAATCTTTTCCTATTCCGTGGCCACAAAATTCACGGACAGATGAATAATGGAATGTTTTTGCATGATCAGCGATAGCATAACCTATATCTCCTAGTTTAATGCCAGGTCTAACCATTTTAATACCGATCCACATGCATTCATTGGCAACTTTACATAGTCTTTGAGCTTTAATAGAGACATTGTCACCAACTAGAAACATTCTACTAGTATCCCCATGATAGCCGTCTTTTATTACGGTTACATCTATATTAAAAATATCTCCGGATTTTAATTTTTTATCAGAAGGGATCCCATGACAGACTACATTGTTAATAGATATGCAAACGGATTTTGGGAAGCCTTTATAATTTAAGGGGGCAGGGATTGCTTGTAGGTCTTCAATAATATAATTATGGCATATTGTATTAAGCTGTTCTGTAGTTACTCCTGGCTTTACATGCTCTTCAATCATTTCTAAAACGCTTGCAGCAAGCCTTCCAGCTTGACGCATTTTTTTTATTTCAATAGGGGTTTTTATTGAGATAGTCATATAGTATTAATTATCATAATTTCATATTGCTTAAACTGTAAGTATACTCATAAATTTAAGTTTATTTATTAGTTATTAATTGATTAGTATTTGTTGGTTTATTATACATCAATTGTTTTTATTTTGTCACAAGTTTGAAAAGTTATCTAGCTAATTTTATATCTTTGAATTCAAGATTATAAATTATTGATAAGTCTAGATAAATAATAGGGTAGTATTATAAATGTTGATTGATATAAAAAGTAGTTTGTGGTATAAAATTGAACTAAATAATATATAGAAACACATATGTAAAAATTGGTAAACTTGGGTGTTAATTTAATTTAACTGGTTTGTCTGGCATATGAGTGAAACAACCCAATGTAGGAGAAAGTATGTCAATTGTAAGTATGAAAGAGATGTTTGAAGCAGGAGTTCATTTTGGGCATAAGTCTAGATTTTGGAATCCAGCTATGGAGAAATACATATATATTAAAAGAAATGGTTTACACATAATTAATCTTGATCACACTGTTACTCATTTTAATGATGCGTTGAATTATCTTAGTAAGCTTGCCACTCATAGTAATAAAATATTATTTGTTGGCACGAAAAGAGCTGCTTCTAAAATCATTCAGAGTGAAGCTACAAGGTGTGGTATGCCTTATGTTGACCATAGATGGCTTGGAGGAATGCTTACTAACTATAAGACAGTGCGTTGCTCTATAAATAGATTTGTAGCCCTTGAAGAGCAAAAAGAAAAAGGGCAATTTGATAACATGATAAAAAAAGAAGCTTTAAAGTTAAATAGAGAACTTGATAAACTAAATAAGAGTTTAGGTGGGTTTAAAGATATGGTTGGTTTGCCTGATGCTCTTTTTGTGGTTGATGTTGGCTTTGAAAAAATAGCGATAAAAGAAGCGAATAAATTAAAGATCCCAGTAGTAGGAATTGTGGATACCAATAACCATCCTGAAGGAATTGATTATGTTATTCCTGGGAATGATGATTCTATTAAATCTATTGAATTGTATGTTAAAGCTGTTGCTGATACTATTATTGCAAGCAAGAATTCATCTGCTCAGCAAGCACAAGGACAAGTAGATGGCTATACTGAAGTTTCACCAGAAGTTAAAAATATATCTGGTGGTGATGTATCCTCTAAAGCATCTAATTAGTGTTTAAGATTATTATTTAAGAGAGGTAGTATAATGTCAGAAATTGCAAATATTAAATTACTACGAGAGCGTACCGGTGTTGGTATGATGGAATGTAAAAAAATTCTGCAAGAAGCAAATGGTGATATTGAGAAGGCTGTTGAATTATTAAGAAAAGCTGGGAGGGCTAAAGCTGTTAAAAAATCCGGAAGGATTACAGCTGAAGGTTTGATAGGTTTAAAACAACAAAGCAATAAAGTAGCAATTGTAGAGATAAACAGTGAGACAGACTTTGTTGCTAGAGATGAAAATTTTAAACAGTTTGTTAATGATGCTTTAGATTGTATAATTCAAGCTAATACAGATGATATTGATAAACTTAAAAATCAAGATTCACAAGGTATGACTCTTGAAAAAAAGAGAGAAAATCTTGTAAGTAAAATAGGTGAAAATGTTAATATTAGAAGGGGTAAGTTAATATCAGATGATAATAATTCTCTTGCTACTTATTTGCATGGAGGTAGAATAGGTGTTGTAGTAACTTACAAAGGTGAAGATAAAGCTTTAGCAAAAGATATTGCTATGCATATTGCTGCTAATAATCCTATTGTAATAGATCCTAAAGATGTGCCTCAATCCCTAATAGATACAGAAAAAGAAATTTTTATGGTTCGTGCAAAAGAAGAAGGAACGCCAGAAGATAAAGTAAATATCAGAATAGAGAATCAAATAAAGAAATTTGTTTTACAAAATTCTTTATTAGGACAGCCTTTTGTCAAAGAGCCCTCTAAAACTATTGAGAATTTTCTAAAAGATAACTCTATGGAGATATTAGATTTTATAAGATTTGAGGTTGGAGAAGGAATTGATAAGAAAAATGAAAATTTCGCTGAAGAAGTTATGGCTCAAATAAAATAGGTATTTTTGATATGGAGATCCGCAGAGTATTATTAAAATTAAGTGGAGAATATCTTTCTGGTAATTCAAATAATATTTTGGATGTAAATATCTTAGAATATTTATCTGCTGATATTGCTAAAATAGTAGATTTAGGGATTGAAGTTGGGATTGTCGTTGGTGGTGGCAATATTTTACGAGGTAAAAGCATATCTAAAAATGGTTTTAATCGAGTCTCAAGCGATCAAATGGGGCTATTAGCAACTGTTATAAATGGTCTTGCTGTAAGTGATGCTCTTAAAAGAAAAAATATTAAAAATAAAGTTTTTTCCTCAATTGCAATAGACGGTATAGTTGAGCCTTTTAATGTACATATCTCTAACGTTAGTCTTGAAAATAAAGAAGTAAATATATTTACAGCTGGCACGGGTAGTCCATTTTTTACTACTGATACTGCGGCGTGTTTACGTGCAATAGAAATTGATGCAGATATAGTGTTAAAGGCTACTAAAGTTGATGGTGTATATAGTGGTGATCCTGAAACCAATTCTGATGCAAAATATTATTCAAAAATAACTTATGATGAAGTTTTAGCAAAAGAATTAGGTGTGATGGATTTGACTGCCATACTTTTATGCAAAGAGCACAATATGCCATTAAGAGTATTTAATTTGTCTCATCCTAATGCTTTGCTAAAAGCAGCTACTGGGGATGATATTGGAACAATAATTTATTAGGAAACTTAACAATGATTGACACAATTAATAATGAATCTAAACAAAAAATGGAGAGAGCTATTGATTCTTTAAATAATGAAATATCTAAGCTTAGAACTGGAAGAGCTCATCCGAGTCTAGTTGAGAATGTACAAGTAAACTATTATGGTAATAAAACTCCTTTAAATCAAGTTGCTTCTATCTCAATTGCAGATTCTAGATCTTTATTGATTGCACCATGGGATAAATCATTTTTGCAATCTGTTGAGAAAGCAATATTGTCAGCCGATCTAGGTTTAAACCCAATAGTTTTTGGTGATTCTGTAAAAATACCTATGCCAGCTCTTACCGAGGAAAGAAGAAAAGATCTAATTAAAATTGTTAAAAATGAAGCAGAATCTACTAGAGTATCTGTACGTAATATTAGAAGAGAGGCTAATAGCAGATTCAAATCATTGCTAAAAGACAAGTCTATTACTGAAGATCAACAGAGAAAAGCTGAAGATAAAATACAATTATTAACTGATGGTTATGTAAAAACTATTGATGGAATTGTAAAATCTAAAGAAAAAGATTTAATGGAAATTTAAACAATTTATTAAGGATTTGTAATGCTATGGATAATGCTATGGACATTGTTTATTTTTATCCTATCATTTGTTAGAGCTTCTGCATCTGTATGGCTTATAAGCTTCCTGATTTTGTGTTTGTTAATGTTCAAATATTTGGAAGTAGGTTTTACTAGCATATTTATATCTACGATAATAATTATTGTATTACCACTATGCATTCCATTAATTCGATGTAGAATTATTAGTTATTTGTTAAAAAAATTCAATAAATCATTACCCAAAATTTCTATTACAGAAAAAGAGGCTATTAATGCTGGAGACTGTGGTTGGGAGAAAGATATATTATCTGGAAGTCCTAGTTGGCGTAAGTTGCATAATATAGCCAAACCTAAATTAAGTGAAGAAGAACAACACTTTATTGATGGATCGGTAAAAGAATTAATGTCTATGATTAATGATTGGAAAATTATTTTTAATGATGTGGAAATCCCAGAAAATATTTGGAAATTTTTAAAAGAAAAAGGATTTTTTGGCATGATAATTTCAAAAGAATATGGAGGATTAGAATTTTCTCCTTTTGGCATATCTAGAGTTTTTTCTATGCTATATGCAAAGAGTGTAACAGTTGCAACAACAGTGTCTGTGCCCAACTCTATAGGTCCTGGGGAATTACTAATGCATTATGGTACTGAAAAGCAAAAAAAATATTATTTACCCAGATTAGCTAGAGGGGAAGAGATCCCTTGTTTTGCATTAACAAGTGAGTTTGCTGGTTCAGATGCTACTGCTATGCTTGATTCTGGGGTGGTATGTTATGGAGAATATGAAGGTAATGAAATTTTGGGTATCAAGCTTAATTGGAACAAAAGATACATTACATTGGCTCCGGTTGCAACTCTACTTGGTTTAGCTGTCAAATTGTATGATCCTAAAAAATTGCTTGGGAAAAAGACGGAAATAGGTATAACTTGTGTACTAATACCATCAAATATGCCAGGGATCAGTATAGGTAGAAGACATTATCCGTTATATACTCCATTCCAGAATGGTCCTATTCAAGGAAAGAATGTTTTTATACCATTTGATTTTGTGATTGGTGGTAAAGATATGGTAGGGAAAGGTTGGAGAATGCTCATGGAAACTTTAGCTGCTGGACGTGCTATTGCTTTACCTTCTAGTGCGGTTGGAGAGTCACAACAAGTGTTAATGGCAACAAGTTCTTATTCTATGATCAGAGAACAATTTAATTCTCCTATTGGTTTTTTCGAAGGTATTCAAGAACCATTGGCTAGAATAGCGGCAAATACTTATATGATAGATGCTTTATGTCATTTTACAATTACTGTTATTCAAAATGGTAGTCAAGCTTCAGTAGCATCAGCTATAAGTAAATATCACTCTACTGAAATGGCAAGAAAGATTATTAAAGATGCAATGGATATTCATGGTGGAAAAGGTATTTGCTTAGGGCCTAAGAATTACTTATCAGCATTTTATACAAGTGCTCCTATTAGTATTACTGTTGAAGGAGCTAATATTCTGACAAGATCACTAATTATTTTTGGCCAAGGTTTAACAAGGTGTCATCCATATTTATTAGATGAATTGTCGGCAATTGAAGATAATGAAATTAAACGTCTTGATTGTTTGCTATGCCGACATTTTGGGCATATAATGCACAATTTAACCAGATCAGTGATTTATGCTTTGTCTAGTGGGTTTTTTATAAAATCATCGACAAAGAGGCTAAAAAAATATTATAAGAGGTTAAGTAAATACTCTATTTACTTATCATTTATATCTGATCTAGTATTGTTGATTTACCAAGGAGGCTTTAAAAGAAAAGAGAGTTTATCAGGTAGATTAGGTGATATCCTTAGCTATATATACATTGGTTCCGCTGTCTTAAAAAAATATTATGATGAAGGAGAATTGGCAGAAGAACAGCCATTGATTAAGTGGATAATGGAATACCTATGTTATGAGATAGAGGAGAAATTTTGTGATATCATAAATAATTTTAATATTCCAGTTCTAAGATATGGTATTTATTATTTATTATTTCCATATGGTAAATATTCTAAGATCCCAACGGATAATCTGGATAGAGATGTAGCTAATTTAGTGCTAACTCCAAGTGAAACGAGAAAAAAAATAACTAGATTATCTTATACAGAAGAAATTAATAATGAACAATGTTATAGTTTGAATAAATTATTTTTTGGGTTACATAATGAAAAAAAATTGTATAAAATTGTCAAAGATGCAAAAAAAGTTAACAAGTTCACAGGATCTAATCCTCTTAAAATAATTGAACAGGCTTTTAAGAAAAATGTAATAAGTGAAGATGAGAGAAACAGATTATTTAAATTGGAGGCTTTGCGCCTTAAAATTATTAAAGTTGATGATTTTCCCTTTGATGGTCTTAAACGTAAGAAATAATATATTATATGAAAACTAGATTCTGTCCAAGTCCAACTGGAAGTTTGCATATTGGAAATATGCGTACGGCTCTTTTTAATTACCTATATGCTAGAAAAAATAAAGGAAAATTTTTGTTGAGAATAGAGGATACAGATTTATCTAGATCAAAAGAGAGTTATATAGAATCAATTCAAAAAGATTTACTATCTCTCGGTTTAAATTGGGATGAAGGCGTACCTATTGGTTCAAAGAAAAATTCTTATATGCAATCTCAGAGAATTGATATTTACCAAAAATACTATTCTCAGTTAATCGATAATAAAAAGGCTTATTACTGTTTTTGTACTGAAGAAGAGTTAAAGGTAAGTAAGAGATTGCAATTATCTCAAGGTTTACCACCAAAATATAATGGAAAATGTCGTGAATTATCGAAGGATGAAATTGAAGAACAACTTCTGGCTAATAATGTTGCTGCCATTAGATTCTTAGTTCCTAGAAAGATTGGTATAGTGTTTGAGGATATAGTAAGAGGAAAACAATCTTTTGATAGTAATATACTAGGAGATTTTATTATTAGAAAAGCAGATGGGATGGCATCTTTTATGTTTGCTAATGCCATCGATGATGCTTTGATGGATGTTACTCATATTTTGAGGGGAGAAGATCATTTGACTAATACTCCAAGACAGAAATTGATATTGGATACTCTTGGATTTAGTGAGCCTAGTTATGCCCACATATCTATAATTATTGGTAAAGATAGACAGCCTTTATCAAAAAGAAATGGGAGTCAATCTATTCAAAATCTTCTAGAGATAGGTTACTTACCGTTGGCAATATTAAATTATTTAGCTAGGATTGGTCATACATATGAGAATAATGAATTATTAAGTTTGGATGATTTGGCAATTAAATTCTCATTAGATAGGTTAGTGAAATCTCCAGCAGTATTTGATATGAAGCAGTTAAATACTTGGCAGAAATTGGCTGTTTTAGCTTGTTCTATTGAAGATTTCAAAAAAATATTTTTAAATGATATTTCATTTGATATAGGTAATGAACAATTAGAAAAGTTAATAACAACCTTAAAAAATAATGTTTTACTTCCTGATGAAGTAAGTGACTGGTTGAGTGTGTTTTTTGATGAAGAGCTAGAATATAATGAAGAAAATGCAGAGATAATCAAAAAAACAGGTAAAGATTTTTTTAATATTTGGTTAGAATTATTAGAAAAAGAAAATATTAAAGCAAAAGAGTTATACAATAATATAAACCTTAAATTAGGGTTGAAAGGGAAGCAGGTTTATATGCCAATAAGAATAGCTCTTACAAATCGTAAATATGGGCCAGAATTACAGAATGTAATGGATATATTAGGAATAAGATTACTAAAACGTAGAATAGTAAAGATAGTTAATGGCTTATGAAAAACACAACTTTACAAATATACAATAGTTTATCTAACCAAAAAGAAAAATTTAAATCAATTAATAATAATAAAGTGAAAATTTATGTTTGTGGGTTAACAATTTATGATTTAGTTCATCTTGGACATGCAAAATTATATATAGTCTTTGATATAATTGTAAGGTATTTAAAATTTATTGGTTATGATGTAACTTATGTTAGAAATATAACAGATATAGATGATAAAATTATTAATAAAGCATCAGAGAAAAATATTAGTGTATCAGAATTAACTAACACTTTTATCAAAGAAATGCATCAGGATTTTGAAAAATTGGGTTTGGTTAATCCTGATATTGAGCCTAAGGCGACAGATCATCTAGAACAAATAATAATAATTATACAAAAATTACTAGATAACAATAGTGCTTATGTTGCTAAGTCAGGAGATATATATTTCAGTGTATATAGCTTTGAAAAATATGGAATTTTAAGTGGTCGTGATTTAAAAGGACAGGAAGCTGGCAAAAGAGTAGATGTTGTTGTTGATAAAAAGGATCCTGAAGATTTTGTCTTATGGAAGATGGCAAAAGAGGGAGAACCATGTTGGAGTTCTCCGTGGGGAGAAGGTCGTCCAGGGTGGCATATTGAATGTTCAGCTATGTCAATGCACTATTTAGGAGAATATTTTGATATTCATGGAGGAGGGTATGATTTACTATTTCCTCATCATGAGAATGAGCTAGCTCAATCATGTGCTGTAACTGGACATGATTTTGTAAAATATTGGATTCATATAGGGTATCTTCAACTAAATGAAGAAAAAATGTCTAAATCCACAGGTAATTTTTTTACCGTTCGTGATTTATTAAAAAAATATCATCCAGAGACTATAAGAATATGTTTAGCAAATAGTCACTATAGAAGCCAGCAAAATTTTAGTTATGAATTGATCCAAGAAGCTGATACAAGCTTAATAAGGTTATATAATGCTATATCTGGGTTAGCATTGAAAAAAATAGATCCAAAAAATAACACGGAATATAAAGCTAAATTTATTGAGTGTATGAATGACGATTTTAATACTAGTAAGGCGCTTTCTGTATTATTTGAATTATCTCATAAAATTGAAAAAAACAAGAATAAAGATATCCAGGAGGCTTGTAAATGTGCTAGTACTTTAAAACAGTTAGCTAATGTTATTGGAATACTAAATGAAGCTCCTATTGACTTTTTACAATTTGGCTTTTCAGAGGATAAAAAGAATATGATTCAAGATTTAATTTCTAAAAGATCAACAGCAAGAGAACAAAAAAATTGGGAGCTTGCTGATAGTTTTCGTGAGCAGTTAAATGATTTTAATATAGATATTGAAGACGGTGTTGGGCAAACTACTTGGCAGAGAAGGGTTTTTTGAAAAATGTTGCTATAATTATGAGATATATTTAGTAAGGCAAAAATTTTATCTGAAAGACACATTAATTTAAAAATAAATAATATGAAATTGAAAATATATTTTGCTATTTTGTTAATGATATTTAATATTGCTCATGCATTTAATAAATTAGATGATAAATGTGAACTTAGGCTAATTATTGGTTCAGGTAGAAATATTAAAACCCTTTATCCGTTTGCTAGAGAAGTGACTAAATGTGATATTACAATTGATAAAAATAGAAAACTACACCCGACTTACATAATTAATATTAATGATCTAGAAGAATTTAAAATGATATCTGTCGAATATGCTGGTAGATTTGAGAAAATAATCTTTGAACATTTAGGAGATGGGTTTGCTTCTTTTGTTAAGAATGCAAAGGAATTAGAACAATTCATCAAATGGTGTAGGAATTTACTTAAAACAAAAGGAGTTATTATTTATGAAAGCTCTAGAGGTTCTACGAGTTATTCCGATAATTATCGCAATAAGCTTGATTTAGGAATTGTGCACTTAATAGAGCAACATTATCAAGCATTGGAAAAAACTTATAAGATTAATCTATCGATTTCAATATCTGAAAAATTTAATTTTATTAAAAGAAAATATAAAGAGCTATTACAGTCAAATAAATTTAACAATATTTCTATTATAATTAAACAAGATAAAAAATATAGAGAGTTTTATCCCAAACAATATCCTTACTATTATTTAGAAATTAGAGCAGAATCTATAAATGACGTACAATATTACGGTTTTAACAAAAAATGAAAATATCTATATTTTTGATTATAATCTCTAAACAAATACTTAGGGAACTACATTGCTGTATTAGCATAAACTTTAAAAATGACATTAAAAAATGAAATAGGTAAAATGAATTATGCTAATGAGTAAGCAATAGAATGTTAGGTTTTTAAAGAAAAATATATTGAGTTACTTTGGGTTTGGTTTAAAAAATATAGAAGTTAATAGGTAGTATGTAGAAAATAAAGAGTGGTCATTTGAAAATTTTAAGAATTAAAAAAAATCACTTTATATCCTGATTGTAACGGCTATGTGGATGTTTATAACGCTTGGTAAGTATTCTATATTTGGCCATGGGGTTCACTTAACAGAAGCAGAGCTGCAAGTTATGCATGATACTGACAACAGGCTGTCCAACCTCAAATTTATTTTTAGAGCTTGTTACTATGAATGAAGTGTATAAAGTTGCACAATTGAGTGGTTATGCCTTAAGTGTGGATATACTGATAATGCTGATAGAAACGCGGCGATGGTAATAAAAATGATACTTTACTCTGGAACGGGAGTTATCTAAAAAGGGAGTGGTTATATGCCGAGGAATAATAACGCCAGAGCTGGTAATTTTGACACAGGATGAAAAGCGTCCTTGCTAAACTCACCCGTCCATGGTGCACATTCATCCATAGGGTAATACAATTATATCAAGCAATCAGAATTAAGTAAAATATACGGTATTTTATATGAACTAACTGTTCAGAATGAATTTTTGTTATTGCAGAACAGCTTCACTCAAAGCACATTTTCATATCCTAAATGCGGGTAATTATTACGGTGTTTGGGGTTATCAAAATTTTATCAATTGAAAAAAATATTTCTTTTAACTCAATGACTTGAACAAATTCAGTAATTTTTGCATAGATTAATATTGCTGATATTATGGTCTTGGAGTATATTAGAGTTCCATTTTATGGAAATCAGGAGCAATAAATGAGTAATTTTGAAGATGACTTGATGCATGGCTATACAAAACATACAAAAGTTTTTGATAATTGGTGTGAAAAAGCAAGGCCACTTCTGGGTGAAGTTAGACAGTGTGTGATGATTGAGTTATGCAGAGATGGAAGTTCATTTATTGCAGCTAATGCACCAGATATTGGAGAGCAGAATCTAACGAAGAAATGGTACGATCATGTTCCTGAATGGTCTTTTTATAAAAATCCCAAAAATGAGATAACAACAGGCTCTTCTCACTTTGGATATGAAAATTCTAAAATATTTACTGAAGGCTTTAGAATATCATGGTTCTCTTACAGAGAGATAATTGATAATGATACTCAACTTATATATAGCTTCAATTCTAATTCTCCTAATATTTATGAAAAGCTAATACAAAATTTGGCTACTGTTAAAAAATTCTTAAAATTCTTTAAGAGTGAAAATGAAGCAATTTTTGATTATCATAGAGAACGAAAATTTAATTTGGCTGAGAGAAGTACAAATTATTTTAAAATAAATAACGATACAGATCTAACAGAGCGAGAAAACTTAAATATGCTATTACAACAAGTTGGTATTCTAAAAGCAAATGTTAATATAAGCAGGCGTGAGTGGCAATGTATTAAGATGTTAGAATATGGCAAGACTGCTAAAGAAACAGGAGAAATTTTAGGGTTATCTAGAAGAACAGTAGAATCATTTTTTTCTAATATAAAAAATAAGCTTAGAGTTAATACAAAATCTCAAATTCTAGCAATCACTAACTAAGGAAGCAAAAATGGTTACTCCAGAAGTAATTGCCTTAGTAGGTATATTAATATCTAGTACTATATTTTATCTGTATGCCAGGGGCGTTAATAGAGAAAAACTAACTTTTGATGGTTTTATGCTATCTGATCGAAGTCTTAGCAAGTCACAATTTAGTAATACCTTTGCTGCTAGTAGTTTTTCATTGGCTACGAATACAATGTTTTTATTTATGAATTGTCAGAATTATGCAGTATTTATGTTGATTGCTCCTGTAACTTATTTGTTGGGGCATTATCTTTTTATAGCATTAATCAAGCAATCTAATGTAGATGTTAATGATTGTCGTACTGTATCAGATTTATGTTATAAATTTTTTCCGAGTAAAATAGTCGCAAGACTCATAACGGTAATGACGTTGACTAGCTATGTTATGCTAGTGTTCATTGAATTATATATTGGCTCTATTGTATTAACTTTTTTCTTACCAGAGGATATTGTTTATCAAACATTATCTTTTTTGTGTATCGGAATAGTAGTGTTGTTATATGTAAGACTAGGTGGTTATAAAGCATTAGTTAAAACTGATAAATGGCAATTAGCTTTGATGATGTTAGCTACAAGTTTAATAACGGTCTATGCTTTGCTTGCTCCCACTATTAATCATGCGACTACAAGTATTATTGCACAAAGTATGCTAACTCCAACGGATAGCATAGCTGAGGTAATAATTTTTATGGTATGGCTTACGATCCTTAATCTATTGATTCCATTCACTCAAGTGGCTAATTGGCAAAGAATAACAGCTACTCAAAATCCTGATGTTTCTTGGAAAGGGTTAATTTATGGTACAAGACATGTATTAATGCTTTTTATCTTGACGTTATTTGGTTTCATTCTCTTGAAAGCAAAAGGCTATGAACTATCGACATTAATAGATTTTCTGCAATTAGTTAAATCTTCTAACTGGTTAGCTGCATATTGTTTATTTCCTTTGATGGTAGTTGGTTTCTGTTCAATGGT
>PIVX01000065.1 GCA_003353785.1 Gammaproteobacteria bacterium | reverse complement strand
AATGTTCTAGATTTCCTGGATGAAAGTGAGCCTGAGAGGTTACGTTATGAAATAGGTAAATTAGCTGAAATGTTATGCCCTACCCCTGCTAATGCTAGTCCTTCGGTAACACACTTTATTGATAGTGGTAGAACTTGTCTTGAATACATGCTGTTATTTATGTCTAATACAAGTAGTCCTAAGAAGAAAGACATTTACCTGCTTTACATGACATGTTGACTATTAGTCCTGAAAAATTTGCTGAAAATTTAGAATCTGCCTCAGCCAGCAGCCTAGCTGATGGTGCTTTAGCTAGTGCAGCTAATATCATATTAAGCACTGCTGGTAATGAGTTATCTGGTGTGTTAAATACTGCTAGAAATTGTTTATCTTTGCTAAGTATCCTTATAATAGGAAGGCTTTGTCAAAATCTAATATTGAGCATAAAGATTTCTATAATGATAATACTGATTTTCTTATTTGTACTAATTTAAGTGATGACGGTAAACCAAATAAATTAACTCAGTTTATTACTACCTATGTGTTTAGAGCCATTAAAGATGACCGTAAACAGCATAGTAAAAAAGATAGGTTAATGGTGTTAGATGAATTGCCTGCACTTGGTTAGCTTGGTTTTGTATCTCAAGTATTAACATTAGGTGCTGGGTATGGCATGAAATTATTTTGTGCTCGAGCCTAACATATAAATATTATCAATTAATTTCTCTATAGTTTGTAGGGCTTGTCGTAATCCTGGTGTGTAATGAGCTTTTTCTAGCGCAAAGCCGTATATCAACTTATTTTCTACTAAAACAAAAGATCCGCTTCCGGGCCGTAACTCAACGGATATATCGTGGTTGCCATAAAATCTCCTCAGGTATATTTCTAAAGATATATCATCGGCACCCGCATTAACTTTTTTGCTAGATAGTTGTACTACAGTGCTTTTGTCTAATTGAGCATCTTCAGCATATGCTAAATTTACTTTTACCTTATACCTGCCCCGATGTGTGGTAACAAAATAATCATACGAATTAATAAGTATGTTCCTATCGCTACCGTCCAATAAAATATTCGGTAGCACTGAAGTTGTATTTTCCTCTTCACACGAGAAAGAAGCGGTAAATTTAATCCCCGTAGTATTTTTGAAAAAAATATTGACCCCATAAGAAGAAACGGTCAATAGCGACATTGAAAGAACAAAAATAGCCACAAACATCTTTTTCATAATTTCTCCCGAGTACTTCAACACATTGCTTGTTTGTCTATTAACAAAAACTATGCCAGTCACCCGAACGCTCTTGGCATGACATCTAGACATAATCTTAAATTTTGCAGTCAAGTAACCGCAGTACTAGGGTAACTAATAAACGTCCTTGATGTCAAGACAGGCGGCGCATTTAAGGTTGAAGTGCTACAAAACCCCAGTTAGCCATTTACGACCAAAAGAAAAACCATCTTTTTTGATTAGTCATTTCGTAAACGATCGCTGCTACACATCTATTAGTTTTATTTTATCGGTATTATTGCTAAAAATTAGCTATATCATGAATATTTGTAAGTTCACATTTTGTGAAGGGTTTCTTATTTAGAATTACTTTCAATTAGATATTATCAGGCTTTGTTTTTAATGGTGTTGATTATATTTGTCCAGAAAATAAATTACTTAAACCTTATCCAACTGAAATAATTATGTTGGTAATTTATCATTACTATAGATTTAAATTAAGCCTTACTAATGTTGGTGAACTAATGTCTATTAGAGGAATAAGCTTGAGTCATCAGACAGTACATAATTGAACTCAATCTTTTGGAGTAGAATTAGGATTAAAATCACGAACAAATCGTAAAGGTAAGTCTGGTAGAAAATGGCATATTGATGCTACCTATATCAAGGTTGAAGGTAGATCGTGTTATCTTTATAGGGCTATTGATAAGGAAGGCAATCTTGTTGATGTATATTTAAGTGATGTTCGAGACCAACAAGCGGCTGAGAATTTTTTTAAGCAAGTACAAAAAACTACTGGCATTATTCCAGAGTAAATTACTACTGACAAAGAAAAGACCTTGTATTCTGCTATCAAAAATGTCTTTGGTAATAAAACCAAACATCGAGATAGTAAATACAAGAACAATATAATAGAGCAAAATCATCGAGGAATTAAATCCCGTTACAAAGTTATGAAAGGCTTTAAGAATATTTTCTGTGCCTTAATATTTTGTACCTCCTTTGAATAAATTCGGCAATTTTTTAGAATGCCAAATAAGACTTGTGCTGAATATCGTAGAAATATTGCATCTAAATTTCAACAATTTAATAACCTAGCAATACAGAATATTTAAAAACTTCAAAATCTCCTGGAAATAGACATAGTTGGACTCAGTTTTGACAGAACCGAATTTTCACAGTTAAGAGATATAGCAATAGCAATATTTTATCATCTTAACAAAGAATATAATTTGGACAGTATGTTTATTTTGACTAATAAGCTCTCTTGCTGTACACTGCGTGTAATTTAAAAACTGTTACAGGTTAATTTAATTCAGTATTAGTTTTCTTTAATAGTTAATGTTTTTTAGTTTAAAAGAGGTTAGATATGAGAGTAAATTTTTTAAGTGTAAGTAAAATAATCTTATTATGTAGTATTATTTTTTCTCTATTATGTAGTAATGCACAAACACGTAGTAACGTGAAAATGTTTATTTATGAGTTAGAAAAAATGGAGTGGTCTTATGATAAACCAGAGGATAATCTCGTTGAAGTAGGAGCTGATGAGAGGTATCTTTTTAGATTTCCATCTTCTAGCAAGGAATACTATATTAATGTTTTTGTCTATGATGAACATGGCAATAAAAGCGATTTTAATCTTTCCTACACTGACATGACTCTAATAGACAGTAATAATTCTTTTGCTATTATTAGAAGTAATAAGTGTTCTTACTTCATTAATATACAAAATAAAAGCAAGACTCCTATAAAAATCGTGTTTGAAGTAAGAGCAATACCGGATGAATCTAAAACTAAAGCTAGCATTTATGCGGGGAAAGATTTTTTAATATTAAACACAGGCTCTCAGTCCTCAAATAATAATAGCTCTTCTATTGTAGGTCAGAGCAGCTATTCTACCCCGCAAATAGAGCATGTTGCGTTTTCAGACGAAAATGGAAGTATTACAATTTTTGGTGCTGATGAACCAATTCGGTTCTAAAGGATATATTGTATGAAATATATTAGTGAAACAGAGGAAAAATAAACATTGGCTTTTTGAAATGTTTTGGGGTAAATATAAATATAATGATACAACTACAATTGATGCAAATTTAAGTTGTGATCTAATAGAAGATAAAATGATTTCTTCTAAATATCCACATGGTATGGGCGATCCTTCAATATAATATTATAGAATTTGCATATAATCTTGGTTTTTCCTTGAGTCCTTTTAAACGCCTGATTTCATCTCTCAATTGACCAATCTCAATAGATTGTTTTGATAATAATTCAGTTTACTCTGACAGATTAAATTCTAATTTTTCAATCACCAATAACAATTTTGATTAAGTATGATTTTCCAGTTTTAACCAAATATGTTTATTATCATAGGTATATAATATTCTTATTGTGGAGATTTTCAATACTGACGCTTGCCAAACAATATAATTTTTTGATAGAAACTGACTATTTTACTAAAAAATTCATTTAGAATAAAATAGTCAGTTCTATTTAATTACTTTTGATGAGTTTCAAAAAAGTAATACTACATGATTGTACATCCTTTGTTAGTGTCCCTATTTCCGAGAAGAGAAATTTGTGTAACAGTCATACGATCTATAG
The DNA here is from genome assembly GCA_003353785.1 of Gammaproteobacteria bacterium. GTDB lineage: Bacteria > Pseudomonadota > Gammaproteobacteria > PIVX01 > PIVX01 > PIVX01. The sequence goes on along the minus strand of PIVX01000065.1, from coordinate 2,220 downwards.
CACCATTTTTTGAACGAAGGTGAACTTCCAATTCATTGGAATGGCCATCTATTTTTATATCTACAAATGTACTCTCTTTAATTTTGCCATCTTCTCCCGATAACTCATATTTCATATATTTTACAAGCTGCTCGAAATCTCCGCCTTGGAAGCCAGAAATACCACCACGAGGAAGTACATTATGCATATTAATCAATTTACCGCTAAACTTAGTATACTTAATACCTCTCTCATTCTTAGTCATTGCATATCCTATGCCTGTTTCTCTTGCTTCAAGTAAATGTGTTAGATTTCCAGAAAGTGTAGTTTCATCAGCAATTTTTATATTGCTAGGGTTTCCACATCTGTCAGTGATTTGTTCCAAACTATGAATTATTGGCATATATAATGCGCCATCAGGCATGTCAGGCATAACTACTTGCCCTGGCTGCAGAGTTATAGATTTTTTTGATTTACTGTGAGTTATTTTCCCTTTATTATTTATTTTAGTCGCAGACCAAACCATTTTCATTTTATACTTAGTTGCATTAGTGATGCGTAAACTCGTATCGTTTGCATTTGCAGCAGATAAGAAAGCAAACACACACATTCCAGTAATTGTAAATATCTTCGATAAATTGTTCATAAATACTCCTAATAGTGTTATTTGATTATTACAGGAATTTACCAAAACTTAAATATAGAGCTTTATTGTCAATTCCTAGGCAAACTATATGTTATTAATACAACCAAAGTCAATATTTTTACAGCAACATTTTAAATAAAATATTTTACTTTATTTTTTAATATGTTGTATAACCCAAACATTTTCCAAGAACTAACGTCTTCCTGATATTTGTTTTGATGGAAATTAAGTAATAAGCTCTAATGGGCGAATTTAACTCTATTTTACAAAAAATACTGCACTGATGATAAAATTAGCATAGTATGCCTTATAAATATATAAAAACTGAGAGTAAAATATGAAATGTCTTAATTCAAAATATTACAAAATGTTAGTTATTACTTTTTTCATATGTTGTGCTAATGTGTTTGCAGTAAAGTTATATCTGGAGCTTGAATCTGAAATCTCAAAACCTATATATCCTTTCTTTGCTTTGCAAGCTTGGTACTCTGATGGAAATATGGTCGAAGACCAAAAACCAACACCACTTTCCCTACCACTTTACTCTAAAGAACACCATCCAACATGCATAAACATACCTAGTAAAAGTGGTGTTTCTAGTCTTTCAGAGATAAAGCTTGTTGTTGGATATCGTTTGAGCTATTTGCCTACTGTAATCACAAGACCAGTAAAAAATGCTACTTATTATAAAGCTAAAAATGAAATTAAATAAATATATTTATATTTTGGTTGGATTATTAATGATTCAATACAATGCTGTAGCATATAATTATCATGCAACAGGTGTAATAATAATAGAAAACAAATCTGATGCAGACATTCTAACAGAAGTAACTTCTACCACATTTGCCGGACATCATATTTCTTCTAGAACTCCATTTAAAAAAAAGTATGTCATTAAGGCATATACATCAATGGAGGTTACTGCAATATTTCAATTTGAAAGCAGCAAAAAATGTCTAAGTGTACTACATAAAGCAATAATTACTACTTCGAATGCCGACTTCAATGAAGAAATATTCGGAAATTTGAGTGGCATGTGGATTCCAAATGCTAATGATACCCCGCCTGTTTTCACAATAACAGAAAATTTAAAAACAAAATTTAGTAGCTCTAATGGCGCTAGTGATAGCTTTGTAAACTTATGGGAAGAGCGGAACTCTACTATGTCAATAGATAGAGAAATGGTTAGTATTAAAGCAGCTATTAACCGTAAAGCAAACGAAAACTCTTTAAGTCAGTTGGTATAAATACAAAAATGACCGACAGGATTTATCTTAATAAATTGCCAGCTTGGATAGCAGGCCTGTTTTTCTTAGATGTATTTAGCCGATACTCCCCATGTCTAAAGATAGGGGGAGTATCAGCGAGCATTATTTAGTTAGAAAATAAAAAGTTCCGTCTTCATTTCTTTTAATTACAACACTAGGAGAGAATCCTTTCACAAAACAGTGCGCTGCTACCAATAGGCCATTTTGATAATATATATGTTTGCTGGGTATGTAATATCTGCTATCGCTGCTATTAAACTTGTTTGATAATTCTGTATCGATAAATGCTTCTTGAGAAAACAACATTGTGTTTATTATATCTGC
>PIVX01000064.1 GCA_003353785.1 Gammaproteobacteria bacterium | reverse complement strand
CATCGTTTCTTTTGAATATATAAATATAGATCGACCTAAACATTATTAGTTTTTGCCTGGTCCTGATCGACCTCCTAACCAGTTCTACTCGTCCTCTGAACACGGAACATCAGTGGAAAAATGCGCATTTTCTGTACTCAGGGACAAAACACCCTCGTTTTTCGAATTTTTAAACTACCTGAAAGATGTATCGTGTTTACGTTTGAGCAAAGTTCGTTACGAATATGTAAAATATAGGTAGTTGAAAACATTAATAATATTTTAACTGGTCTCGATCGACCTCCTAACAAGCTCTACTCGACCTCTGAACATGAAACATCAGCTGAAAAACGTAGAGAATAAAAATTTCTAGATTATTTATGAAATCCGTCCTATGATGGCCGCGTGCCCATAGTGGGGTTTTTGGCTTATATTTAACTTGCCCATAGTTGGATTTTTAACTTATTTTCGGTCAGAAATCGTAAATTTCTATGGGCACGCCAAAGGCGTGCACAAACCCCACCTTTTTTGGGTGGGGTTTGTCCATAGTGGGGTTTTTAACTTATTTTTCGGTCAGAAATCGAAAATTTTACGCGATTTGTGCATTGAAACGCGTTGTTTAGGGCAATGTTTCGCAAAAACACCATTATTTCTGCTGAATATTGGAAAAGTGGACCGAAAATCGGTAAAGGAGGTGAAAAAAAATTCATGAAAAATCTGGTAATTAGGCCTATAAATAATAATTTACCTCCATTTTATTGTGAAAATATCTTTATCTGAGGTGCAAACTGATATATCTTAGTTAAATTCGATAAGTTTTGCATAAAAAAATAGTTAAATGGCAATATTTTGGGTTGAATTTCATCCAAATCATAGTATCTTTTCAGGTAATTTAATCGCAATATGCTATAACTGATCGATTATACAGAAAGTCTCATAGTTTTTCCTAAAATTCAATTGTTACCCATGATTTGTTGAAGAATATTGTTAATTTATGTTAAAATATGGCCAGATTCTCAATTATTTCAGAGATTTTTACATAAAAACGCTGAAAAAAGATGACATTTACACTGACCTTTGGTAAAATAGTTTTAAAACAGTTTTCCAATAGTCAAAGTCATAGTCAAACGAGGAGTTTTCCAATAGTCATAGTCTAAAGGCATAGTCAAACGATCGTAATAGTCAAACAGTTTTTCAATAGTCAAAGTCCAAAGTCATAGTCAAACGACCATCAGTGTCAAATAGTTTTCCAATAGTCAAAGTCCAAAGTCATAGTCAAACGTCCGTCAGAGTCAAACAGTTATCCAATAGTCAAAGTCCAAAGTCATAGTCAAACGAACAGTTTTTCCAATAGTCAATGTCCAATGTCATAGTCAAACAGTTTTCCAATTGTCAATGTCCAAAGTCGTAGTCAAACAGTTTTCCAATAGTTAAAGTCATAGTCATACGAACAGTTTTTCAACAGTTAAAGTCCAAAGTCATAGTCAAACAGCCGTAATAGTCAAACAGTTTTTCAATAGTCAAAGTCAAAAGTCGTAGTCAAACGACCGTCAGAGTCAAACAGTTTTCCAATAGTCAAAGTCCAAAGTCTTAGTCAAACGACCGTCATAGTCAAACAGTTTTCCAATAGTCAAAGTCATAGTCAAACGACCAGTTTTTCAATAGTCAAAGTCTAAAGTCCTAGTCAAACAACCGTAATAGTCAAAGCCCAAAGGCATAGTCAAACGACCGTCATAGTCAAGCAGTTTTCCAATAGTCAAAGTCCAAAGTCATAGTCAAACGATCGTCAGAGTCAAACAGTTTTCCAATAGTCAAAGTCCAAAGTCATAGTCAAACAATCAGTTTTCCAATAGTCAAAGTCCAAAGGCATAGTCAAACGACCGTCATAGTCAAACAGTTTTCCAATAGTCAAAGTTCAAAGGCATAGTCAAATGACCGTCATAGTCAAACGGTTTTCCAATAGTCAAAGTACAAAGTCGTAGTCAAACGAGCAGTTTTCCAATAGTTAATGTCAAAAGTCATAGTCAAACAGTTTTCCAATAGTCAAAGTCCAAAGGCATAGTCAAACTACCATCATAGTTAAACAGTTTTCCAATAGTCAAAGTCCAAAGGCATAGTCAAACGGTCGTCATAGTCAACCAGTTTTCCAATAGTCAAAGTCCAAAGTCATAGTCAAACGACCATCAGAGTCAAACAGTTTTCCAATAGTCAAAGTCTAAAGTCATAGTCAAACGAACAGTTTTCCAATAGTCAATGTCCAAAGTCATAGTCAGACGACCATCATAGTCAAACAGTTTTCCAATAGTCAAAGTCCAAAGGCATAGTCATACGACCGTCATAGTCAAATAGTTTTTCCAATAGTGAAAGTCCAAAGTCATAGTCAAACGACCGTCAGAATCAACCAGTTTTCCAATAGTCAAAGTCCAAAGTCATAGTCAAACGAACAGTTTTCCAATAGTCAAAGTCCAAAGTCATAGTCAAACGACCGTCATAGTCAAACAGTTTTCCAATAGTCAAAGTCCAAAAGCGTAGTCAAACGGTCGTCATAGTCAAACAGTTTTCCAATAGTCAAAATCCAAAGTCATAGTCAAACGATCGTCAGAGTCAAACAGTTTTCCAATAGTCAAAGTCCAAAGTCATAGTCAAACGAATAGTTTTCCAATAGTCAATGTCCAAAGTCATAGTCAAACAGTTTTCCAATTGTCAATGTTCAAAGTTATAGTCAAACAGTTTTCCAATAGTCAAAGTCATAGTCAAACGAACAGTTTTTCAATAGTCAAAGTCCAAAGTCATAGTCAAACAGTCGTAATAGTCAAAAACCCTTGGCGTTCCAATAGTTAGTATTGCGGGAGATTTTACATTCAACCCAGTTCAGAAACACTATGGATTTGAAACGTGGTTGAAATGGGGATAACACTGGTTTATATATTCGAAAATTCAACGCCAATTCACACATTATCGACAGCAAATGGGTGCGAAGTTATATAAATCTGTTGCAACATTACACGCCACTTCATAGAGATGTTATTAATAATGAGCATAGTTAGGATATGTATCAAAACGAATATCATTTATGATATCAAAACACAGTTTACATGGTAGTCGAGTAATGTCGTTTCATTTATGGTGGTGAAAATGCCTTAATCTGGGTTCTGAAATGTTTACTATAATATTTGAACAATACAGTAGGGAACTCGGTGCAACAAAAATTATCACAAAAATGTAGGTGTCAATGGGTTGAAGCAGTTTCGACCAGAGGGCGGTTCAATCGTTTTGTTATTGTCCTGTTTAACGCGTGACTAGTCGGCAGCCAGTTTTGTTTCTGTCTCACAGACTAGATAAGATAATTAAAAATATGGCTATTTAACCATGATCGATGGGTACGTACCGATCGGCCCTGCTATAGTTTATAGTGGGGTTGCCGTCAAATATGGGTTGACGCGCTATATGTGCAATCAAGAACTATTATTGATTGATTACATGATTTTACATATTGTTACATTATATGTAGCCATTTATAAATATTGAAATTTTTGGAGGCATGCGGTCTTGTTTACTGACACTTTTACGAGCAATAAATTCGTATAAATTGAATCTTATACAAGGTTAATGAAACATTATTGATCAACACGATTCTCAGTTAAGTGTACGAGCTATGTAACACAGTTGTCACATAACGTCACATCGGAAACTGTATGGCTAAGAACGTTTAACTTAGTAAAATTAGAAATAAGGTAGGTTTTTATTATCGAAACAAAATCAAACTGTCGAAAGGCTTGTATTGGATTTCTGCAGAAATCGATATAGGGTGTAGTAGGGTAAGCTGGGCCGACTATTCGCATTACTAATCAAGCCTACATTGCTTTTCACCAATTATCGGGTCGAATCTCTTCTCCAACCCCTTCAAAACATATAGCATGTCAACCCATACTTGACGGCAACCCTCTATAAATTATAGCGGGGCCGATCGGTATGTACCCTTCGATCGTGGTTAAATAACCATATTTTTAATCAAGTTATCTAGTCTGTGAGATAGAAGCATAACTGGTTGCCCGCTAGTCGCGCGTTAAACAAATGTTTGACTGAAAAAGTTCGCCAAAACATAATGTTCCATGTTCAGAGGTCGAAAAGCAGTGGTTAGATGACTGATCGAGACCAGGGTAAAATGTTATTAATGTTATCAAACATGCATATTTTAGGAAGGATAGGCGGAACAGTTTTTTTACATTCATCCAATTTGGCCGGCAATGCCGTATCGTATATTACAACGGTAGAAACGTATTTTACGTAAACAATAGTCACTGTGCAGTGGTTTGAGTTTTGTTGTATACGAGGATAAATGTATCGTGACAACTTTCTTCATGTTTCGTCTGTTTAAATTACTAGTATGCTGGACCTAAAGTAGACCAAAACTCGTGCAAGACATATTTTATTTCGATACAAATGTATCCATTTATTATCCATATACATATGTTGTAGCATAGAGCGAATCGACGATTTGGCGACAGCAGGCCAGTCGACACCCTAGCGGCCAAAATGTGAAACAGGTTCAGGCATTTATTTTTACATGCTTAAGCATATAGAGTTAAATGATAATATTGACGGTTATAGGTGGCACTACTGTCGCTGTCATCGAAAAAAGGGCATGACTTCAGTAATCGTTGAAAATTGTTTCCAAGTGGTGTGAAATGTGTAAGGTTACTATAGTTTAATCAAGGTATACTATATTTTGTCTTGGGGTATTTTGACAGGTGTTGCTGCTAATGATTTCAGGATTACTGATTACCATAAACCTGATGCGTGAAACACCGTTTGCCTGCCGCGTGAAAAGTCTGCTGGGTGTCTGAAATAATGGCGCCTTACACATAAAGAGTATTTTATATCAGTGGGGTATTAGTCGCTGGGGGTGGTGTTACACTAAGGCATCCCGGTCAGAAGGAAGCCAACAAAATACCGTTTTTATTAATTCAAATTAAAATATTTTATCGTAAAATTTCAGGAGTGTCAAATACTGTTGTCCGGGTACTAAGAATCGGGTATGGTTAGGTGTTTATTTTGTAGCCAAATGCGCCTTGTGTATCCGTAGGTATTACCCAAAATATTAGGAATTGGCTAAAATAGATTTTTTTGGTCAAAACTGGACTTTTATTGGCCAAAAATTTGATAATTATGGGTATACCTAGACAACAGTTGTGGCAAAGAAACCAATGGATAGCTTTGTAATTGTTAATTTTTGTTGGAAAATGTTTCATGCACCACGGATTAGGTCTTTCTTGCGATCGTCGTGTTCGAACGATTGAAGATAGTTTACTATTTTTACCAATACCCTTTGTTTGGATGTATTGTTTGGATCTGTGTATCCTCTAATTACTTAAAAACGTTTTCCAACCAAATTTAGTATAATGACGAAAGTTCATTGTATAATGTAGCAGTAAAATGGTATAAAACTAGTTATTGAGGCGGTTCGGTTGGCCGTTAGTCATTCATTCTTTAAAAAATTTAATTTAAATTCCAGTTCAGTTTAAATGCGGCATCAAAAAGGGCGGGGTTTTTATTTTGACTGATAGTAATCGCTATATAATGCATTATGTCGCATTTTTGTTATACCCCATTGTTCATCAGTCTTGCTGAAATTGCGTTATTCTAAGGCGAATTTATTCAGGCTGGAAACTGTTTAAGGCCTAATTTTTGTACTTTCGATCATTGTTGCGTTATTCTCTCCAATGGATTTATTATACTTTTCTCAATATCACTACTTTTTAACGCAAGCAATACGGCTGCGAAGGATATGGGTCATCTATTCAATATTGTTGACGCTGTAAAACAGGTATTTTTGAGCAATCTATCTGGCCTGAACGTAGCCCTAGACATGCACGTCCAAATTTTAAAGTTCTAATTCATTCGCTCTTATGTACCATCTCCCATTTTTCGATTTATTCTTTACTCGGTAAACACTGGTATAGGGTAGTAAACTTTTAATTTTACTACCGAATTTGTGATGGGTATTATTTCTATTACCGGCCGTTGATAGGTCGTTTGGTTATTGCTGTTTTACTACCGAATTTG
>PIVX01000180.1 GCA_003353785.1 Gammaproteobacteria bacterium | reverse complement strand
TTTTTCACTCAAACTTAGAGAATAATAAACTTTTGAAACGGCAAGAACGGTATATCGTGTTTAAATTTGAGCATCGTTTCTTTTGAATATATAAATATAGATCGACCTAAACATTATTTGTTTTTGCCCGGTCCTGATTGGCCTCCTAACGGGTTCTACTCGTGCTCTGACCACGGAACCTCGGTGGAAAAATACGAATCTGTACTCAGGGACAAAACACCCTCGTTTTTCGAATTTTTAAACTATCTGAAAGATGTATCGTGTTTACGTTTGAGCAAAGTTCGTTACGAATATGTAAAATATAGGTAGTTGAAAACATTAATAATATTTTAACCGGTCTCGATCGACCTCCTAACAAGCTCTACTCGACCTCTGAACATGGAACATCAGCTGACGAAGTCAACAAACGAAATATGTTTGTGTCGTTTAGGTGACGTCAATAAACACGATTTTAGTTTAACAATCTTTGCAGCAAATCGCACCCGCATATACCCAATTCTTTTCTCCCTTTGATATTGTCGGAGTTGTGTTTCAATTTTCAGCTCCGACCGATTATTATTGACCGAGTTACGGCGATTTCGTCTTTTCTAGGTCCCAAAACGAAATATATATATATACCGTAGTCTATTCTCGGTTAATAAATCTATCCGGTTTATATTGATGGGGTTATGTTTCGATTTTCAGCTCCGACCGATTATTATTGACCGAGTTATGGCTATTTTTGCACTTTTGAATTTACGGTCCGGCCGTTTTGGGTGTTTAGTGTGGATTAGATACGGCAATCGTTTTCGTGGCGGGGCCCGCGTTTTACCCTTTATCTATGTTTTTAATTTCAGCTCCGACCGATTATTATTGGCCGAGTTATGGCTATTTTTATAATTTACGGTCCGTCGGGCCGTAAATTGTATTTTACGGTCCAAAATTTTAGGCCCAAAATCGAAAATTTTGAAAATTCGTGTTTCAATTTTCAGCTCGATCGGTCAATTATTGGCCGAGTTATGGCTATTTTTACGTTTTTTGGGTCGATTTATCCGAATTTTAGTGTGGGTTACTGTACTTTTCGTGCTGGGACCCGGTTATTCCATCTTACAATGCCAACCCGTAGTCTATTCTCGGTTAATAAATCTATCCGGTTTATATTGATGGGGTTATGTTTCGATTTCAGCTCCGTCCGATTATTATTGACCGAGTTATGACAATTTCGTCTTTTCTGGGGTCCCGAAACGAAATATATACTACAGTTTAGCCCGGTTAATAAATCTAACCAATTAACATTGTCGGACTTATGTTTCGATTTTCAGCTCATACCGATCATTATTGACTGAGTTACGACTATTTGAAATTGTTCGATTTTCGGCAAATTTTCGTTTTTCGGAAATTTTTTTTGCCGAAAATCGAAAAAAATTTTGCCCAAAATCGAAAATTTCGATTTTTCGTGTTTTAATTTTCAGCTCGAACGGACAAAAATTGAGCGAGTTATGGCTATTTTACGTTTT
>PIVX01000179.1 GCA_003353785.1 Gammaproteobacteria bacterium | reverse complement strand
CCGGTAAAATAGCTATTTTTGTGAGATAGTTATAGAACTTTTGAGAACATAGAAAGATGCCTTTCTATATGAATATGGCGGGTCTTTTTTTTAAATTGCTCGTTTGTTTTTAGTTTTGAAAATATGCACAAACCAACGAGAAAATATGCACAAAACATCGCATAAAAAATCTAACACAATTATGCCACCTCCCTCCCCTCTGATGAATACAAATAAGTTAAAAGTTTTTTCTGTACTTTGACTAGTTATTATGGATGATGTTTTATTCAAGAAATTCGGACATCTCGCGGGGGTTCAGAATGGGGGCTGCATAGCTCCCCTCGATAATTTATCATTCTTAACCTATTTATCTCTTGGAGAAAATGCTCACTTAAGGTAGTTTGGGTATTTTGTCTTGACTCTACAAACATTATATCTAATACACTCATGGCAAAAATATCAAACTACCTTAAGTGGGCAAATTTCATCTTCCGTTGGAAAGTTGACCAAGTTGATTTATTTGGACTTACAGGCAAACAAATTATGTGGCAAGGTGTTACAGTATTTATTTGTTGATAAGTTACCATTCATCACGCACATTAGACTTAGAAATAATTCATTTTCTGGAACACTGCCATCATCGATTGGTAAATCAACAAAGTTAACAACGTTGTATTTAGACAACAACCAATTTTCTGGTACTTTGCCATCATCAATTGGTAATTTAAAAGAAATGCTTAGTATGAGGTTGTATAGTAACTCATTTTCAGGGACTTTACCATCATCGATTGTGTGCCGAGGTTGGTGCATCATTTGATGGAATACCAAGTGAAGGATATTAAGAGTGGCTGTAACCACTCGCTTGCGGTGACGGAGGATCGTGACTATTTTATGTGGGGATGCAATGACTTCAATGAGTGCTGTTTGGATGTGAGTGAGGAGAGTAATGGAGTGGTGGTTGCGCCGCATTGTATCAATGCGTATGTGGATCTGGTGACAGAGAGTCATTTTATAATAATTAATGTATTTAATACTATTTAAACAACAATATTCGTTCAAGTCATTCTACGTGAAATCTGTCTAACAATGTCCCTAACAGCCCAGTTACGAAATATGTCTTTAAATCTTTTGTTTAAGAATGAGAGATCTGGGCTGCCTGCAACACGATTTGCTGTGCTCTGACCTCCTGATGCAGCCTCACGGATTGATGAAGCCTTATGGTTTTCACGCGGAAGGCTTACTGTACGTTTGATCTCTTTTTCTACAAATCCCCCCCTGTCGACGTATCTTGACGTAGCAACACCAATCAATAATAAAATAATTATTGTCATGGTTTTTTTCATTGCTAATTATTTTTTTATTATTCTTAACTGCCTTTGAATTAAAAATGTGGGATTTAGTGGATTGTTTGTTGTGTAATTATTTCTATGCGGAGTTTATAATTATTTCTATTTTTATAGCATAATCGGTTTGGCAATAATTTAATATTTGTGTACAGCTGCTATTAAAGTGAATTATTTAAAGATTGTCA
>PIVX01000178.1 GCA_003353785.1 Gammaproteobacteria bacterium | reverse complement strand
AATATCCGGAGATGTTGCAAATGTACACCCAGTAAGCCAGATCCCCAATGTTCTACTCACAAATGGATGAAAAAAAAAAAAAAAAAAAATAAAATTAAAATTAAAGTTTTATATTAATTTTTTTTTTTTATTTTGGTTTAAAAATTTTTTTATTTTTTTTTTTTTTGATTTTATTTTTAATTTTTTTTTTTTTTTTTTCATCCATTTGTGAGTCGAACATTGGGGATCTGGCTTACTGGGTGTACATTTGCAACATCTCCGGATATTAATAGTAATTATGACATTTGGATCTTGGCGTAAATGTGGCTCACGCAATAGTGCGTTTTTACGCATTGCAATACCATGTGTTTTATATCCGTATTCTTCCACTGTTCCCTTGAATCTCGCATTTGATACTCGCCCATTACAACCAAATTGTATTGTGACAATTCTTTTCTTGTACAGAGTATCAGTATGGTTATCCTTTGGTTTTATTTTGGCCAATCCACTCCAGTATTTGATATTATTTTTGGAATCGTAACATTCTTTTTAAAATAAAACAAAAATGCTACGCACAAAATATGTAAATTGTGTGGGATATCTAAACTGTTTTTAAGAAATTTGAAAATAAATAAATAGTTGTCAAATTCCCTCTTTACCCTAAAGGATGCGTTGGGCGATCTTAATTGTGCAGCAAAATTGACACCAAATTCATACTTTTTTGCTAAAGAAACCATTGAGTCTGGTGATGTATTAAGATTTTTGTTTTATCTTCCTCAGTAAACTAAAACTTTTTAATACTGTCTATCATGTCGGACACAGTTTAGTATCCATGTAATAACTTATTCAAAACATCACTTATATATATACATAGCATAAACGGCCGCGAGATCAAGATACTGACAATTCACCACCTCTAAAAATAAGAAAAATAAACAAAGAGGAAATATTTGCAGCTTTTCTGGAGCAATTTGATAAGCATGATGAATTAAAACAAAACAAAGCTATGATCATGAAATTGGAAAAGCAAGATCAAGAAAGAAGTACACAAATACTATCATTACAAAACCAGTTTGATCGGTTCCAATCTGAATTTTTTGTAAAAGAAAAAGAAAAAGAAAGTACGATCACGTACTTGGAAAAGCAATTAGAAAAAACCTATACGAGGCAAGTAAAAGAAAAAGAAAGTACGATCACGTACTTGGAAAAGCAATTAAAAGACAGAAATCGGGAAATACTCTCATTTGAAAAGCAATTAAAAGAGAGAAGTCGGCAAATAGTATCATTACGAAAGCAATTAAATGAAAAATCAAATAAAAAATGAACAAAAAACAACAAAAAATGTATTTATTATTATCATGCTATTGCTTTGATCATACATCAATGTATGATCACTGTTTGTAAGCCGTGTCTGTGAGTGTGTCTGTGTCTGTGTCTGTGAGGATAACGCTTATTTTTTTTCAACGATCGTCTGGATCGACACGTAGCACCAAATGGATGGCATAAACAAGATCTTGATCACTGTAGCTTGTCCTAA
>PIVX01000177.1 GCA_003353785.1 Gammaproteobacteria bacterium | reverse complement strand
TCTCATAACTTTGCTTTATAAATCTCAAAACGCGGCCTATTTAAGACATATAATCCATTGATTGTAAAATATTCAATAACAACCAGCGGGAATTTCTTTAATAATTTTTCAAATTGTTTCTGTTTATTTTGATGCAATTTATAAAATATTGATAATAAACGGTAAATTTGCAAGGAAGCATAATAATTATAATGGTTGTTAATATTAGTAATTATATTATATTTTCGCACAGAATGTAAATCTAAATTACTTACATAATGTTTTATAAATTGATGTTCTGTCGGAATACCATAATATTTATTTAGTGGTTTTTTTGCGTGAATAAATCCACTCCAATTCAATGGTATTGATGTGATTGGAAAACTCATTTCTTTCATATTATATTTCCATTGCCATCGATGATTAAAATATGTGATATCAAATAAGGGATTGCCAATGGTACACGTTTCCCAATCGACCAATGCTATGATTTCATTCTTTGTGGCTGAAAAAATAATATTTTCAAAATGAATATCGCCATGAATTATTGTTAAATTCTCTTCCTTTTCTGCAATGAATTGATAATTATTCATAAAATAAATATATTCATCCAATTTATCCTCAAATCCTGCCAATATTTGCTTGTTTCGTTTGTGATGAAGACAAGTATTAAATTGCTTTAACATTTCTTTTATTGTCCATTGTTTTGGTGATTTCCAATAATTATTAGTTGCTGATTTCAAATATTTGCGCAAACCAACTTTATCAATGTCAATACCATGCAACCGGGCCATCAGTTTGCTGACAGCTGCATATATTTGAGATCTATCTGTATTATTTTTGAGATTTGGTAAATGAACAGCTCGATTTAAAAATATTCTGCCAACTAAAAACTGCATCAAATAAAACACTTTTCCAAGGACTAATTGATTGGAACAATAATGATATATTTTGGGCACAGGAATGGATGTCTTATTGTATAGTGTTGATATTATTTGATATTGTTTGAAAAAGCCATGAATTGGCGATGGATCACCATCAACACTTTCCGAACAAAAACGAATTAAATATCTTTTATTTCTATATTTTAAAAGTAAGGGTGGATTTGATTGAGAAAAGCCGGCGGACACATTGTATATTAATAGTTTGGCAGCAGAATCTTGAAGAAATTCGTCATTTACATTTGCAATCAAATATTTTAATAATTTATCACTATCAATCTCTTCATTCACTTGGTTTGAAATTGTATCCTCTGTGCTGTAATAATCTTTGCTTGACATTTCCAAAAAGTCAGAAAACTGCAGTCTCGAAAAATGTTCAGTCAATTTGTTTACTCCCATAATTTCATGAAGGGAATAAACCAGATGTTTATATATACATTAATTAAAATGATAGATTCATATAACAAAACAAAATGGGGGTAGTGGCGCAATCGGAAGCGCGTAACGTTCGCAACGTTAAGGCACCGGGATCGAAACCCGGGTACTCCATATTTTTATTCTTATTATACTTTTCTTTTTTTTTTTGTTTCGTGCAGGGGAAA
>PIVX01000176.1 GCA_003353785.1 Gammaproteobacteria bacterium | reverse complement strand
CGTCTTATCATTCGTAACCATGTAGCTTTCTCGATATCCTGTAACGTCGTTCGATTGTACATCTTCTGATAACGTTGTAATGCATTGACCATTGATTCATCTTGTCCTTGGTTCATTTCTAACAGTCTGAGTGCTGCCAACATGGGCGTCAACATTGGCTTCACGAGTGGTCGCATACGATCGATCGCATCTTGGTATGTCGTCTTTTGATCATCGGGAATCGATATGAATGCTTCTTTCGCGTTTCCTTCGAGACTTCTTTGCAATATATCGAGTTGTGGTTCACCAGTCTTTCCAGAATATGTCACTACAGTGGCCAACCAAGCGTCGAATTCTTCGGCGTCCTTTGCGTCGTCTGCATAGAATGTCTTTGGTGGCGGGATATGAGCCGTCATTTGCACTCCTCCTTGTCGGTCGTTTATTTGTCCAATCAACAATGCCATTTCTCGACGGTTTGCTTCGTCCTTTCGTCGGTTCTCTTCGTCCTTTCGTCGGTTCTCTTCGTCTTTCCGTTGATTTTCTTCTCGTCTTTCTTCGTCTCTTTGTTCCATTCGTTGCATGAATGCCAACAATTCGTTGTTGTGTCCTTGTCGATGACGTGAGGTGCCGGAAGTTTGTGAGTCGCGTTCATCATGTTCGTCTTCTTCTTCGTCGCTTACGACCGGACTATGGTTCTTCGATTGTAGCTCCTTCAACATGTTCTTTGTCCGCGTCATCGTCGAGGTTCAGTAGTAGGTCCAAAACCAAATCGTTGCCCGCTGTTCTCCACCAAAACTGTAGGTCCGGAGCGCCTGAGAGAGTAGGAGAGCCGATAACAAACGAAACCTTTACTTAGGTTACCAAAGTCAAACAATGAAGGACAGGAAGTAGCACTGCCCTTATACAAGTAGTTTACATATTTGTCATAAAATCACATATCACATATTTCACGTGCCGTCTGCTCCCACACTCCCCCATCTGTCCGTGCCTCGCTTGAATGATGAGCTGACGCTGATATTGCGACGTGATATTCTTTTTTCTACCTCTTGGCCTCCGTCGACCTTCATCTTGACAATCAACGTTTGCGGTGATATGATTTCCTTGAATGTCTTGAATGCCCATAACACTGCCAATGCTTCCTTTTCATGTGTACTATACATTCTTTCTGCTGCTGTAAACGTTTTTGACTGATATGAAATCGGCACTTTCTCGTCTCCAATCTGCTGAAATAACACTGCCCCCATAGCCATTCCGCTCGCATCGGTTTCAATTATGAACCACATTTTCTCCAATTCGATCACTTGATGTAATGCCGTTGTGCCGGCCAAATCGTCCTTTAACTTTTGGAATGCTATTCGTTGCTCATCACCCATCTTGAAGGTGGCGTCCTTCTTGAGTAGACTGTTTAAGGGTCGAGCTGTCGCAGCAAAATTCTTTATAAATCGTCGACAATAATTCATGGCACCCATAAATGACATCAATTCTTTCTTATTTCGGGGCTCACTCCATTCTCTTATCTTCTCCACTCGTCCTGCTGAAGGTAAT
>PIVX01000175.1 GCA_003353785.1 Gammaproteobacteria bacterium | reverse complement strand
CTTAGTATTTGATAGAAGTAGTAACCTGCCATATTTTGACGGAAAACAGGTATTTCCCATATGGTTTTTGACCTCCAAGGGAAGCGCAGATTAGGCACTTTGATGTGCCCCCAAAGCATGCATTTTAGAAAACTTAATTTGCAAACATGCTTCTAGACTAGACTGCATATACGGACAAAAAACGGGTAAACGATAATTTTGAACGTTCTCGGGTCTTGTGTTTAACGTGCGACTAATGTTGGCAGCCAGTTTTGTTTCTGTCTCACAGACTAGATAAGTTAATTAAAAATGTTGGTAGTTAACCACGATCGAATGGGTACGTCCCCGATCGGCCCTGCTATATTTGATAGTGGGGTTTGCCGTCAAATATCGGTTGACGCGCTATATTTTTTGTTCGAACTTCGAACCGAACCAAAGCTATCGGACACAAAATCGCCGAATCCGGATAAATAAATTGTTTAATAAATATAGCGATGATGATAGTAGGATAAATAAATTGTTTAATAAATATAGCGATGATGGACGAGACGACGCAAACACAATAGCGGTATTTGCATATTTTGGCCAGACTTCATCCAGAAATAGTTAATCACCGGGCGGGCTCTAAATCATATATCTCTATATAGTATGTCCCATTGCACAGGTTAGTATTTTAGGTGCCAAAGCCAAAGTTATATTTCAACAATAGTATATACATTGTACAGCCCGTTTTGTTTAGGTTGCAATGTAACGAAATAGGCTTAGCAAGTTTCTTTAACTTTAGGTGAGCTGTTTGGGGGTCATAATTCTTTTTCTTTTAGAAGAAAGACTTTCCTTTCCAGTTGTTGTTCCAATATAACTTTTTGGCCACAGATTTTTTTAAAATCTGTAAAATTATGTTAATATAGCGCGAGCGTAAATTATGGTATGGTATATACTGTAATAATATCGCATCCCACTATATTCCGTATTAGTATAGTATGTCCCATTGCGCAGGTTAGTATTTTAGGTGCTGTTTTTGTCGGTTTTCTTGGTTTTTTGGTGTATTATTATTATAGGCATATTTAAGGCAATAGAACGAATTATAGAGGAAAAAATGGTTGGAAAATATCGAAAAAAAACGGAAAAATTCCCCAAAACAATAATTTAACCCTCTGAATATTTCGCAACCATAAACCCGTTTTGTTTAGGTTTCGATTTAACGGAATAAGCTTAACAAGTTTCTTTAAATTTAGGTTAGTTCTTTGGGAGGTTCTTAATTCTTTTTCTTTTAGAAGAAAGCTCTGACCAATTCGGCTATTTTGTTCGAAAATTTTTGGCCACAGATTTTTTTTAAATCTGTAAAATGATGTTAATATCTGTAATAATATCCCTTCCCTCTTTATTCCCTATTATTACCTTTCATGTCTCCTTGCGCAGATTAGTCTCTATTCCCTATTAGTACCTTTCATGTCTCATTGCGCAGATTAGTCTCTATTCCCTATTAGTACCTTTCATGTCTCATTGCGCAGATTAGTCTCTATTCCCTATTAGTACCTTTCATGTCTCCTTGCGCAGA
>PIVX01000174.1 GCA_003353785.1 Gammaproteobacteria bacterium | reverse complement strand
GTATTCAATTTTCAGTATATTTTTATTAATTTTTTATATTATTAGTTACTTACTAAGAACCACAGTGACTGATCATCTATATGTACTATGTACTTTAAACAAATCTTGACTTATGGGTTAGACATCTATCCTAGCCTAGGACTTTGATGCATGTAGTTCATAATGCGATATGATTAGTGCAGAGTGCAGAGTGCGATCCATAAAGTGTAATCTAATAGTTCGCAGATTTTTAGTTTTGGTTCGCATCGATTATATTACACTTTATCTAAAACGGTGCGCAGGTATTAGATCTCAATTTTGAGATCGCACTTTTGAGACAGCATTCTATAAATTTTCTTATTTATTTCTATAAACATTTCTCATATCCCATTCTCATATCCCACTTGCTGGTTCTCATATCCCGTGCAGATATTAGGCAACCCTCAAATATGAGGGTTGGGTAACATTCACACGGGATATGAGAGACACAAAGTGGGGATATGAGAATGGGATATGAGAAACTATTAATATCAGCTTTAAAATTTAATAAAAATAGTAGTTCTGTCCAATTAAGTAATAGAAAAGTTATAAATATGTACTACAATTGAGTTGTATATACAGTAGTGCAAAAGCATTACGCTGTTTCGTGAAGTGAAGGGCTAAACAGCTGTTCTGTGCGGCCAACGATAGGAATTCCCAAACATATATAGGCATATCCAACCAATCAATACAATCTATAATGACCAATATATAAGGCACACATTCGGGTAGCACGGCTTAGCGGGTGAGGTATATTTAGATATCAGTGGTATTACCATAAGTATCATAATCCATAATCCTATCCCCGCTAAGTTACAACCATACGTAACGATAATTGTCAGGCTATACAATTACATCCAATCATTACATCCAATATATACACATTAGATCCAGTCGAAAGCCGAAAGCAGAATATATATATTATCTTATATGATCCCTTGACAGGACACCATTTATTTATATATGTTCGAAGATGTGATCATATATATACATCTTATCGGGAACACGACTGTATTATTCTAGGAAAAAATAAGCTAATCATTGCATTGGAAATGCCACCATCATTGTCTTTCTGCTGGTGAACTGACAAACATGTCAGGTGAATGTACTCGCTGCAAACGGGTTACAAATTATTAACCTTATAGTGCCATGAGTATATAACTGCATATTAAGTATACATTATATACATGTTTAGGTTTACAAATAATTTTAAGCTGCAACAGAATAATCATAGAGTACATGATTCCCTACCATATATTGTTATCTTACTCTGCTTGCACAGAGGACGATGCTCGAATAATCTAGAATAGGATGCTATAAACTACATCTCGATAGGATAGAGCAGAATATACACCTGATTAGGATGGGATAGGAAATATAAATATTTAAATATGATAGAATGTGATAGGATAGGCTAGGATAGATGTCCAACCCATAAGTCAAGATTTGTTTAAAGTACATAGTACATATAGATGATCAGTCACTGTGGTTCTTAGTAAGTAACTAATAATATAAAAAATTAATAAAAATATACTGAAAATTGAATAC
>PIVX01000173.1 GCA_003353785.1 Gammaproteobacteria bacterium | reverse complement strand
GTAAGTACAGGCTTTTATGATGCACGAAATTGTGCAATATAGTCAAATAAACTTATAATAAAAGGTTAAACGTAGGCAGTAGTCCAATTCACAACAGCACCATCCAATTGCTTCACATTTCCTCCATTTATAACCAATGTCCAATATATATCCTGTTGGCAATCAGCAATCTTTGTTTCTTGTACAGAAATGCCATGTACAGAAATGTCATCTGGTACGTCATAAACATAACCTTTTAATGCATCTAAACAATCGTCAGATGGATGTTGAGAATGAACAACTTGTTCCAATTCAACAAGTACATATTTAAAATGTGAATGTTTCAGTTTTAACACTTGGCCAGTTATTTTAGTGTATTTCCAATGAGAATCTTTATTTAGGATTACACGATCCCCATGACCTGCATTCATCACATCTGATCCGATCAAAATTCCATCCTTAACATTATATTTCCATACAACAAGTGTATAATCATCCAAATCCTTAGCAATATGCCACAAATTATTGGCCATCCAAATCTTATTTCTAGTTGGCTCATAAGTTTAACATCGTCAGTTGGTGCCAACGCACAATCGATGCCAACGTAAAATAAACATAACAGGCCGATAATGCATTTGTATTGAAGTGTTAATCGCATTGCTAATTTGTATGGATTAACTTGATATGATTATTGTTTGTTTTTATTCCCAAAAACGCCGGTAAAAGTAACTTTATTTTACTTTTACCATATCATCGTGAAACACATTATTGTATACAAAAACACTTTTATTTTCAAAAAACACTTTTATAGTACCTAGGTATTATAAAATAGAAACGAAAAAACAAAAATTGTGATTACAAATAACTTACAAAACGCCATACAAAATAAACTAAGACAAAAAAACAAACAAAAAACACACAAAAAATAAAAATAAAAAATGTGATGATTGGGATTTAGACCCAAATCTTCTTCAATAAGATGCTCTCCTTGAGCTATCATCACATAATAAATACGATGCGGCGGCTTCGCCGCCATAGATATCATAATAAATATACTGCGGCGGCTTCGCCGCCATATATACCATAATAAATATGCTGCGCTGCGGCGGCTTCGCCGCCATAAGATACCATAATAAATATAACGCGGCGGCTTCGCCGCCATAGATACCATAATAAATACGGCTTCGCCGCCAGAAATACCATAACAAATAGAATACGGCGGCTGCGCCGCCATAGATACCATAATAAATATAATGCTGCGGCTTCGCCGCCATAAATACCATAATAAATAGAATATGGCGGCGAACCATAATAAATACGATGCTGCGGCTTCGCCGCCATAAATACCACAATAAATATAATGCGGCGGCTTCGCCGCCATAGATACCATAATAAATACGGCTTCGCCGCCAGAAATACCATAATAAATAGAATACGGCGGCTGCGCCGCCATAGGTACCATCCATAGTTTCCATACTACGGAGACTTAGCATCCATTGTTTGTGATGCTAAGAAGACTCAAAAGTTTTGCTTTCAGCTTAATGTCTTCGATCGTTTGTGTCTCGTCGGATGGATGGATTATAGAGAGA
>PIVX01000172.1 GCA_003353785.1 Gammaproteobacteria bacterium | reverse complement strand
ATCTTTCCAAACAACGTCAACATAAATTCCCTCTGACCCTTTACCCAAACCTAATTTTGTTTCAAGACTTGCAGTTAATACACATTTGGCTCCTCGTACGAAATATTTTACTAACTGATCATATATACCTTCAGGATCAAAATCAGGCACTTTATATTGTTTATTAGCTACTTTTATTGGGCAAAACCAACGAAATATTGGTTGCTTTTGATTAACACCAAATATTTTCATTTTTTCAGCGAGAAACTTGTACCGTTCTCGATTGCCGGAAACAACTACTGTACTATCATTCCAATTTATATCTATGTTTTGGAAATCTTCAGCACTCAATGTCTTTAATTCAGACAACCATTCATCAGTAATTGGATACTCAACATTTAGATTACGAATTTTACTCAACCACTGATCAAATTCTGGTGTTGCACGAACTTGTCCATCCAAAATAACCATTTGAAATTTAGTAAATATTTCTGCTCCTGTTCGATACGCATTATTAGGCATATTTAAGCCGAGACCTAACTTTACGGCAGCTTGATATAATGCAGGTTTCGATAATCTCTCCACCGGTGGAAATTGAAACATGTCTCCAATAAGTAAAACACTGATTCCTCCAAACAAATATTCAGACTCTAACCCCAATTGCAAATACATGTTGATTTTTGCTAAAGTAACTGGGGTTAGCATACTTGTTTCATCTATAACCAATAACTGTACATTTTCAAACTCTTTCTGAATTTTTAGTTTTGTTTTGACAGATATAGTTTTTTCAGTAAAATTAGGCCAATTTTGTCCAAGGTTGAGAAGTCTGTTAATAGTATCTGCTTTTAATTGAGCAGCAGCTGAATTAGTAGTGCCGGAAAACACTGTATTCAATCCCAATTTTTCACCCAATTGTTTTGCTGTTTCTGTCTTTCCAGCTCCAGGTACACCTTGTATTAATGCCAAAAGTTGGCTAGCTTTAATATCAGGAGTTCCAACACTATTCATTTTAATTTTTTTTAATTGCTTCACAATTTCTTTTTGAAATGGTTCAAGTTTGATTTTCTTTTTTTTGAAATCTGCCTCAACTGTTTTGAGATTTTTGGATGCTTGTTTACATTCTTCATATGTATATTTATGAAATTTTCTAGCTTTTTTTCTCTGCCGTGAATCAGCTTTTTGAAGTTCTTGATACGTAAAAATTTGCTTATTGACATATGCAGATGCAGTTCTTCTTGAAATTTCTTTGGCAGACAAAAATAGATTACTACCATATTTTGCACGAATTTGGTCGCATATTATTTGTAAAGCTTCAACATCATTTTCATCCTCTAATTCTTCTTCAAAGTGTGGATTATTTATATTATTATTTATACGATGACTTGATTCTTTTGTTTCAATGTTTGTTTCTTTAGTATCAGCAGCGATAAATCTCCATTTCGTTACTAAAGTTCTTTCACTTTTATGTTGACTCATATTATCGACCATGTTGTGAAACACAAACGAAACTGCACGCTCATAATAATCTTTGCTTTTTTCAAATGCATTGAATACAGTCCAAAAATCTTCCCAAGAATTGGTTTCATTCCATGGTAAAATATT
>PIVX01000171.1 GCA_003353785.1 Gammaproteobacteria bacterium | reverse complement strand
TATTAGACCCCGTGCTACGTCACGAGACCCGCCAATTAGATCTGGCGAGGCAGAGGCACAACTTGCATTAGGAGGAGAGATGTCTGCTGCAATAGGCAGATTTGACCCTACTAATCCGAGCCATGACCATACAGAATGGTTTAGAAGATTTGAAGCTTATGCTCAAACTCATGGTATTCCTTTTTGTGCCTGGACACAAAATTTAATTTCAACATTAGCTCCTAATGTGTACAGAGTATTTCGTACCTTTAATGTTAATGTGCAACATCATTATTATGAGCTCAAATACATGTTAATAGCGGTGTATCCAAACTCAGAGGAGCCTAACCTCCCTCTTTGTCGGAATCCCCCATTAATATTTGAACCATTCATTGAAGGAATGAGTCTACCATGGTGGCTAGAACGGTTTGATACCTTCTGCGCACAACACCATATTTTTTGGGACGGCAAATTTTATTTTGAAAGCACTTAATAAATAAGTATAGCTTATGAAAAATATTAATACACATTAATTAATCACATGTTAATAATATATGAAATACAAATAGACATATAAAAATCACTGGGATATAATAAAATACATTTGGCACTAGAATATAATTGGATTTATTCAATATCTCATCTATTTTGATCAATCAGGAGTTTGGTTGTCATTTGTTGTTCATCTGGTTTCCATCATCCTTATGATCCAGTAGGTGAATTTGAAGAGAATCCATGAAAATCCATAAAAATCTATTAATTAATAATATTTAATCTTTACTGTCATTAATTATCATATTATATGCTTTAATTTCAGGGCGCATATTATATAGAAGTTTGATGATTTGTCCTGCTTGGTTCATCACCAATCCTGGGGTGCCATCATCAAATAACCATTTAATACTTGCATCAATATACTGATTTTGAGTATTAGGGATTATTATTGGTTTTTTTAATCCTTCAATTTCTTGAGGTAATAATCCCCAGACATTGAGTATTTTATTTCTATAATCATTATTACTGTAATTATCGGTACAGAACCATAATAAATGTTCAATATTTTCAATTTCATTACTATTACATCTTGTGCAGGGTTTATGTTTCCTATCATTTAATAATAAGGTTCCTCCTTTTGCTTTTAGCCAAAATTCGGACCCATTATGTATATTTAATTTATTATTGATTTTTGGGATAGTTTTATTTTTATATATTCTTAATGTAGGTGCATTTAATAACATGGAATTATATTCCAATATCCATGATTGTTTAATAACCTCTTTTATTTTACTTGGAGATGGAATATATCTATAATCGATATTGTATTTATTACAACAGTTAATAGCATGACTGATCCAAGATTTTTTTCTTGGATAGTTATAAAAAGTTATCAATTGTTCATTTATAGCAATTTTAACTAAGTTGTTATTATTAAGTTTTAATACATGTGATAAATAATTAATTGTCCTTTTATCTGCTTCCATTTGCATAGGCATAATTTCGGTTTCTCCATACAGAACCGCTCTATGGGTATGTCTTGGAAGTTTAGCTATCATCCTAATATATTCTCTTTGTTGGACTTCAACTTTTTTAAAAGTATTATTGG
>PIVX01000170.1 GCA_003353785.1 Gammaproteobacteria bacterium | reverse complement strand
GCGGTAATGTACATTATCATCCCATGCTTTTTGGTGCCTGGAATGTCAGAATGTTTCAACAATGGTGTCATGGTGGAAAAGCCGCTCAGATGTTTCAAGAACTACTTGATTCTCACATAACATGTAAAATTCCACAAGCTTTAAAGAATGATAAAGAGAATAAAAAAATGTTAGAAGAATTTTTGCATAAAGTGAGTGAACAATTAGATATGGAACATGACACTCAAAATTCAAAGTTGAGAGTAATTGCTAATTTGATTAATGAATTTAACACACAAATAAATTTAATGCAACCATATCCTGAGGCACCTGATGTCGAATATGAAGCTGCATTTTTAGCTTCGCGGTATAATCACCACAGACATAGTTTTACATGTTGGAAAAATGATCAAACAAAATGTCGTTTAGCAATGCGTCAATCGATCGCGAAAAAAACATTCATGACAGAAATTTGTGCCGATGAGAATGGTGAACCTGTAAGAAAATATCCACAAACAGAAATGGGAGAAGAAAAGATCTCTAACCCACCAATTCGTGGAAATAACGTATTTTCTGTGAAAGATAAACGTGTGCTTGTGAGTAGATTGGCTCGCCAAGACCAGTATGAAGCAATGCAAGTTGAATGCAATCCAATTACAACTGCAGTTCTTCGTTGTAATACATCTATGCAAGTATTAACAACAGAAAGTCAATCAAAAGCTGCAGCATATTACATTGCAAATTATTTGTCAAAAAATCCGTTTGAATTAGATGCTGTAATTGCTTTAATATTACAAGCAGAGGAAGAATTTAGAAAATATGGATCGAAAGCTACAGATAAATATGCTGCTGATAGAAAGGCTAAAATGATATTACAAAAACTGTTACATAAAATTGGACTTTTGGAAATCTCAGACCAACAAGCCACTGCTGCAGTCATGGGATACAAATCTTTCGTTGCAAGTCATGATTTTGCGTTTGTAGATCCATGGGAAGCTGTACGAAAGCATGGTGATGAAAATGACGAAGTAATCCTAACAACGTTAGAGTTTGATGCTAAATCAAAAAAAGCTATAAGTATTTCCAGTTTGGATAGATATTTGAGTCGCGGAAAGGAATTAGAAATATTGTCATTATATACATATACACTTATGATTGGTCACCAAAAACATCGTAGCAGAAAAAAATCAAATTCAACCAAACGAGGACGCCCTTCAAATCATAGATTTCAGTTTGAACAAAATTCCAAAGCAGCAAAATGTTTTGAACAAATAATGAGGTCACGTCCAACTATCCCACGAATACATGGACAGGCTCCACCAGAATATCCCGGTGACAGACCCACCTTTGATGAAGAAACTACTGTTTTTGATAATGACTTAAAAATGGAAGCCTGGGCAAACGAAGCGAAAACGTTTGTTGAATTTTATTGTTTATTATTTTTACCTTTAGATGAAGATTGTGATGTAATGCGTCCAAATGATAATATTTTACCATGGAATGAAACCAATTCTTGGGAAGATTTTTGGACTGTATTCAATGCATTTGAAAAAAGCAAAGATTATTATGAGCGTGCAGTTTCGTTTGTGTTTCACAACATGGT
>PIVX01000169.1 GCA_003353785.1 Gammaproteobacteria bacterium | reverse complement strand
ATGAAAATGGTCAGGTTGAATGGTACAAGCTCTAAAAGCTCGAACATTTAGTTTCTGCTTCCAACCCCCAAAAGTGCCAAAGAAAGGGACAGAAAAGTGGAAAAGTAAGAATGGGTGGTCTTACTCTTGTGTGAATCGATGGAAAACGTGCGCGAATGTGCATGAATAGTGCGTGTCTAGATGCAGAATGATCCGCTGAGTTCGAATCTGTCCTCGGTTTCGACATCCGATGAACGGCTGAAGAGTTGTTTTATCGGTCCGGTAGAATGTCAAAGCTCCCAAGTCATCTTGGTTATCATACAACTGCTGATATTAAAGTACCAGAGCCCGGGGACCTGGAAGCAAGCAATGCGGTCTCCAAATGCGGAACCTGGAAGAAAGCGGCTGAAGCCAATATCAGTCTCTGATGAAACATGACACCTGGGATCTTGTCCTGTTGCCACATGGAAAGAAATTGGTCAGTGGGATGGGTGTTAAGAGTCAAGCATGATGAAAACGGTCAGGTTGAATGGTACCAGCTCTAAAAGCTCAAACATTTAGTTTCTGCTTCCAACCCCCAAAAGTACCAAAGAAAGGGACAGAAAAGTGAGAACTGGTGGTCTTACTCTTGCATGAAGTCACCCTATGGGTTTACTTCAGTGTGAATCGATGGAAAACGTGCGCGAATGTGCATGAATAGTGTGTGTCTAGATGCAGAATGATCTGCTGAGTTCGAATCTGGCCTCGGTTTCGACATCCGATGAACGGCTGAAGAGTTGTTACCCGGTCCGGTAGAATGTAAAAACTCCCAAGTTGTTTTGGTTATCATACAACTGCTGATATTAAAGTACCAGAGCCCCGGACCTGGAAGCAAGCAATGTGGTCTCTAAATGCGGAACAACGGAAGAAAGCGGTTGAAGCTGAATATCAGTCGCTGATGAAACATGACACCTGGGATCTTGTCCCGTTGCCACATGGAAAGAAATTGGTCGGTGGTAGATGGGTGTTAAGAGTCAAGCATGATGAAAACGGTCAGGTTTAATGGTACCGGCTCTAAAAGCTCGAACATTTAGTTTCCACCTCCAAACCACAAAAGTGCCAAAGAAAGGGACAGAAAAGTGAGAATGGGTGGTCTTACTCTTGCGTGAAGTCACCCCAGCGTGAAACGATGGAAAACGTGCACGAATGTGCGTGAATTGTGCATGTCTAGATGCAGAATGATCCGCTGAGTTCGAATCTGTCCCCGGTTTCAACATCCGATGAACGGCTGAAGAGTTGTTATCCGGTCCAGTAGAATGTCAAAGCTCCCAAGTCATCTTGGTTATCATACAACTGCTGATATTAAAGTACCAGAGCTCCGGACCTGGAAGCAAGCAATGTGGTCTCCAAATGCGGAACATGGAAGAAAACGGCTGAAGCCGAATATCAGTCGCTGATAAAACATGACACCTGGGATCTTGTCCCATTGCCACATGGAAAGAAATTGGTCGGTGGTAGATGGGTGTTAAGAGTCAAGCACAATGAAAATGGTCAGGTTGAATGGTACAAGCTCTAAAAGCTCGAACATTTAGTTTCTGCTTCCAACCCCCAAAAGTGCCAAAGAAAGGG
>PIVX01000002.1 GCA_003353785.1 Gammaproteobacteria bacterium | reverse complement strand
AATATACATCTATACGTGGCGATTTTTTTAATTCTTGGAATTTTTCAAATTTTATTTTCAAAAAAATCTTAAATTCAGTCAGAGAATCATCAAATATGTCTTTTGAAATTCCTAAATATTAAAATTTTTGCTTGCATTATAAACAGAAGAGCCTGGAAGTGTTTTATAACTAACAATTGATCTTGTATGTATAATGTAGTGCTGAGTGTGTGTAAGAACCACGGATTATAAGTATTTATAATCATCATATCTTTTTGTCTATCTATTGGCATTTCTCCAAATATACCATAGTACCCTATTCCAGCATTACTGACTAAAATGTTCATTTCTAAATTCAGTATTTGTACTTGTTCAAATATTTCATTAGCGGCATTTTGTTTACTAAGATCACACCTAAATATATAACATTTCACAGTAAATTTTTTTACTACTAACTTCTGCAGTTCTTCTAGCTCATCTTTATTGCGTGCTACAATTACTAAATTACATTTTTTCGAAGCTAATAATACTGAATATACCCTGCCAAACCAATTCCTCTAGAGGCACCAGTTACCAAAGCCCACACTTATTTGTCAACCCAGAGAAATACGAATCTATCTAGTTATTTCTTTACAGGCAGCTACTGTATGAAGCCCAGAGCTAGAAATACAATCCTTACCACACTGATACAACCCTACTTCCACAGCATTAATTCTTTTCAAATCTGCTTTACTGGCTTTGCGACATTCTTCTAATGATTTAAACTCACCTATATTACTATAATCAAATAAGTTATCTCTATTAGGATATACAAAACCATCCCAGGTAGGCTGTTCACAACCATACAATAAACCCAATATAAGTAGCAATATACCTCTAAGCAACATAACAACCCCTCCAAAAATCCTTTTATTAAATACTATATACAATTGTACGAGTATATGATACATATACAAGCTAATTTTATATGATATAATGTTTGTTTTTATTTTACTCTTTTTGTGTGATATTTTATCATGATCTCTTTTAAACTAAAGTTACTTCTGGTAACAATCATATTATCAGTAACTATTGCTGCTGGTCTGCCTGTATTCTGGAAAAAGCTTTCCAAGAAAATAACTGTTTACCTTACTGAATGTGACGCATTTGCAAGAGGAATTTTTTTAGGAGCAGGTTTCACTCATTTATTGCCAGAAGCTATTGAGCATTACAGCCATTCTCACGGACACGAAAATAGCATTTTTGTAGTTTCATCTATATGTGCATATAGCTTTGCTGTGCTCATGTGGTTAGAAAAATGTTTACCTCATCATATTACTAAGCTCAATACCAAGATTATAGTACCTACTTTTTTGATATTTGCTCTTAGTGTTCACTCTATAATAGAAGGATATGCACTTGGTCTAGAACCAACAATAACCGGATGTATAATACTTTTTATAGCTATTGTTTCTCATAAAGGGTTAGCAGCAATTGCATTAAGTCTGAAATTATGTACTACAAAAAATCTAACTAAAAAAGCTCAGTTATCATTATTTTTTATTTTCGCAATTATGACTCCTATTGGAATATTAGCTGGAATATTTTCTAATATATACTTAATGGATAATGGTTCATTGTTAGAGTCATCTGCTGACGCCATAGCTGCTGGTACATTCATATACATAGCAACAATGCACGAAACTAGTATAAACAAAGAAACTGAACACATCTCAGTAATTTTATTTATTCTTGGAATTGCGCTAATGAGTATTCTTGGGCATGTATTAGCCCATCACCATTAATACGAAAAATTTTTATTATCGTGCTCTAAGCTCTCTTCCTTCAGATGGTTGAAGATCCTAACTACCTACAGAAATTGTGCTCACTCGCAACGATATTTACTTGGGTACCATGGTCTGAACTTGATTCAGAAGCATAACAAGTTCCAATCTCAGGAACTACATCTAGATAACTATAACTACCTTCTGGTAGAGGGCTTACTGGTATTTCCATTAAATGAGTTTCTTCGCTACCCAGAAAACTAGTAGAAATTAATGGATCACCGACTTCCAAACCGTTTAAGGCTGCATAATAACGTGCAACTCTTTGAATTGTTCCTATATTTTGAGCAGATAGTTGGATGTTAGAATCAAGCTTGATAGAAGAAAATTTTGGAACAGCAATAACAGCAATTAAAGCTAAAATCACTAATACCACTAAAATTTCTATTAAGGTGAAACCCCTTTTTTGAAAATAAAATAGCATATATCACTCTTTATTAATGGCATAATATAAGTATAGACAATCGGCATCATTACACACAGCGTGTAGACAAATTAACCAATAACCTCTTGATTTTTCAAAGTTATCGTATTTTATCTGGAAAATTTTTGCTTATAATATATTTGTTCCCTATATACTACGCATTAATGTATTAGAGGCCATTTCATTAATACTATACATATTGCAAAAAACAAAATACTTAATATAAGTTTATTATCAACATCATAAAATGATTCGCTGAACTATTTTCTATCTTCAGTAATACCGCTGTACTCATTCAAGGATATAATATCCATCGTGCTCCAAACAAGATTAAGTAAATTTGATGACATATAAACAGTTTCAATTCTTTTTCTTGCTCATAGTAAGCTAGTTATCGAGGATAGCACCATTACTAGAATATCCTAAATAATTAGCAAAATAATTTGTATTATAGTACTTTAGAGTAACTAAATTTAAATTAGGATTATAATGTGCCTTAACAAGCTTTATTTAATAATTATATTAACATTATCCACCATTACAGCATTCTCAGAGTTTAAAATCTCATCTCTAAGCACAGAGCAAATTGAATTAATGAAAAAACATAAGGTGATATCTGAAACCCCACCAGTAAATATTCATAACTTAAGAATGCTAACCGTAAGTTATTATAATTTTGATGGAAAAATTAATGACGGTAACATTGTTATACATGCAACAATTGCTAATGCCTTTATAGATATCTTTAAAGATTTATTAACTATTAAATTTCCAATAAATAACATAGAACTAATAGAACAACTGTTCATTAGGGGACAAACTGATCCTGATATTGCAAATATTACCAGTTCTTTTTGGGATAGAGACATTAAGCATGTTGGTATTTATCACAGATATGATCAAGTATATGCTTCTAAAAACTCACCCAAATCCCTTATAACTAATATTCTTAAGTTATTTAAACCATCCTATACACACAATAACAACAAGGAAATGCAATATATATATACAGAAATCAGTAGTTCTTTAAAGTCCTTACATGCATATGGATTTGCTGTTGATATTAACCCTATACAAAATCCGATAGTATATTTTATAGCAGCAGATCAGATACAGCCAACTCACCTTGCTAACAGTCTCGATGAAAATAACAATATACAGTTTTATCAAGGAATAGTTAGATATTTCCCATACCAAGGAATTAGATATGCTAATCGTAAACAAAATCGTCATGGCTTAAAATCTAGACACGGAATGGTTGAAAATGTTGTTGAAATATTGGCAAAGCATGGAATTAATGATTGGGGTGGAGACTGGGATATGCCTATTGATTATATGCATTTTCAAATTCCAAAAGAACGCGCATACATTCTAGAGGAAATGACTAATGTGGAATCTCTAGAAAAAGCAATAGAATATTTTAATCTTGCAAAGGATTATTATAATATGCATAAAAAACAAATTGAATCTGCATTTGTTATTCCAAAGGAATTTACTAATTCACTATTAAATTTTTATAGAAAAGATCCAAAATCATTCTATTCTCAGCTAAAATTATTCAGCAGTTAAATATATTTTGATGATTTTTAATAAAATATAAACACTCATAATATTTAAATTTTATTGTCTTCGACTAAAGATACCATTATAGTTGAAGGAAGCCTAAGTGTAAGCTTTGTGGAATAACGTTGAAGTGAAAACTTCCCTTGGATAATAACACCGCTGAATAGCGGCAATTATAATTTTGCCATAGGATATTTTTCAGGTTTGTTAATAAAATATTTAATCCATTTTTTATGATTGCTATCTTTTTCATTAAGCTTTATTGAATACACTTTATTCCTACCTTCAAAACCACCTTTCTTATTTTTCTTGTTTTTAGCATATTGTAGTATTTTATCCATAGTAATGTCTTTAGCGGCAAGCAAAGCATAAATAACTTCCATAACATCAGCTAACTCTTCAACAAGCTCATCATCATCAGCGACAACTAATACCTCATTAGCCTCTTCAACTAATTTATCTTTTAAAGCCATAATATACTTATCGCCATCTAAAGTTTCTAGATCAAAGTGAACTTCACATTCTTGCATATCTTTTAAGATTTTATCTCTAAATAATTTATCCATTCTAAATTTATACATTAAATTTCCTTAATATTATTACTAAATAATTTAAAATAATTTTCTGATGTACATTTTGCAATATTTTCAAATTCATCATTTCTAAGTTCAGCAATTTTCTCTGCTACAAATTTTACATAAGCAGGCTCATTAGGCTTCCCTCTGTGAGGCATCGGTGCTAAATATGGAGAATCTGTTTCTATTAATATTCGATCTAGAGGAACAAATTTAGCAACTTCTTGTATTTGTACAGCATTCTTAAAAGTTATAATACCAGAAAAAGAAATATAGAAACCTAAATCTAAGCATTTACGTGCCATATCAATATCTTCAGTAAAGCAGTGTATAATTCCTCCAACGGAACCTGCATCATATTCAGCTAACATGCCGACAGTATCTTGCTTCGCATCTCTAGAATGAACAATAAGAGGTTTATTCGTACTCTTAGATATCTCAATATGCCTAGCAAAAAGTTTTCTTTGTTTTTCTAGATCTTTAGTTGTCCTATAATAATCTAAACCTGTTTCACCAATCGCAATAATTTTTTCATCATTAATTTTGTCAAAAACATTATCAATTTTTTCAGCTTGTTCAGGTGCGGAATTAGGATGAATACCTATTGTAGCATGGATATGAGAATACATATTAGCAATCTCTATTACCTTAGAGAAACCATCTAGATCTATACAAACACATAAAAGATTTGTAACTCCATTGTCTAAAGAACGCTGAATATAATCATCTAACGTACTAGATTTATCATCTAAACAGTTCAAATGACAATGGCTATCAATTAACATTTTATTCTCTCTCACATGATTAATTCGTTTTATAAAGTAACCTAATAGTTATATCATCTATCATTATCTGTTTGTTAGATTTAATATTTAATATTTTATTAGTAAAATATAATTCAGATATTCTGCCAAGAGAAACCAATATTTTCTCAATATTTAAAATACTCTTCAACTTACTAATGGTATCAAAATATTTTTTATTACGACTTGCGCTATCTAGAATATGCATATGCAGTCTCACTATATCTGATAAAATTAATTCTAAAAAATCTAACCACTCTAACGTATCATAACTCTTAATATCACTACTTTTCAATAATTGACGGTTATTTACTACCGCACTTAAAAACATTTCTATAAATTGTTCAAATTTTTCCATTTTTTTATCTTTATACAACTCTATTGCCTCTAATGGACGATATTTAGCAATATAAGAATATATATTTACTATATTTTCTGTAAGACCGCGTTCCATAAGAAACTTCTTTACTTCACTTGGAGGAGGAGTAGGAAAATATATCTCTTTCACACGACTTTTAATTGTAGCTGGCATTAAAGTCCGATGATATGATATTAAAATAAATATTACATGTTTTGAAGGTTCTTCTAGAGTTTTCAACAAAGCATTCATTGATGAAGAATTTAATTGCTCAATACAATCTATTACCACAAAACGGTAATTACCAGATGTAGGTGTATAATAAATTTTATTTATCATTTCCCTAACATCTAATATAGATATTGGTTCATCATCTCCTCCTAAAAGCAGTAGATCATGATTAATACCACTATTAAATGAATTACATTCTCTACAATCATCACATGGAGAACTGTTTTTTACTTTACTACAAGAAACAATTTTTGCTATATATATAGCAAAGTCAGTTAAACCAATACCCCTTTCTCCAGATAGTAAAATTGCACTAGGAATATAATTAGCAGAAATCGAGTTCCATATCATTTGTCTTTGTTTATTTTGCCAACTATAAATATGGGTCATAAATACTCTACTAAAATATCTCTAGTCTTTTCTTTAACCTTTTCTAAAGGTAAATTAGCATCTATAATGTAATATTGATCAGGGTTTTTTTCTGCTAACTCAAGATATACTTTTTTGGTACGCTCAAAAAAGTCATCTTTCTCTTTCTCTATTCGATCTCTATAGGCTCTATTTGCAAGTCTTCTACTAATATTACTTTGAGTAGCATCCAATAAAATTGTTAGATCAGGCCTAGGCAAATTAGTAAACTGCACTAACGCTTCAATCCATTTAACCGGTATATTTCTACCACCTCCTTGATAGGCAAAGCTAGCATCCTTAAAACGATCACATACAACCCAATTTCCTTTTGCTAATTTAGGGATAATTAAATTCATACAATGCTGTTTCCTTGCTGCAAAAAATAGTAATAATTCTGTTTCAGGATATAAAGTTTCCTCTTCATTATGTAAAAGCAGATCCCTGATTTTTTCAGCAAGAATAGTCCCTCCTGGCTCTCTTGTTAAAACAACTGATTTACTATGCTCAATCAAAAAATCCTGAATAAATTTAGCAATTGTACTCTTACCAACCCCTTCAATACCTTCAATTGTTATAAAAACACCTTTCATTAATAATACCTATATCTCAGCTATTTTTTGTAAAAAATTCAACAACTTTGCATGTATTCTTTTATTTTTTCTATACTGTTTAACTGCAGAATTATGTTCATTTAATGTGCTACTAAATACATGCTTACCTCTTATATCAAGAACAAAATATAAGTAATTAATTTTAGTTGGATTTAGAGCCGCATGTATTGACGTTCTACCAGGATTACAAATAGGAGTTGGAGGAAGACCTCTTCTTCTGTAAGTATTATATACATTATCTTTTAATAAATTTCTCTTAGTTAAAGTACCTTTATATTTACTTCCAAGACCATATACAACCGTTGGATCTGCTTGCAAACGCATTGATTTTCTAAGTCTATTAACAAATACTGCAGCAACTAGAGGCTTCTCCCGCACTAAATGCGTTTCTTTTTCAATTATAGATGCCATTATCAATGCCTCATATGGATCCGTATATGGTAAGTTAGCTTGCCTTAATTCCCACTCAGAAATTAATAATTCCTCCATTTTTTTGTAGGCCTTTTCATAAATCATCTTATCTGGATAATTACTAGTATAATAATAAGTATCAGGATAAAAAATCCCTTCCATACTTGTTAATTTTATTCCAGCAATTTGTTTATAAGGTTCTTGCTCTAAAAAATTAGTTTTTTTGATTTTTTTCTTCTGCTCAATAATTTTCTTAATCTCCTTTACAGTGATCCCTTCGTATATCATGATTTTGAGGCTAATTACATTCCCATGTATAATTTTTTTTATAATAGTATATAAATCGTCTGTAGGATCTATTCCATAAGTACCAGCTTTAATTTTACTCTCAAGCTCTAAATAATCTAGCAAATTGACAAAATAGTTTATGTTATCAATGATTCCTTCTTTTTTAAGTTTCTTGGCAACTGACGTTAAGGATGAGCCAACAGGTATTTCTAGAATATAGTTCTCTGAAATAGCTCTAGGCTTAAATAAATAGTTACCAAGTATAACAAGCACAAGTGTTAATAAAATCACAATCACTAGTACTAATTTTTTCAGCATGCAATTATATAGATCTAAATATTAAAGAACCATTGGTTCCACCAAACCCAAATGAATTTGACATAGCACAACTTATCTTATGCTCCTGTGCTGTGTGGGCTACTAAATTAATATCACATCCTTCTGAAGGATTGTCTAAATTAATTGTAGGTGGTGCAACATTATCCCTTATTGAAAGTATAGAAAATATACATTCAATAGCTCCAGAAGCTCCTAATAAATGTCCGATCATAGATTTTGTTGAACTCATAGGCGGGATATTATCATTAAATAATCTTTTAACAGCAGTAATTTCAACCCCATCTCCAGCTGGTGTTGAAGTGCCATGAGCATTAATATAATCAATATCATCAGAATTAATTTTAGCATCTCTAAGGGCAGCATCCATTGCACGGTAAGCGCCATTACCATCCGGACATGGAGCAGTAATGTGATAAGCATCAGCACTTGAACCTATGCCAATAATTTCAGCTAATATATTGGCTCCACGGTTTTTCGCAGCTTCGTACTCTTCAAGCACTAAAATTGCAGCTCCAGAACCAAGAACAAAACCATCTCTATCTATGTCCCAAGGCCTACTTGCTCTTTGAGGATCATCATTTCTTCTTGATAAAGCTTTCATATTAGCAAAGCCAGCCATACCCAAAGGAGTAACTGACATTTCAGCTCCCCCTGCTAACATAAAATCAGCTTCTCCAATCTGAATAGCTCGCGCAGCATGCCCAATATTATGAGCTCCAGTCGTGCAAGCAGTTACGATTGAAAAATTAGGTCCACGACAACCATATCTTATAGATATTTGGCCAGCGACCATATTTATTATGATTGCGGGAATAAAATAAGGAGCTACTTTACGAGGCTTATCAAATAATTGCTCACAACCTTTAGCAAAAGTGCTAATACCACCAATACCTGAGCCAACAGCTACTCCAAATCTATCTAGATCAACAATATCTAGATTAATACCAGAGTCGTCCATAGCAATCTGTGAGGCAACAACACCATAAGTAGTAAAAAGATCCATTTTCCTTTGCTCTTTAATACTTAAAAAACTTGATGGATCAAAATCATTACATTCCGCAGCAATTTTTACTGAGAAATCAGTTGTATCATAAACAGATATGCGATCAACACCACTTTCTCCATTTTTAATTGATTTCCAGACCTTTTCGGTATCACACCCCAAAGGGGATACAAGCCCCTGACCTGTAACTACAACTCTTCTTTTATTCACATTTTTCCTAAATTATTTCTCTGATTGACTTTTAATATAGTCTACCGCAAGTTTCACAGTAGTAATTTTTTCAGCCTCTTCATCAGGGATCTCAATTTCAAATTCTTCTTCAAAAGCCATAACTAACTCTACAGTATCTAAAGAATCAGCACCAAGATCTTCAACAAAAGATGATTCAGATTTAACACCATCTGCTGCAACATCTAGCTGCTCAGAAATTATTTTCTTTACTTTGTCTTCAACACTACTCATAAACAATTACCTTCTCTTAACAATTAAACACGTATTTTATTAAATATACTTGATACTACGCAAGCATAATCATATTTTTATGAAAATTAGTCATGAAGTGTACATACCTCCATTTACATGTATGGTTTGTCCTGTAATATAATTAGCCTCTTTTGAGCACAAAAAAGAAACAGAGTGTGCTATATCTTGACTATTGCCCAATTTATTCATTGGAATTGTCGCCAAAATAGCTTCTCTTTGTTGTTCATTTAATGTTCTTGTCATATCAGTATCTATAAACCCAGGAGAGACCGTATTGACAGTAATGTTACGGTTAGCAAGCTCAATAGCTAAAGATTTAGAAAATCCTAATATACCCGCCTTTGCTGCACAATAATTAGCTTGCCCAGGATTTCCCATAAAAGCTACTACTGAGCTAATATTAACTATTCTACCCCAACGCTTCTTAATCATAGCTCTAATCAATCCTTTAGTTAAAGTAAAAACTGCATTTAGATTAATATTTATTACATCATTCCATTCATCATCTTTCATCCTAACTAACAAATTATCTTTAGTAATGGCTGCATTATTTACGATAATATCTACACAATTAAATTCATCAAGTATATTATTAACAAATTTTTTAATATTTTCATACTCCGATAAATTTAATTTAATACCTTTTCCAGATAATTTATTTTTAGCAAAATTCTCATTAATGCCAATGACACCCTCATCTGTAGTTGCAGTGCCAATTACTGTGAACCCATCATGAGCTAACTGATCGGCAATAGCCTTACCAATTCCCCTCGATGCCCCAGTAACTAATGCAACCTTTTGTTCATCCATTATCATCCCCTTAAAATTTTAACAATTATTCTTCTAACATTTCAGAAATTTTTGATAGCTCAGTACCAGAATATGTTTTAATTTCTTTGTTAATTCTTTTATTCAACCCACTCAAAATATTTCCTGGCCCACATTCAACAAAAAACTTCACATTATTTTCTATTACATATTTTATAGAGTTAACCCACTGTACAGGTCGATAAAGCTGCTTTATTAACAATTCTTTTATTTCAGACACAGAATTATATAGTTCAAAATTCACATTACTAATAACAGGTATCTTAGGTTCTAAAATACTACTATTATTCAAATGTTCTGCAAACACTTTTGCGGCACCTTTCATCATGGGACTATGAGAAGGAACACTAACCGGTAGTTGTTTAACAATTTTTGCCCCTCTTTCTTTTGCTAGTTTCATCGCTTTTTCAACAGCCGCTAAATCTCCAGATATGACAATTTGACCAATTGAATTATAATTTGCAGGAGACACCTCACCCCCAACCTCATGACAAATATCAGATAAAATTTCATCTGATAAACCAATAATAGCTGCCATTCCTCCTTTTCCTTCTGGAACAGCTTCTTGCATAAGCTGGGCTCTCTTAGACACTAAAAAGACTGCCTCTTCAAATTCTAGAGCTTTTGAACAAGCAAGAGCCGTATACTCCCCTAAACTATGCCCTAATAAAAATGTTGGTGATACACCAAATTTTTTAACATGGATCTGATACAAAGCAAAAGAAACAATAAATAATGCTGGCTGAGTATATACTGTTTTATTCAGCTTCTCAGCAGGACCATTATACACAATATCATACAAGTCATATTTAAGTATCACAGAAGCTTTATCAAATAACCCCCTTATTAGAGGAAATGTATCTAAATGCTCACTAAGCATACCAACTGACTGAGAACCTTGGCCCGGGAAAATATAAGCTATTTTTTTTTTCATATTATTAGTACTTAATCAAAATTGACCCCCAGGTCATCCCTCCTCCAAATCCTTCAAGCAATATAAGATGGCCAGGCTTTATTTTACCTTCATCAATAAATTGATCTAAAGCCAAAGGTATCGATGCTGCTGAAGTATTTCCATGATATTTAATTGTTGAAACAAATTTATCAAATGATATATTTAATTTTTTAGAAATTGCATACATAATTCTTTCATTAGCTTGGTGAGGAATAATCCAATCAATATCTTTATGCGTTAATTTATTCTTAGCTAAAGTTTCAACAATAGCTTCCTCAACAAATTTTGATGCTAACTTAAAAACTTCTTTACCATTCATAGCTAAATGCGGTAGCAATAACTGTTTTTGAGAGTTTTCGGTAGCTAAAATTTCAAAACTAGGCAAACTTAGAATTTCTTTATATTTACCTTGTGCATATAAATCTGCAGATAAAATACCAGGCTCAGAAGATGCTTGCAAAATAATAGCTCCAGCACCATCACCAAATAAAACACATGTATTTCTATCTGTCCAATCAAGTCCTCTAGATAAAACTTCTGTACCTACAACCAAAATATTTTTATGTATTCCACCTCGAATAAATTGTTCTGCAATAACTAACGCATACACAAATCCACTACAAGCTGCAGTTATATCAAATGCAGGGATATTTCTATTAATACTTAATTTGTCTTGCAAAAGGCATGCGGTACTTGGGAAAAACCTATCAGAGGTACAAGTTGCAACAATAATCATATCAATTTCATTTGCTGAAATTTCAGCTTTCTTGAGCGCTTGACTCGCAGCTTTATAACCTAGAGTTGCAGAAGTTTCATCCTCTCCTGCTATTCTTCTCTCACTAATACCTGTACGCTCGACAATCCACTCATCAGTAGTATTCACTATTTTTTCTAAATCAGCATTAGTCAATATTTTTTCTGGTAGGTAAGATCCCACACCCAATATTTTACTATGAATCATATTATTTGGCCTTATAATAACTCACTAACTCGTTTGGTAATTAAGTCTGTAACTTTATGTTTAACTTCACTAACAGCCTCAGAAATAGCAACTTCAAAAGCAAAAGTATTGGCACTTCCATGGCTTTTGATCACAATCCCATTTATACCAAGCAATGTAGCTCCATTATATTTTGATGGATCGATCTCTTTAGCTATTCTAGTGAATACAGGATAAGCTATCATACCCATAATGCGAGTGACAATATTTCTTTTAAACTCTGAATATATAACTTCTTTAACTCTGCGTGCCATCCCTTCCCCAGATTTCAAAGCCACATTTCCAACAAAACCATTGCAAACAACAACATCTGCCCCACCTAAAAAGAAATAATCACCTTCTACATAACCAATATAATTAACTAATCCACTTTCACTTATCAATTGAGATGTTTGTTTAACTAGGTCATTACCTTTGATTTCCTCAACTCCTACATTCAATAATCCAACCCTAGGATTATCTATTCCGTCAACAGATTCAGCGATAGTTGCTCCCATTACAGCAAATTGTAATAAGTGCTCTGCACAACTATCAACATTAGCACCTAAATCTAATGCACGACACTTTCCATTCACAATTGGTAATGATGAAATAATTGCGGCTCTATCAATACCTGGAATAGTTTTCAAAACAAAACGAGAAAGAGCCATTAATGCTCCAGTATTACCTGCACTAACACAGGCATCGGCTTCTTTATCTTTTACCTTGTTTATCGCCAAACGCATTGAGGATTTTTTTTTCATTCTAAGAGCTGACGAAGGAGAATCAGACATCAATATTTGTTCATCCGTATGATCCACTTCTAATCTACTAGAATATTTATCTAAAACATCTGTAGCTAAATATTTTTTGATTACATTTTTATCTCCAATCAAAGTCATATGAATGTTTTTATTTTTCCTGATAGAGTTTATACAGGCAGGAACAACAACAGAAGGCCCAAAATCTCCTCCCATAGCATCTATTGCTAATTTAATCATTATATGGCCTCATTATTTATTTGCATATACTACTCTTCTTCTTCTTCTGCATCCTGTTTCTGTACAATTATTTGTCTACCTTTGTAGTAACCATCTGGAGTCATATTATGTCTAAGATGAGTCTCACCAGTTACTTTATCAGTCGACAAACTTTGAACAGACAAACTGTCGTGGGATCTACGCATATTACGTCTAGCTCTTGATTTTTTACTTTTTTGTACGGCCATACCGACACTCCCCTTATTTATATAAAACTAATTTATTTGACAATAATTATTATTTTGATGAGTTGGGAAATAAGGTAAACATAGTAATATTTCATCTTCAATCATCTGATTTACATCTATATTGTCAACATCCAAGATAACCTGATCGTACTTCATTTTTCCCATTTTTTGATCAAGTCCATAAGGCGATAAAATAAAACTATCGGATAAATCAAATGCTATTTTTTGCAGACATCTTTGACAAGGCAATTCTAACTTAACATCAAATCGACCTTTAACAACACAAACATTCTCACTGTCATACTCAAATTTTAATTCTATATGTACTAAGCTTCCATTATCTTGCAAGTACACATCATTTAACCTTTGCATACTGCTCAAGAAAATACTACCAGAAAATTCTCTAGATTGTTTAGCAAGTCTATATGGATTCAATTTACATGGTATAGTAATCATCGGAACATTTTACCGCAATAAGAGACTAATAGTCAAAATTTAAACTCTTAAAGTTAAAATAACAAAATAAACCATATTACAAAGCTCATGATGCGTTAATTTTTATCAAATTCTGCTGAAAAATTATTTTTCCAAAGGCATTTTTGAAATAAATCATCTAAAGGAGCGTTAAATACATAGGCTGACCCTGCCAGTAAAAATTCTATCCTATAGGCATGTAATAACATTCTACTTTGTTTTTCTTCTTGAAAAAATTTTTTATTAAAACTAACTACACCATAT
Source organism: Gammaproteobacteria bacterium (assembly GCA_003353785.1). GTDB lineage: Bacteria > Pseudomonadota > Gammaproteobacteria > PIVX01 > PIVX01 > PIVX01. Next base: position 166,853 of record PIVX01000002.1, on the reverse strand, counting down.
TTATCATCTCCAATAACAGGAGCTTTTAATTCAGATGCTTGCACCCTTATTTGGTGGGTTCTGCCTGTATGAATTTTAACCATTGATAAAGTTATATTATTTTTTATTCCCAACACCCTAAAATTAGTAATAGCTTCTTTACCATCATCCGAAGCTGCAACTTTTACTATTCTTTCACCAGAGCATAAAACATTTTTTTTAATGTATGTTCTGATAATACCCGATTTTGCTAGTTTACCGTTCAATAAGGTTAAATAAGTTTTCTTAACTTCATTATCTCTAAACTGTGCGTGCAATTGTCGTAATATATTTCTTTTTCTTGCCAATACAATACATCCTGATGTCTCCCTATCTAATCTATGTACTAGATTAATATCATTAGAATTATAATGTTTCCTAACCAGTTCTATAAGTCCAAAATTCACACCGCTACCACCATGTACTGCTAACCCAAATGGCTTATTAATGACAATTATTTTTTCATTTTCAAATAAAACCCAGCTCTTTACATCATAAAGAGGTAATTTTTTTATTAGCTTTTCTGCCATAGACATAGGAGGGATCCTAATTTTATCACCTTCTTCAAGTTTATAACTGGCCTTTTTTCTACCACTATTAACTCTTATTTCACCTTTCCTAATAATTTTATATATATGAGATTTAGGAACACTGAATAAGCTCCTAATTAGATAATTATCAAGTCGTTGTCCAATATCTTGACAATCAACTGTTAATATTTTAGCCAGCAAAGTGTTAGATGGTTGATTCATATCTTATCCGTATTAATTACAAATTGAAGAAAATAGTAAATGTTGCTATTATATTACAATATACGTACTTGAACAATTTTGGCACCAGAGCTATCTTATTTTTTATAAGTGTCAAACGGTTTTTAAGAAATAATTCAAGTAATGAGCCACAGAATTAGATTTATGTTTATATTTAATTATAAAAGTTTTGGTTTACAAATAAAAGTTTTATTTATTATGAAGGAAATTTTGTAACAGATTGTATATATTAGAATTATATAATTACCTAGCCATACATAGATCTATTTCCTAGTAGGCTCTCTTTTAATGAATTAAAGAGGAATTACAATGGAAAGAATGCTAATAAATGCAACTCAACCTGAAGAGTTAAGAGTAGCAATAGTTCAAAACAATAAGCTATATGACTTAGATATTGAACATGCTGGCCCCAAAAAAACCAAATCTAATATTTATAAAGCAAAAGTAACTAGAATAGAACCAAGCTTAGGAGCTGCTTTTGTTGATTATGGGGCAGAACGTCAAGGATTTTTACCTTTAAAAGAAGTTATTCCTAAATACTTCAAAAACTCAGCAAAAAAGAAGGACAAACCTACCATTGTAGATGCCCTACATCCTGGCCAGGAAATCATGGTTCAAGTTGAAAAAGTTGAAAGAGGAGCAAAAGGCGCGGCCTTAACCACATATATTTCAATAGCTGGGTGTTACCTAGTACTAATGCCTAATAATCCCAAAGCTGGAGGAGTATCACGCAAAATTGAAGGAGATGATCGTGAAGATCTAAAGACTTTTTTGGATTCTTTAGAGCTTCCAGAAAACGCAGGTGTGATTATTAGAACAGCTGGGCTTGGAAAGAACCAAGAGTTATTAGCATGGGATCTAGAAATTATCAAAAACCAATGGGCGGCTATTGAAGAAGCTTTTAACCAAAAGCCACCTCCTTTTTTGATCTATCAAGATAGTGATATAATTATACGTTCTATCAGAGACAATTTACGTAAAGATATAGCTGATATAGTTATTGATGATCATGAAACCTACATTAAAGCTAAAAATTATATCCAACAAGTTAGGCCTGATTTTATTAATAAATTAAAATTATACCAAGACACTATCCCCCTATTCACAAGATTTAATATTGAACATCAAATTGAATCAGCATACCAAAGAGAATTAACACTTCCATCAGGAGGCTCTATAGTCATAGATAAATCAGAAGCCTTATATGCTATAGACATAAATTCAGCTAAATCAACTAAAGGTGGTGATATAGAAGAAACTGCTCTTAATACTAACCTAGAATCAGCGACAGAAATTGCTAGGCAATTAAAAATTCGGGATATTGGTGGATTAATAGTAATTGATTTTATCGATATGTCCTATGTGAAAAACCAACGTACTGTTGAAAATCATTTTCGTGAAGCAATTAAATCTGACAAAGCCAGAATACAAATTAGTAAAATTTCAAAATTTGGTTTATTAGAGCTCTCAAGGCAAAGATTACGCCCCGCATTATCGGAATCTAGTAATATTGTTTGTCCAACTTGCGATGGCATTGGTACAGTTAGAAATAATGCCTCTTTAGCATTGTCTATGATTAGAGTTATTGAAGAAAATGCTCTAAACAGCAATACTAAACAAGTAGTAGCTCAACTCCCAATAGAAGTAGCAACTTTCATTTTAAATGAGAAACGTACTTCAATTGCAGAGATAGAAAAACGCTTAGAAGTTAACATCACAATCATTCCCAATAAATATCTTAATACGCCAAATTATAAAATCGACTGTCTTCAGCAAGAAAATGAACAAAATAAAAAAGCTAGTTATACTATGGTTAATAAACCAGCAGAGAAAAAGCAAATCCAAAATGAATATAAAAAGCAACATGATATTCCTGTAGTAAAAGAATTAAATGTGCTTAATAAAAGCAAAATAAAAAAGAAAGGTATATTCCGCAATCTTATAAATTTAATTTTCGGTAGTAAAAAAACTAGTCCTCCTCCCCACAAAAAGAAACATTATCACCGTAACACTAATAAAAGAAATTATAATAATAGGAGTAATTACAAAAGAAATAAATCTTGATAGTAAAGATAGGTAATATATGCTCTTGTCGGCTTCTTGCTATCTAATACTAATATGCTATTTCCGCTATAAACCTCTCATTTAACCAAAACTTGATAAGTATAACCCTATCTTCTGATCAGGCTACTTTACCTTAATACTATAAATGAATATCTCTCAGGATCAGATATATTTCAGCCAATTATTAGCCTTAGTGAATAACTAACATCATAATGGGTAATTAATCCCATTTCAAAATTGAATACATTGTAAAGTAACCTCAGTATAGGTACAATTTTGCAACTTAAAAAAAGGTACTACTATGAAAATGAAGCGTTTTATATCAGTTTTTATTGCAATATCATTAACATTTAATGCATATGGTTTCTATAACAAAATAACAATTAATAATGGTGCCAAATTTGAACTTAAGTATTGGATGGAAGACTTAAATGGCACACCTATTTTTTTTGCTGATAACTATGAAGGAGTGATAAAAGCTAACGCTACAGTAACTATAATCATAAAACAAAATAGTTTTAAAGAAGGATACAATGAAGTACGCATTATGGGATTATTTAACGATGGTGGTGAAAAGCATGGCCGAGATCAGAAAGTTAGAGTTAATACTCATAACCTTCTTAAACAAACAAAATTGATAATGAAAAAAATATATGGATATGATCCTCATACTATTTATAGAGCTGGAGGAAAAACATTCATGCTTACCAATGTTTATGGTTTTGCGAGGCACGTTTCCGGGGAATTAAAGATTAATATCGATGCAACAGGTCATATGCACCCCAATTATGATCATGCAAAAAAAGGATAGGTAGCTCTTAATGCCAATGAAACTTAATAGAGTCATTGGCATTTACTTAATAGTTTGTTAATTATTTTAGTATATTCTAGTTAATATCTAACTACCCATGCTCAACATTAAATTCTTGATATCTCATTTTTTATCGATACTTTCTAAATATGTACTACTAACCCATAACGAACAAGACCATCACGTACGTCCCAAGACTATTTCGTTATGACTACTTGACGATATGTGCTCTACTCATAGCTAGCGAAATTGTTTTGAAGTTCTTAAATATATTAAGGTACAGTAGAATTTGGATTTAAATCATCATTTAAGATTGGTTTTTTTTCTCCTATCTCCAATAAATATTCATTTACCATGTCATTAATTATCTCATTTACACTATCTTTATGATTATCAGGGATATTAAGTGGAGTTACTTTTTTTGGATCAGTTATTTTATGAGTCCTAACATAGACCTCAACCAAAGCCCTATAACTTTCTTCGTCATAAGTTCCAGCTATATATGCTTTCTCACCATTTTTAGCTAATCTAATTTTTGTATCATTTTTATTTTTATTAGTCACCGTAGTTTCATAATAAATATCTCCAGAAGATAATTCCACCTGCTTTGGAGGAGAAAAGCAGGTTAATTTTTTAATTTTTTTAAGAAAATTTAAACTGTCTTGCAATTTATTTTCGATATTAACATTGTTTTTAACATTCGTAGACAGCCCCAAAGGAGGAGGACTTACAAATTCTTGATAACTTTTGTTAGTTGCTAATTGGGTTTTATTTGGAGATAGCATAATTGTATTTTTTAATAACACATTTTTAGGAGATTTATATTCATTAATGGCTTTTTCAAAAACTTTAATATCTTCCTTCTTTAGTTCATATACTGCTAAAATAAAATTTTCTGGCTCACTAGTCTTAGTTAAGGTACCATCTGCAACTAGTTTATTAAATATTTTCTGTACTTCAGCATGTTTGGCTAAAGTTAATGAACTTAATGAAATATTGTCATTAATAGACTTCAATATTAATTTAGTATATTCAAGCTTCTTTTTATCAATTAAGAAATGCTGCCTTGCATCATCATACAAAGCATCTAATTCTTCATCCCAATCATCTACCTCAGATCTCTCAATAGCATATTCTTTAAATGTATTAAGAATTTTTTTATAGTAATTCTGATCTTGGCTAGAATAATCATTTAAAACAATGATATTCTGCAAACTATTCTGCAAGTCAATCTTATCTTCATCTTCGTTTTCGTCAAATTTATTTGATAATAGATATTCGATGTATTTTATAACTTTTGCATCTTTTTCGATATCATTTGTTACCGTAACATCATCGTTTGACAATTCATTATCATACTTGTTAAAGTTTATTTTTCTTGTATTAGGATCTTTAATATTTTCATATAATTCTTGATTTTTTGCTTTTATCTTTTTTAATAGAGCTTTATCATCACAAAATTCAGCTACAAAAATTGTCAGTGTTTTTCGTTCATGTCCAGCCATATTTTCATATTCGCTTGCAAGATCAAGAATAAATTTCTCATTTAAAACTAACTCTGGATAATCATCCCCAGAATTTTTATTAAAATCAACAAATTTAGCCCCATCTTTTTTGAACTTATTAATTATTCGTTCAAAATCATCAGTATCAAGCAAATCAGCTAATAACTTCACCCCGTGCTCATATTTATTATTAGGATCTTCTTTAACTGCATTCTGATAATTTATGCATTGAGCAATACAATGCATTTGCTGAGATCTACTAATAATATTATCCCTTAAAGTAGAATGGACACATTCTTTTAATCGCTCAACTATAGCTTCGTCTACATGATCAAATTTTAATCCAAGTTTACCAGATAGCGGCATAAGTTCATCAAGGAATGGAACTCCCCATTCTTGCATACCAATATGTTTTGCTAAATTATATAAAGACTCAGCCTGATAAAATTCTTTATACATAAGAACAACACTGTTTCCGATATTTTTTAGACAATTTTCCATTTCAGCTAATAATTGATCTATTTTGTTTTGAGCATTCATAGCTATTTTTTCTAATTGCACAGGAAGCACTTCTTGCACAACATCAAAAATAAAATATTCTCGATAATGGTTAGTAGGTTTAGTACGTACCCATGGAGCAACAGCTATGTTCCTATTGCTCAGTAAACGCACCTTAGGATCAAGAGCTATATCATCTAACATCCAACCAAAATCTATTCTGCCAACATGTCTATCACCATTTTCATCTAGGTAAAAATTAATGTTTTCAGTTTGTACATCATAACCACGATAAAGTAAGCTTGTAGCTAAAACTGAACAAAGCTCATGCACTTCATGATTTTTCAGACTATTTATAGACTGCGCCAATGGGTGCTGCTCTGTAGATGGATCAGGACTATTTAGATCAGATTTTTTAAATTTCCTATTAAAATCTGAAGTTTTCTTATCAAAAGCCCACCTTTTATGCTTGTATAATGGTTCAAATCCTGTATAAAATTCTGAAGCAATGTACATCACATCTTTTTGCTCATTTTTAACAAATGAACAATCTGCAACACTCTCATTTATTAATACCTGTGACAACTTAGAGCCATATACCTCAGCAATGTCATCTCCTGGATGTTTCTCAGATTTTTTTATATAAAAGAATTTAGCTTTATATTCATCCCAATACCTGCCACTATGTTCGGCTTTCTTTTGAGCTCCGCTGACATCCTCTTCTTCCTCATAATATCGTACTTTCCCAGCAAAAGGAGATATGTCCTTTGCAAGGTCATATAATTTATAGGCATTTTCTTGAATTCTATGCATTTCATTCTGTTGCGATGAGTTCTCTAATTCCACCATCTTATCTATCGTATTTCTTACTGCAGTATTAAATAAAATTTCTTCGTCTTTACTAAATTGTGAATGTTCCTCAACTAAGTTGTTTTTTTCAAAAGCAAACCCTGAATTAATTTTTCGTTCTATTTTTAATGATAATGAAATATAAAGATTCTTTTGCTCTTCGCTCTCAGGATAAATCCCATCTATCACATTTTTTACTGCTTGATTATATAGCTCTATTTCATCTTCAGTCAGTTTTACTTTGCTGCTGAAAGAGAATTTAACACGTAGCTCTGAAAGCGCTTTTTCATATGCCAGCTTTTCTTCTGCTGTAGGAGAATTCCCCTCCATTACATTTTTTACTGCATGATCATATAATATTTTCTGATTACTACTCAATTTTAAATCCAAGCCGCCAAAACTACTTGACATCTCAGTTAGAAATTTCTTATATGCCACTTCTTCATCATTAGTAAGAGGAGCTTTCTTCTTGATTTTAGACGCTATATTTTTAATTTCGATTGGCATTTAGAATATTTTACATTTATTATTGCTATATAATTAAGATAGCAAACCCAAAATCTATAGATAAAAAACTATGTCTTTTTCAAAAAAAATGGGTGTTTTTAACCCAACCTGATTCTAATTAGATTATATACCTTGTATTTCAATATCAAAATCATGCAATAAGTTAATTACTTCTGGAAATGAATATTTTCCTTTATCGAGCTTATTTTCATTTGGATTAATTCTATAATTGACCGCTTGAGTTAAATCCGCCCCTGATAAATCAGTATGCATAAACAAACTTCCTTCAAAATCAGTTGCTGATAGATCTCCAGAAGAAAGCTTACATTTTCTAAAATCAACATTTAATGCTTTACAATTTGCAATAACAATTTCATTTAATTTTAAAGAATAAAAATTTGAATGGCTTATGTCTGATTCATAAAATTTAAATGGGCAATCCAGCTGTACATATGGCCATTTGAGTTCAGTCCAATTAATACCAAGCAATTTTGATCCAATAAAAACCGTATCTACAAAAAAAGTATTCTTAAAACTAGCTGTACTCAAATTACAAACTTTAAAATCACATTCAATGAATTTACAATTAGTAAATTTAACTTTAATAAAACTAGAATTATGAAAACAACAATTCTCAAATATTTTATCTTCTACTTCTACACCTTCTAAACTAATCTTTGTAAATTTTTGATCGCATAAATTATTATTTTTAAAAATATTTGACTCTGCTTTATCTATTTTCCTAACCACTTGTTACCCTAAATGAAAAGAAGATATAAATATCATTATGATCTTTATATAGTAAATTTATCTATATTATTTGACATCCTTACCCTACTAAAAAAACAGAACTTAACAAACTCTCGCGGTCTTTTTAGTTGCTGTTCCACAGTTACTGCGACTTTACATCCCAACTACCCGACGATAGAGCCCTGCGTAAACAAAAGCTAAAATCACTTGTTATAATATCAAATACATGGCTTATATTCATCATATCAGTACAGAATTTCAGCGTAGAAATGATAAAATTATCCGTATATTCTTAGTCAGCATATACTATTTCTAGAATAGCAAAACCTATGACTAACTAAATATCCTTTGTCACTAACATCACTTGATCGACATGTTCTTTGACTGTGACCTTGCGCCATTCTTTTACTAATGTCCCATCTTTATCGAACAGAAATGTAGATCTCTCTAAGCCAATTCCTAAAATAGTCTTATCCTTCAGCACTTTAAATTTTTCGCATATGATACTGTCAAAATCAGATATTAATTCAAAAGAAAAATTATACTTATCTTTAAAAGAAGTATGAGAGGCTAAACTATCTCTAGATATTCCAATAATTTCTGTATTAAGCTTCTGGAACTCTTCATATGATGCAGTAAAATCTTTACTCTCCGTGGTACATCCAGGAGTCTTATCTTTTGGATAAAAATATACCACTAAATTCTTATCTTTGATTCTGCCTAATAGTACTTCATTATCAATAGTAGCAATACTCGTTTGTTCTTGAAGACTCTGGCACAAACTTTCCAAATACTCATGTCTCATAATTTGCCCATCCTAGTTACATATATTAATAAGAAACCAATAAATATGATGCCGTATATGACCAAAATTAGCAAGTCGAATAGTGGCAACATTAATTAAGAAAGTTAATTAAAAATTTTTTCTATTTGTTCTAGAGTTAGTCTTTTAGCATCAGAAACCAACATTATCGGAATATCATCTTTTATTGGGTAACTTAATTTATCAATTTTACAAATTAAACTTGCTGATTCTTGATGATAATACAAACTTGATTTACACACAGGACAAACCAAAAATTCTAGCAAAGATTCTTCCATAATATTTATCACAAATTATATAGCACTAAAAATTAATTGGCACCTTCACCAACACAATTCTAGCCAAAAAAAGCTAGAGCTTGTAAATAACTACTCAACCAAAAATCTACAATATATCGTAAGCACTGTCAAGATTTAGCCATTGTAGTGCCTTATGACGAACCATACCTTCTCATTATAATTAATGTTTAGTAATATGAGGCTGCTTTAAATATTTAGGCAATATATTAAAAGCAGCTGTTCTTATATTATTAACCTCATTATACAAAGCTATATTACTTAGGGCTTTTAAATCCTGCTCTACTACCTCACTAGAACATGCGTTTATAATTTGCGAAGACTCAAGACTTAATATATCCAAAGAATCTGACACTATAGCAAACTTATCTACCTTACTAACTAATTTATCTACTAATTCATTCTTTGTATATAAACAATCCTTAATTAATGGCTGCATTATAGTACTGTCCTCATCAAAATAATATTCACCAAAAAAATATTCATCCCTGAGCGCATTCATAGATACAACTATCCTCTTTGCCCCTATTAATTGGTACGCTTGCTCAGCAAGCAATTGCAATCTAGATATTCCAATCACTGGCGTATTATAAACTAAGTTTAATGCCTGAATAACTGATACACCGATTCTAAGACCAGTAAAGCTTCCAGGACCTGCAACATAAACTAAATAAGTTAAGTCTTTTATCGACAACTTTTGCTCTTGTAAAAGCTCCCTAATATATTCTAAAATTAGATTATCACCTTTTTTAACCTGCACAGCAGTCTTATAGAAAATTTTATTATTACTTATCAATAATACTAAGAGCTCATATCTAGAGGTATCAATACATAAAATATTACTAGGCATATGATTTATTCTTCTAGTAGATGTAATTTTTCATCTACATTAGCCCAGTGATCAGCATCTTTCGGCGGTGCTTTTACTTCAGTAATATTAGGCCATACTTTTGCATACTTAGCATTTATTTCAAGAAATTTGTTTTGTTCTTCCTTTAACTCATCTTCAGATACAATTGCGTCAACAGGACATTCTGGTTCACATAAAGCACAATCTATACACTCATCTGGATTTATTGCTAAAAAATTTGGACCTTCATAAAAACAATCTACAGGACAAATTGACACACAGTCAGTATATTTACATTTTATACACTTTTCCGTTACTACAAATGTCATTTTTTTCTCCTTTATCAGAGCTTCAACACAGAGCCTAATTAATTATCCTTGCTGAAATTTTTTAACTTAACCCAATCTATTAGAAAATAATTCTAGAACATGCCAAAATCCAGTATTCTTATTTTAACCATTGGTGCCCGGAGCCGGACTCGAACCGGCACGGGATACAATCCCGAGGGATTTTAAGTCCCTTGCGTCTACCAAATTTCACCACCCGGGCAATCAAGAAAGTATTTTAAGCGACCAACATGTTACTTGCAAATAAAAATATGAGGCTGAGGCCGGAATCGAACCGGCGTACGCGGCTTTGCAGGCCGCTACATGACCACTCTGCCACCCAGCCATATACATAATTAAGCGCATCCTTATTAGTAACTTAATAAATACTTAATAGTTTTGGAGCGGGAAACGAGACTCGAACTCGCGACCCCAACCTTGGCAAGGTTGTGCTCTACCAACTGAGCTATTCCCGCGCACAAGCAATTTTACGTTAAACAATTTAACTGTCAAGTTTAAATCTATTTGGTATACTCGTCAGATAACACGACTAAAGCTAACTTAATATACACAAACATCGAAATAATAGTTAAAAAAGCTGCCAAAGATAACAAAATATAGCCTAATTCTATAATAATTATCGGAGTAGTTGGGCTGGAAGCTAGTAATATTCCAAGAGAAAACATTTGAAACATTGTTTTTAACTTACCTAACCTATTAACAGTAATACTGGTACGCTTTCCAAGTTCACTCATCAATTCACGCAGAGAAGAAACAGTTATTTCACGCCCTATTATTATAATGGCAGGTATAAGTACATTGGGAATATGTGCTGAATTCATTATCAACATTAAAGCAACCGTGATAATTAATTTATCAGCAACAGGATCTAAGAACTCGCCCAAAACGGATATCTGATTTAGCTTTCTAGCTAAATATCCATCTAACCAATCAGTAACGCATGCAAGCGTAAAAATACTGCCAGCAATCAGATACTTCCACTCAGTGTCTAAACTATAAATTACTACTAGAAATGGTACTGTAATCATTCTAAGAATAGTCAATATTATTGGTAAATTAATCTCAACTAATTGATTTTTAAATGGCTTATAAACTTTAAAGTAACTCATGAAATATAGTGTATGGATAATTAATCTGGATGTATAGTACTAAATATTATCTTAGCTAGCCTTATTCCTACACCTTTCACTTTTGCTAGATCACTTATACCAGCATTCGAAACTCCTTGAATGCCACCAAAATGCTCCAATAAATTCTTCCTTTTTTGTAAACCTATCCCTTCTATCTGTTCCAAAATTGAAGTAGTTCTTTTTTTACGTAATAATTTTCTATTATAAGATATAGCATGCTTGTGTGATTCATCACGAATGTTTTGTAACATCTTGAAAATACAACTATTATTGTTAATTTCAACTTGGCTTTTTGAACCACTATAATAAATTTTTTCAAGCCCAGGCTTACGCTCTTTTCCTTTAGCAATAGCTAACACCGGTATAGTTTCTAACTCTAGTTTATTCAACACAGCTAATACACTAGACATCTGCCCTATACCTCCATCAACTATAATAATGTCTGGAAGTTTACTTCCCAATTGAATAATCTTTGAATATCTTTTTTTAATGACTAAACCCAATGCTTTATAATCATCGCCCGTATTTATCTCCTTAAGCCTATAATGACGATAACTTGCCTTTGATGCTCCTTCCATCGTAAATACAACACATGATGCTAAAGTAGCTTCTCCTTTAAAATGACTAACATCAAAACATTCAATTAAATTAGGAACTCTTTTAAGCTCTAATAATTCTTGTAGATCAACAAAACCTCTACTATAGAAATCAGATATTTTAATTTTCTGATCAAGAGCTTCTCTGGCAGAAAATATACAAATATCAAGCAACTCTTTTCTTTTTCCTTGTGATGGACAAGCAAATGTAACCTTTTTAGTTGCTATCTTTGAGATTGCCTGGCTTAATAAGAGTAAGTCCTGATTAAATATTTCAAGATTTATAAAAATAGCCGATGGTATTAATTTATGCTCAATATTCAGATAATGATTAGCTAAAAATTTACTTAATATTTCTTCATTAGTAAATTCATGAGTTTGGCTTGGAATAATTGTTTTACTGTCTACAATCTCATCGTTTCTGATCTGGATGATATGAATACAAACATAACCATACTTACTAACCAATGCAATAAAATCACAATTACCTTTACTGTTTGATACAATCTGTTTGTTAAGCAATATTTGTACAAAATTTATCAGATCTCGATATTCTTTTGCTTTATTATATTCTCGATCATTAGAATAATTATTCATCTTACAACGTAATTCCTCTAAAACATCTTGGTTTTTTCCATTAAGCAGTTTAATTGCTAAATTTACATAACCTAAATAATTGTTGCTTGAAATTAACCCAGTACAAGGAGCATGACATCGACCAATCTGATAACGTAAACATGGTCTAGATCTATTATTAAAATAACTGTCTTTACAATCTCTTAGCTTAAATATCTTATATAAATGATTAACTGTGAAATACATCGCTTTACTATTCGGATATGGTCCAAAATAGTTCATCTTATTCAAATGCTTTCTCTCTCTACTTACAAAGAGTCTCGGATATGGATGTGACGTATCAATAAATATATAAGGATAGCCTTTACTATCTTTAAATTGGATATTATAACGCGGTTTATGCTGCTTAATTAACGATATTTCAACTAATAGAGCATCTACTTCAGTTGGGGTAATTGTTACCTCAATTCTAGCTAGATTTAAAATTAGCTGTGCTATCTTTTCATTGTCATGCTCTCTAGCAAAGTAACTTTTTAACCTATTGCGCAAGTTTTTTGCTTTACCAATATATATGACAGTATCTTTACTATCATACATAATATACACACCAGGCTTGGTAGAAGTATTCTTTACAAAAGCTTGTAGAGCCATATTGCTTAACTTTGGCATTTATTTGGTCAAATTATACCATACCAAAAAAGCAATAAAATATGCAAGTTAATCTAGAGAAACCTCAGCCATTTTTTCGGCAGCGCTCTCTAATCCTAAACTACTATGATAGATCACCTCAATTAACCCATGTGCTATTGCAAAATGTGTTAATTCAACATCTCCTCTGATTTTAAGCTTATTAAATAGCCTATATCTATAGCTATTAACCGTTTTAGGACTCAAATATAACTTATCAGAAATATCCTGAACTTTTAGTCCATGTGTTATCATAATCATTACTTGTAGCTCTCTGCCAGATAGAGAATCAAATGGGGAAGCATCATCAGGTTCATCGGAAACACTCTTTAAAGCTAATTGCTGCGCTACTTCTGTGCTAATGTACTTTTGTCCAGAATGAACTTTCTTAATTGCCTGCTCCAGATCTGTGGCTGTAGAATCTTTAGTAATAAACCCAGATGCTCCTGCCTGCAATGTCCTATAGGGAAACGGATGGTTATATACGTTTGAAAGAACCACAATTCTAGTATCAGGACTTACCCTAACCATTCTTCTGATTGTTTCTAATCCACCAGAAGAAGATATATTTAAATCTAATAAAGCGACATCAGGCTTAGTGTCCCTAGCAATATTCAACGAACCTTCTATACTATCTGATTCCCCGCTAACTTCTAAACCGTTCGCGTCATTTAGTAATTTTACCAATCCTTGTTTTATAAGCTCTTGCTCTTCAATAACTAAAATACTAATCAAGAGAATTCTCCATGAGTTACAAGTGGCGGAGAGACAGGGATTCGAACCCTGGGAGGGGGGGTGCCCCTCAACGGTTTTCAAGACCGCCGCTTTCGACCGCTCAGCCATCTCTCCTAGCCCATGTCAGAAAGGATACTTAATATCATTCCTATACACAAGCATGTTCAGCCACAAATTTATTCTATTTATAATTTATAGAACAAAAATTAGTAAAAATCTAATTTTTAACTAAAATATAAGCATACCGCTCTAAAACATCGGCAAGAAATTAAGTCCTTAATTTTACCTGATTATTATTTATGATAAATGAATTTGCAATACATATGTATACACCAAACTAATTTTAATTACCATTTTATTCAATCAATTAGCACAAATTAACTAAAAATAAGCTTTAATAACTATTAGCTAAAAATTATTGTAAATTTCTATAAATAAAAAAATATCAACTAGTAAGACTCCAATGTTACCATAGCAATAGCATACTCCTTCTCATCGGAAATACTCACATTTAACATAGATATAGATTCACGCTCCAATATTTCTTTTATAAACTTAGAATAATGCAAAATTGGCTTACCAAATTCATTACTATGTGTTCCAATATTGCTGGGGAAAATATTTTTTTGAAATCCTTTACCTAAAGATTTAACAAAAGCTTCTTTGGCAGCAAATTTTTTTGCTAAAAATTTTTTTGGATCTAAATTCTTGCTAAAATCATCTTTCTCCTGAATAGTTAATATTTTATTTATAAAATTTTCCCCAAATGTTTTATAAATTTTTCCAACTCTACTAATAGAAACTAGATCTACTCCTATACCATATATCATATTTTCTCCAAAAATATATTATAATTTGGTCACATTATTATTAATTTTCGACTATTTATCTTTTGTTTACCAAGTCTTTGATCAACCACTTTACGTAATATATACTTAGCATCTCTTAAAACTTGACCATCAGTTAATCTCATAAAACCTATTTGCAATAGTTCCCTACCAAAAAAAATTCTTTTACTTCCTGTTGGTGAATATTTTTTTTCAAAGCCATTTTCAATATCAAAAAAATACTCTTCGTCAGTAACAATGGCATTACCATACCTAAAATCTTTAAAAAAATCTATGCCGTATCCAACCTCTTTTAATAATAAAATTTCAAACTCTCTCAAAACTATTTCAATATTCTCACAACGTAATATTTTAGTTAATATATCTTCATAAATATCAAATAAATTTGGATGAGGATCATGTTCATGTAAAAGTTTCACCATTAGCTCGTTTATATATAAACCAAATACTAATTTTTCTGATGAGAAAGTATTAAATCTAGCACATAATTCTATATTAGTTAATAATCCTAGTGATTCTTTATCTATATAGCTGATCTTAGTAGGAGTAAAAAACTGTAACTGCGATCTTAATTTAGATTTTATTCTCCTTGCACCTTTAGCCATTAACTTTATTAAGCCATACTCTTTAGTAAAGATTGTCAGAATAAAACTAGAATCACGATATGCTTTAGTATGTAATATAAACCCTGGCTGTAGTAAAATTTGTCTACGCATTATTATTAATACTGCTGATTATAGAAAATCTGATATTCCTGCATTAAATGATCTTTATTAACCCAATTTTCTTCAACTTTAACAAATAATTCTAAGTATATTTTTTTATTAAATAACTTCTCTAGTTCCATGCGTGATGAGCGACCAATTTCCTTAAGTTTACTACCATTCTTCCCAATAACTATTTTCTTATGATTTTTGTGGCCAACTATTATACTTGCATATATACAATCTACATTTTTTTTATGAATAATTTTCCTAACCACAACAACAGAATTTCTTGGGATCTCTGCAGAAAGATATCTAAATATTTTTTCTCTTATTCTCTCTGATATTATTACCTCAGCAGGAGTTGATAATAGGATCTGAGATTCTAATGGATGATCAGTAGATAAATAACTCAACATAGAAACACGAAGCTTATCAATATTTATACCCTTTACAGCTGAAACTGGAATTATTTCCCTACATGGGATCTTCTCAGAAAGACCTTTCATTTTTGGTAGTAAACTTTCTTTATCTTTAATAAGATCTACCTTATTCATTACCAGCAGCACCGGCTGCTCAAAACTAATTTGACTTAATATTGCTTCATCTTGTGTAGTCCAAGCTCTACTATCTATAACTAACAAAACTAGATCAACACTATCCATCCACCCAATAGCTGATTTATTTAATATATGATCTAGTAAATGTTTAGATTTATCAATATAACCCGGAGTATCTATCAATTTAATAGCAAAATCATCCCCTGAAAAAATACTACTTACACACCCTCTTGTAGTTTGAGAGTTAGCAGAAGTAATGCTGATTTTTTTATCAAGAATACTATTGAGCAGAGTAGATTTACCAACATTTGGACAACCAACTATAGCAACATACCCAGACTTTATTGGTTTTTTGGTATCATTCATTATTAATTATTTGCAAAAATTTACTTGCAGCATCTCTCTCAGCCTTTCTTTTTGACCTCCCCTTACCTTCTGAGTACTGCTCTAGTTCTTGTATCTTACAACTGACTTTAAAAATTTGCTCATGCTCATCTCCATATATTTTCAGAACAGAGTATTTCGGTAAACTATAAGCTTTAGCTTGTGCGTACTCTTGCAATATAGTTTTTGGATCTTTAGAATATTCTGGACATATTTTATTGATCCTATCTTTATACCAGCCAATTACAACATTCTTACAGGTAGTAATATCACTATCTAGATAAATAGCACCTATTATTGCTTCAATGGCATTTGCATATATTGAATTTTGTGATCGTAATTTATTTTTCTTTTCACCAAACCCTATGAACAAATATTTATCTATTTCTAATTCTTTGGCCAACTCTTTTAGAGTTTCCCCTTTAACTAAATATGCGCGACAATTAGAAAGTTCACCTTCATCAAAATCATTTGGTAATTTATACAAAATATTAGAAATTATAAAGCTAAGAACTATATCCCCCAAAAATTCTAACCTTTCGTTATTTGTCTTACTATAACTCTTATGAGTTAAAGCAAGTTCAAGTAGTGCATTATCTTTAAATTCGTAACCAATAAGTGAAAACCATTGCGAATATCTGCTCATATTCTCTATTGAATTTTGTTAAATGTTCTATCCCAGCGCATATTAAAAAATTCGCTGTTCCAACTTACAACGATTGCTACAGCCTTACCTACAATATTATCTTCCGACATAAAACCCCAATATCTACTATCAGAGCTTAAACTTCGATTATCACCCATCATAAAGTAATGCCCTTTTGGTACTGTAACTCTAAAATCACGAGCGACCCTTTTGTCACTAATAAAAATATCATGTTGTTTGCCTACTAAATCCTCTTTTTTCTGTGCAACACTATATCCACTACTTTCAAGCTTATAAGCAATAAATTGCTGTTTAGCTTCTTGCTCATTTATATATAAAACATTATTTTTATATTCAACTACGTCTCCAGGAACTCCAATAACCCTTTTAATCATATAAATATTTCTATTCGGTGGCCATTCAAAAACAACTATATCACCTACTTGAGGCTTACCAACTGTCAATACCATTTTATTGCCAACAGGTAGGTGTAAACCATAAGAATACTTATTCACCAAAATTATATCTCCTATTTGTAAAGTAGGTTCTAAAGAGCCTGATGGAATACGATAACCTTCATAAAAAAATGAACGTAAAACTAATACAAATAAAAATATAGGGAAAAAAGATCTAGAATATTCTACAATGACAGGTTCACTAGTACCTTTAACAGCTAAACGCCGTTTCTTAAAAGCAAGACTATCAAATAGAACAATTACCCCTGAAACCACTGTCAGAATAGTAAGAATCGTTAAGAAATTCAAATAGACAGAAAATATCTCCATAGGTACAGTATACTGCTCAACATATCAAAGAGCAATATCTAACTAAAATACATGGCTTAAGAATCTTTATCAATTGTTAAAATAGACATGAATGCTTCTTGAGGAACACTAACTTTACCTACTTGCTTCATACGTTTTTTACCCTTTTTCTGTTTTTCCAACAATTTTTTCTTTCTGCTCACATCTCCACCATAACATTTTGCTGTAACATTCTTACGTAACGCCTTGATTGTTTGTCTAGATATAATGTGATTACCTATCGCTGCTTGAACTGCAATATCAAACATTTGTCTTGGAATAATTTTTGATAATTTTTCGGTCATTTCTCGACCTTTAAAATAAGAGTTTTCTTTATGAACAATAAGCGATAGTGAATCTACTGATTCACCATTTAATAAAATATCTAATTTAACTAAATTATCAGCCTGGTATTTCTTAAAACTGTACTCAAGTGAAGCATAGCCCTTAGTCGCAGATTTTAATCTATCGTAAAAATCAAATACAACTTCACTCATCGGAATATTAAAGCTCATTATAACATGCCTCTCCGAATACTGAATATTGTTCTGAACACCTCTCCTATCAAGACATAATTTCATTATAGTTCCTATATATTCCTTTGGCACGATCATGTTTGCTTCTACTATCGGCTCTCTGATAGAAGATATTTTATTTGGAGATGGTAATTTAGAAGGGTTATCTATTCGCATGATCTCACCATTTGAAGTCTCTACTTCATAGACAACTGTTGGAGCTGTGATCACAAGGTCCAAATGATATTCCCTCTCAAGCCTTTCCTGCACTATTTCCATATGTAATAAACCAAGAAATCCACATCTAAAACCAAATCCCAGGGCACTAGAAACTTCTGGTTCATAAAATAACGCGGCATCATTTAATCTCAATTTTAATAAAGAATCACGGAAATCCTCATAATCCGAACTCTCAATAGGAAATAAACCAGCATATACTTGTGGCTTAGCCATACTAAAACCCGGCAGAGGAGCATCACAAGGTAATTTTATATCGGTTATAGTGTCGCCAACTGGCACTCCCTCTATTTCTTTAATCCCTGAAATAATATAACCAACTTCACCAACTGTTAATTTATTAACTTCAGTTCTCTTAGGGGTGAATTTTCCAAGCTGTTCAATATTATAACTTTGCCCGGTAGACATAATAGATATTTTTTTACCCTTTATTAAAGAACCATTCATGACTCTAACAAGCGATATCACGCCTAAATAAGTATCAAACCAAGAATCAATAATTAAAGCCTGCAAAGGTTTTCCCAATTCTCCATCTGGACAAGAAATGGATTTTATCACTAAATCTAGCACCGCTTTAACACCACGGCCTGTTTTTGCACTTATTTCTAAAGCATCTGTAGCATCTACACCGATCATATCCCCTATTTCTTGCTTTACTAATTCAGGATCTGCCTGAGGTAAATCTATTTTATTAATAACTGGCAATATTTTTACGTCCTGTTCCATGGCTAAATAGCAAACAGATACTGTCTGGGCTTCTACTCCTTGAGAAGCATCAACTAATAATAATGCTCCCTCACATGCGGCAAGAGATCTAGAAACCTCATAAGAGAAATCTACATGACCAGGAGTATCAATAATATTAAATTGGTACTCCTGGCCTTCATATATATGTTTTAAAGTGACGCTTTGAGCCTTTATGGTGATCCCACGCTCTCGCTCGATATCCATGCTGTCTAATACTTGATTAGACATTTCTCGTTTGGTTAACCCTCCGCAATATTCTATAATTCGATCTGCTAAAGTAGATTTACCGTGGTCAATATGAGCAATTATTGAAAAATTTCTTATATATTTTAGATCCATACAATACCATTATAATTCAATGATGCATTGTACCTGAAACTTATTCTAGAGGCTAAAAATATTTATTTTAGAATGAGAAATCAATGCCTATACTACTCTTCATCACTAATTTAAGCTCTAAATAATACACATAGGTACATCTATTCATTTCTATATTTTATTCAAACCTGTCAGAATATGGATCTGATAAACGATGGAAAACCTTATTTAACCTAATCACAGAAAATCCCCATAAAAAGACTAATCCTATGATTAAAACAACTACATATGGAATAATTAATGAAATTTCTCCTAAAATTAGTAGCATTATTATATAGAACATTGAGCCAAAAGACTTTCCAAGCCTTGTGATAATACCGTCTATTATAGCTTTACTTTCACGTTTTTCTTTTTTGGTAAGAGGAATAAACACCATTTCTTTCGTGGCATCGAAAATAGTATATTTAAAACTTCGACCTAAAATCATTTGCACAGTACCGATAATTAAAATTAAATTAGCCGGATTTCCAAGAAAAGTAATAAAAACATCTGATATTAATACATCTTCAAATAAAAGTCCTGAATAAAAGAATACCCCTGTAGCAAACCAAACCAATGGGGTGGTCAGTGCTGATAATCTCCAACCATATTTTCGAATAATAACTCCTGTAATTAAACCATCCATTAATGTTGCAATAACGCCTGTTGCAAATGTTACCTTATTCATAAAGCTATAATAATCTTTACTATTAGTATAAACTAGCTTTACTCGATGCACCCAAACAACATCCGCCAAATTAAACACAATATTATAAGATAATACAATAAAAACTAAAAATATTAAAAATCTAGAACGTGTTAAAGAGTAAATACATTCTTTGAATGAAATTTTTGTTCTTTCTTTTAAACTGGTATCATTAGCGGTTTTTTTATCATTTTCTATAACAGAATTATTTAGATACAAGAAAATACATAATATTATTGCACCAATTATGGCTGCAAGAACTAATTGATAAAACACCCAAATATCTTGATCACTATATGACATTATATTAGAACAATTTAAAGATACCATCCAAGTAGACACTACCCCCATGAATATCCCAGAACCATTAACACCCATATTGAAAATCGGATAAAACCTTTTAGCATCATTCATTTTAGTAATTTCATTAACAAATCCCCAAAGTAAAACCGTTAAAATGAATGTACTCCATAACTCTGAAACTATATAAAAAAGTGCCATATTCCAATATTTTATAATAATAACTAATCCACCAAACCCAGGTGCCGTCAATACATGTTGTTTTAAAAAATAAGATACTTTCTCTAACTCTAATGCTTCTTGATTTGGATAAAGCACGAATATAAATAAAATAAAATATAATATGAAACTACACATCATATAGTAAAATACTTGAACCCTATTAAATTTAGTAACAAGACGAGTGAAAATATAAGTTACAATAATAGCACTTGGTAATACACAAAATATTTTTAAAAAAGGAATAACATTTGCACCCGCGCCTTTCAAAGTAACTATTAAGGCAACTTTCATATTTCTTAAAATATGGTAAACAAAGGTACTTAAAAAAAACATTAAAAATATAAGAAAAACTCTCTTATACTCTCCTGAACGAATAGGCCAAATAAAGTTTGGTCTGTTAATAATTTTTTCTGCCATATAGTTTCGCGGTTAGAAGCATTCTCTCATAACATATATTTTACGTCAAGCAAGAAATCTTAATTTAAGAGGTGTTTCTTAAACTAATATATATTCATTAAAAAACATATACTTTGAAACTTAAATGCTAGTTCCAAGGTATAGAAAAGCTCTAATTAATATCCATAAATATTGCTTTATAGCATTCCGCTCTTGGCTCTTATCATCTAATTTGGCAATCAAAGATACGCTCCTTGACTTAAAAAGAATAATTTCTTTTTGATAATTTTATCTTACTTCATAACTTTGTAAAATTTCTGAAAACTCATCCATGCTATTTACCTTAAGAGTTGGTTGTATATGTTTGCATTTTTTCCTTATTTTTAGCAGCTTTAGAACTTTTCCCTATTAACTTATTTAACTAAGATAACAAATTCTTATATTCCTGTAGTTCAGTAATTTTTTTAATATCAAAATCATTATTTACGATATTGTCTTCTTCTTCTTCTTGTGATTTTTGAGAATTATTTAACCAAGGTATAGAGTCCATTTATGCTTTAAAAAATTTTTCATTATTATCAGATATAGACACCAAGTCACCATAAGCCATATTAATTTTTAGTGATACTTATTTTATATTCGAGGCTTAGGATCGTCCCCCATTAAATCTAATATCAGCAAAAGCGTCTATTATTTTCTGATATGCTGAATTAAAAACAGCATTTATCGAATTAATGTATTTTATAGATTTATTAAGATATTGATTTGCTTGTAATAATTCATTTTCATTTAACACATTAATAGTCTAATAATTAAAAATCCGACATAGAATGCTCTAAAAAACTATATTTAAAATAACCTGCATGTTATTAAATAGCACAAAGTGTGCAATTAAAAGCCTTGTTTTATATTTAGGAAATAATTTATATGTTAAATTGGTAACAATTAATAATTCCATACACATTATGAAGTTCTTACTTAATTTATTTGTTTTCAACTTTATAATAACATCCGTAAATGGAATATTTGCTTACCAACACAGAACCATAACAAGTAATTCTCATATTATACATATAGTTACTATCAACCCAGATTTATACGATGTAGATTTTGTCAAAGCCCGTGATTCATTTATAGGAAGAGAAACTGTACCAGAAATTGCTGAACGCACAGATAGTGAGATCGCAATTAATAGCGGTTTTTTTGAAATTGGTAATGGGCTAGATGGAGTACCAAGTAAGAATCTCATAATAGACAATAAAATATACGGATTAGAACCGAATACACAAGCAGTAATAACAAAAGCTCCATCAGGAAAATTAGATATTAAAACAATTAAGCCAAATATCTTTTTTATAAATAATAATGAAAAAATTAGCATTAAAACTATCAATCACCATCCAGCTGAGCAAGAATTAGTTCTTTTCACAAACGGGTACGGTAAAAAAACATTGACAAATTTTAAGACAAGAAAAGAAATAGCTTTTAACTCATTAGGAAATCCTATTTATATTTATGAAAATGGAAACTCTCAAATACCACCAAATGGGTATATCTTATCTATGCCAAAATCAATTAAACTGAATAATCAAGAAAAACTTAAATTAATAATAAATACTGACTTAAAAAATAATCTTTCAGCAGTATCAGGAATTCCTTTGTTAGTTCATAACAATGAGATTATCAAAGAGTTACATGATAAAAAAAGTTCTTTCTATAAAGGGAAACATGCCAGAACAGCAATAGGATATAAAAATGATGGTACGATAATTATTGTAATTGCAGAGCATTCCTACAAAAGAGATCTAAAAAATATAACTTGGCAAGAAGTAAATTCAATTTTAAAATTAAGAAGTAAAAATATTATTGATAATTATAAAAAAACTCCTAAAGACCTTACAATCCATCAATTAAAAGAATTGCTTGAAAAAGAATTTACTAGTGAAGACAACACACATGGATTATCAATAATAGAATTAGCAAAAACCATGAAGAATCTTGGTTGCTATTCTGCAATTAATCTAGATGGAGGAGGATCAACAACTTTATGGATACAAGGAAAAGTGGTAAATAAAACATCTGGAGATATTGATGAAGGAAATGGAATGAAGATCCTAAGACCAGTTTCAGATGCTATTGTTTTTAGAAAAAAATGTGGTTGTGTTGCATAGTGGATTCTATACAATATAATGATTGCACCATTTTTTTATAATAACTAAAGTTAGTTTAATACTAAGTGTTTTAGTTTTGAACTATATTTCCTGGTGTTCCCAAAGCTGTTTATACAAACTTTTATCATTAGATAACAACTCCTGGTGAGTACCCTGCTCAAGAATATCCCCTTGTTCCAATACAATTATTCTATCCATATGCTTCAAAGTTGATAATCTATGGGCTATTGCAATAACCGTTTTCTTACTATCCTCAATAAAAAAATTCAAACTATCCTGGATTAATTTTTCAGTATAACTGTCCAATGAAGAAGTAGCCTCATCTAAAATTAGAATAGGAGCATCTTTTAATATTGCCCTAGCAATTGATATACGCTGCCTTTGCCCCCCAGATAACTTTATACCTCTTTCTCCTACATAAGAATCATATTTATCTGTTAATGTCATAATATACTCATGAATATGAGCTTTTTTACTAGCTTCAATTACTTGTTGTTCTGTAGCATCATGTTTCCCATATCGAATATTTTCCATTAATGTTCTATGAAATAACATTGTGTCTTGAGGAATAACTGCTATATTTTCTCTTAAAGAATCCTGAGTAACCAACCTAATAGATTGACCATCTATTTCTATATCCCCCCTATCAATATTAAAATACCTTAAAAGTAAATTTATCAATGATGATTTACCAGATCCAGAATGACCTACTATACCAATTTTCTCGCCAGACTTGATAGACATATTTAAATTGTTAAAAATTCTTTTTCCTTCAGTGTAAGAAAAACCAACATCTTTAAATGCAATACTAGGATCGATAACTACTAATTTTTTAGAATTATCTAAATCTAAATTTTGCTGCGGAATATTTATAACTGACAAAGCACTTCTTAAATCCCCCATAGCTCTTGAGAAATCCTGCAAGGATATTGTTGCTTGCCATATATCTTCAGAAATAGAAATTACAATACCAAAAACAAATGCAAAATCACCAATAGTAACTAAATTTAATATTCTAAGATGAATCGTATAAAATAATATAAATACAAACATTATAAAATATAAAAACCCTCCTACCATTTGCACTATAAAATTATATTTATATACTTTAATTTGTTTAGGAATAAAATCATGATTCATCCTAGATCTTAACCTTTTTAGTTCTAGTCTCCTAGATGAATGAGAAAAAAGACTAACAATGTTTGTAATTTTATCTGATATTTGCCCTATAAGTGAATGTCTACATTCAGTCTCATCAAAAGCTAATATATTTAATTTTTTCGATAGTCTATACATAATTGGCAAATAAATAACACCCCAAAGAAACATAAAAAAGCCAATATAGAAATTTAACATTACTAATACATAAATATTAATGATTACTCTTAGAAGCCTCACTAGCAATCCATGATGCATTTCAGCCCAAAATTTATCATACCCATCTAAAATACCTTTCAATTTACTACTGATCCCACCAGTAAAATTGTCTTGAAAAAATTCATATGAATGATTTTGAACATAATTGTATGAGTCTAATATTATCGATCTACGAACATAAGGCTCTGATCTCCACTCAGCAATACTACTTATTCTCCACACTACCTCAATAATTATCTGAATAGATATAAATAATAATATAGGGAATATCACTAAATCGTAACTAATATCATTACTAACAGTCATAACATCCAGAAATAATTTTATAGAATAGTTATAGATAAAAGGATAAAAACCTGTAACTATTGGGGCTAAAAGCATTACCATATAATGCCATTTATATGGTTTAATATGTTTCCAAAAAAAAATTATTATTGAACTTTCATTCATTAGACTGCCTTCTTAAGCTAAACTAACACTACTTACCTATCAAGTCATTTAATAATACCAAATAGGCTCTAAAACATTTTATTTATCAATAACCATCCTGACTATATCGGACAATCCTTTAGAGACTACAATGCTCTTTGAAACTAAGATATCAAAAAGATCTGGATCTGAATATTCTAACAAAGATACAAATTTTTGCTTCAATTCAGGCGATAAAGCTGCGTAATATTTATCAAAAAAAGACAATAGTATCGTATCCAGCTCTAGCATTCCTCGATGACAGCGCCAATAAACAGCAGATGATTTAAGACTATTTTTCATATATACTAGTGATTTTAAATGCTAAAGTCTATATATGTCAAATTGGAACAACTTTATAAAATCTAATCATTTGGAAAAACTAAGTGATCATACACTACTAAGCTCTATTATCGATAATAACTCTTTATCTACAAGTAATTTCTTTTGTGACCACTATCATTACGCTACTTTGGAAGTATTTGGAGATTCTGCCGTTAAATTCCTGCACGATCTTACTACGATAGACATTAAAAATTTAACTAATCAATGCATGTTTGGAGCGTTTTGTGATCCTAAAGGAAATGTGATAACAAATTTATGGATTTTAAAATATAAAAATAAATACCTATTAAGACTTCCACTAAATGTGCTTGAAATAATTACTAACCATCTAAATAAATATAGACCACTGTATAAAGTCTCGATTGAGGATGTTTCCAATAAATGGTTATCTCTTGGAATATATTGTGAAAACAACAACCAAATACTTGATTTAAAATTAAACACACCAAAAGCTAATGAAGTTTTACAAAGCAAAGATTTCTTATTTATAAATAAAACATATCCTGAAAATGTTTATGAAATTTTAACTACTGACATATCCTACTTTAATAATATATGGGAAATTTTAAATAGTTCTTCGTTACAATTCGCTTCTAATAAGTCTTCCAAGGCATTTCATTTACTCAAAAAATTTATTGAAATAAATCCTGAGATATCAAGCAAATTTACTCCAAATCACTTAAATTATGAAAAATTTGACGGTATAAGCTTTAATAAAGGATGTTATCTAGGACAAGAAATTATTGCTAGAATTAAATATCGCACATCTTTAAGTGCTAACCTTCAGACTCTATATTTACCAATTAATTCCTCAGCATTATCAAATAATATTAAGCTTTTTGATAAAGAGCATAATATATTAGGAACCTTACTAAGTTATCTAGGCATTAATCCTACCGAAACTCTAGCAGTTATTATTAGTAAAAAGAAAATAAATCCTGTTGAAATACTCTTTGAAAATACATAGAATTATACAATAAAATATCAAATTCATAACTGGCAGTTGAATCAGCTTTCTTGAATGCTTCAAAACTATCTTCTAACTTAGAGAGCCCATCTTCATTTAATTCATTAATTAAAGATTCAACATTTGTAGCTTGTCTGCCCTTTTGCAAATCGTTAAGCTTTGTTTGGACATTATCATATAGTTCTTTATATTTCATGAAATTATCAGAAAGATCGACGGCTTTTTGTTGAATTTTAGGTTCAACAAATTTATAATTACTATTAGTTGTTTTTTCATACACTTTATTAAAATCTTCTTTGCCACACAAATCAGACAGTCGTGTCTTTAGATTAGTTAATTTGTCTTGTAGTTTGCTCCGTGTAAATAGTCATCCAGTTTATCGAGTATGTTCTTATTGAAGCTATCCATCCATGAATATTTAGCAAAAATTTTTATCACTCAATGATTTTTGCTAAATTAATACAGAGCTATAATATATTTTTAAAAGAATTGTTATCAACCGATACCCTAGTATGCCAGATAGTTTCATGCAAGCGTAATAACGATACAGGACCATTTTTTTAAGTTCATTACTCTTGAATTAGCTTATCAAATTGTATTTTTTGTTCATCAGTAAGCTCAGAGCGTCTAAGAGCCATCATATCTTTAAGATTTCCTTGTACACAACCAGGCGTTAGCCTATCAATAATCAAAATTCCATTTATATGATCTATTTCATGTTGTAAAACTCTAGCGTAAAAACCTGTAGCAGTTTTTATGTATTTTTCTCCCGATTCATCTTGATAGCTGAAAATAATCTTTTTATATCTAGGTACTTTACCTGCTTTGTTAGATATAGAATAACATGCTTCAAAATCATGTACAAAACCATCTCTTTCTATTCCTTCATACATAGGGTTAATTAATATATGCATGGGATAAACAGCAGCATTATCTCTTATAGCTGCAGCTATTTCTGATATATAAATCGCAATGATTTTCTTTTTTTCATTAATTTGTGGTGCAGCTAAACCAACCCCTCCTATCTGAGAAAGCTTTCCCTCCATAACACTAATTATTTTTTTATCAGCTTGACTAAGTGGGAATTTAACTGGCTCAGCCGGCATCTTTAAAATAAGGTGAGAACTCTTATCTTCAGTAGTAATAATATTCGGTGCAGCGCTAACTTTGAATGTCATTAAAACTCCTAAACTTATAAATATTTTTTTATAATTAAGATCTTATTAAATCTCTCACAACTATAACGATTTTTAAAGGAAATTTACATTTTTACAATAATTTTTGATGAATATCATACAAGTAAATATAAAATACTAACAGAATAAAGAAAATTCACTATTCAACTTGACCTTATCAAGTGATTTTATTTAAGCGGTTAATATTACTATACTAAAAAGAAGCAATGTCTCATAAACAAACAAAAAGGGTGAATTTATCTATTAAGGGTGTTTTTTATACTTGGATTGTAATGTTAATTAGCTATATAAGCTGGTATTTTTCAAATTATATTAAAATCTAAATATATGTTCATTAATATTTTTCATAAAAGTATTCCTTTAATTCTCATATTGTTCCTAAGCGGATGTGGAGACAATAGCAACTATTTTACTGGGATTGTTGAAAATGATTTGATCTATATTTCATGTGAACAATCAGGACAACTAATTAGTTTAACAAAAAACATCGGTGAATCTGTTAAAGTGGATAGTTTACTATTTAAAATAGATGATTACCCAGAAAATATTAACTTAACAAAAAGCAAACATATTAAAAATAAATATCACCATATCGTTAAAGATAATGAAAAAGGTGCCATCCCCATTGAACTAAAAATATTTGAGAATCAATATAAGCAAAAACAAGCAGTATTAGAATTAGCTAAATATAAATTTGATAATGCTATTGATCTATTCAAAGCAGGTAGCATCAATGAAGATGAATATCAAAGACTAGAAACTTCTTATTTCATCAATAGATTAGAAGAAAAACAAGCAAAACTAAAACTGTTAATGGCCAAACTCGGTAAAAGAGAAAATCAGCTTAAAGCCTCTAAAGAACAATTATTTGCAGCTAAAAAAGATATAGATGAGAAAAGATGGAAAATTCAACAAAAAACTGTACTAGCACCAAAAAATGGCATAATTTTTGATATATATTATAATGTAGGAGAAAATGTTCCTGCATTCAGACCTGTATTATCAATATTAAGTGAAGAAGATACTTATTTTAAATTTTATTTACCATCTCATAAATTAAAATTAATAAAAGCTGGAAGACAAATTAAAATTAAACATCTAAATGATTCTAAAACCTATCTAGCTACAATATATTATATTTCATCTAAGCCTGAATATACTCCACCTATGGTATTTACTGAAGATCAGCAAGAAAGTCTAGTATATCAAGTAAGGGCAAAGCCTAATGGAAAACTGAACATCCCTATTGGTCAACCAATTAAAATCAAGATGAATGATGACTAAAGAAACTATAATAAAAGTTAACAATATTATCAAAAGGTTTGGTAAAAAAATTGCCGTAAACAAAGTATCTTTGGAAGTAAATAAAGGTGAAATCTTTGGTGTTCTAGGGCCAAATGGTAGCGGGAAAACAACTATGCTGAGAATGCTGTGTGGGCTACTAAAACCTGATGGAGGAACAGGAACTTGTTTCGGCTTGGATTTGATGGCTGAGCATTTAAAAATTAAAAGAGAAATTGGCTATATGACCCAAAGATTCAGTTTATACCAAGACATGACTGTTTATGAGAATTTAGACTTTATAGCTAGAGTATATGAAATCGACAATAAAAAAGAACGTATCCAAAGTACTATTAAAAATTTTCATCTTCAAAATTTTACCAATATTTTAACAGCACAACTATCTGGAGGATGGAGACAAAGAGTAGCTCTAGCAGGATGTTTAATGCATGCTCCTAAGCTACTATTATTAGATGAACCAACAGCGGGAGTCGATCCTAAAGCTAGACGTGATTTTTGGGATCAAATAAGTCAACTAAGTAGCGCAGGTATAACTACTCTTGTGTCCACTCATTACATGGATGAAGCAGAACGTTGTTCAAATCTAGCATATATTTCCTCTGGAAATTTATTAACCCAAGGCACTATTCAAGATATTCTTGGTAATACTAAACTAATTACATACAAACTTAAAGGCGATGAACTACATGATATATCTAATACTATGCTTAATAAAAAATCTATCGTTCAAAAAATTTTCTTTGGCAAAGACTTACATGTTAGTGGATTGAATGAACAAGATATGATTGATGAACTAGATATACTCAAAAAAAAACATCGCTTACATTATGCTAAAATAGACACATCCTTAGAGGATATATTTATCTTCTTATCAGAAACTAAGTACAAAGATGTTTAAGATATCTCTAAGAAGGTTTTTATCCATTGCAATTAAGGAATTTATTCAAATAGCAAGAGATAAGCCTACACTAGGCATGATGGTTGGCATACCAATAATGCAGTTAATCTTATTTGGCTTTGTTATTAATACAAACCCTAGAAATATTTCAACAGCTGTAGTTAATCATGATAAATCCCCAATAGCAAGACAACTATTAGATAGTTTTAAAAATACTAAGTATTTTGAATTTAACTATGTGGATAGTCTTGCAAAGGCTGAAAAACTGCTAAAAATAAATAAAGTAGGCTTCATTTTCTACATTAAGCATAATTTTTCTAGAGAGCTTATAAGGGGAAATTCTCCTGAGATTTTGTTGATAACCGATAATACAGATCCTATGACAACTAGCAATGCTGTATCAGCAATTAAATCGGCATTATCTAGCTCCTCAGTAAAAAAAACACTACAAGGAACTTTAAATTATTTGATAAAAGATATTGATAATATTCCTATAGCTATACACCCTAAGTATAATGTGCTACATAAATCACAATACAATATTGTACCAGGACTTTTAGGAGTTATATTAACTTTAACTCTAGTAATAGTTTCCGCATTGACACTTTCTCGTGAACGAGAACTTGGAACTTCTGAATTCTTATTATCAACTCCGGCAAAACCTATTGAAATAATGCTAGGTAAAATTATGCCATTTTTAATTATTGGTATAACTCAGGTAATTATAGTGCTATTAGCTGCTAAACTCTTATTTAACATTCCTTTTGTTGGAAGTATTATACTTCTTATATTTACTTGCATTCCTTTTATGGTTGCCAATTTATCTGTAGGTATGACATTTTCAACCATAGCTAAAAATCAGCTTCAAGCAGTTCAATTCGCAATATTCTTCTTCTTACCATCTTTATTACTATCAGGATTTATGTTTCCATTTACTGGAATGCCAATTTGGGCTCAAACTATTGGTAATATTTTACCACTAACTCATTTTATTAGGATAATAAGAGGTATTCTACTAAAAGGACAAATAGTAACCGAGATAATTCCAGAACTGTTACCTATTTTAATTTTTACTGGAGTATCATTATTCATCGGACTAAAGAGATTCAAACAAACACTAGACTAGAACAAATTTATCTAGTTTAAATTAAATTACAATGATTATTATTGATTATGGGATAATATCCCTACTTATTCTTCATTAAAGGAAATAATAATACATCTTTAATCGATGCTGAATTAGTTAAAATCATAGTCAACCTATCTATACCTATACCTTCACCAGCAGTTGGAGGCATACCATATTCTAATGCTTTCACATAGTCAGCATCAAATAGCATGGCTTCATCATCTCCTCTGTCTCTGGCTTTAACCTGGTTTTGAAATCTCTCAGCTTGATCAATAGGATCATTAAGTTCTGAAAATCCGTTGGCAATCTCTTTCCCAGAAATAAATAATTCAAAGCGATCTGTAATATCCGGATTATCATTATTCTTTCTAGCTAAAGGAGAGACTTCTACGGGAAATTCAGTTATAAAAGTAGGGTTAATCAATTTATCTTCAACAGTATGTTCAAATATTAGATATTGTAATTCTCCAAGTAAAAATTTATTACTAGTTTTTATTTCTAATCTTTGAGCATATGCTAATAAAGTTTTCCTATCACTATAATTCTGTAAAGTAATAGAACTATTATATTTCATCACTGCATTTTGTATTGTAAGTCTCTCAAATGGCTTATTGAAAGCTAGTTCAACTTCTTGATATTTTATTATCCCTGTATCACTTACTAAACCTACTAATTGCTGCATGAGTTCCTCGGTAAGATCCATCAAATCATTATAATCATGATAAGCCATATAAAACTCAAGCATTGTAAATTCAGGATTATGTTGTGTAGATATCCCTTCATTTCTAAAATTACGATTAAGCTCAAAAACTTTTTCGAACCCACCGACAACAAGACGTTTTAAATATAATTCAGGAGCAATTCTTAAAAATAAAGGGATATCTAAAGTATTATGATGAGTAATAAATGGTTTTGCCGCTGCTCCTCCTGGAATAGATTGCATCATTGGTGTTTCAACTTCTAAAAATTCTCTATTTGTAAAAAAATCTCTAATAGTTTTCGTAATTTCTGAGCGTAATAAAAATGTATTTCTAGAATTTTCATTCATAATCAAATCAACATACCGCATACGATAACGCATTTCCGTGTCTGATAAACCATGAAATTTATCTGGTAAAGGTCGAACTGATTTAACTAAAAGTTCGAGAGCTGTTATTTTTACAGTAAGCTCACCTGTTTTAGTTTTAAACAATCTACCCTTTGCACCAACAATATCCCCAAGATCCCAAGTCTTAAATCCCTCATAATCTCCATCAAAGTCACCTTTTCTAACATATAACTGTATGTTACCTTTAGGATCTTGGATTTGTAAAAAAGATGCCTTCCCCATTACTCTCTTTAATCTAATTCTGCCAGCAACGCTAACAACAATATTTTCTTTCTCAAGCTGCTCATTTGTTAAACCGTCAAACTTCTCTAATAAGTTGGCTGAATAACTATCTCTCCTAAAAGAATTAGGAAAAGCTGAACCTTCAGATTTAAGAGCACTAAGCTTTTGCTTACGAATAGTTATTACTTCATGTTCATCAAGATTAGATTTTATATCGTCTGTTTGCATATTTTACCCTTGTACATTTGCTTTTAAACTCTCAATAATAAAAATATCTATTTCTCCATCTAATACAGCAGATGTATTACCAGTTTCAATTCCTGTACGCAAATCTTTAATTCTAGATTGATCAAGCACATACGATCTGATCTGGCTTCCCCAACCTATGTCAGCTTTAGATTGCTCAAGCTCTTGCTGCTTCTCCATCTTTTTTGATAATTCTAACTCATACAATTTTGCTTTCAATTGTTTCATTGCTTGTGCTTTATTTTTATGCTGGGATCTATCATTCTGGCATTGAACAACTATGTTAGTAGGTAAGTGCGTTATTCTAACTGCTGAATCTGTTCTATTAACATGCTGGCCTCCAGCACCACTAGCACGATAAGTGTCTATTTTTAAATCCTTAGCATCAATTTCAATTTCAACCTTATCATCAATTTCTGGAGCTACAAATACTGCAGCAAAAGATGTATGCCTACGATTACCAGAATCAAATGGGGATTTACGTACCAATCTATGCACCCCAGTTTCTGTTCTTAGCCAACCAAAAGCATATTCCCCTTCATATTTTATTGTGGCACTTTTTATCCCAGCAACATCACCAGGAGATACCTCCATCAATATAGTATTAATTCCATGTTTTTCTCCCCATCTAAGGTACATTCTAAGTAGCATTTCCGCCCAATCTTGTGCTTCAGTACCTCCTGAGCCTGATTGAATATCTAAATAAGCATTAGCATTATCCATTGTATTATTGAACATGCGTTGAAACTCAAGATGCTCTAAGGTATTAGTATGCTTTGCTAAATCTTCATTAATTAGTTCGATGATATCTGGATCAGCTTGCTCTTTCAATAACTCTAATAAGTCCTTAGAATCATCCAAGAAATCAATAATTTCTTTTAACGAATTTGTAATTTTTAATTTCTGAGTAATTTCTTTGTTAATAACACCTGCCCTTTTCGCATCATTCCAAATATTTGGCTCATTTAATTGTAATTCAAGCTCATCAATTCTTAATAGCAAATCATCATAGTCAAAGATGCCTCCGTATTACAGCTAGTCGCTTTTCAATTTCAATAAGATGCTCTTTTATTTGTGCAAGACTTAACATTATTTCCTCTTGACATCCTTACCTTTGTTAAAATAAAGAGCATCTAGTTTTACGACAAACCTTAATTTTTAGGCTCTTCATCCAATAACTCTTCACATCTGCTAAAGAATTATTTCTACCTATCCAATGATATCTTCTCTGGTTTCTTGGAAAGATAATAAATGTTAAATAATTCACTTAAACAACAGAATACGGTTAATTGCCATTATTATCAACTCATAAACTACACCATATATTTATGGTACTAATCACTGAATTTTACCATAATTATGATAAACTGCGCGCCTGGAGAGATTCGAACTCCCGACCACCTGGTTCGAAGCCAGGTACTCTATCCAGCTGAGCTACAGGCGCAAATCCATAAATATAACACATTGACATCCTGCCTTTGTAAACAAAAGTGAATCCCATTTCCTGAAAAACTGCAGTCGTTTTTCTTGTTTTTTTGGAAAAATAGTGAATATTAAATTTACTTAAACATGACAATACGATTTATTATTGTCATTGTCAACTTGCAGAGTCTACCTCATGGCTGCACTGCTAATGACTAAATTCTTAGCCCTTACAATAAAATGATATGGGCCGTGTAGGAATCGAACCTACGACACATGGGTTAAAAGCCCACTGCTCTACCGACTGAGCTAACGGCCCAAAGAATGCTATATAATACCGAAAATAAACCCAAATGCCAAACATCAAATTAGGAAAATTCTTATACAGCTTTTTGCTGATATATAGTAGGATCTTCTACCCCTGATTGCTTAAAACCTTCTCTACGTTGCTCACAACTGCTGCATAATCCACAAGCTGCTCCATTTTGATCTGGTTGGTAACAAGACAAAGTTAATCGATAATTTATTCCAAGTTTTCTACCAAGATTAATAATTTCACTTTTAGATAAATTAATCAAAGGTGTTTGTATATTTATAGAACCAGACTCAACACCAAATTTAGTAGCAAGATTTGCCATTTTTGTAAAAGCATCGATAAATTCAGGGCGACAATCTGGATATCCTGAATAATCAATAGCATTAACACCAATAAAAATATCATTTGCCATTAAGACCTCTGCCCAAGCTAATGCAATTGACAAAAACACGGTATTTCTTGCGGGAACATAGGTTATCGGAATTTCTTCCACAGAATGATCTCCAACAGGCACATCTATAGATATGTCCGTCAACGCCGATCCCTTAAATTCATTTAAATTTAATTCAATAATTTTATGCTCTTTAACCGGAAATTCTTTGCAAAGTATCTTACTGGCCTCAATTTCTAATTTTAATCTTTGTCCATAGTTAAAAGTTAAAGCATAGCATTCATAACCATTCTCAACAGCAAGCGCTAGCACAGTAGCAGAGTCTAAGCCTCCTGATAATATAATTACAGCTTTCTTTTTCATTTTATTTTCCTCGGATATCTCCCCATAAAACTTTATGCAGTTGCACCTGAAATCTTACTGGCATTTTTTCTTCTAAAACCCAATCGGCTAATTCATGGTTTTCAACCTCTCCATAACTAGGAGAAAATATTACTTCACATTTTTCTAATAAATTATATCTTTTTACAATATCTTTTGACCAGATAAAATCATCAAAATCACAGATCACAAATTTTATTTGATCATTAGTTTTTAATTTAGAGTAATTATTCACTAGGTTGCTATGATTCTCATTAGAGCCAGGAGTTTTTATATCTAAAACTATACTAACTCTTGGATCAATCATAGATATATCTAACATGCCACCAGTTTCAATAGATACATGAAAATTTTGATCACACAGTAACTTTAGTAATTCCTTAGTATTAGCTTGAGCTAGAGGCTCTCCACCAGTAACTAAAACATGTTTAGAGCCATATGAATTTACTCTAGCTAAAATTTCTTCTATAGATAAATCTTTGCCCCCATAAAAAGCATATGAAGTATCACAATAACTACATCTTATAGGACAGCCAGTCAAACGAATAAATACAGTTGGAAACCCAATTGTATTTGATTCTCCCTGAATAGAATAAAATATTTCATCTATCTTAATTTTGCTCATCACTTAATTAGGTAAATTAGCAAGTTTTTTACTAGCAATAGATGCAACTGTAGTATTTGGATAATTTTGAGTTATAACTATTAATTGTTGTTTAGCATCTGATATTTTCTCTAAACCTATCAATCCATAAGCACGTTTCAACATAGCACTTGGTGTTTTAGTTGATGAAGAATACTTATCTATTAAAATACCAAAATTCTTATTAGCTTCTTCATAATCCTTTTCACGTAGATATAACTCTCCTAGCCAATAATAAGCATTAGGTAGATAATTACTACTTGGGTAATGAATAATGAAATTACTAAAATATTTTACCTTTATCTCTACACTATATTTTTTATTCAAAAGCGCTTGATAAGCTTGTTTATAACTATCTTCATCGTTAGAAGTTAGACTTTCCAAAAGTTCATCATCTGTTTTTTTACCTAGTTCTTTAGTTGAGTTTTCTACTAATGTATTCAATTTTATGGCATAAGCTTCAATTACTTTTCTCAAGATTTTCATTTCTCTTGCAATATTGTCAATCTTTACTCCTAAATCTTCAAAGCTATGTGAATTACCTTTATTATTTTTTTTATCATTATATACATCATCATCAAACCTATTTAATTCATTATTATCAGCTTGCACACATATATTAAAAATTATTAAAATAGATAAAAAAAAATTTTTTATTTTCATTGCCTAAAAATCCCCATATACAAGCTCAGTTCTTCTATTCCATTTATAGGCAGCTTCTGTTTCACCCAATACAGCAGGCTTCTCTTCTCCAAAACTATTATATTTAATCTGAGACATGGAGACTCCATGTTTCTTTAATATTTCGACAACACCAAGAGCTCTACGCTCTCCCAATCCCATATTATATTCTGCACTTCCTCGACTATCAGTGTGACCATAAATAGAGACCTTACTTTTAGAATGTTCATTTAGATAATTTGCTTGAATTTTTATAGATTCCATATCTTCTTCTGATAAAAAGCTACTATCAAAAGGATAATAATAAATCTGATTATAATGAGCTTTCATTTTATTTTCATAAGATATTTCTTCAACTTCATCTAATTCTTTAACTTTATGAACAGATACATCTGTACCGAATTCTCCATCAGAATTACCGATAGTCGTACAACCACTGCACAGTACTAAAAAAATAACAGGGAAAAACATTAAATAAAAATTTCTTTCACTCATTATAACATCTCCAAATTTATACTATAGGACCCCAAGCAGGTTTAATAATATCTCTGCCAGAAATATTCAATGTGATCATTCCAGCTCTATCAATAAAAAGGATCTTTAATTCTTTTCTATTGTTTGCGCTGGAGGTAAATAATACCATTTTCCCATTGGGAGATATACTAGGATTAGTTATAAAGCCTGAATTAGTGATCACCTTGAACTCATTTGTGCTTAAATTTTGGACTGCCAAATTAAATCCAGTATCACTCTTATGCAGCATTAATAGATGCTCACCGTTTGGGCTAAGTTGCGGGCTAGAATTATAACTACCATTAAATGTCACCTTAGTAACCTTTAAACTAGCAACATCAAGCTTGTATATCTGCACCCTCTTATTCTCACGATCCGAAGTAAAATATATATATCTTCCATTTTTTGACCATTCAGGCTCAGTATCAATAGCAGCTCCGCCGGTCATTTTTTGCAGTGTTCCTTCACTTAAATCATATAAATAAATATTTGGATAACCAGATTTAGATAAAACAATTGCAAGCTTTTTACTATCTGGTGAAAATTTAGGAGCACCATTTAAACCAGTAAAGCCACTAATCAATCTACGCATCCCTGTGGAAATATTTATAGTATAAATTTCCGCTTTATTATTTTCAAAAGACACACACGCAATTTGTTTACCATCATATGACCAGCTGACTGACATAATAGGCTGTGATGATCTTAATAAAAGTTCTTCATTCATACCATCCATATCTGCAATCATTAATTCATATCTTAATGATTTATCAGCTAATAATAATCTCTTTACATAGGCTATCTTTGTAGCAAAAACCCCTTTTACTCCAGTGATTTTTTCATAAATTTGATCACTAATATAATGCCCTAGTTTTCTTAAATGAGATCGATGAATAATAAATTGCTTATCAAATACCGTTTTTTCAGAGCTAAACAAATCAAAGAATCTAATTTTTGCTGTGATTTTATCGTTATTTAATGAAATTTTACCTGCTATCATATAATCAACACCGCTTGGCAAATTATTAACATCTCCTAATAGGAGTCTGCTAGAATTATTCTCTTTATTCTCTTTTACAGTAAATTCTTTACTCATAGCCAAATCATTTGAAATAATATTTAAAATAGTTCTAGAAAGCTTATCATTTGAGGTAAAAGAAATTCCAATTGGAGTTTTCTTATCAACCCCTTGATTTAAATTTAATTCTAAAATACTAAAAGTATTTGTAAAATATAAAATAGTAATTGTTAAAAATAATATCGTTCTCATAATAATCACTGATAACTAACCAATTTTTTAGGATTATAATTTAAAATAAACTCTGACATTTTATTAAATATTTTTTTATCATCTGGCACTGGTAGAGGCGAAGATTTTTTAACAGCAAGTATCGCCCTTTTATCAAAATACTGATCTCCACTAGATTTCATTAATTTTGCATTAAGAACCTCTCCCAATGAACCTAATGTTATTTTTACTTTACAAGATAGATTTTTATTAATATCTTCATTAGTTGCTGCAAAATTTTTCCATATTTTATTTTCAATTTTTTTAGAATATTTAGCAACAACAGCCAATGCCTGTTGTTCAATTAGTTTATTTTTCTCCTCAGCTAACTTTTTTTTTTCTAAATTTTCTTTCTTGATCTTCTTAGCTTCATTATTAAGCGCTTCTAGATTTTTCTTAGCTAGCTTCTTTTTCTGCTCAAATTCTTTTTCTTGATCTTTAAATAACTTAAGCCCTTGAGACTGCTTAACCATCATCTTTTTTAACTTACCCTCTAAAATTTTTTGTTCTTTTTTAAGATTTTTTAACTTACGCTCTTCAGCAATCTTAGATTTTTTAGCTGATTTCAACGCCTTATTTGCTGCCAGCATAGCACGAGCTTTATTTGTTTCTTCTTTTTTTATATCATTTATAATAGATTCTATTTTCTTTTCATCAATAGCCACTGCCTTTATAGCATTATTAGTTATATTTTTTAAATTTACTTGCTGAATATCTAATGACTTATTTTGGACAAATTCTATGCTAAATACTACCAACATTAATATATGCAATATTAAAGATATCGATAAAGATTTTTTATACATTTGCAAAAATTTTCTGATATTCATTATACTTTAGCTTCTGATTTTGTCATTAAACCCACATTAGAAACACCAGCCTGTTTTAAAAGCATTATCCCATTTAAAACATTTTGATAATCTACTCCATGATCTCCCCTAACCATTATATTCCTTGTTTTGCCTTGACTCTTAGAATACTGCAAGTGGGCTGCAACTTGTTCAACAACCTCATGTGGAGTTAAATGTTTATTCTTATTTTTATGGATATTAAGAGTTAATTTATTATTTTGATCTATTGTTAAAATAATTGGAATAGAAGTAATTTTGTCAGTTAATTTTGTAGAAGCACTAGGTAATTCTACGTTAACACTTTGATTCATCAGAGGAATCGTTACCATAAAAATTATTAGTAAAACTAGTAATACATCTATATAAGGCACTACATTAATTTCTGCCATTCGTTTTCTTCTATGTGTCCTTGATGAGTAATGCATAACCTTAACTTAGTTCTTATTGAGTTGCTTTAATATCAATGAGGTAAACTCCTCCCTAAATACATGACATTGTCCCTCAATTTTATTAACATCCTCTGAGAAACGATTATAATAAATAACAGCAGGAATTGCTGCAAATAATCCAAGTGCTGTTGCAACCAGCGCTTCTGATATCCCTGGAGCTACCATAGAGATAGTTGCATGTTCAACTCCACTTAAAGCCTGCAAAGTCGTCATAATTCCCCAAACAGTACCAAGCAACCCTATATACGGACTAATAGAACCAGCTGTGGCTAGAAAATTTAAATGTTTTTCAATTTTGTTCATATTGTGTGATTGTGCTATATACATAGCCCTTTGCACATTATTATTCCAATATTCACCATCTTGCTCCTTAGAATTTTGAGTAAGATTCACATACTCAGCAAAACCAGCTAAAAATAAATCTATTGTACCTGTTATATTTTGCTGAAGTTTCTTTTGCTTATAGAGCGATGTTAAATTATTAGCAGACCAAAATTCCTCTTGAAAAGCTATATTAGACTTTTTTATCGATCTTAAAAGCCTACTTTGATGGATTATAAAAGTCCAAGAAGTTATTGAAATTCCAATTAAAATTAACATAACTAGTTCTACTGCAAAACTAGCGTTAATAAAATAATCAATTAAAGAAAAATTGTTCATGGTAACCTCAAAAATAAGAGTTTGGTGATTCTTTCTACCCGTATTATACCAAATACCAGCATATTTACGAATAAATTATGGTCAAACTAAAGTAACTGTTCTTTATTCTTAACTGGCAGTCCTAAATGCTCATAAGTACGTTTAGTTGCAACCCTACCTCGTGGAGTGCGCATAATCATACCTTTTTGAATCAAGAATGGCTCTATAACTTCTTCAATTGTTCCTCGATCTTCTCCAATAGCAGCTGCAATACTATCTAGCCCTACAGGCCCTCCTTCAAATATTTCAACTATTGAAGTTAAAAATTTTCTATCCATCATATCCAAGCCATAAATATCTACATCTAGTAGATCTAAAGCAGAAGTAGTAATAGCATGAGTCGCAACTCCTTTAGACTTAACTTCTGCAAAATCACGAACACGACGTAATAATCTATTAGCAATCCTTGGAGTACCTCTTGACCGTTTTGCCACTTCAAAAGCTGCCTTCTCTTCAATTTGAAAATTTAAGATCCCTGCTGAACGTTTAACAATGCTTATTAGCTCACTATCATTATAGTACTCAAGACGATGTACTATTCCAAACCTATCTCGCAATGGCGAAGTCAATAAACCAGCTCTAGTAGTAGCTGCAATTAATGTAAATGGCGGTAGATCTATTTTTATTGAACGTGCTGATGGACCTTCTCCTATCATTATATCTATTTTATAGTCTTCCATTGCCGGATATAAAATCTCTTCTATGCTAGGATTTAATCTATGGATCTCATCAATAAATAATACATCATACTGTTCTAGATTAGTAAGTACAGCGGCTAAATCTCCAGATTTTTCCAACACAGGACCTGATGTTTGTTTAATTTTTACCTGTAACTCATTAGCAATTATTTGAGCTAAAGTTGTTTTGCCGAGTCCAGGCGGACCATACAACAAAACATGATCCAATGCTTCTCCTCTAGATTTTGTCGCACTTATAAAAATATTCAATTGATTCTTAACAACCTCCTGACCTACATAATCATGTATTAACTTGGGACGAATTGAGTTTTCTTCAATATGAATATCTTCTTTGGTAAAATCTGCAACTACTAATCTATCCGCTTCTAACACTTATAACCCCATTATTTCGACAATAAACGTAACGCTTGCTTTATTATATCTTCGCTTGATAATTCCGATATACTAATATTTTTAAAAACCTTATTGATCTCATGATTTTTAAATCCAAGAGAAGTAAGAGCTGTAGATGCCTCATTGCTACTTTTAGAGTTACTTATAGTATTAAAAAATTGGCCATTAGTTTCTATAATATTATATTCTAACAATACTTTATCAATAGAATTTCCAAGTTCAATCATCAACCTCTCAGCAGATTTTTTCCCAATACCAGGCACACTTACCAGATTATCAATAGCTCTCTCCTTAACAGTTTTAATAAGTATGTTTGGAGACAAATGCGATAAAATAGTAATAGCTAGCTTAGGGCCCACTCCAGTAATTTTAATAATATTCTTAAATAAAGAACGTTCTAATTCATCAACAAATCCAAACAATATTTGTGCATCTTCTCTAACTATTAAATGACAAAATAATGAAACTTCATTATTTTGCGGAAGCTTATCATATGTCTGCGCTGATATACTCACTTCATAACCAACGCCATTTACATTTATCACAACATATCCAGGAGTTCTTTTTATAATCACACCTGATAAGAAACTTATCATACAATTCTACCTTTTTTAAAAGATTTATACTCTCCGAGTACATTTCTTGATTTTCTATTATTAGCATGACAAATAGCAACAGCCAAAGCATCTGCTGAATCTTCCTGTATTTTGCCAGATAAAGTTAACAATTGCATTACCATGTGTTGAACCTGTAATTTTTGCGCATTTCCATAACCAACAACAGATTGTTTAACTTGTTTAGCAGTATATTCAAAAATACTACAACTAGAGCTAGAGGCACCTACAATAGCAGCCCCTCTTG
Source organism: Gammaproteobacteria bacterium (assembly GCA_003353785.1). Lineage (GTDB taxonomy): Bacteria > Pseudomonadota > Gammaproteobacteria > PIVX01 > PIVX01 > PIVX01. Next base: position 124,601 of record PIVX01000002.1, on the reverse strand, counting down.
CCTGACCCAATTTCAATGCAGCATTAACATTTCGATGCATAAATACAGATTCAACAGCGACTTCTTGTACATCATATAATTCTGTTACCTTAAATATACCCTGATAAATGCTTTGCAATTTATTGGCTAATTCATTCTTTTTTAATTTAATACATCCACTAGTAACATAATTAATCTTTCCTTGATATTCTTGAATTACACCATATCCGGTAATAATCGATCCTGGATCAATTCCTAATATTGTAGTCATAGTTTTTCCTACAATTTCTAATTAAACTAGCTCCTCTGGAAACTCAGCATTTGAATGAACTTTTTGCACATCATCTAAATCCTCTAATGCATCTATAAGTTTTATTAATGATTCTGCACTATCACTCTCAATCGTAATATACCTATCAGCAATCATAGTGATCTCCGCATGTATCGGAATATACCCCAGTTCCTCAGCAACAACTAATAAACCATGATAATTTTCTTTAGGAACAATCACTAATATACTACCGTCATCCTGAGTTTCAATATCTTTTCCATTATGGTTTGTTACAATATCAAATAATTGCTCTTCAGTCACAGAAGAATCAAAAATTAGCTGGCCAACCTCGTCAAATAAATAACTTACAGAACCATCAGCACCTAAATTACCATTATATTTACTAAACGCATGGCGTATTTCCGAAACCGTGCGATTTTTATTATCTGTTAAACATTCAACAAAAATAGCAACACCAGATGAGCCATAACCCTCATAAGTTATCTCCATATAATTTACATCATCTAATTTCCCAGCACCTTTTTTAACGGCATTCTCAATAGTATCTTTTTTCATATTAGCTTTATTAGCTTTAGAAACGGCATCTCTTAATCTAGGATTACTAGCAAGATCATCTCCTCCAGTTCTGCTTGCAACAGTTATCTCTCGAATTAGTTTAGTGAAAATTTTACCTCTTTTTGCATCCTGGGCACCTTTCCTAAACTTAATATTGGCCCACTTACTATGACCGGCCATAATGTCCCTTATCAACTAAATTAATACTCATCTGTTCTCTCCTTAATTATTGCAATTCCTAGCTCATCAATTCTATTTTGCTCTATTTCAGATGGAGCCTCCGTTAATAAACAACTGGCTGATTGAGTTTTTGGAAAAGGAATAACATCTCGTATAGAATTAGAGCTCGTTAATAACATAGTCAATCTATCTAAGCCAAAAGCGATTCCTCCGTGAGGAGGACATCCATATTTTAATGCATTAATAAAAAAACCAAACTGATCATTAATCTCAGTTTCACTTAGCCCTAATAAACCAAGGATTTGTTTTTGGAAAACATGATCATGGATCCGTATAGAACCTCCACCAATTTCATATCCATTAATAACCAAATCATAAGCTCTAGCCAATACTTTTGTGGGTTCAGAGTCAATTTGATTCATATCACCTTCTTGTGGAGCAGTAAACGGATGGTTAAGAGATTCTAGCTTATCATCTACTTCTTCAAAAAGTGGCCAATCAGTTACCCAACAAACTTTCCATTCATCCCTGATCAATTCTAAATCATGAGCAATTTTTTGCCTTAGCTCGCCCAATGCAATATTAACCTTAGGATAAATTCCGGCACTAACGAACAGTAAATCCCCAGACACAACTTTAGTTTTTTCTAATAAAGATTTTTGAATATCTTCATCAAGATATTTTAATAAAGGAGATTGTAGCTCAAAACTATCATCACTTATGTTCTTAACCTTTATATAAGCAAGGCCTTTTGCTCCATGCTTCTCAGCAAAACTCACATAATTATCTAATTTTTTACGTGATAAATTACAACCATCCTCTACTTTCATAGCAAATACTTTGAATTTATCATTTGTCAAAACTGTTTGGAAAATACTAAAGTCACTTTTAGCAGCTAAATCTGATATGTCAACAAGAATTAGATCATGCCTTAGATCTGGCTTATCAGTTCCATATAACATCATAGATTGTTGATAAGTTAGCCTTGGAAATTTATCAGGTAGGCTTACTTTAACCAAGTCATTAAAAATTTTTTGAAATAATCGTTCACATAAAGAAAAAATTTCTTCTTCATCAGTAAAAGATATTTCTATGTCTAATTGAGTAAATTCAGGTTGCCTATCTGAGCGCAGATCCTCATCTCGAAAACATCTAGCAATTTGATAGTATTTTTCAAAACCAGACATCATTATCAATTGTTTAAATAATTGAGGAGATTGTGGTAAAGCATAAAATTCTCCTTTATGTATTCTACTTGGGACTAAGTAATCCCTAGCGCCCTCAGGAGTAGCTTTAGTTAAAATAGGTGTTTCAACATTAATAAATTCTTGATCATGCATAAATGTATTAATTGTATGATTAAGTTTTGAGCGTAAAATGATTTTGTTAAAACTATCTTTTGTGCGCAAATCAAGATATCGATATTTTATTTTAGTGTCCTCATTCGCATTGGATATTCTTTCAAGATTAATCGGAATAGGCTCAGAAGTATTTAAAATCGTTAATCTATTAACCAAAACTTCAACTTTACCAGTTGGAAGCTCACTGTTAATCATCCCTTCTGGACGACTTCTAACCTTACCATTAACCCCTATAACAAATTCTGCCCTCAGCTTCTCTGCTAAACTAAACGAATCGGCATTTTCTGGTTCAAATACTATTTGTAGGATCCCTGTTCTATCTCTTAAATCAATGAAAATAACCCCTCCATGGTCTCGTCTATGATTAACCCATCCACAAACAGTCACTTCCTTACCAATTTGACTATCATTTATTGTCTTACACTCATGTGAGCGTTTATTTATTGTTTGCATTATAAATTTCCTAAATTTTAACTTAAGCTTCAGTTTTAGTTATTTTTGCTGATTCAGCTTTAGGATTAGAGTTAGGCTTACTAATAGAACTATCAGCTGATTCACTAGTTGATGGTTTAGAGCCTGAATTTTTAAAATCAGTCTCATACCAGCCAGTACCTTTTAACCGAAAGCTTGGCGCTGATACTATTTTCTTCAATTTTTCCGTACTACATTTTGGACAGCTGGTTACTTCTGGATCAGATATTTTCTGAATAATATCCTCCTCATGATTACAATTACTACATATATATTCATATATAGGCATACATTCCCCCCAAATCTTATACAACTTTTGGTAATTATATCCATTTTTTATATAGCTGTATATCAGAATTGAAAGTGAATAATCGAGATATGCGATTCTCAATCCATAAGACTTCTACAGCTATAGTTTTTAAAAATTACGAGGTTATAATTCATGCAGTATTTAGATACAAATCAAATTCACTAAATTACTAATTTTTCTACTGATCGTACAATACTCTAACTTGCTTGTCCCACATAATAATAATGACGCTTTTTTGCCAACGCTCTATTTTTAAATAATGAGAAAATGCTCTAATATTATTTTTGTGCACACCTTCTGCCAAATTCTTATCATAAAGAGACATTAATGCTCTACTATAACCATATACCTTAAAAAACTCTCCTATTATATTCTTAGGACTACATAAGGAAAACTTGTCATTCTTATCTTTAAATTTTAGATCATTACAATTTGCTCTTAAAGCTTCCTTTCTAGTAATAAAGTATTCTCCTGTTATTTCTAACAAAATATAGTCATCTTTTTTTTCTATCCTATTATCACTGTCTATTTCTTGTTTAGCTAAATCAAAAGTTATTTTTTCTTTAGAAGCTACAGATTTATTATAAATATGAGCCTCAGGTATTGAAATATTCATACGATAAGCATAAATATTTGCAACAGTTATTTTGGTAGTAGCATTTATTAAAGTACAAGGAATAAATAAAAACATAATAAAAAATTTCTTCATTATATTCTCCATAACAAAACAGAAAATTTTAATATCTATCGAACTTTAAGTCAATTTACCTTTATAAAATCTGTTATCCTTGTCTAGTATATTTTCATTATAATGATAAATTATGCTAATAATCTAAAACTTATTATTCAACAATTCATTTCTTACCTTATGGATAACAGGCTCCCATTCTCTGTTAGAAGATTGCCTAAATAAGTTCATAGTTGGATACCACTCAACACTTCTTTTATTTAGTATCCAACGCCAATCAGTCACAAATCTATTTAATGTCCATACCGGTTTTCCTAAACCACCAGCCAAATGAGCTACAGCAGTATCAACACAAATTACCAGATCTAACTGGCATATTGCCGCAGCAGTCTCTGCAAAATCTAACAGTTCTTTTTCTAAATTTATAATGATTTTTTTAGGATCAGATAATTTAAGATCTTTAGTTCCATCAATCTGTAAACTATACCATTCGAATAATGATAATTCATATAATATAGTAAACTGTTTTAACTGCATTGAACGCTCAGAGTCAAATGGGAAATTTTTATTTCCAAACCATACTAGACCTATCTTAGGTTTTGAACTTTTAACTATTTTAGACCATTTTAAATTTAATTGCCGATTAATGCTAAAATATGGAACATTCTGTAAAATATTATCAGATGAAGTTTTAAATATTTTTAGTAAACTCATAATAGGAACAATAAAATCACATTGTGTTTTATTACTCTGTTCTACCAATTTCACTTTTGGATAACTAATATTTATTAATCTATATAGTGATTTATGCGTTATTAAAGAAACATCTACATTCTTTTCTAATAATAAAGGGATATATCTAAAAATAAAAATAAGATCTCCCAGACCCTGTTCAGAGACTAACAACAATTTTTTATTATTTATTTTCTCTCCACTCCAAACAAGATGACGATATTTTCTCACTACGATATTAACGGCCTGCTTATTAGAAACCATTAGTCTACTCTCATAATTTTCTAATCCATGTTTGTAGTCTTCATTCATTAATTGGATAGTAGCTAATTTTTCTATATATTTATGATTATGTGGTTCAAGCTCTATTGCCTGTTTATAATATTTAATAGATTTTTCTAAATTATGTTCTTCTAAATAAGCTAGTGCTAAATTTTCAATGTTTTGTGATCTAAATGGATTGCATTTTATGGCTTTAGAAAAAAAATATTTAGCAGCAGTACAATCTTTTTCATTAATTTTTAAAACCCCTTGATAACTATAAATTAATTCATGTTCTGGATTTATTTCTTTAGCTTTAATAAAGTATTTATTAGCCTCGCTATGTTGACCTAAGTTATGTAAACTCTGAGATATTAAAATAGCAAATTCAAATGTCATCTTTCTGTAAGGAGTAATCAAGTTGAATTTATCAACAGCCTTCCCCCACTCAGCCCTTTGCATATGTTGCTTTCCTTGTATAAAAATAAACTGATACAAATTATCTTGATCAAAATATAGATTATCACTATTATTTTCTTTAGAAGATTGTAGTTTGTCTAGCAAGAATAGTGAGGACGATAATTTCGCAATGACCTTAATCCATAAATACATCTCATAGGAATTAGTGCTTTTTATTTTAACCAAGGCATGAACAATATTATTTGCTTCCAAAAAATTCATTTCCCCAATTACAAATTTTTCTACTAGCAATCCTAAAATTTTGATTTTGCCTGAATTAAGAACTACAGATTCTAACTTCTCAAGAGTTTTTTTAGCAACCCCCCATTTATTAGAGTCCATCATCTGTAAAATACCTAAAACTAGTTTATTTTGATTATCCATATCTATGACGTATTTGGTTATCCCTTTAGAATAATCTTAGCACTTAATTTCATTAAGATATAAATTTGAATAATACTATTTTACTAGTAAAAAGGTGCTGAATTTTTATATTGAAAAAGCAAAATAATAATAGAACTCATCGCTCTTTAAACTATGCAGATGACCAAATAACTTCTGCAAACATTTTAAATGCAATACATAAAGTCATAATAGAAAAATATTTTTTAAGAGTATTAACTGGTAAGCTATGCCCAAATTTAGCTCCTATAGGAGCAGTAATAACACTTGTTGTGATAATGCAAATAAACATACTAAAATTAACATACCCTATACTAAAAGGAGGCAAATTATGGTCAGATAAACCAATAATCATGAATCCTACACATCCTGCAAGGGCTATAAATGGACATATAACTGCAGCAGTAGCAATAGCATTACTAATTTTAACATTACATATAGTCATAAATATTACATTTTGTACTCCTCCTCCAACTCCCATTACAGTTGCAAGAGATGTAGTAAATGTTGAAAAACATGTAAGCCAAGGTTGCTGTGGTAAACTATTAAATATTGCTTTTTTATTAATATTTAGAATTAAATAACTCCCAAATAGTAATTGAGATGATGCAAATACTAATTTTAGAATAAATGTAGGACAAGACCCTGCTATATAGGTTCCAATAACCACTCCTAAAAGAATTCCTGGCATATAATTTTTCAATATTTTAAACTCAACAAGTCCATGTTTAAAATGAGCAAATCCTGAAGAAAATCCAGTGAAAATGATAGTAACTAGCGATGTGCCTGCAGCAATATGCATGGCATTTTCACTATAATTATAATACTTAAGAATATAATATAGTGCTGGAACAAGTATCCCTCCTCCCCCAATACCTAGAAGACCAGCTAAAAATCCAGAAATTGTTCCAAGGCAAAGTAGTAATAAAACTGTTAAAATAATCTCAATATTCATCTGTTAATATTTATTTTTTATCCCACTAACTTATAATAAAAATAAATACTAACTTTCGAAGACTAGAAAAACTGTTTATATCTTAATATCTATAAATATGCTACAAAGTGTTCTATATTAGTAAATTACCTTTATTACAAGATAAGAACGATAACTTTAAATCTTATAGACATTTATTATACACCAATGAACAAAAATATACTAGTATTTAAGGTAAAATAGACTATTATTCAAACTATTGGCTTAAATATTTGTTATTCATCCATCTCTCTTTTGCTAATATCTTTACTATATATTGTTCATTAGATCCTTGGCCTTATATGGCTATAAATAACAAACAAATTTAATCATGTAGTAAAATCTATTGTGATATATTTACCACTGGATGTATTTCATAGAATTCTAATTTTTTACGCAAAGAAGACTTCCGTAAATTCAATAATTTAGCTGTTTTATCTATATCACCAGCTGAACTTATAAATGCTTGGTAAAGTATTTCTCTTTCAGGAACAATAGCACTCTTTTTAGTTTCGTATTTGTATTCATTACTATAAGAATCTTTTTCATGAGAGATGTTTTTTAGTCTATCAGGTAGCTCTTTACAGTCTACAATTCCATTTGGGTACATAATACATAATCTTTCTATAATATTTGCTAGTTCTCTAATATTTCCTGGCCAGTTATATATCCCTAGCTGCTCTATAGTAGGCTCTAATATTTTAGCAGTATTACGATTCTGCCCAGAAATTCTAGCTAATAACTCGTTAACTAACAAAGGTAAATCTTCTATTCTATCTCTAAGTGCTGGAACTCTAATAGGAAATACATTAAGCCTATAATACAAATCTTCTCTAAAATTACCTTTTTTTATTTCTTTAGGCAGCTCTCGATGTGTTGCAGCAATAACTCTAACATCTATTTCAATTTTCTTATTTCCACCAACTTTCTCAAAACTGCGTTCTTGAATAACTCTTAATAACTTAACTTGCATCGGCTTTGGCATATCACCTATTTCATCCAAAAATATAGTGCCCCCATTTGCAGCTTCAAATTTACCCTTTCTAGCAGTATAAGCCCCGGTGAATGCCCCTTTCTCATGCCCAAATAATTCACTTTCTAGCAAATCTGTAGGTATAGCCCCACAATTAATTGCTACAAATTCATTTTCTTTTCTTTTAGAATAATAATGTAGATTGCGTGCAACAACCTCCTTACCAGTTCCAGACTCACCTAAAATTAAAACATTAGCATCAGTATCAGCAACTTTTTCGATTAAATCACGTACCTTACTAACACCAGGACTCTTCCCAACAAGACTTCTAAAAAGATATACTGATTTATTATCATCATCATTGCTAGCATTAAAGTTATGCTCTATAACAGCTTGGCATTGGTATAATGCATTTAAAAGTTCAGCATATGCAAAGTTGTATGACAATACAGCCACAATTTTTTGTTTAATATCTTCTTTAATTTTAGCTATACCAGAATTATTAGATAAAAGAATAATAGGAACTTTAGGTGCAAATTTATGAAGTTCTTTTATTATATTTAACTCTTTCGCATCATTATTTTTCAAAGAAAAAATAATCGTTAATAATTTTTCCTGATCAATACAACCATCTTTCCAAGTATTACTATCTACTGTAATCGCAGGCTCATCAAGAAAATCTAAAATAATACCAATTTTTTTTTGTAGCTCTTTGTCATCAATATAAGCCAGTATTTTATAATCTCTGAACATAAAAATTCTAATATTAAAAATTAACCATCGCATGTTAACTGTTGTTGACTAACCAAATTTTGTCAACTGTATGCTTACCTAATTATTGATCAGTGTTAAATTAAAGTACAATTTTTATCCTAGTGGAACATAATATCTCTACACGATAATTCACCATTAGAAATTTTAATGATTATAGCTTTGATATAGAACAACTAGAATGGTATTATCTTTCAGATCAAAAAACGGAGCGGACTATGGAGCTTTTTTACGAATATTTATTTTTCCTTGCCAAATCATTAACTTTTATGATTTCAGTGCTAGTTACCTTATTATTTGCTGTTGCAATAGTGTCAAAAAATAAAGGTGATAATAAGACCAAATCAAAAATAAAAATATCAAATTTAAATGATAAATACGATGATATGGCGAAACAAATAGAGTCAAAAATACTTCCAAAAAAAGAGTACAAAGTAAAGTTAAAAAACCAAGCTAAGTCTTTAAAAAATAAAGATAAAGATAAAAATAATATATTTTTATTAAACTTTAAAGGAGACATTCGAGCTAGTAGTGTTGAACAACTCCGAGATCAGGTTACTGCTACTTTACAAGTAGCAACATCAAAAGACGAAATAATTGTTGCTGTTGAAAGCCCTGGAGGAGTTGTACATGGATATGGTCTAGCAGCATCCCAACTAGCTAGAATAAGAGATAGAAACATCCCCCTTACAGTTTGTGTAGATAAAATAGCTGCAAGCGGTGGATACTTAATGGCTACAGTAGCTGATCAAATTCTTGCTGCTCCATTTGCTATAATAGGCTCTATTGGAGTTATTAGCCAACTGCCAAATTTTCATCGACTTTTAAAAAAGAATGATATTGATTTCGAAGAGCACACAGCAGGAGAATTTAAGCGTACCCTAACATATTTTGGTAAAATAACCGACGAAGGTCGCAAGAAATTCCAAGAAAATCTTACAGAAATCCATGATATTTTCAAATCACATATTAATAAATACCGACCTAATGTAAACATTGATGAAGTAGCTAATGGAGATCACTGGTTAGCTACTACTGCACAAAAAATGCAGCTAGTTGATAAAATAATTACTAGCGATGATTACCTGCTGTCTAAATATGATAAATCTAATATTTACGAAATAGACATTCAAAGTAAAAAATCTTTCATTCAAAAATTATCTAATAATGCACAATTATTGGCTGAAAATTTTAATATACAACTGTAAAATTCAATGAAAATTATTGTTGGCATGTCAGGAGGAGTTGATTCCTCAGTAGCTGCTTTAAATCTAATAAAGCAAAACCATGAAGTTATCGGCTTATTCATGAAAAGCTGGGAAGACGATGATCTAAGTAACTGTAGTGCAGCACAAGACTATGAAGACACACTAAAAGTTTGTCAAAAACTAAGTATCCCATTAAAAACTATTAATTTTACTAAAGAATATCAAGAAAAAGTTTTTAATATAGTATTAGAACAATTTCACCAAGGCTTGACTCCTAACCCTGATATTCTATGTAATCAAGAAATAAAATTTAAATGTTTTTTTGAAGAAGCTATAAAAATAGGTGCAGATTGTATTGCAACTGGACATTATGCAACAATCAAAAATGACAATGATAATTATTATCTATGTCGCTCATACGATAAGAACAAAGATCAAACATATTTTTTATATAGAATTAATCAAACTGTTTTAAAAAAATTAGTTTTCCCAGTAGGAGAAATGCTAAAAACTGACGTTAGAAAATTAGCTAAAAAAAATCACTTAGTTAATTTTGATAAAAAAGATAGCACTGGTATTTGTTTCATAGGAGAGAGAAACTTTAAAGAATTTCTTAGTAGTTACATTTTAAAAAATCCTGGGGATATAGTTGATGATAAAGGGCATTTCATAGGCAAACATGACGGTTTAATGTTTTATACAATAGGCCAAAGGAGTGGTCTAAATATAGGAGGATTAAAAAAATATCCTGAAAAACCATGGTATGTTCTACAAAAAAATATTAGTGAAAATAAATTAGTTGTTGGACAAAATCATAATCACCCTCTACTTATGCAAAAAAAATTAACTTGTATAAATCTGCATTGGATCACAGAGCAAGTCAATCAAAAAGAAACTTATACAGCCAAAGTTCGTTACCGCCAAGATGATCAAAAATGTGAAATATCCGTTCAAAATTCCTCTACTGCAAAAGTTATTTTTGAAAGTGCACAAAGAGCGATAACCCCTGGGCAATCAATTGTATTTTATAAAAAAAACATATGTTTAGGAGGTGGGATAATTGAAGGAACCATTACTGACGAATAATATCGATATTATCAGCAATTTTTAGAGAAAATTTATTTTCATCTATAAATTTATTATACTTAAGTTTGGTAAATTTTATTTTAATTTTTGAATCAAAATGATCATATATTTCTAGACTATATAATTTATCATTAATGACTGTGATTATTAATTTTTCAAAATCAAAATCTTCCCCAATAGTTTCAAGTATAAATTTGTTTCCATTTAATATTTTAGTTGAAGATATATTAAAATGCTGCTCATAACTAAAACTGTTATCAATTAGTAAGTTTAAAACATTAAACTGTTTTATAGACTTAATATTCTGAATAGTCACTTGTTCAAGATCAACATCATAGATCCATAATTTTAATTTATTCTTTACGATAATTTGTTGATTAGGATAAGATGTTTCCCAATAAAATTTATCAGGCTTTTTGAGTAAAAAATATCCCTCTGACTCATCCATGATATTACCATTTCCATCATGAACATTTTGAATAAAAGAAGAAGATACCGTTTTAAATTTACCTAAAGCTAATTTTAAACTACTAAGTGAATCTTTATTCTCTATTGCAAAAGCTTGCAAACTTAATATTAGCAAAAATATCTTTATTATTTTAAACATATTACTAATTATAATAAAACTTCTCTAGATCCATTATTTTGCATCTGAGATACTGCCCCCGCCGCTTCCATAGCTTCTACTATAGATGCTGCACGATTATATCCAATTCTAAATTTTCTCTGAATACTTGAAACAGACACCTTTTTAGTTTCACAAATAAATGCTAAAGCTTCTTGATATAATTCATCTTGCTCAGTATGATTTTCTCCACTTGATATAGAAGAAGCACCGTCAATTATAGCTTCAACATACTGAGGCTTACCTTTCTTTTTTAGTGCCTCAGTAACCTTATGAACCTCATGATCAGCAACGAAAGCACCATGTACCCTAATTGGAGTTCCTAAGCCTGGAGGTAAATATAGCATATCACCATGCCCTAGTAACTGTTCTGCCCCCTGTTGATCTAGTATCGTTCTTGAGTCAATTCTAGATGACACCTGGTAAGCCATTCTTGTTGGAATATTAGATTTTATTAAGCCAGTAATAACATCTACCGATGGTCTCTGAGTAGCTAAGATCATATGAATACCAGCAGCTCTTGCTTTTTGGGCTATTCTAGCTATTAACTGCTCTACTTTTTTACCAACAACCATAATCATATCAGCAAATTCATCAATTACAATTACAATATGAGGAAGTTTTTCCGTGTGCTCCTCAGCAAACTCTGATAGTTCACCACCAAGTAATTTCTTATTATATCCAGAAATATTTCTTACCCCTACCTGAGCCATGAGACTATATCTACGCTCCATTTCGGCAACACACCATCTAAGAGCATTAGCTGCTTCTTTCATATCAGTAACCACCGGAGCTAACAAATGCGGAATATCTTCATATACAGATAATTCTAACATTTTAGGATCTACTAATATTAAACGTACTTCCTCAGGGGAAGATTTATACAATAAACTTATCAACATCGTATTAATACCAACTGATTTACCAGAGCCTGTCGTTCCAGCCACTAAAAGATGAGGCATTTTAGCAAGATCAACAATTACTGGATAACCAGAAATATCTTTACCTAATGCAAGTATTAATGTTGCTTTAGATTTTGAATATTGCTCAGTTTCCAATACCTCACTTAGCAATACTGTTTCACGATCTTTATTCGGCAACTCTAGACCAACATAAGTCTTTCCTGGAATAACCTCAACAACTCTAACACTTGTAACAGAAAGTGATCTGGCTAAATCTTTAGCTAAAGAAGTTATTCTACTAGCTTTAATACCAGGAGCTAACTCAATCTCAAAACGAGTAACAACAGGCCCCGGCTGAATCCCAACTACTTGTACCTTTATACCAAAATCAGCCAATTTCTGTTCAACTTCCCTACCTAATTCCTCTAGTATTCCACTATCTATCCGCACTTTAGCTTTATCATCTTTCTGATCCAATAGTGATAATGATGGTAACGGTTTATCAGTTTTCAATACGGGAGACTTTATTGAGTTAATAATATTTGTAGCTTCACTATTCTTTTTATCATTTTTAGAAAATTTAGTAACTAAACTACTTTTTAACTTATCTTTAATAGTGATAGTAGGTTTCTCAGCGATGGAAGGACTTTGTATTATATTTATTTTCTTCTCATTATTCTCTATCTGGCTCTTACGATTATAATACCAAGAGGATATTGATTTTTTAATTTTATTAAGAATATTATTAATATAATCAGCTAAATACCTAGATATCTTAACAATGTTTCTCGTTAGTAACGCTCCAAGCTCAAACCACGATATTCCAAATAATAAAGTTATTCCTATTAAAAAAAATGTATTGAGAAAAATTATAGCTCCTATGAAATTAAAAACTTCCATAACACCAAACCCAATAAAATCTCCTAAGATACCTCCTGAGCTATAAGGCAAACTCTCTGGTGCCTCCAGAAACAACAGACTTGCAATAGCACTGACCGATAAAACTATTAAAAACAGCCCTAATAGTCTTAATGTTAATAAATTATAATTTACTTCTTTAGTATTCTGTTCTTTGACCACCTGAAAAACTATATATACAAATATCGCAGGGAAAATATAGGCAAGATAACCAAAAATGTGTAGAAATAGATCTGAGAACCATGCCCCAACATAACCAGCAGCGTTTTCAATACTATTTTCATATCCAATTTTTGACCATCCAGAATCAGCTTTATTGTACGATATTAAGGCAATATATAAAAATATTGCAATAGATATGGATAATAATTTACAAGCTTCTTTAAGCAACTTTGCAATTTGTCCATTAGATGAGGTAATATTGTTAACCTTATGAGAAGCTAATTTTTGCATATTTTATAACCATTGATAAATTTTAATAAACTATTATAGCATTTTTTTAGAAGGACTATAATATGACAAATCATCATAGAATAATTATTCTGGGCTCAGGTCCAGCTGGATATACTGCAGCTATTTACGCTGCTAGAGCTAATTTAGAACCTATAATCATCACTGGTAATGAACCTGGAGGACAACTAACTACAACTACCGATGTAGATAATTGGCCTGGCGATGATACAGGAGTCCTAGGACCTGAACTAATGCAACGCATGCAGAAACACGCGGCTAGATTCAATACAAATATCATAAATGATCATATTTATTCTGTTGAACTTAAAAATAGTCCTTTTATTCTTAATGGTAGTGACAATAAATATACTTGTGATAGCTTAATAATTGCTACTGGCGCATCAGCAAAATATTTAGGCCTAAAATCAGAAGAAGAATTTAAAGGTAAAGGAGTCTCCGCATGCGCTACTTGCGATGGATTTTTCTACAAAAACAAACCTGTTGTTGTCGTTGGCGGTGGAAATACGGCCGTAGAAGAAGCCCTATATTTGTCAAATATTGCTAGCAAAGTCACTCTACTCCATAGAAGAGACAGTTTACGATCTGAAAAGATACTACAAGATAAGCTCTTTAATAAAACCGATAAAAATATAGAAATCCTATGGTTTACTGAATTAGAAGAAGTTTTAGGAGACACATCAGGAGTAACAGGAGTAAAAGTCAAAAACAATAAAAACAATAATATTAGCACCATACTGTGTGACGGAGTATTCATTGCAATCGGCCATACTCCAAATACTCAAATATTTAATGATCAACTACAGATGAACCATGGCTACATAACTGTTAAAGGAGGCTCTGATGGTAATGCTACAGCAACTAATATCCCTGGGGTATTTGCTGCAGGAGATGTCATGGATAGCATTTATCGACAAGCAGTTACCTCCGCAAGCTCAGGATGTATGGCAGCTCTAGATACTGAAAAATACCTAGAACAATCTTATACTTAACAATTAAACATTAAACAATTAATTTTATTGATTTTTTAATTTCTCTATCTCAGTGTCTATGTTAGAATGGCCTATTATTTAATTTAAAAAAGTATTTATGGCAAAAGAAGATAGTATAGAACTTTCGGGTTTAGTAATAGAAACATTGCCTAATGCCATGTTTAGAGTTGAATTAGAAAATGGCCATATAGTTATTGCTCATATTTCAGGGAAAATGCGTAAAAATTATATTAGAATTCTCACAGGGGATAAAGTTAAAGTAGAGTTAACGCCCTACGATCTGTCTAAAGGACGTATCACTTTTCGTGATAAGAATTAATTTTTTGTATAAAAACTATAGGAGTTTTCATGCAAACTATCATATTGGAATCTAATCACTTAGTTAAAGCATGCTGGGTATGCTTCTTAGCACTAATTTTCTTATTCATTGGTTTAGGCCTAATAAAGTTTATTGTTTTTTTACTTTTTATACATTTAGCAAATGAGCTGTTAATTAAAGTGTTGCATAAATATTTACCTTTTTTGTCAAGAAAAACTCTTTTATACATCACTGCAATGATATTTTTATTTCTAACAATTATCTTAATTACCTTTGTTTTACCAGCATTTATAAAAGATCTACCGCAGTATGCTAATAAGTTTTACGAGGCATTTAATTATCAATTTAATGCTATAATTCAATATCTTAATATTTCTTATGATGTGCTTGATTTAAAAATAAAAGTCTTCGCATGGTTTAGGCAAAATATAGCTCAGACAATTGTATATATTCAGAGAGTAAGTATGAATATATTTCTATTTATAATTGCTATAATAATAAACTTCGTAATTCAAAATAATATAATAAAAAATGATAATAAAAGAATTTATACTGATAACACTCTACTTTCATACTTAATTGCTTTTACAACAAATAAAATTAATTCCTTCTATAACCATTTTAAGACTGTAATGTCTGCTCAGCTAATTATTTCGCTTATTAATACCACGCTAACATTTTTTATTTTAGTTATTCTACAAATACCACATAAAATTTCTTTAATGGTACTAGTCTTCATATTTGGTCTTTTGCCTGTTATTGGAAATATTATTTCCAATACTTTGATATGTTCAGCAGCTTTTATTTGGTCAGGAATGTGGCAAGTTTCTGCTGCATTAATTTTTCTGATCAGTATTCATAAACTAGAATATTTTCTAAATAGTAAAATTATAGGCCATTTTACTTCTATGCCAATATATATCACCCTATTATCGTTACTAATAGGTGAAATGCTATTTCATATATCTGGAATGATAATAGCCGTGCCTACCGTATTATTTATCAGAGAAGAACTACGTTCTATTCAGATCAGAACTGATCTACAGAATAAAAAGACCTGATCAGATATATCGACTCTACCCATACATTTTTTTGCTCTATTCCAGTCTGTTTCAGCATGACGAATAAAATACATATTACTTTGGAGTATTATCTTATTTAACAAAGAAGTCCTATTACTTAATTTATTTTTCATATTCATACTAAACTTCATGCTCATTGTAGTTTTATTTTGTGTCATCGTTTAGCGAATTCTAGTAGTTTACTAGCTGTTGAGCGTTCTTAAAATCTGTCGTAAAATACCCATTCCTTTTCGGATAGATCCTAAGTAAGTGTTAGAAAAATGTAAAGAAAACGACCATTGGTTAGACATTTTTATTTCACAACACTTGTCATATTCTATGTTTAGAAGTATGCACATCTTAAAACAGATATTTTCCTAAATACAGCCATGTTTAAATAGAAGTAATGTAGTTATATTTTGTAGAGCTGCAAAAATACTTATTAATTTGTTTTACATGCTTTTGCAAACTAGTAAAATTATAGATGTTCAAAGTATTTCAAATATATATTTTTTAATATTTGCATCATTTGGCATGTCAATTTCTCTAGGATATGACTGATCATTAGATAAATGATAGTTTGTTACAATTTTTTTATTGATGAAGGTTAATTCGAGAATTTTTGGTAGCTTTCCTATTAAATTTTTAGCCATGAACAATTTTGGTTCTTTAGCAGAATTATTTCCATGTAAATGGACTAATAAAAATTCTTCATTTATTTTATTAAGTAATTTAATGCCTTTGTCAAAGCTACTTGGCGAACTATGCATATGTATTTCCAATACGATCCCTGTTATATTGTCGTGATGCTTGAGTATATCATCAAATATTCCTTCAAATTCAGCGCCTTCAATATCCATTTTGATGAAAATTTTCTTATTCATTAAGTTTAATTTTTTGAGATGATCGCTATATGATGAAATTTTATTTGAAGATACTTGTTCTTTATATAAATATTTATCATTGCCAATACACTCATCTATAAAAGTAAATAATTTATTTTCACTCTTAAAATTAGCAACTCCGCAGTCAAAACCAAAAGAAGGTTTTTTGTATATACTAGAAAATTTTTCTTCGAAAGAAGCATCTGCTGCAATCCCATATCCTATCAATGCATCTGAATATTCTAATGCCATTGATGGAACCACATACCCTCCATCATTATCTTGACCTATTCGTATTAGATTAATTTGAGTTTCTTTGTTATAAGCTGTATATACTTTTAATAGTTCAACAAATCTTTCCTGTTTGCTTTTAAGAAGTATAATTGCCAGAAAAAAAATTAGAAGCAAAGAGATAACTGCTAAAAACAATTTTTTTTTTCGTGAACTCAAAAACATAATGATACCATTGAATTGATTTTTAACGATTGTAGCTACGTATACATGAAATTGCTATATTTTTTTATAGTTTTGATAGAGTTGGTTTGTTTATTGGGTGAGCCATTTGGCGAGATTTTTCTAATAAATCTAATATCTAGGAATTTCAAAAAACATATTTGATGTTTCCTTGGGCTTTATTTCCCGCTCAAAAATCATCCAATATCTGCTATAAAATATCAATAGCTTATAATATATACTGATTGAGTCATTAATGGTAAAATTAGATCTATGCCTGTTTTTTTTGTTTAGAGTTTTTGCTTGACACGTCTCTCCCATTTCAGTCTTTACCATTTCTTAATCTTTTATTAGTTGAATTCCTATTGTTTCTTTCTTATTCGTGAACTAGAATGTCTTTCATGAATTATGGTGATGAAACAAAAACAAATTTTGAACAGGCTTTAAAGCTTTTTGAGACTTTGTCCAAGCAGTCATCTCCTTCAAGAATTGACCAAATTAAATTATGTATTAGTTGCCAAAAATATCTTGAAAACTATATTCGTTGGATGGGATGTTCTATGGCTAATGCTAAAGCTTATCAAGTCTTTGTCAAATCTACTCCCCTTTGGGAAATGTTAGAGTTGTCACCAAACAAATGGCACCAGTGGCTTGATAAGAATATTAAAAAACGTGTTCTCGTTTAAATAAATGCTTAAATATTATATTAATGTGAATGTTCAGCAATTAAATATTTAAGGAGAATATTTTAGGGTAAGTATCCTGAACATTTAAATTACAAAAATAGAAATTCTAAATTTATTAGCTATTAAAAGTCTTTGTTCGGCACAGTCATGATAAGCTTTTTTTTAAAAACAAAAAATCAAAACTATCTAAATTAACAGATCTTAACATATACTATTTCATTCAATAAGCTCTGTAATTTTAGTATCATACATAAAATTTAATTCTGATTTTTTAACTGCCACATTAACTTTACCTCCCATTTGTAATTTGCCAAATAATATTTCATCTGCCAAAGGTTTCTTTAATTTATCTTGGATCAACCTACTCATAGGTCTTGCACCCAGCTTATCATCATATCCCCTTTTACAAAGCCATTTTTTAGCATCCCTACTAACAGTTAATACTATTCTCTTTTTATTTAACTGCTCAGCAAGCTCCATCAAAAATTTATCTAACACCTTTTCAACATCTTCAAACTTAAGCTTATTAAATTGAATAATACCATCTAGTCTGTTACGAAATTCAGGTGAAAATAAAGATTTGACAGCTGATACTCTATCAATTTCAATACTACTGCCAGTATGAAACCCTATTGAATTTTTTTCAAGTTCAACAGCTCCAATATTAGTAGTCAACACTAATATAACATGTCTAAAATCAATCTCTCTTCCATTAGTATCTGTTAGTTTACCATTATCCATAACCTGTAATAGAATATTAAATATATCATGATGAGCTTTTTCAATTTCATCAAATAACACTACTGAATAAGGTTTTTTGTTAACTAGTTCAGTAAGTAATCCTCCATTCTCATATCCTACATATCCAGGAGGAGCGCCTATCAATCTAGCTATAGAATGCTTTTCCATATATTCAGACATATCTAATCTTATTAAATCTATACCTAAATTTTCAGATAATCTTCGCACTATTTCTGTCTTTCCTACTCCAGTTGGACCAGCAAAAATAAATGTCCCAATCGGCTTTCTCTCATCTTTCAATCCAGATCCAGCCATTCTTATTGACGCACTCAATTTTTCAATTGGAGTATTTTGACCAAAGACTGTTGTCTTCAAAGAACTCTCTAAATTAAATAAAACATTCTTTTCTGATTTTGACAGCTTTGAGATAGGAACCTTAATCATTTTTGCAATAATTTCCTCAATATCTTCAACATCAATAACTTTAGCATTACTAATGCCATGTATACGGTAGTAAGCACCAACTTCGTCTACAACATCTAATGCCTTATCAGGTAAAAATCTATCATGAATATATCTTTTAGATAATTCCGCAGCCGCAATAAATGCTTCCTTACTAAAACTAACTCCATGATGTTCTTCTAAATGCGATTTCATACCTTCTAAAATTTTTACAGTTTCTTCTATACTTGCCTCAGGTATTTCTACAGTTTGATAACGTCTTGCTAAGGCTTTATCTTTTTCAAATATGGCTCGATATTCGTTATGAGTGGTTGCTCCTATACACCTCAATTCTCCTTTTGATAATAATGGCTTAATTAAGTTAGAAGCATCCATAGCACCACCAGAGGCAGCTCCAGCACCGATAATTGTATGGATTTCATCTATAAATAATATAGTATCCTTCTTAGAAACTATATAAGATAGAACATTTTTCAATCTTTTTTCAAAATCTCCCCTATATTTAGTACCTGCTAATAAAGATCCTAGATCAAGAGAATATATAGTGCTATTTAAAATAGCTTCTGGGGCTCTGCCCTCAACTATCTTAAGAGCTAAACCTTCAGCTATAGCAGTTTTTCCAACACCAGCTTCTCCTAGCAGTAAAGGATTGTTCTTTCTTCTACGACAAAGTATTTGAGTAATTCTCTCAATTTCTTGTTCTCGACCAATGAGCGGATCATATTTCCCAGTTAATATTTTTTTATTTAAGTTTATACAATATTTTTCTATCGGTTCATTAATTTCTTTTTCAGAACCATCAAAACCAAAATTCAATTTTTCATGAGGTTGAGAATTTTCAGGATTATTTATAATACTTAGATAATCAGATAATTTCAGTCTTGTTAGTTGCATCCGTTGCAAAATTTTTACAGCATGACTATTACGCTCAGAAAATATTGCAATGAGTACATTTACCCCACTAACTTCGGATAATCCTGTTGCCTGTACATTAAATACTGCTCTTTGCACCACTCTTTGGAATGCTATGCTCGGCTTAGTATCTGAATTTGGTTTACTTTGTAATACAATTTTCTCAACATCTTCAATATATAGAGCCAATTCTTTTTTTAATAAATTAATATTTATATCACAATGTTCTAAAGCCATCATAGCTGAAGTATTATCTAATAAGAAAAACAGCAAGTGCTCTAGTGTAATATATTCTAAACCTTTTCCTTGAGCATCTTTTAAAGCAATATTAAAAGTTAACTCAAGCTCTTTATTCAGCATGCTATATCTTCCCATGTGTTGCATATCAATCTCCGAAAACATTTATATCTTGCATAAAAACATTCAAGTAACGTGCCAAATTAGTTAGTTATGAACATCAGGAGACATGCATCAACGCGTTATGGAGTGATACTGCACAGATAGTGCAAATAAATTATGCTAATCAACCTATGTTATTTAAACTAACAATAAGCTAGCTTAAATTAGTAAGTAATTGTTTATTTAAAATATAGTAATAAGAGTCAGCTACACTTGCCAATCTTTACCTTTTATGACATATTTTCCACAATTTTTTTACCAAACTGTGAACAACTAACTTCTGTTGAGGTCTTAAGCATCCGAGCAAGATCGTAAGTCACTATTTTATCTTGAATAGTCTTAGATATACCACTAATTACTAGATCCGCAGCTTCATTCCAACCTAAATATCTAAGCATCATTTCTGCTGATAGGATTAAAGAACTTGGATTAACTTTATCAAGTCCTACATATTTAGGTGCTGTTCCATGAGTAGCCTCAAATATTGCAACACTTTGTGATAAATTAGCTCCAGGAGCAATACCAATTCCCCCTACCTGCGCAGCCAAAGCATCTGAGATATAATCTCCATTTAAATTAAGAGTCGCTATTACAGAATAATCCTCTGGTCTAAGTAAAATTTGTTGTAAAAAAGCATCAGCAATTACATCCTTGATAATAATATCTTTACTATTATGATGGATTTTATGCCAAGGCCCTCCATCCAATGGTTCAGCTCCAAACTCATTCACCGCAAGCTGATATCCCCACTCTTTAAATGCCCCTTCTGTGTATTTCATTATATTACCTTTGTGTACTAAAGTAACAGAATCTCTATCATCATCTAAAGCATATTGTATGGCAGCTCGCACTAAGCGCTCAGTACCTTCTTTTGACACAGGTTTAATGCCAATACCGCAATCATTTAAAAATCTGATCTTTTTAACCTCCATCGTATTACAAAGAAAATCAATTACCTGTTGTACTTCCTCACTACCAGCACTCCATTCAATCCCAGCATAAATATCTTCAGAGTTTTCTCTAAAAATCACCATATCTACTTTCTCAGGATATAAAACAGGACTAGGGGTACCTGGAAAATATCTAACAGGTCTATGGCAAATATAAAGATCTAAATTTTGTCTTAATGCAACATTCAATGATCTGATCCCACCACCTACAGGGGTAGATAAAGGACCTTTAATTGCAACCTTAAGTTCATTAATAACATCCAGAGTATCTTTCGGAAGCCATTCATCATACTTATCTTTAGATTTCTGTCCAGCATATACTTCAACCCAATGCATCTGTTTCACACCTTTATAAGCGTATTTAACAGCATGATTCACAACATCTTGCATTACCGGTGTTATATCTGCACCTATTCCATCTCCCTCTATAAAAGGTATAATTGGGTTATCAGGTACTTTTATACAGCCATTTTCAAAATTTATTATATCTCCTTTAGCCGGTAGTGATATTTTCATTGTAATCCCCACTCCTTATATAGAAAAATGATTTTAACCAAAACATTGTTATATTATAGACTAGCATACTCAATAATTAACTATTCCAATTTCTTATTTAAATAGACTTATTTATCTTAAGTATTATATATATTATAATAGTCCATGATAATTAAATTAGGACATAAATGCGCTATACAGTTTTATATGGAGGCACAAGGAAGGAAACGCCTAAAGATGCGGAAATAATAAGTCATAAACTTATGATACGCGCAGGAATGATTAAAAAATTATCTAGTGGACTATATACCTGGCTACCTATTGGGTTAAAAGTACTGCAAAAAGTATCAAATATTATTCGTCAAGAAATGAATTCCATTGGATTTGCAGAGATCCTAATGCCAATTGTTCAACCTGCAAAATTTTGGCAGCAAACAGAAAGATGGGATAAATACGGACCCTTATTATTGAAGATTAAAGATAGGCATGAGAAAGAGTATTGTTTTGGACCAACTCATGAGGAAATAGTTACTGACTTAATAAAGCAAGACCTAACTACCTATAAAAATTTACCTATCAAAGTTTACCAAATACAAACTAAATTCAGAGATGAAATAAGACCTAGATACGGAGTGATGAGAGCAAGAGAATTCACAATGAAAGACGGATATTCATTTCATATAAATCAAGAATCTTTACAAGAAACCTATGATGAAATAAAGCAAACATACCATAGAATATTTAATAAAATGGGGCTTGATGTTAGAGATGTATTGGCCGATACTGGAAGCATAGGCGGCGAAATCTCTCATGAATTCCATGTTCTTGCTAATTCAGGAGAAGATCTTATATGCTTTAGTGATCAAAGTGACTTTGCTGCTAATATAGAATTATGCCCAGTAATAGAAAAACCTTTTAACAAACAAAAAATTTTTAAAAATATAACCAAAATTAAATATAAAGGTGACTTAAGCAACGCAGAACAAATTCCAGATAATTTTGATCCAAATAATCTAATAAAATGCTTACTTGTTCAAGGAATTAGTAGCCAACCTGTTATGCTTATTCTAAATAATAAACATACTCTTAACCCAACTAAAGCAGAAAAGCACCCGAAAATTGCTGCACCTCTAGTCATTTTAAGTTATCAAGAGATCAAGAATAAATATGATCTTGATATACATTACTTAGGTCCGGTTAACAGTAAATTTCCCATAGTAATAGATAATAGCATTAAAGGAATTAGTAACTTTACATGTGGAGCTAATGAGCAAGAATACTACTTAGTAAACGTAAACTGGGAACGTGATCTAAATTTACCAGAAAATTTTGATCTCCGCAACGCAGAAGACGGTGATCTAAGTCCCGACGGCAATGGAGCATTAAAGATTAAAAAAGGGATTGAAGTATCGCATATATTTCAACTTAAAGATACATACACAAAGCCTATGCTAATCAAGTATAATACTAAAGTAGGAAAATCAGATACTCCTCTTATGGGGTGCTACGGCATTGGGGTTTCCAGAATAGTAGCTGCCTCAATTGAACAACACCACGATGATAAAGGAATTATTTGGCCAACATCAATAGCTCCATTTACAGTAATAATTATCCCTATAAATTACCACAAAGATGACAAGATTAAAGAATTTACAGATCAGTTCTATAATAAACTAAAAACCAAGTTTGATGTTTTATTAGATGATAGAAGCAATTCACCAGGTAGTAAATTTGCTGATGCCGACTTAATTGGAATTCCACATAGAATAGTTATTAGTCAAAAGCTACTTGAAGATAACACAATAGAGCATAAAAAAAGATGTGAAGAAAACACTTCTATAATTTCTATTGATAAAATTGAATCCTTTTTAAAATAAAAAATTTAATTCTTATATATTTCTCGGAGGAGGAGGTAGTTTATTAAACTCTTCTACGGCACTATTATTTTTAGATCGGGAAATCATGTTTCTATCTAGAATAATACTCAAGTGGAATCCAATCAATGTTACGCTAGGTATAGTTCTATGCTCAGCAACATAATGTACAGCAACTCCAAAATCTAGATATTTAAAAAATCTCCTAACTATACCCAATTCAAGAGCTGGCCTATAGTGAGAATTAGTATCTCTTGAATAAGCCTTTTCATTGCTAAATTGCTGAATCATTTTATCCGTATTTGCTCTAGTATAAACTGCTCCAAATTTAAAGAACAATTCCTGAACTTTAGTTATTTGCAAACCGAATCTAGCTAAAACTCCATATGAATTAATATTTATCTTACCTTCTTTTTTACTGTTATTTATATTTAATACTGAAATTTTATGGGCATGCAGCCAACTACCTTCTATACTAAAAGTATCAGAAAAACTATATCCTATAAAATACCTTCCACTAAAACCTTGATAACGAATATCAGCACTAGTCAAACCCAAATCACTACTTACATATTTAACACTAGTTTCTCCTAATAAAGTTCCTAGATATACGTTCTTAGATAAAGCAGAACCCATAAATAAAAATAATATTGTTGGTATTAGTAAACAGCTATTGAAATTTTTTATATTCATTCTATAAACATCATCATTATTAATTATTCTACATTGTATATTAATAACATCATTAAAGCTAACCTTTATCATTAAAGCTAACCTCTATCATTAAAGCTAACCTCTATCATTAAAGCTAACCTCTATCATTAAAGCTAACCTCTATCATTAAAATTATGAATCTAAACTTTACTTTATTTTCATGAATATTTACGAACTATGTTTGTAAAATCAACATTTTCAGGTATTGAGTTTAATAAACTTTTAGTATAGGGATGTTTAGCTGACTCTAAAATTTCTTTAGTAGAACCATACTCTACTAAGCTTCCTTTATACATAACGATAATCTCATCAGCCATATACCCTACTACTGAAATATCATGAGAAATTAATAAATAGCTTATAGCGCATTCTTTTTGAATTCTTTTTAATATTGTCAATATTTGTGCTTGAATTGATACATCTAATGCACTAGTTGGTTCATCTAAAATTAATATATCTGGAGAAAGAATTAAACTCCTCGCAATTGCAACTCTTTGTCTTTGCCCTCCTGATAATTGATGTGGATATCTAGATAAGAGCTCCTTATTTAAACCAACTTGAGCTATAACTTTATTCAACTTCTTTTGTATTTCAATATTGTCTCTCTCAAACAGTATTAATCCCTCTAAAATAATATCTGAAACAGTTAATTTAGGGTTAAGAGATGAATGTATATTCTGAAATACTATTTGTATTTTTTTTCTAAATTTACTATGAATTCTTGATAAACAAACACCATTTATATATATTTTACCAGCAGTTTTCTTCACAAGATCAACAATAGCTTTCCCAGTAGATGTTTTACCAGAACCTGACTCTCCTACTATTGCTAAAGTTTTTCCTCTCAATAAATTAAAAGATATATTATCTACTGCCTGAAAATATTTCTTCGTATCTTTCATTAAAAACTTGTTACTATTGTAATAAGCTACTGAGAGATTCCTAACTGACAACACCACTCCATCTTCATTAGTTTGGTTCATTATTCCAATTTTTTCTACCAATTGATTAACAGATAATTTTTTAACATATTCCATATCTTGTTCAAATAAATGACAACGAACATGTCGGAATTCTACAAATTTCCATTCAGGTACAGATTTTTCACAAGTATCAACTTTTAACGGACATCTATCAATATACCTACAAAGAGATAGGCTGTCATTGATAATAGGAGAAATCCCCGAAGTAGTTTCAAGAGCAAAATCTGATTTCTTATAACTAGGAATAGCAGCCACTAATTCCTGAGTATATGGATGTAAAGGATTTTTCATTATATTATTACAGCAGTCAACCTCTACTAAATGCCCTGCATACATAACACCTATAACATCAGCAATTAAAGAAGCTACTCCAAGATCATGAGTAATTAGTAAAATTGATAGTCCATGTTTTTTTTGTAATTCATTTAGTAAACATAAAATCTGTGCTTGAGTTGTAACATCTAGAGCAGTAGTCGGCTCATCAGCAATCAGTAATTCTGGTTCACCAGCTAATGCAATAGCAATCATAACTCTTTGCTTTTGTCCTCCAGATAATTGATGAGAATATTGTTCATATCTTTGTTCTGGCTCATCTATACCGACTGTTCGTAAAAGCTCCATGCTGCGTATCTTAGAAGAATTTTTGTTCATGGCAAAATGCTTTACTAGCATTTCATTCAGTTGCTCTCCAATTTTCATAACAGGGTTTAACGCAGTCATAGGATCTTGGAAAATCATACTAATACTCTTGCCTCTAATTTTTTGTAATTCATAATTAGACTGCTCTAGTAGATCAATATTTTGGTATATGATTTTGCTCTTTTCAGATATAAAAGCACTATCTGGTAATAACTGAAGTATAGAATGTGCTGTAACAGACTTCCCACACCCTGATTCTCCTAGTAAAACAAAAGTTTTACCCTTTGGAATATCAAAGCTTAAATCATGTACAGCAAATTCCTTTTTATGTTGATTAAAACCAACAATTAAATTTTTGATTGATAAAATTGGTTCATTTATTACTTCTTGCTTAGAAATTTGTTTCATTTATCCACTACCGTAATTTATCAATTTAGTTAATTGTATATTGCAAAACATAAATTAAGAACAAAAATAACGGCAAAAGTAGATCTATGAATCAAAGCATGCTAAATTTGGTTTACATAACATTATATAAATTAAACTAAATGCTATATAACTACCTAATTGTTGTTTTTTTAATATGTACAGAAGCCTGATCATAACTTTTTTAACTCTAATCACTATTAATACTAATAGTAAAGTAAATACATATAACATTGAAATGCTCTTTTTTAAACAAAAACCATCCGTTATAAAACAAAATTATAATCATCACAAAATTCATAAGTTACCCTACCTAAATCCTAAAAATACTGATGCCTTTTTGATAGAAAGCTATTATGATAAAGATTCTATTAAAACCAACAAATACTCGGAACTTAATAAATATATAAATTGGTTAGAGAAAAATGATTATAAAATGATTAATTATAGTAATACTCATACGAAAGATATTGAGATAAATTCTAAATTATTTTTCACAAATCAAGAGTCAATTATAGAATCAATAGAATTTGATTCATTTAATCAAACCAAATATATTTCTAGAGGATATCTTGATGACTTACTAACAAATGGATTATTTATTGCCTTAAATTTTAATAATACTAAAAATTCATCAACCTATTTATATATTGCGGCAAATTATATTGATATAAATGAGCATAATTTTATAATACAAGAAAAAAGGAAGATTAATTTTGGAGAGATAAATTATTTTGACAATTATCAATATGGACTAATGATTATAATTAATATGGATAATTCCGAAGAAAATTAAAAACATTATTAACAAAAATTAGATGTGATCTGTAATGCAAGTAAATTTACAGAAGTGCGTACTTTACCTTCTGCATAAGAATTCTGAGAATTGGTTTCAAGCTTATGATTTACTTTAGCTTCTCTAACAAATATATGTGTGTAACCAAAGTCAAAAATAAACATTTTGTTTAATTTATATCTACCACCAATAGAAAGTCCAAGCCTATCATTATCAGGAGCCCTCAAAGTTCTATCAGCATCTTTAGTAGTTCCTTGATCATAGCCAACTCCAGTTCTAAGGATTATTTTACTATTCAAGTCTACTTGAGCACCTATAACAAATCTCCAAGTATTTCTAAAATTTAATTTAAGCTGTTCAGTTACAGGTCCTCCAGGAGATGCAATATTCTTCAATGTGATACCTTTAAGTGTGCTCCAAGTGGTATAATATATTCCTGACAAAAATTTAACTTTATCGGTAAAAGCATAAGAACTATTAAAGCTAATAGTATCTGGAAGAGTCACACTGGTAGATGAATCATTAATGATTGGTCCATTACGAGCAAGAACCCCCTTAAATTCACTAGTACCAGAAACATGGTGATCTATCCTAGATCTATAATGCAAAGAAATATTTAATGTATTCATAGGTTTTAACAATATTCCAAAATTTCCTCCAGCACCTATACCAGTAGCTGAGCTTTTAGAGAAATTATCATCCGCATTTACTCCTAAAAGTGTTGCAGACGCTGTTGGAGTTGCAACAGCAGAATGGATTTCTGCATTTAAATATTGAACATCAAGTCCCCCTCCAAGAATAAAATATTCATTTATTTTATAAGCAACACTAGGTCCAAAATTCAAAGTTTTAATTCTAGTTTTTGTAGCAGAATAACGTGCCGCAGAATCTGGAGCCCATTGTGTTGACAGACCAAAAGGAACTGATAATCCAAATCCAATAGCAAAATCCTTATTTATTGGTGCACCATAAAACATCGCTGGAATAATATTATTTCCCTTAGAATTCACACTGGCATTAGATGCAATATCTCTTGGGGTAGTAACGGCAGTTCCTGTGCTACGAGAAATTGTTTCGATTCTAGTATCACCAGTAAATTTGGAAGTTTTAAATACCGCTGTTCCAGCAATCACTAATTGACTACACTCTAATTCAGTAAGTGCAGCTGGATTAAAAAAAGTTGCACTAGCATCTTTAAGATTAGCTGCACCGCCAGCACCAAAGTCACTAATGTTTATTGCATTACCCTCAAATAATTGAAACCCAGATGCAAAACTTGATCCCATTCCACATATCATAAGTAAGAAAAATATCTTAGAAAAAACAAACATTTCATTCCTTAAGGTAAAACTTGATGCATTATATAACACTAACATTTAACTTCCTAAATTTTTAGAGCACACTTGTAAACAATCGTGCTGTTTAACCTCAGCATGTCTTTATTTTTACAAATAGATGTTAATTTGCTCACATATTGTTGAATTTATATGCTATTTAGAAGTTAGTAAGCGCATTATTTGTAATTATCAAAAAATATCAGATAATTACAAAATTCCATTAATATCAATGGACTATAGTATTTAAAAACAATAGTCTAAATTATAAATAAATTTTCTCAGATACAATAAAAAATTTGCGCTATTATTATAATATAAATGTACGGGGGAAAAAATGGCTGAAAAATCAAAGCTTCCTGACCTTAAAGAAATTTCTGGCATGGCAGGGAAATTAATTCAAGATGTTAAAAAAAGTGTTACTGAAATAGTACATAATTATAAAAGTAAACATCCAGAAGAAGAATCAAATGCAGAAACAGCTTCTGAAGATAAACCAGCACCAGATGCAAAAACAACTTCTGAAGATAAATCAGCATCAGATGTAAAAACAGCTTCCGAAGATAAACCAGCATCAGATGCAAAAACAGCTTCCGAAGATAAACCAGCATCAGATGCAAAAACAGCTTCCGAAGATAAACCAGAGCCTGATGCTAATAAAAAAGAAGATAAATAGCCCTGAAGAAAACAAGTAACCAAATAAATATTTTCTTATACTGTAATTACAGTTAAGAATAATTTTAATTACTAATATTATCTTCTTATGATTCTAAATATTATAAACATCTTAAATAGGCCTCACTATTCATAGAACGGAGTGTGCTATTAGTAGTAGTAGTCACCCCAACTTTTGATGTTTATTTATTTTTAATTAATAATTAACAAAAATATATTTTTAATTCTGAGAAGTGCTCCATCTTCTTCTGAGAGCACACCACTGAAGTTGTTCTAAAAACTAAATAAGCTATTTGAATAAGTAAATAATTTATCTGATATTATTTAATATTTCATGCCTGTCAATTAATAGAAATTTATAATTTTCTACAGCTTTAGTGCCACCTATTATAACTGTATGCGGCTTAATATCAGGAGCTCCATAAAAAATTTTTGCATAGTAGTTATTATTCTCGTGAGGAATAAAGGATATATTATTCATAGACCAAAGTAACAAATCAGCCCTCATCCCAATTGCAATCTCTCCTATATTTTCAATGCCTAATATTTTTCTACTATTTAGTGTTAACCACTTTATCAACATTTGTTCTGTTATAAGTGAAGCATCTCTTTCCTTTGCATTAAATATTAATTGTGCTATATAGGCTTCGCTAAGTATATTATTTGTATTATTATTTGAGCAAGCATCTGTACCCAATGCTAAATTTACATTTTTATTAATTAATTCTTTAATTGGAGCTACTCCGACCCCTGTCTTAGCATTACTTACCGGGCATAAAATAACGTTTGCTGCACTTTTGGCAATTAAATCTACTTCATCTGTATCAATATTAGTAACATGAATCAAATTCCATTTAGAATTTAACACTCCTAAATTGTCTAATAAACGAACTGGCGTATATTTTCTATGTTTCAAACAAGTTTGTACACTCTCCTCACCTTCAGCAATATGTAGATTAACTTTTGTATTAAATTCATTTGCTAACTTATCAAGTAATTGTAACAATCTATTAGATGCAGATTGTACTGATGCAGTACCAATGTGAATATGAACATAACTATTATAAGTTTCATATAATTCAGCAAAATCTTGCTTAATGTTATCATAATCAGCTTGTAGTGGCTTATTTCCATGTCCATCCCAAGAATCATTAAAGAAACAACTCACAGCTCCTTGTAATCCATAATATTTAAATGCTTTAATCACCGGTAGTGGATTAGAAGCAACAGCATAAATAGAAGTAGCCCCACTTAATATAGCATCCATCAAAATAAATAAGGACTGATTATACCTAGATTGATAATTATTCTTTGCGCTAATATGCATCTTTGATAAAAGATCATTTATATTCAACCCATCTAATAAGCCACGAGTTAATAATTTATTAGGATGAAGATGAGCATTAACAAATCCTGGAGTAACAAAAAATGTTTTTTCTATTTGAGGAGATTTTTTATAAGTTTTAGTATTAATATTTTTAATAGTATCTTTTTCGATCTCTAGATCTGCAAAAATTAAACTATTGTTTCTATAAAAAAATACATCCTTTAGAATCATAAAAAAATTATAAATACTATATAAGTAAAGCTAATAATAGTTGATATACAATATATAGAACTATTTTATAAATTCGTCAAAAATATTCCATAATTCTTCATCATAAAATATCTAATATTTTCAAAAGAATATAATATAAACAGTAAGGTCATTTATTGCCTTATTTAAATTTCCTATATCAAAACATACTAAAATTATTTAAATAGATAATCTTAAACCTAATTCAGCAATAATAGAATTTTCTAGTACAGCTCCCTGAATAAATCCTTTGGTTTTATATCCTAAATTAACCAAAGTAGAGATTTTTTTATGTATTTTATACTCAGTGTTAACTTGTAATAATACACCAAATTTTTCTGTTGCATTTATAGGCTTCTGAGTAAACAATTCTGGTTGCTTCCAAAGATAAATTTTACCTCCTATCGCAAAATGATAATTAATTCCAATAGGATTAACATCACACCCTAATCCATAAGATTTTTTAGTTAATGTCTTACCATAAATAAAATAGAATCTATAGCTATTATTATAGTATCTAATATAATTTATAAACTGCTTTTCTGGCCCATAAGGAGTAAGAATTAATTTAAATCCAGGTAAGTATCCAATATTTTTTCCAAGTGGTATCATGGGATATTTCCACTGCAGATTACCTTTTATAATATATTCTACTGCTAGATAATATCCTGAATAGTAAATAAAAGGATCAAAATGATTTAAAAAATTTAAGTTTTGTAGTTTATTAACACTTAATGCTTTCTTACCTCCGTATAGTTCATTTATTTTAAATACATAATTTTGTATATCATCTAAATAGTCATCAAGCCACATAGTATATACATTAGTAGGAAAAGAATTACTATCTCTCCGAATAAATTGGCTATCATCATAATTTAGCATTTGAATTTTCAATAATTGCATAGTGCTAGGATTATTAGTAGAGTTTTGTGCTACTGTTGCTAATTGAATAACATTCTGCAAAGTCCTTCCTGAATCACTAGCTCCTTGTATATATTTGATTCCATCAAACATACTCTTAATAAATAGAAAAGCATCATTTGGGCTTATTCTATTTCTTCTTAAAAAATTCAAGGTTCTAGTCTTAGCTAGGATATCTGAGGTTTCTATACCACCTATATGCACAGATATTTCTTTTTGAGTAAATTCAGCTGCGGACAACTTATTTTTAAGATATGTTAGCCTTGTTGGATCCTTAGGAACTGCGGAGAATAAACTAATTTTAGCTTTACCAACTTCAGCTTCTCGCAAACGAAAGCCATGCCCTAAAGCTTCATGATTAATGATAGTCAATAACTCTGATATTACAAAAAAATCTACAGCAGCATGACCAGCTCTTTCTAAAATTCGTACAGGACTATACGGATCACGTATATAAAAAGAAGATATCCCAGCACTAGGCCAAATAGTTGTAAATAAAGAATACCCACTTTCAACAGCAGATGCTCCAAAGTAAGGGGTGAATTTTAAATCAAATAGCAAAGGAAATTCTGTAGCTAATTTTTCTCGACTTCCTCCTATACTCAAAGGAGAATCATCAATCTTTTCTCCAGAATAACAACATACAACAATTAATAAAGACAATATTAAGTAGAATGCTCTATTCATACCTTTTCTTCTCCTGAAATAAAAACATTATTTATTAATTCATATTTTGCCCTATACATTACAAAAAATAAATAGAGGTAAAATAGATAAATTAATAATTTTTATATTACTTGTACAATGTTGAAATATAACATCAATAACTGATAGCTAATATTTATTCAGATTATGACAAGTAAATTTATATTTAAGAGAGACCAAAAATTGTTGTTTCCTTTGATAATTACAGATATGATTTTAGATTGTCCTTAATGACGAAATAATGCATTATGCGCACAAATACAATCCGTGCTTTATCCATTAAATTAAAAAAGAGATATTAAAATGTTAAACAAACAAATTTTTTATTTTTCATATTTATGGTGACTATATATGACACCACTTGTGATAATCAAGTAGCTCTTAATGAATTAAATAATATGAAAAGAGCTATGGCTTAATTCGATGCATATAACAAATATCTTTTGTAGTTAAAGAATGGATTTTACAACACCCAAGGATAAAACTTTAATCATAGTTTTCAAGATAATTCTTTGCCTATTAGTACAGGAACTCCTAAATGATAATTTAATGCATTTTGCATTATGCTCCAATTAATTAAAACATTCTCTCCAAAACTATTAGTAACCTTATCAACAGCTGTTATCCAATCTGGTAATGATTCTAAATCTTCCCTTAAAGGAGCATGAGCCTCTATAAATATTCCGCCATCTGACCAACCAATTTTTACAGGCTCATTTATTATTCTTACTGAGGTTCCAATTTTAACTAGGCCAAATAAATATTCAATATCTTCTGGAAACATTCTTATGCATCCTGCACTACTTCTCCTACCTACTCCTTCTGGGTGGTTTGTTCCATGAATTAAGTACTCTGTCCAACCTAATCGCAAAGAATATTTACCAAGAGGATTATCTTTTCCTGCTTCAACAACTTTAGGAAGGAAAATACCCTCTTTCTTCGAGTCGTTGATAATATTCTCAGTTGGGAACCATTTTGGATCTTTTGTTTTTTCTATTATAGTTGTATCACCAACTGGAGTCCCCCAACCCTGGCGACCAATACCAATAGGCTCTGAAGTAACTAATGGTTCATTTTTATGATAATAATATAACCTAAGCTCAGCAAGGTTAATAACAATTCCTTTTCTAGGGCCTGGAGGCAAAACAAATTCATTTGGTATAACAATTTCACAACGGTGTTCAAGAGGATCTTTAGGATCAATATCTGGATTAGCTTCAATCATTTCGACATGACCAATATCATATTTCCTACCAATTGAAAAAAGGGTATCACCAGGCTTTGCCATAATATGTTCTACATTACCAATGATATCAGATTTATTAGGCCGCAATTCAAATGTACCAGCTATACAAGATACACTCATAACAGACAACATAATATTTAAAACTAATTTGGCTTTAGTCAACATACTGGCCATAAGAAATTTAAGAAATAATTATACACAGCAAAATAGTAAATTATCTGACTAATGCTGGAGAAATATCCAAGCCAGATAATACTACAATTATAAACTATAATTTTAACAATAGCTAAATAAATATTATATATTATTAAGTATTAAGCAATCCTCCTCTAAAAGGAGCAAATCCAGTTCCAAATATCATTCCAGCATCAATTAAATCTTGTTCGGCAACCACATTTTCTTGTAAACATTTATTCGCCTCCAATCTCATTTTGCCAATAAGCCTATTGCAAATATCATCCTGATACTCTAAATCAGTAACTGAAATAGAACTCACTTTTTTCCCATTTTTATATCTGTATATACCCATACCAGATTTCTTACCTAATTTTCCAGCAGAAACAAGATCCTGTATTCTAAGAGGGATCTCAATCCCTAATAAGTCTTGCAATTTTCTACCAACACTTAAACATACATCCAAACCTACAACATCAGCAAGCTCAATTGGTCCCATTGGCATACCGTATATCTTCATAGTATGATCAATTTGCTCTTTTACTATTCCTTCATTTTCCATCATTATAAAAGCTTCTACAATATAAGGCATCAATATTCTATTAACTAAAAATCCAGGACTACTTTTTACCGGTAAAGGTAGTTTGCCTAAGACCCTCACAAAATTTAGAGCTTCAGAAAAATGTTTACTTTCTTTATTATTATCAAAAATTATCTCTACTAGCGGCATTCTGCTAACTGGATTGAAAAAGTGGATACCTACCAACCGATTAGGATCATCTAAAACTTTTGATATATTTGCTAATGGTAAACTTGAAGTATTCGTTGCTAAAATTGCTGATTTAGAAGCTTGTGAATTAATTTTTTCCCAAACAGCATGCTTAATCTTTAAATCTTCCGAAACAGCCTCGATTATAAGATCAGCAGATTTCATTCCATCCGCTCTATAATCTGGTATTAATCTATCAAATGCAGCATCCAGTTTGTACCCTCTTTTCAAACGAAAACTAAATATTTTATTAGCAGCTTTCATCAAGTTTCCTAATGTGCTTAATTGAGTATCTGAGAAAGTTACTTTGAAGCCTTTCAATGCACAGCAAGCTGCGATCTCACTTCCCATGAGTCCAGTACCAACAATGTGGATATGCTTAATATTTGTTTTAGTAGAACCATATTTTTTTAGTGCCTGTTGTAACTTATAAACCCTAATTAAATTTTTTGCAGTGTCAGTCTCACTTATTAGTTCTAAAAATATCTGTCTTTCATTATCATGAAGAGTTTTTTCATCATTCGAGCAATTGACCCAGTTATTAACAATTTTATATGGAGCTGGATAATGTTTTTGATTTACTTTCTGCTTAATTTTATTAAGAACGAGTTTTGAATATAATTTCCTTATTCCACTGAAAATAAATATTTTGTCATAAAAAGGAGCCTTTTTTAATGATTTTTTGTTTTTAATAAACCATCTACCTGCATTTTTTAATTGTCTAGAAGCCACCACATCATCCGCTAGACCTATTAATTTACATTTTCTACTTCCAACAGGTTTACCAGTTACCATAATATTCAAAGCATGGAATCCCCCTATTAGTTTAGGAAGACGCATAGTGCCTCCCCATCCAGGTAGAATTCCTAGAGTAACCTCTGGTAAACCAAGCTTAGCTTTCGTAGATATAATTCTATAATTACATGCTAAAGCAAGTTCCAATCCACCACCTAAACAAAGCCCATCAATTAAACAAACCGTATTATCAAGCTTTGCTAAATTTTTAAAAATCCCCTGTCCTTGAATGAGTAGTTCCTCTATTTGCTCTTTAGAATAATTAATAAAATTTAGTATGTCCGCACCAAAAATAAATCCAGCAGACTTCGTAGACTCTATAATTATTCCTTGATATTCTTTCTCATTCTCATGTAGATTATTAATTATTTTTTCTAATTCGTTTAAAGCATCTTTGGTTAAAATATTAGCTGACTTATCTTGTAAATTAAAACTCAACCAAACTATCTTATCTGAATCAACTAAAATACCCCAATTTTTATATTGTGCATCTATCATTACAACTCCTTACTAAATTTTCTCAATTAGCATAGCACCACCTTGACCACCTCCTATACATTGAGAAGCAACACCAAATTTACCATTATTATTTTCAAGCGCTGATAATAAATGTAATAATAACCTTGCTCCACTAGCACCAAGAGGATGACCACAACTAATTG
The DNA here is from genome assembly GCA_003353785.1 of Gammaproteobacteria bacterium. Lineage (GTDB taxonomy): Bacteria > Pseudomonadota > Gammaproteobacteria > PIVX01 > PIVX01 > PIVX01. The sequence goes on along the minus strand of PIVX01000002.1, from coordinate 88,341 downwards.
CTCCTCCATAAATATTTAATCTATCCTGAGATATTTGTCCAAAAACCTTCTCGAGCCCTAACTCTTTTTTACAAAATTCACTAGAATTAAGAGCATATAGGCAAGCTAAAACCTGAGCACTAAAAGCTTCATTAATTTCCCAATAATCTATATTTTCAATAGATTTATTATTACTACTTAACAGATTGGGGATAGAATAAGCCGGCCCTAAACCCATAATCTTAGGATCAAGAGCAGCCCACTTGCAATCAATAATTTTAGCTCTAGGAACTAAGTTATATTTATTTATTGCATCTTCACTAGCAATTAATAACATCACTCCTCCATCAGTAAGTTGTGAGCTATTTCCTGCCGTAACTGTTCCATATTTTTTATCGAAATAAGGTTTTAATCTAGTTAGATCACCTATTTTGCTGTTTCTTCTAACTCCATTATCAAAAGTAAACACATCACCATTACCTGAGGCAATTGGAAAAATATCTTTTAATGATTCATTATCAATTGCTTTAGTTAAACGATCATGAGATCGTAAAGCAAACTCATCTTGTTCTTGTCTAGATATCTTGAATTTCTGAACTAAATTTTCTGCTGTTTCTCCCATAGATTGATCTATTAAAGGATCACATAGACCCTTAACTAAAGAAGATACAGGAATCAAAGAACTAAGACGCAAACTCTTTAATATCTTTAATTTACTAACAAATGATTTAGCAGTCATCCATTCAGCAAGAGCCTCAACAGCTTTATCTTTAAGAACCATATGCGTCCTACTAAGAGAATCAACGCCTCCCGCAATAACTATATCTGCTCTTCCTAATTTAATCTGAGCTAAAGCACTATCCACCGCCTGCATCCCGGAACCACAATTCCTCCCCACCGTCCAAGCAGGCATATTTTCTTGACAACCAGCTCTAACACTTATAAAACGAGCAATATTTGCTTCTTCTGCACGAGGAGCAACGCAACCAATTATAGCCTCATCAATTAATTTAGGATCTATACTAAGTTTATTAATTAAATGCCGTAGAGCTAATACTCCAAGATCAGAACCTCGAAATAAACCAGGTTTACCTCTAGATTTTAAAAAAGGAGTTCTTACTCCATCAACTAGGTAAATATTTTTTTCTTGTCTCATAATTATTCCTTAAATATTTTCAAAATTGATCTACTTGTACTGCTTCATTAACCAACTCAACATATTCCTTTAAGTGTTTTATTTCTTCAGAATCAATAATGTTTTCAAACATCCCCGCTACCTCTAGCTTATTTATCTGTTCTAAGGTACGGAGCTGAGCTCTTCTGATACGTTTTTTAGATAATTTTTTTAATATGGGGTTTATTATTGACAATTTTAACACAGCTTTTTCAATTATATTAATAGAATTAGTATCAACCCCTCTATAGCATTGTCTTGTTAACTGTTCTCTTAATTTATTATTATGAGCCAATGAGTTTACAACATCATACTCATATTTGAAATACTCTTTTTTTTGGCTGATCCCATATGGAAACAAAAACATTCTCATCATTTTAGAAAAAAATAAACTTGGAATTAATAAAAATATGTTATTGAAAGCATCATATATATTAAACTGTAAATAATTAATAGACCATGCAAATAATTTTTCATCATCTAAATCTGCATTTTGTTGATTGTATCTTATAACTGCATAGCTAATATAGACATAACTCAATACGTCTCCTAAATTAGCAACAACCCTTTCTCTAGTCTTGAACCTTTTGCCAAAATAGATTAATACAAATTCACTCAGTATAGCCAAGGAATTACTAAAATAATTTATTCTAGATTTACACCCAAATTTTCTAGGCAATACCGGATAAAATATTTTTATCAGATTATAATAAATATTTTTTACTATTAAAGCACATACTCTAAAAGAATGCTTTGAAAATAGTTGTTCAAATTCTGTAACACTAGCTTTAGTTTTCTCGCTGAAACATTCTATTTCTTTCAGTAAATAAGGATGAAATTTCATGATGCCCTGACTAAAGATAATTAAATTTCTAGTCAGAATATTTGCTCCTTCAACAGTAATAGAAATTGGAAATGATTGATAACAAAAACCAATAAAATTGTTAGGACCAAACTGAATAGCTTTACCACCTAGGACATCCATAGTATCATTTATTATGTCTCTTCCCATTTCAGTTAAATGATATTTTGATATAGCAGACTCAACACTAGGTTTTATATTGAATCCTAAAGCATCTGTTGTCATAATATTTGTAGCATCAACTATGTAAGTTAGCCCAGCAATTCTAGCTAATTTTTCCTGTACCCCTTCAAAAAAAGCAATAGGCAAATTAAATTGCTCTCTAATCATACAGTATCCTAATGAAGTCAATAAACATTTCTGAGATATCCCTGTACTTAAAGCTGGTAAAGAAACTGCTCTACCAAAAGATAAACATTCCATCAACATAAACCATCCACGACCAATGTATTCTCTGCCTCCAATCACCCATTCAATCGGCATAAAAACATCTCTCCCTTCAATAGTTCCATTAGGAAATTTTAAGTTCATAGGTAAGTGCTTCCCTATTTTAACTCCTGAATGATTAGTTGGTATTAAGCATAAAGTTATTCCTAATTCTTTCTTCGAAGAAAATAATTTATCTGGATCATATAATTTTACTGCAATACTCATGATAGTAGATATTGGAGCTAATGTTATATACCTCTTACTCCAATTTAACTTCATACCTAATACTGTTTTTCCTTCGTATTTATCATAACAAATTATTCCTTCATCAATAATTGAGCTAGCATCACTTCCTGCTACAACACTTGTTAAACCAAAACAAGGTATCTCATTTCCCATTGCTAGTTCTGGTAAATATTTTTTTTGTTGCTCTAAAGTGCCATATTTAATCAAAAGCTCAGCCGGCCCCAAAGAATTAGGAACCATAACAATAATAGCAATATTGATACTCTTAGATGCTATTAAACTAACAATACGAGACTGAGCCAAAGTAGAAAACTCTAATCCCCCATATTCTTTAGGAATTATTAATCCCCATAGCTTATGTTTTTTTATAAAAGAATAAATTTGATCGTCGATACTATCATTTTGACCTATCTCCCAATCATCACTCATTTTACATAATTCCGAGACAACCGTTTCTAAATAAGTATTTTCCTCATTAGATAAATTAAAACACTCATAATTATAAATTTTCTCCCAATTTGGTTTTAAACTTAAAATTTCTTGCCCAATCCAAGAATTACCCGCAATTAGAGACTCATACTCTGTTTTACTGATTTTTGGTAAATATCTAATAGCATATCTATAAAGAGGATTAGAAATTATATAAAATCGTGCAACTGGAATAAGATAAATACTCACTAACAAAAAGTTAAGAATAAAAAAAATGAATATAGAATTTACTAATAATGATAAAACCAAAATAGGTAATTGAAGAATAATTAATACCAGTAACATATAATTTCCTTATATTTTAATCCCATGCTGTATCTCCTGGTAATGATATAGTTTTTTTACTAAATAGCCTATTTTTATTTTTTATAGAATCAAGATTTACAATTTTTTTTCTCGAAATTGATACATATAGATCTCCAGCAATCATATTAAAAATTTTTTGAATTACTTCCAGATATAGGATATGTTTAATAAATATACCTTGTTTTACGCAAAATATTTTATTGTTGATTAATGCAAACCCTGAAGACGCTAATTGTTTATTAAGTGTATTTATATTAATTAATTTTGCAATACTAGAATACTTTTTATATATGCTATTATCAAATCCTCCAAATACTGTATTAAATAAGTTTACATCAAAACCAATCACTACTATTATTCCGCCTGGTTTTAAAACACGATAAGACTCAAATAACACACTATTTGGTTCACTAACTTCAAGCGTATGTGGTAATATCACAATATCAAAATGATCTTCTAGTATTGGCAGTAATTCAAATTCACCTATGATGTGTTCAGTTAAAGGAATTTTATAATTTTCTATTAGAACAGAGTTTTCTGCTCCAATTATCTTACCTAATTTATTGTTAGACATAGAGCCAATTTGCAAATAATTATCAATATTAGAATTTTTAAAAAATAATCCTAAGTATCTACATATCAACTCTAATGACTGAGAACCCTTTCCCGTTGCATACCACTGCTCAAGTAAAGACTTTGATTTTAAATAGCATGACATACTGTTATTAAGGTACAATGTTTATATTTATAATATTATGGGATAATCATGTATAATATTATACCCGTGCACGCTTTAAATGATAACTATATCTGGATAATTAAAGCACACAATGGTTCTGATTGTATCTGCATTGATCCAGGAGAAGCTGATCCGGTCAAAAAATTTCTAGACGAAAATAATTTAACACTAAGTTCTATACTAATAACACATCACCATTTTGATCATACAGCAGGAATAAATGATCTTTACAAGCAATACTCTCCAAAAATTTTCGTACCAAACAAGTCTATTCATGCTAAAGCATATTTAGTTTCAGATAATGATAAAGTTACTATTGATAAACCTAGTTTAAGTTTTCAGGTATTAAGTATACCTGGACATACCCTAGATCATGTAGCATATGTAATAGACAAAAATATTTTTACAGGAGATACCTTATTCTCTGCCGGATGCGGTAAAATATTTGAGGGAACATACGAAATGATGTACAACTCTTTAAAAATAATTACTTCTTTTCCTGATGAATATAAAATATTCTGCGGGCATGAATATACTAAGAATAACCTAGAATTTGCATCTAAGATTGATGTTAATAATAGTATGATTACAAGCAAGTTGAAAGAAATTTGCGCTATCGGGGAAAATCTAGTCACATTGCCATCAACAATAGGCATAGAGAAGCAAATAAACCCATTCCTTAGATGCAATAATTCTGATATTATACAGAATGTACAAAATTTTTGCCATAACACTTTACAAGATCCTGTAGAGGTTTTCAAAAATATCAGAAAATTAAAAGATAAATTTTAACCTAATCAAAATTATGTCTATCTTAAAAAATATTTCATTGGTATGTTTTTCAGTATTAATACTATCCAGTTGTAAAGTACTTAATGATGACGAGCATTCAAAAAATAGTAAACACCGTAATAAAGCTAAAAAATTCAAAAATGAAAAATGTGTATGGACATATCTTAGAAATAATTTTGAACTTAATGGAATTAGCATTACAAAAGAAATTGAAGATCACACTAACTGGATATCAAAAAACCCTACTTATATACGTCAGCTTGTTGAACGAGCAACACCTTATATTCACCACATAATACAACAAATGCAAGAAAATAAATTTCCAGCAGAAATAGCTTTACTGCCTATGATAGAAAGTGATTTTAATCCTTTTGCACACTCACATCCTGGAGCAGCAGGATTATGGCAAATGATGCCTGGAACAGCAACTGGCTTTGGAGTAAAACAGAACTGGTGGTACGATGGAAGACGAGACTTAATTGATTCCACAAAGGCAGCTATTGACTATTTGCGTTATTTACATAAATTCTTTGGAGAAGATTGGTTGCTTGCTTTGGCGGCATATAACTCTGGTGAAGGTACAATTAAAAAAGCAATGAAAAAAAACATTGCTAAAGGTATGAGCGTAGATTTTTGGTCTCTAGAAATACCTAAAGAAACTCAAAAATATGTCCCAAGATTACTCGCCCTTGCATTAGTTATAAAAAACCCTGAGAAATATAATATTAAATTGCCAGAATTTAATAATCAGCCATATTTTGGTGTTGTAACAGTAAATTCACAGATTGATTTAAACGTTGCTGCAAACCTTGCTGAAATAAAAATTAGCGAAATATTCAAACTAAACCCTGGGTACAACAGATGGTTAACTGCTCCTAATAAAAAAAATAGATTACTTTTACCTATCAAAAAAGTTGCCATTTTTAAAAACAATTTTAATAAAGTTAGTAAAAATAAAAACCTCTCTAAAAAATATAAAATAAAGAAAGGAGACTCACTTATTTCTCTAGCAAAAAAATTCAATACCCCGGTACAAATTATAAAAGATATTAACCATTTAAAATCTGATTTTATAAAAATTAACCAGGAAATAATACTCCCTACTAATCAAACTTATGACATGAACCAAATAAAAATTGAAAACCCTAATTTTTTCAATAGAAATCATAAAAAATGTCCTATTAAAAAAGTAACCTACGAAATTAAAAAGAATGATACTTTTGCCAAAGTATCAAAAAAATTCAATGTTACAATAGCAGCAATAGAGTTTTGGAATAAAATTTCACATCACAGACCTTTAAAACTAAAACAAAAAATAATCATATGGTATAAAAAAGCTAAGAAGAGTCACATAGTTAAAAGTGGTGAAACTTTATCTATAATAGCAAGAAAATATAATACTTCTGCAATGAATATCCTCCGAATGAATAATCTTAGATCTGTCAATTTTATTCGTACAGGGCAGAAATTAAAAATCCACGCATAGGTGATTCATTTACAAATAATACTAAATAGTAAGTTTGGACTGAATTTTGACGGCTCCCCCCCTTAAAACACTTCACAGATACTACGAAAAAGTCGATAATTTATTTTTTTATATGTGAACTATAAAGGAGGAGTAAGTTCATTATATAATATAATCCTATTTATTATTTTGTAAAGAAAAGTCTAAATGATCTTTTTTAAGCTTGTTAAAATTTTCTATTTCATATTGTGTAAACTTACCATTTTCATCAATATTATCTGCAAAATGATAAAACTCTAAAGCTTTTTTATGCTCACTCAATTCAGATAAGATTTGATTTGCTAGAAATAATTTATCTCTAGTAACGTTAGGATCACTTAAATGTTTTTCATATTTAATATCCTGGAGCTTCCTATCTAAACTCAGATATTTTTCCACCCTATCAAAACATATTTTTTGCTGATTATCTAATCCTTGATAAATCTTATTTTTATCAAATTCCTCTGCCCTATTTAATAAGTTATTCCAGTTAATTTCATGCTCTCTAGCCAGAGAGTAAATTATATTAGAGCAACTCTTAAGAGTTGCTCTAATACTTGCAGCAAGTTTACTAGTTGGTTCTTTTTTATATTTTATAATATTAATAAAACATTCATATCCTAAGGAATGTGCAGCTATTTGTTGTTGTTTATCTATTAAAAAATCAAGGTTTTTTTTAATAGACAATAATATCTTTACCTTGGGATTTCCCTCTTTACTATTTTCTAATTCATATTTGCTTTTTAGCCTTACTATTAATTTTTCATTATCAAATCTATAAAAGCTTAACCCTATTGAGTCAATTGCTTCTTCTTGAATTTTATAAGCAAGAGACTGACAGATTTTTTCTTGCTTAAGCAAGTTCTGTTTCATCGTCATTGAATTTGATTCACTTGAACAAATAGAGTTTAAGTAAAAATGTTCACTATCCATTTGTTCTGGCAATTGTTCCTTATCAATATTTTCATAAAACCTCTGATATACGTTTCTAGTCTCTTCTAAAGATTTACAAACCTCATCATATTTTCCAATTAATTTAAAATGTTCTAACTCTTTACCTTTTAATTTTTTTAAGTATGTTTGTTTTTCATATTCTCTTGCACATTTATTTAATATTCCCTGATCAAGCTTAATATCTTCAAGTTTTATAAGAAAAGCAGGGGAAGCTTGTATGTTCTCGACTATAGCTTTAGCATTATATAATTTATCTCTTGCCTGTTTATATTTATAAACAATATTTAATAGATTAGAATAACTCTTTCTTCTATGTAAGAAATCTTTATATTCATCTATACTTCGTAAATCAGTTTCATATTTATCTAAACTAGAAAATACTAATTCAGATAGTTCATGAACAAAGAAAAAATTCTTTTTCAACTGTTTATATATAGATAAATCCCCCATCCTAAATATTTCTACTCGACTATCGATATGGTTATAATAGTCATTATCTTCAGCATATTTTGTAAATTCAGACCATTCATTGGCAAAATCCTGCTTCGCATTAACATATTTATTTACATCTGAAAACTTACTATTTTTAGTAATGATTTTTTTGTTTTGCACCACAAATTCACCAACATTATCCCTTTTAGGTGAAATTACATCTTTATCTATTTGCATAGTCATATTAGTGCCAAGTGTATCACTAACAAAATCTTCTATCTTTAATCCTCGACTTAATGCAAATTTTATAGGGTAGTTTAATTCAATATCTTTAGGGATTTTTTTTGATAATCCAGTTACTAAAGAATTAAAATCACTAAATTTTAAATTACTAACGTATAAGCAGGCATCCACAATATGCATGGTCATAATAAGATACATTTCCGAGCTATCTAAGATATTGCCACAATAAAAATATGATTCGTTAAATCTAAAACCATCACAATCATTTATTAATAATGCATAAGCATATAAAAATTTAACATCACCACTTATAATATCTTGTGAACCCACGAATACTTCATGACTAGAATCATCAAGTTTAAAAACTATACCTCTTAGTATATTGCTATTATCTGTTTTAATCTCACTAACAGTTGCTATTTTATTGCTTGTTAAATATTCATCATATAAGCGACTCCCTTTTTTAAGCATAACCCTTTCATTAATAGCAAGATTAGTCAAAAACAATTTGTCATCTTTTTCTATTCCTAGCTCTAATTGAATGTTATTTTTAAGATACCTGCTATCTAGCATTTCATATCTAACTCTGGAGTTTAGTTCATTAACATCTTTAATATCATGAGCAAATATGATTTTTTTTTCAATAGCTTCTTGACTATTCATCCAATCATTTAATAGTTTATCTTTTGTTGACTTATCATCTGCAGAGAATTTAATATTACCTTTTCCATAATAAGATTCAAGGCCATCTGAAATATTTCCCATAGCAAACATCGCGCTTGCTCTACGCTGCCATTTTTTTTGCTGAAATATAGCATCTGATGATAAAGAAACACCTATAGATTCAATGATTGTTTTAAATGAAGCACTCCCTTTTCCTTCACATAATTCAGATAAATTTCCAATCAAGATCAGTTTACTCTTAAAATTTGAGCATGCCTTAATAATTGCCCCTAAATCCTGATTATTAATTATAGAAGCATCGTTAACTATTAGAACAGTTTTATCATCAAGAATATTAGTATCTGAATTTTTAATCTTTAATAAAAGATCATTAATAGTTAGACATTTATTAAAACCATATTCCGAAAAAGCACTGATAGATAAACCAACTGCAGATGATAAGATAGTAGTGAAACCATGCATCCTCCAAATAGTTGTACATAAACTTAATAGTTCTTTTTTATTTTCTGAATTTTGACACGCAAGACACCTAAGTTGATAGCCTGAAGTCAAATACTTAATAGAAAATTTTTGTTCTTCATTTAGCCTAAATTTCTTATTATTTTTTTTTGTTTTTGCAGATTTGCTAATGGCGTTATTAACTATCTTGTCTTTGACAAGATAATTTTTCGTGTTGGCAAGCTTTAATACTCTTTCCATCATCAAATTTTCTTGCTTAAAACGGGAAATTGTTGTATACCTATTCAAACCATTCTCATCAACTCCAAGATAAATCATTTTTTTAGATTCTTGCAACAATATTAATATATTAGCAATTTTGCTAGCTATAGTCTCACTAATATTTATTGATCTATTTAGATTTTCAATCAGATCTTTTTTTTCATGACTTTTTTTAAAAAAATCTTGGATAAATTTATTCATTTCTACTTCTAAACTTCTATTAATAGTTTTTTTATCTAATTTAAAACTATTATTCTTTATTGGTATATACTTCATGATTTTCTTCACGATATCAGGATAGGTAAAATCATCTAATTTATTTGCTAGTTCAGATATAATAAAATCAGGATTTTCTGTTAGAAGCTCAAAATTGTTTTTCTTGATTTGTTCATTTTTTAAAAACCTTTCTGTTAGTACCCCCTGCTCAGCTGCTTGACAAGAACTACTCCCTACCCTAATAGGAGATCTCAATGGATTATTTTGTTCAAATAGTGTACGATGATCTATACAAGCTTTGATCCCACAACAAATTAGATGCTTGTTGGTAATAGCAGAAGCTTGTTCACGTATTAACCATAGCCTGGAATTTTGGCTTGCTTTTCCAGAGATAAAATTTACTCCTTTACTTAAACTAGCATTCTTAAATCCAAAACCATCTTGATTTAAATACCTCATAGTTTCTAACATGTGCATACCATAGTTACCTTGTTTACAATGTATACTATAATCTACAACCGTCCCATAGGATGCAATCATCTTTGCAACTTCATCAGCTAAAGAAATTAATTGATTCAATCTCATCTCATTTGGCAAAGCAAAAAAATGTTTATATGCCTCTTGAGAGTCTTTCCTTTTTTCCATTTTAGATACTTTGTTCCATAGAGACTCACTAACAGCATGACCATTAAAACTCTGACAGCTGATCAATTTTTGCACCCACTGTGGGGCATTATCATCGGACACAATATTGCTATAAACTACTTCTACTGCATCTGTCCAAGGAGTAATTTTTCCAGTTCTTTCCTCATGCATTCTGATCCCGCGATAATAAGCAGCAACCCTTAAAGCAGAATTTCCTTGGCTTCTGCGTATTACACTGGAATCAAATGAATATATTGCCAACAACTACTCCATGAACATATATTTGTATTGTTGTTTAAATACAACACACTATTAATGTGAAAAATTTCTAGGATAAAATTAAGTATAGTCGGTGTTTGATAAAAACGAGCCGTTAATTTTTATAACATATATATGCATATATTATTTTATAAAACTGATTGATATTACTTCCTAAAATAAAAATATTTTTATATTAATTATCATTATGAAAAATATTTTTTTAATCCATTCCATTATAATTAATTGATAAGATTAATCTTTTATTATCTCTTATAACTATTTTAGCAACCAATGCCCTAAATGATTATCAAATATAATTATAAAAAACAGATCTTCCATCGGCTTATTTATTACAACATATAGGTGCATATTAATTAGATTTACAAATTATCAAAAATATTCAAATAATATAAATCTTGCCTGTAATTAAATGAAATAATATATGATCAAATATTTATACTGCTCTATTTGAAATACATTATGAAATAGGCTCAAAACAATATTCTAAAATAAAATAGAGAATTGATTAACCAAAACCTAATTAAAAATCATAAGTAGGCCCCTCTATACTCTCCTCCTGTACCAATAAACAATGTTAAACTATTAAAGCAATACTATTGATTAATATTCATAAACTATTAATAGCTAAAATTTAAGAAAGAATACGGTCCATTAGTAAACAATTTGTACACCATGAAATTTACAAATATTGACCATTTAGTAACATTGAAAAAAATTAATTTCTAATAAATAGTTTAATTGCTATGTTAAATTATTAGCTAACTCTTAACTGCATAACCAATGTAAAACGAAGATGCTGCCCTTCTAGTATGATGTGATTTGTTGAACTTAAATTCAATATCACATAAATCAATGAGTTTTAGTATTCTTTGGTAAAAATTATTTAGTCAAAACGCATAATATGCAATATTTGTTTTATATCAATATATTATATTATATATTTAATGTAAATAATGACTTAGAACCTATTTATTTTAGATGACTATCAATAAAAGAACTTCTATAGTAATTAATTTATTATAATCAATAGATTAATCAATATATCTAAAGTAAGTTAAAGTATAAATATTAAGAATTTATAACGTGAAAAATATATTAACTTTACTGTTTTAATTAATGATTTTTATTAAAAATTAGCTATCTTATTTATTATTTTCAGATATCTCTATAATGGAATTCACTACTGAATCTGGATTGAGAGATATACTTTGAATACCTTCGTCAACCAACCACGTAGCTAATTCAATATAGTCCGATGGAGCTTGACCACAAATCCCAATATACTTGTTAGATTTTTTACATGCTTCAATAGCCATTTTAAGCATTTTTTTAACAGCTAAATTTCTTTCATCAAATAAATATGCAACTCTAGATGAATCCCTGTCTAACCCTAAAGTTAATTGAGTCAAATCATTTGAACCAATTGAAAATCCGTCAAAATACTCCAGAAACTCTTCTGCTAATACCACGTTAGATGGTAATTCACACATCATGATAACTTGTAAGCCATCTACCTGCCTTTCAATACCAAACTCTTTTAATAACTCAATAACCGCTTTAGCTTCATCAACCGTACGTACAAAAGGGATCATCACTTTTATATTATCAAGACCCATTTTATTTCTAGCAAATTTAATAGCATTACATTCCATTTCAAAGCACTCTCTAAAAACAGACGAAAGATATCTAGAAGCACCTCTAAAGCCAATCATAGGATTTTCTTCATTGGGTTCAAATTGTTCACCTCCAATGAGATTAGCGTACTCATTGGATTTAAAATCAGACATCCTTACTATTACTGGTTTAGGATAAAATACGCTCGCAATTGTAGCAATACCTTCTATCAATTTTTGCTCATAAAAATTTCGTGGAGAAGAATATCCAAGACTCTTATCAAAAATCTTACTTTTTACATCATCTGACATTTCATCAATATTTAAAATTGCATTTGGATGAATTCCAATCATATTGTTAATAACAAATTCTAATCTAGCCAACCCAACTCCTGCATTCGGTATATTATGACAGTTAAATGCATTATCAGGATTTCCCAAATTTAGCATAATATCAACCGGTATTTCTGGTAGCATAGATAATATATGAGTATTAATAGAGTAATCTAATTTACCAGCATATACTTTACCTTCATCTCCTTCTGCACAAGATATAGTAACGTTTTCTCTATTTTTAAGAATTTTTGTTGCATTTTCTGTTCCAACTACAGCTGGAATTCCTAGTTCTCGTGCAATTATAGCAGCATGGCATGTCCTACCCCCTCTGTTGGTAACAATTGCACTAGATTTCTTCATAATTGGTTCCCAATCAGGATCTGTCATATCTGCTACTAGTACATCACCTTCTTCAAGGGAATGCATATCATTTGCTCCCGTTAATATACGTAATTTTCCACTTCCTATTTTATTACCAACACTCCTTCCCAATACCAGGATATCGCTTTTTTCTTTTAGAATATATTTCTCAATTTTGACGTCTTTAGCTCTATTACTTTCAACTGTTTCAGGCCTAGCTTGTAAAATAAATAATTTATCAGTGAGACCGTCTTTAGCCCATTCAATATCCATAGGTCTTTTATAGTGCTTTTCAATTTTTACCGCTAAAGATGCTAATTCAGTAATATCTTTGTTACTAAGAGAAAACTTTTTTTGATCTCCAGGAGAAACATCTACAGTACTAATATCACTATTCTCTTCGTCAGGAGAATATACTATCTTAGTTTTTTTTGTACCTTTAATCCTACGAATAATTGCTGGCTTATTATTTGCCAATATTTTTTTATCAACATAAAATTCATCAGGATTAACTGCACCACTAACTACCGACTCTCCTAGTCCATATGAAGCTGTTATATATGCTACACCTTGATAACCTGATTCAGTATCTAAAGTAAACATAACGCCACTGACAGCCAAATCACTACGTACCATCTGTTGGATCCCAACAGATATAGCTACATCAATATGATTAAATTTATGATGTACACGGTAAGAAATAGCACGATCGTTAAATAAAGAAGCATATACTTCTTTAATTTTTATAAGAATATTGTCTAAACCTGCTACATTCAAAAAGGTTTCTTGCTGTCCTGCAAAAGATGCGGTTGGAAGATCTTCTGCTGTAGCCGAGGATCTAACTGCGAAAGTAGTATTATCTCCAGACCTGTCTAATAACTCTTTAAAAGCTTGTGATATATCATCAACAAAATCTTTATTAAAATCAGAGCCCACTATCATATCTCTAATCTTTTTACCTACTTTTTGCAATTTAGATATATCGTTAACATCAAAATCTTGAAGTATCTTACCTACCTCTTTATCTATCCCATTGTCAGACATAAATTTTTGGAATGCCTCAGCTGTAGTAGCAAAACCAAAAGGAACATCTACGCCTACTTCAAATAATTTGCTTATCATTTCACCTAGAGAAGCGTTTTTTCCTCCAACAATGGCCACATCATCCATATTGACTTTATTGAACCACAAGTAATTCTGCATTTTTTTTAACTACCTCCAAAATATATATAGCAATTGTATAATCTGCTACTAATTATTTAACATAAAAACACAATTCGTATATAATACGCTACATCTAACTTAAAAAAAATAGGTATTTTTGCACAATTTTCATGCTAGTTAGCATACAACTTTGCAAATAATTTATTCATGAAACAAATAATATTCTATATATCCGATGGTACTGGTATAACAGCAGAAACCCTTGGCCACAGTCTAATAACTCAATTTGAAAATTTAGATGTTGAATCTATAACCATTCCCTATGTTGATACAACAGATAAAGCTATGGCTGCAGTAAAAAAAATTAATAATTCATTTAAAAAAAATAATTCTTCACCTCTTATAATGGCAACTATTATTGATGATGAAATTAGGAAAATAATAAGCTCAAGCAAAGGTAATTTATTTGAATTCTTCAGTATATTTTTGCACCCACTATCAAATATTTTAAAGCAACCCTATACACATGTAACAGGTAGAAGTCATGGTGTCTTCGACCAGAAATACTATAAGGAACGTCTTAATGCTATCAGTTTATCTTTAACATGCGATGACGGCATGGGGACAAATCACTATAACGAAGTTGATCTAATATTAATTGGACCTTCTCGTGCAGGAAAAACACCAACTTGCTTATATCTAGCACTACAATTTGGCTTAAAAGCAGCAAATTATCCATTAATAGATAAAGATTTAAATAAAATTGCTACTCCTGAATTTGTAGAAGAATACCATCATAAAATATTCGGTTTTTTGATTGAGCCCAATAGGTTAAAATTAGTAAGACAAGAAAGAACAGGGACTTCTAAATATGCCTCCGAAACTCAATGTATATGGGAAATCAATAAAATTGAAAAATTTTATAAGATTAATAAAATTCCGTATATCAATGCTACTAATTTATCTATTGAAGAAATGGCCACAAAAGCACTAGAAACTCTTAATATAGCTAGAAAGTTTATTTAATGAAAGAAAAAATATCTCCTCCAAAACCATTTTTTGATAAATTAGATAAAATAGATAAAATCCCATATAATTGTATTCAAGAATACTTATGCGTTCTAAATTTAAAGAATATTGATATTGAATATAATATAATAAGAAATTACCTTGCTGCATATGCCGGCTCTAACGATACTTACACAGCCTATAGAAGAGAAATAGAAAAATTAATCCAATGGAGTTGGACTATCAAAAAAACATTAGTTAAAAATGTAACTAGAAATGATATTATAGAATTTTTAGACTTTGTTCAGAATCCACCAAACTCATGGATTGCTACAAAAATTGTCAAAAGATTTAAAGAATCTAAATCAGGAGACATATCTTTTAATAAAGAATGGAGACCCTTTGTCGTTAAAATACCTAAATATCAATATAAAGAAGGTAAAATTCCATATAAACATAATTTTACTCTTAGCGGAAAGTCTATCCAATCAACCTTTGCTACACTGAGTTCTTTTTTCACCTATCTAGTTCAAGAACAATATATTCAAACTAACCCTGTAGCCTTAATTCGACAAAAAAGTAAATATATACAACGCGAACAAAATATGAAAGTTACTAGGAAGCTTTCTGATCTACAATGGAAAAGCGTAATAAAATCTACCCAAGATCTTGCATCTCAAGATCCAAATTATCTAAGAACATATTTTATTTTATCCTGTTTTTATTTGCTTGGACTTAGAATATCTGAGCTTGCGGAAACTCCAGGTAGAATCCCTTGCATGGGAGATTTTTATCCAGATCACAATTCTCTATGGTGGTTTTCAACTGTAGGTAAAGGCAATAAATTAAGAGAAGTTGCCGTGCCATCCCAACTTTTAGAAATATTAAAAAAATATAGAATTAGTAGAAGCCTTATTCCACTACCATCAAGAGGAGAAAAAACTCCGTTAATTCACAAAAATAAAGGTAGAAACGGCTTAGGAACAAGACAAATCAGAAATATAGTGCAAGACTCTTTTAACATCGCTATTGAAAAATTAAAAAAACAACAACTCTTAGATGATGCCTTGGATTTGGAAAATGCTACTGTACATTGGTTAAGGCACACTGCTATATCTAATGATGTAAAACACAGACCAAGAGAACATATCAGAGATGATGTAGGTCACTCTAATCCGGCTACAATGGATAAATATATAGATATAGATAGAAGGGAAAGACACGAATCTGCTCAAGAAAAAAAACTCTTATCTTAAAACCCGTTCATGTATTCTTATATCCAACGATACCAACTTAAAATAACAGTTAAAATAAAGGATATAAAGATAAAGTAATACCTGATTTTATTATGGTTAGTAAAGCTAAAATGCAGTTGTCTGATACTCTCCATACCTAAATACAGAAAATTCTAAGAACAAAGTCATTAGCTTTCTTCAGCTCTCGGCTAATGCATACAGCATGTAAACAATTACAATTCTAAATTGACTTCCCAGTATTCGTATCAAAAATATGAATATGCTTTTTAGGAATATTAACAGAAATAATATCCTGGTATTTTAAGTCAAGAAGTTTGTGCATTCTTAAAATAATTTTATTATTTTCTAATACACCTTCAACGTTAGTATAAATTAATACGTCTGATCCCAATAGCTCTATTTCATCAACTTTTAATTTCAAAGAATTCTCATTTATATAATCATCATTATTTAGATAAATATTTTCAGGTCTAAAACCAATAACAACATCCTCAACAGAATTAGAGGTCTCTGCATTCACATCTAATAATTCATTATCTGATATAACGAATTTATTATTTTTAATTTTTCCTTTTAAAAAATTCATACTAGGATAACCGATAAAGCTACCAACAAAGATGCTAGCAGGATTCTCATAAATACCGATAGGAGAAGATATTTGTTCGATTCTTCCTTTATTGAACACAATCAATTTTTCAGCTAAAGTCATTGCTTCAGTCTGATCATGGGTTACATATAATATTGTAACGCCAAGTTCTCTATGTAATCTTTTAATCTCTCTGCGCATCTGAACCTTAAGATGAGAATCCAAATTAGATAAAGGCTCATCAAATAAAAAGACTGCAGGCTGTCGTACTATTGCTCTACCCATTGCAACCCTTTGTCTTTGCCCTCCAGATAACTCTCCTGGAGTTTTATATAAATAAGATGACAATTCCAATATCTCAGCAGCTTTATCTACACGTTTTAAAATTTCCGCTTTTTTATATTTCTGGATCCTAAGACCATAAGCCATATTTTCAAATACAGTCATGTGTGGGTACAACGCATAATTTTGAAATACCATAGCAATATCACGATCTTTAGGTTCCTTTTTATTAATAACCTTATTATTTAATTTTATATCCCCACTAGTAATAGGCTCTAGACCCGCAATCATTCTAAGTAAAGTAGACTTACCACATCCTGACGGCCCTACTAAAACCCCAAGTTCTCCTTTAGCGATCTCCAAATTAATATCATCTAAGACTATATCTGATTTAAATTTTTTAGTAACATTTCTAAGTTCTAAAGTTGCCATATTTTATACCCTATCTAACTAAACCTTTCTCAAACCATTTCTCTAAGGAAATAATTATTACTACGGGGATCAACATAGCTAATATCGCACTCCCCATCACAAAATTCCACTGAGGTATTTGATCAGCAACACTCATAAGCTGGCTAATACCAATTAGGATCGTACTCATTTCTGAGTCTGTTAATGCCACTATTGGCCACAAATACTGATTCCATCCATAAATAAACATTATTATAAATAAGGCAACTATATTCATTCTAGACAAAGGAAGTATAATATCTTTAAAAAATCTCCAAGGTGTCGCTCCATCCATTCTTGCGGCATCAGCAAGAGCATAAGGGATCGTCAAGAAAAATTGTCTAAATAAAAAAGTTGCCGTTGCTGAAGCAATTAATGGCAAACATAAAGCACTAAAACTATTCATCAGCCCTAAAGTAGATACTACCTGAAAAGTTGGTAAAATCCTAACTTCTATAGGCAACATCAGTGTCGCAAATACTAACCAAAAAAAGAATTTTCTTAAAGGGAATTTAAAATATACAAATGCAAAGGCTGATAAAATAGATACAAAAATTTTGCCTAATGATACAATCATGGCTAGTTTAAAGCTATTGTATAGCATTGGTAGTAGAGGCTGTCCTCCTGTTACCTCAGCTCCCTTAGTCAACAATATAGTATAGTTATTTAATCCTTCTGATCCTGGTAACAACGGTAAAGGAGCATTCAGTAGGGCTTCAGCAGTATGGGTAGACGCCACTATTGCTATATAAAGGGGAAATACTATTATCAATATACATAATATCAGCAGTACATGAATAAAAAAATTTTTAAAAAGATCATACTTCATGAATAGTGAACCTTTTTTTCAACATATTTAAATTGTAGCAACACACAACTTGTCACTATTAACATTAAAATCACTGATTGAGCAGCTGATACACCTATATCTAAACCCACAAACCCGTCATTAAATACTTTATAAACTAAGATATTAGTAGAATTAGAGGGTCCTCCCTGGGTAATTATATGTATTATGCCAAATGTATCAAAAAATGAATATATTAAATTCATCACAATTAAGAAAAATGTCGTAGGAGATAATAAAGGCAAAGTAATGTGAAAAAATCTTTGAAAATTTGAAGCACCATCAATTGATGCAGCTTCAAGTAATGATTTAGGTATTGATCTCAAGCCTACTAAAAAGAACAGAAAATTATAACTTATCTGCTGCCAAACAGCACTAACCACTACAATCCAGAAAGCATCCCACTGATTTAAATGATAATTCCATTCATAACCAAATAAACTAAAAAATTCTGTTAATATCCCTATGGCAGGATTCAATAAGAATCTAAACAGAACAGCAGCAATTACTGGAGCAACAGCATACGGCCATATCAATAAGATTTTATATATATAAGCAAATCTTTTTACTCGACAAACAAGTAGAGCCAAAATCAAACCAAATACTGTTGCAAACACAGATACAAATAATCCGTATAATAAAGTTATCCAAAGAGAGTGCAAATAAGATTTGCTTAAGAACACATCTTTGAAATTATAAATATAAGCCCACTCTGAAGAAATTCCAAACGGATCTCCTTCCTGAACAGATTGCCAAACTGCCATCATTGATGGCCAAATAAAAAATAAAATAGTTACTAATATTTGTGGAGCAATAAACAAATAAGGAACAATCTTATTTTTTGAATATGTATAATATTTCATGTCATATCTTATTTAATATTACGATTAAACCTTATTAACATTCTATTAGCTTCCTCTGCGGCTAAATCTAATGCTTCATCAGCCGGTGTATAGCCAGCCCAAACAGCCTCTAACTGGCGCTCTACTAGATCGCGGATCTGCATGTAATTTCCAAGTCTGATCCCCTTATATTTATTTTCACGACTAATAACAAATTTCTGAACCTCTAGCAACATTTTCTCCGTCGATGTCATAGATTCTTGTTTTGGTAAATATTTACTATTAATAACTGATATATATCCTGTTGCATTCTGCCATTTTAATTGTATTCTAGGAGACATAATAAATCTAAAAAGTTTTGCTATCCCCAAAAGCTTCTCATTTGACAGATTATTTGTTACCCAAATGGCTGCACCCCCAATTAAATTTCCTAGTTCACTTTCCTTATAATTAGCAAGATATGGAATTCTAGTCATACCTAGATTAAAACTAACCGAAGGCTCTATATCAGCATAAGATCCTGAAGATTGAATAAACATAGCACATTTCTCACTAGTAAAAAATGATTGACCATCATCAAGCCTTCCTCCATACAAAAAGATATTTTCTTTTTGCCAATTAAAAAGCTTTTTAATAAATGTTTGTATTTCTTTATTATTAAAAGATATTTTTACATCTATGCTGTCAAATCCATTATTTTGAGTTGCAAAAGGTAAATTATGGATCAAAGAAAAAGATTCAAATAACGACCACCCTATCCAAGCACTACTGAAACCATTGCTAACTAATCCTTTTTTAATAAGAATTCTAGAGATTCTACCCACATCATCCCAAGTTTTAGGACTTTCTTCTGGATCTAATCCTCCTCTTGCAAATAAATCTTTATTATAAAAAAGAGCTGGCGTTGATATATTAAAAGGTAAAGCTAGTAATTTATTATCTCTGTCAGAATAATAATCAATAGCTGGCTGGATCATTTGTTCAAGTGGCAAACTTAACCCAACTTTAGTAAATACTTCATGTACAGGCATAATTACTCCAGGAGGATTAATCATAGTTGCAGTTGCTATATCAAATATTTGTACAATATCTGGCTTAGCACCTGCCCTAAACGCAGCAACTGTGCTAGTTAAAGTTTCTGGATATGTTCCTTTATAAACAGTTTTTATATGATAATTAGCATTCTCATCATTAAACTCTTTAACTATTTCATTAAGTGTTCTACCAAGTTGCCCTGCCATAGAATGCCAAAAACTGATCTCTATTTTTTTAGCAAATACTGTACTTGATAGTATGAATAACAAAACAAAATATAAAATATTTTTTAATCTAGCTATCATAGAACTCACTTAAATAATCAGTAAACACCCCTTTTATACCAGCAGAAAATAACTCATCTGCTCTATCCTTTGTGTTAACAGTATAAGCATATACCTCATTAGTGATTTTATTAAATTCCATCAGTTGCTGCTTTGTTAGTTTATCTGCATTCACCACTAGCATCTTGGCATTAGTTTCTTTAAATGTTTTAGCTAAATCATGTTTAGGTTCATCCACAATCAAACCAAGAGAAATTTTCGGATTAATTGTATACATACAACATAAAACTTCTACAGAAAAAGAAGTTATCCAAACAGCATTTTTCTTTTGCCAACACTCTAATACAGCGTCATTAACTACTTTTGCCAGAATTTTTTCATTGTTATTAATAGGCTTAAGTTCAATATCAAGCATTAAAGATAAATTTTGACATAGCTCAATAACTTCTACTAAATGTGGAACATGAGTTTCTGGAAAATCCTGAGAAAAACTCATAGATGCATTATAACTCTTAAGTTCTGCATAATTAATATTATAAACATATTCTTGTTTACTGAATATTTTACTTAAGTGATGATAGTGAGTAATAACAGGCTGCTTATCTTTGGTTAAACATACATCTATTTCCACAGCATGGGCACCCATATTTTTAGCTGTTTCAATGGCAAGTAAAGTATTTTCAGGAGCATCACCACTTGCCCCTCTATGAGCAATAATTTTTGGTAAACACTTATTATACATTGCTAAATAGACTATTTTACAATAAAAATGAATCATTACACATGTATGTAGGAAAAACTACATTTATTGCTTAGAATGCGTTCTATTGGCACATTGTAAGCATTATTTTTTTATTTAAAGATTTTTTTTGATTTTGTATGGTGAATTAATAGACAAATACTATATAATGCGTATTAAATGAAAGGATCATCTACAAATTTATGTAATAATTAAACTTTTATTGATGTAGTAAATATTATGAACTTAAGTTCCATAACATTGAAAGAAGACCTTTTTGATATAATAGACGAAAATAGTGAAATTTATTTACGCCATGATCGTAAAACAGGACTTAAAGCAATTGTAGCCATTAATAGTTATAAGCTTGGACCTACCTTAGGAGGATGTAGATGCGTACCGTATGTCTCTACCTTTCAAGCTATGGAAGATGCTCTACTTCTTGCAAGAGCAATGACTTTCAAAGCGGTCATAGCTGGAGTTCCATTCAGTGGTGGCAAAGCTGTTTTAATAAAAAATGAACCTATCCAAGATCGAAAAGCGTATTTTACTGAATACGGAAAATTCATTGAAAGCCTACAGGGGAAATACATTACCGCTGTAGATAGTGGTACAGATTTAAACGACATGGACATAGTTGCTGAGCAAACAAAATATGTATCGAGTACATCGGCAATGGGCAGTTCACCAGCACAATATACTGCTTTAGGTGTTTATAATGGAATTAAAGCTGCAGTAAAACACAAACTGAAAACAGATAATTTAGCAGATCTACATATTAGTGTTCAAGGACTCGGCGCTGTTGGAATGCCTTTATGTAAAATGCTGGCAGAAGATGGCGTAAAACTTACTGTTACTGACATAGATAAAAAGAATCTTAAATACTGTCAAGATAGTCTTGATGTAACTATAGTTGAACCAACAAAAATATTTGCGGTAAAATCTGATGTATTTTGCCCCAATGCTTTAGGAGCAATTATTAATAGCAAAACTATCCAACAGCTTCAAGTCTCTATTATAGCAGGAGCAGCTAACAATCAATTGGCTGAAGAAAACAAAGATAGTAAACATTTAATGGAAAAAGGTATTTTATATGCACCTGATTACGTTATTAACTCTGGAGGGTTGATATTTGCTGCCAATAAGTATCTAGGTATTGAAACCAATATAATCGAACAACAGGTAGAAAATATTTATAATACTTTGGAGAAAATTTTTGTTACTTCTACTAAAGAAAATACGCACACTCACAAAGTTGCTAATAAAATAGCTCTGGAAAAATTAGCCTCACACGATAAGGGATAATTATTTATGCAAGATTACAATGAGATGTTGCAATTTTTGGATAAAGATGGAAAATTATCAGATGATGCTCCTGACATAGCCCATCAATTTGATACTCTATTAAAATTATACAAAGCTATGGTGACCATAAGAACATTTGATCACAAAGCCATCGCCCTACAAAGAACTGGCAAAATGGGTACATACCCATCAATCCTTGGAAGTGAAACCGTCTCAGTAATAGCTGGGGCAGTGCTTGATAAAAATGATGTTTTTGCTCCATATTATCGCGATCAAGGAACTCAATATTTACGAGGAGTCACTTTAACAGAAATGTTTCAATTTTGGGGAGGAGATGAAAGAGGAAATAACTTTCATAACTGTAAATATGATTTTCCTTGTTCTGTACCAATAGCCTCACAAGCATTACATGCTGTTGGAGCGGCATTTGCTTTAAAGCATCATGGTAAAAACAATTGTGCCCTAGTATCATTAGGAGACGGTGCTACATCCCAAGGAGACTTTTATGAAGCTATGAATGCAGCCGGTGCATTAAAATTACCAGTAGTATTTTTGATTTGTAATAATAAATTTGCTATATCAACTCCAATAGAGAAACAAACTTTTTGCAAAACTCTTGCTCAAAAATCAATAGCCGGTGGGTTTGATGGATTAATTGTAGATGGTAACGACCCTATTGCATCATATTATGTTGTCAAACAAGCAATAGAAAAAGCAAAAAAGGAATCAATCCCCGTGTTAATTGAGGCAATAACATATAGATTATCTGATCACACTACAGCAGATGACGCCTTAAGATACAGAACACAAGAAGAATTAGATAATGCTTGGTTAAAAGATGGTGTTAACCGTTTAAAAAATTACCTTATTAAAAACTCCATTATAAATCAGCATGACGTTGAAAACATCTTAAGCGATGCTAAAACAGAAGTTAAAGAAGCTGTAGAAAAATATTTGCAGATCCAATTGCAAGATGTTGAAGATTTATTTGATTACCATTACGCAAATATACCAACCATTTTAGCTGAACAAAAAATGGAACTTAAGAATGTCTAGTGTAACTTTAATAGATGCCATTAACTTAGCTCTACAATATGAAATGGAGCAGGATCCTAATGTTGTATTAATTGGCGAAGATATTGGATTAAATGGAGGAGTTTTTAGAGCTACTCAAGGATTACAAGAAAAATTTGGGGAAAATAGGGTTATAGATTCTCCTTTAGCTGAATCCATGATAGCAGGTATGAGTATAGGGATGTCAACTCATGGCTTAAAGCCAATTGCTGAGTTTCAATTTATGGGATTCATCTATCCAGCAATGAACCAAATCATCAGTCATGCTTGTAGAATGAGAAATCGTACTCGTAATAGATTGACCTGCCCTATTGTGTTTAGAGCTCCATTTGGAGGATTCATTCATGCACCAGAACATCACTCTGAAAGTACTGAAAGCTTATTTGCTCATATTCCAGGGTTAAGAGTAGTTATCCCCACTTCTCCCGAACGAGCTTATGGTTTACTTCTTGCCGCTATTAGAGAACCAGATCCTGTTTTATTCTTAGAGCCTAAAAGAATTTATCGACTCCATAAACAAGAAATTGATAATAACGGCATTGCTTTACCTCTTGATACAGCTTTTATTCTTCGTGAAGGTAGCAATATTACTTTGATAAGCTTCGGAGCATCCATTGTAGAAACAATGCAAGCAGCACAAGAATTAGAGCAGTATAATGTTTCAGCAGAAGTGATCGACATAGCAACTATAAAGCCAATAGACTTTGAAACAATTTTATCTTCCGTTGAAAAAACCGGCAGATGCGTCATCATCCACGAAGCAGCAAAGAGTTGTGGCGTAGGCGCTGAAATTGCGGCAACTATCGCAGAAAAGGCATTAACTAGTTTACTAGCTCCAATTAGAAGAATTACAGGGTATGATATTATTATGCCATACTATAAAATGGAAAAGCATAATATGGTAAGTACCACTAAAATTGTTCAAGCAGCTAAAGAAACCATGGAATATTAATGAAAATTTTTAATCTACCAGATTTAGGAGAAGGTCTACCTGACGCAGAGATCCATGAATGGCATGTCAAGCCTGGGGATAAGATCAAACAAGATGAGCCTTTGGTGTCAATGGAAACAGCAAAAGCTGTTGTTGATGTTCCATCTCCTTGTGACGGTGTTATCCAAAAATTATATGGTCAACCAGGAGATATAATCAAAACAGCTGCTCCCCTTGTAGAATTTGAGGGCAAAACAGATGCAGGCACAGTAGTTGGTAAAATACCTACTAGCAATGAAACATTAGACGAAGCTAGCGGATTCCACACAAACTCTATTAACCAAGGAACTGGGATAAAAGCAACTCCTGCGGTAAGAGCTATGGCAAAAAAATTAGCTATTGATTTAAATCTTATTTCCCCTAGCGGTTCAGATGGCCAGATCACTATTAACGATGTACAACAATTTATTGATAACAACGATTCAGATATAGCAATACATCCTTTAAAAGGAGTCAGAAGAACCATGGCACAATCTATGACTCAAGCCCACATCACAGTTGTTCCTGTAACTATTACTGAAGATGCCATATTTCCTCCTGACTTTACCTTTGCAGATATTACTGTACAAATAATTAAAGCTTTAATACAAGCGGTAGCTGCCGAACCAAATTTAAATTCCTGGTTTTATACTAATTCTATGAGCATGAGAACCTTTACTGATATTAATTTAGGTATAGCAATGGATACAGAAGACGGCTTATTCGTACCAGTTATAAACCAAATCCAAAATTTATCAGCAGCTGAAATTAGAAATAAGATAAATGAATATAAAAAATCGGTTCAAACAAGAACTATCGATCAGGAAAATCTAAAAAATTTAACTATTACACTATCAAATTTTGGAGCGTTAGCTGGCAAATATGCAAACCCAATAGTTGTGCCTCCGTCAGTTGCTATTATTGGAATTGGTAAAATGCGTGATGTAATTGCTCCGATACAAAATAAACCTGCAATCTGTAAAATGCTTCCAGTATCTTTAACATTTGATCATAGAGCGATTACTGGAGGAGAATCAGCAAGATTTTTAGGTGAATTTATTACTCAACTAACAACTACTTAGGCATAGGGTAAACTGGTTGTTTCTCATAATAATTTAGATCTAATGTATCTTTAACGTCTATTGGCTCCTTGGTCATAGAATAAATTGGGAACCTCTCATAATAAGGCATATCTAATCTATCTTCATCTTTCAAATATACTTTTAGAGCTTCACTATCAGGAGGTAGTATAGATGGGATCGGTTTAGGCAAACCATTTGATTTTGGCAAATAGTATTCAGCGGACTGAGCTTTTCTTAACTTAATATCAGCAGGAAAAGTAATAGGTTCTTTATTACCAACTCTATAAAAATTATCAGGATTATAAATCGAATACTCCTTTGACTGGGTACAACCTGATATAACCAACACTATTAATACAAATATAATTCTTCTTATCATTAACAACCTTTAATCAAACCATCAATATTCAATGCGCTATCCAATTCACTTGTATACCTTTTAGATAGATGAGTCAATGGTAAACGGATCCCTTTATTAATTATTCCCAATCTATTAAGAGCCCATTTTACCGGGATAGGATTGGATTCTACAAATAGTTTTTCATTTAATGTGCTAAGTTTATGATCAATTGCTTCAGCTATGTCAAAATTTTCAGCTAAAGCATTTTTAATAAGCTCTTTAACTAATTTAGGAGCTATATTTGCTGTTACAGAAATAACTCCTCTAGCTCCTTCTTGGATCATATTTAATGTTAACTTATCCTCACCAGACAAAACTACAAAATCTGACGGTGCATTTTTTACAATTTTACTTACTCTTGTCACATCACAAGATGCCTCCTTTATACCAACTATATTAGCTAAACAGCTAAGTTCCATAACTGTTTCAGGCAATAAATCACAACATGTTCTTCCTGGAATATTGTACAAGATTATAGGGATATCAACCTCTTCAGCTATTTTAGTAAAATGGAGCTTTAAACCTTCTTGAGTCGGCTTTACATACGAAGGACATGCCAATAGACATCCGTTGGCACCAAGAGCAGCAAATCTTTTCGTGATCTCAATAGTTTGATCTGTACCATTTTGATTACTGCCAACAATAATAGGAATACGTCCAGCTGCCTGCTTTACTACTGATTTAATAATCAATATTTTTTCATCTAAATCAATGGTTGATGCTTCACCAGTAGATCCTAAAATAACAATAGCATCCGTTCCTTCTTTAATATGCAGTTCAATTAAGCTATTTAAATTAGAATAATCTACTGCTCCATCCATATGCATTGGAGTAACCAAAGCAACAACGCTTCCAGAAAACATATTTTATCTCACACTACAGATTTCTTAGTTCTAGTAGCCTTTGGCCACATAATTATTACTGATTTTATTATAACAGCTAAAGGTATAGCAAAGAATACCCCCCAAAATCCCCACAATCCACCAAATAGAAAAATTGCAATAATAATAGTCAAAGGGTGCATCTTCATAGCCCCAGCAAATAAAAATGGCACCAATACATTAGCATCTATAAACAATATAATACTATAAATAACTGCTAACCACATGAATGATGAATCAAATCCCCACTGTAACAATCCAATAATAACAATAGGAATGGTGACAAAAATAGCTCCTACAAATGGAATAAAAACAGATGTCCCTACCAAGCATCCTAGTAACAATCCATAATTTAGATCCAATATCATAAATGTTATACTGGTTACACCAGCAACAATTGCCATTTCAATAAATTTACCTCGTACATAACTGCCTAATTTTATATTGATCTCACGACCAACCGCTAATATTTTCTTATCGTTAGAAAATATTTTCTTTAAATTAGCTAAGATCAATTGTTTATCGATAAGAAAGAAAAAAACTAATAATGGGATCATTACTAAATAAATGACTACCATTATTAAATTTGGAATAGATGATAAAGAAAATGTAATAACAAATTGCCCAAATGAAGATATTTCATCCTTGAAATTAATGAAGAAATTATCAATTAATTCAGGAGAAAAAAATTCGGGGTATCTTTCTATAGTACTACTAACATAAGATTGACTTGCTGTAACAATATTTGGAATATCATGCACTAGATCTGCTAATTGATGCCACAAAACTGGAATTAATAAAAATGCCATCATAAATAAAATACTAATAGCTATAAATAGCACTAATATAATTGATAAAATATTAGACATTTTAAAGTTGTGTAATTTTTCTACAATACCATCCAATAAATAAGCTATGATTAAACTAATAGCAACCGGTGTCAATATATCCCCTACTATGCATATTGTGGATATACATAAAATGATTATACCTACCATGCGAATAGAACTTGGGTGAGTAAGATTTCTTGAATACCAAGTTTTTAATAATTTTGACATCAGCTCTCCATTCTTATTTTATTTATATAAAATTTTCATAGTACTATTTTTATTTCTTACAAGCAAAAATCTTTGACAATTTCCTATCTATCACTAAAACTAAAGCACAGCCAAAGTATGACTATATGTAACATTAATTACGCTATCATTTCCTGCAGGTGACGACTATAAATTTTCACATGATTTGCTAAAGAATTAGCTCCTATACATAAAACAAACAATATTGCTAACTTAGTTTTTTTCATATTAGTGCCCTTTTAATTCAAAAAAATTTGTTATACACGACAACAAATTGAGCAATCACCACCTTTAATGACCTTTTAGTATTAAAATTAATCCAAAATCTAAACATATAGACATTAAACTAGAGTTAACTAAGCAGAAATCACCGCATTTCCTCAAAATAACAAAGTAAAACGCTAATTGAATAAAGATAAGTGAATTTAACGTAGCCTATTTATAGCTTATCATGCACTCAAAATTCTTATTGATAAAATTAACAGAATATCCGAAAATTATATTCAAGCAATCATTAAAAATCATTGCTGCTCAGTTCATCACATCCATGGGGTAATTACAACTATAAAATTGATCAGTGGTTTACTAGCTCTGAAACATGTTCGGACTATTCTTTTACAATGGATGAATTACCATTGTCAGTGCGTAAATTGAATTGCTCAAAGTGTAATGCACACCACGATCGAGATATAAATGCATCAATAAACATATATTAAAGTTAAAGGGCTGTCCGATCTGCCAATGGAGGCTTGCCTAAAACTGACTACTTGTCAGCTGTAGCCATTGATATTGGAAGCTTCGTCATTCATGACAGATAGCTGTCATCTTATTATTTATATACATAATTAAATAGCATTATCTCCAGTAAGATATTTACCAACAATTAAAGTATGAATATTGTCTGTTCCCTCATAGGTAAATACTGTTTCTAAATTTAATAAATGACGAATTATCTTATATTCTAACATTATACCGTTTGCACCAAGTATGTTCCTAGAACTTCTTGCTACATTTAACGCAACTCTACAGGCATTACGTTTAGCAAGAGAAACCTGGATATGCCAGTTTTTAGTATTAGAATTTTTTGCAAGTTGGATATTCATTAATTGTGACTTCGTTAACTCTTGATACATTTCTACTAGATCTGCTTGAATTAACTGACAACTAGAAATTGGTTTATCAAATTGCCTTCTATTTTTAGAATAATCAAGTGCGGTTTCAAAGCAATCCATAGCAGCCCCAATAGCACCAAAACAGATCCCAAATCTTGCCTGAGTTAAGCATTTTAGTGCAGCAACTAACCCTACTTCTGTTCCTGGTAAAATACAATCTTCAGCTAATTCAACATTCTCAAATACAATTTCACCAGTTACAGAAGCGCGCAGAGACATTTTATGCTTCATCTCATTAATAATTACTCCTCTTGTGGCACTATTAACTAAAAACCCCCTGATCCCTATAGATGTTTTAGCCCAGCATATAATAAAATCTGCAATTGGAGCGTTGGTGATCCAAGCCTTAGAACCATTTATTACCCATTTACCACTAATTTTTTCAGCAACCGTTTCCATATTATCTGGATCAGAGCCATGATCGGGCTCAGTTAGAGCAAAACACCCTATCCATTCTCCAGAAGATGTTTTTGGTAAGTAAATAGATCTCTGTTTTTCATTGCCAAATTCATGTATTGGGTACATAACAAGAGAATTCTGTACCGATATAAAACTACGATATGCGCTATCTATTTTCTCGAGCTCATAGCATATTAAACCATAAGCAAGCTTTGAAAGTTCTAAACCGTATGGCTTTGGTAAGCTAATACCAAATAAACCTAAATTAGCAAACTCGGGAATAATTTTTGTGGGGAAATACCCTTTTTCGAAAGCATCACTAATTCCAGTTGATAACTCTTTATTAGCAAAATCAGCAACCGTTGCTTGAATCATCCTATCTTCATTGCTATAACATTCTTCCAAATTAATTAGTAAATCCATGATAAAAGCTAACCATATAAGTCCGTGGTATATAAAAGTATAGAAAATTAATCAGCTCATTTTATTAATAACTATAATAATCAACCCTCAATTAGACAAAAACAAGATAAATCAATTAGTTATGTTTAAAATTTTATTTAAAAAGTTTATCTTTTGAACAATTTTTCATGTATAATGAACATTAGATTTAACTGATGGGTAAAATAAAATTCATCCTAATGGAAATAAAAAAACCTATTGATATAATTCGGAACCTTATTTGGCCAATTCAGGCTAATGAGCACAAAAAGCTCGTTCCTATGTTTTGCCTATTTTTTCTAGTCTCATTTGTCTACCATCTTCTTCGAAACATGAAAATTGCCTTGATCATTACCTTAAAAGGTTCCGGGGCTAATATCATCCCATTTTTGAAGATTGGCTGTGTCTTACCAAGTGCAATTATTGCCACATATATATTTACTAAATTAGCTACTAAATATAATCGTGAGAGAGTATTTTATTATATGGTGGGAGGATTCCTAACATACTTTTTATTGTTTACCTTTATCTTATTCCCTAATCAAGATCTTCTAGAACTACATTCAATTGCAGACTTCTTGAAATCCAATATGCTAATTGCAAATGGATTTGACGGGATTATTGTTATTATAAGATATTGGAATATAGCTTTATTTTATGTTATTTCAGAGCTTTGGAGTAGCGTGGTTTTACTTATGCTAACTTGGGGGTTTGCTAATGAAATTACCAAGATGAATGAAGCCAAAAGGTTCTATGCCGTTTTTTGTACTGGTATAAATATCGCAGGTATTTTTATGGGAATATTCTCTAGTAAGATGATCTCAATGAAGCTACCAATAGTAAAGATTTATCATGCTGAATACCAATGGGTATTTTACCAATTATTAACTGTTATAATTTTATCTATTACAGTTATTGCAATATTTTGTTATATAAATAAATTTATTATTAAAGCAGAAAATCCATCTTATTTACACCCCAAAGAAAAACCAAAGATATCATTGTATGCATGCATCGTCCTACTTAAAAAATCCAAATACCTTATATATATAGTGCTTCTTGTACTGTCATATAATGTCGTTTGGAATTTAGCTGATGTAATCTGGTCACATAGAGCCAAAATAGCCTATCCTGATAGTAAATCTTTTTATCAATATATGAATCAAGTAACTATGTTAACAGGAATAATTTCTACATTTTTTGGCTGCGTTATTTCTGGAGCTATCATACGTAATAGTGGATGGAAATACTCAGCTCTTGTAACCCCTCTGGTATGGCTAGCTACAGGTACACTCTTCTATTCAGCAATACTATTTGAAAATATTATAGCATCAGATATTTTTGCAACTTTTGTCCAGAATCCAACTAACATAATTTTAATACTAGGAACATTGCAAATAAGTCTAGGTAGAAGCTGCAAGTATACTATCTTTGATACAACCAAAGAAATGTGCTTTATACCTTTATCAAAATATGAGCAACGTAAAAGTAAAGCTATAGTAGATGGAATTACTTCTCGATTAGGGAAATCTTTTGGCTCAATATTTTATATTGTCTTACTAATTATCTTTGGGAATATCTCCGCTACAATACCATTTGTGTCGGTGATCATTATTAGCTTGATTCTATTATGGATATATTCTATTTTTAAGCTACACGAATTAGTACCAGGTATCAAAGAATCATGCCAAGCAACAAACTCACTAGACTATGAGCCAGAAATATCCCAAACAGGCAAAACCATAACTCAAAATTAATTAGTTTTAACACCCATAACCATTTTTTGGCTTAATTTCTTAGCAGTTCTAAAGATTGAGTAATAAATTGATTAACTCTGATAATAACTGTTAAAAGCACTAAGAAAATAAATAATGAAGAAAGTAATGGCACATAATCGTCCAAACATAACATCAATATAAAAAATGTAAAAGCCTCTGCTCTCTCAATTAATCCAGGACTATAGTAAAAACTTTTATCAGTAGAATTCTCTGTAAATATACCTACAACCAAGAAAGATGTAACGCATAATAAGATACTGCCTAACATTAAAATACAATATAAAGAATTTTGTACAGGATTAATTAAATAAATAGAAAATACAATAGAAAACTCTACAAACCTGTCTGATATAATATCAACTACCGCTCCAATATTAGAAACTCTATTTACCAATCTCGCTATATACCCATCAAGCATATCGCAGATACCTGAGATCAGAAATAATAAAATCCCTCCCCATAAAAAATCATAATAAACGAAAACAGCGCCTAAGAAACCTGTAAGTGTAGCTAAAATAGTATAAAAATTAGGATTATTAGAAAAAAACTTAACAGCAATATAAGATATTGGTTGTAATATCAACCTAGTACTAAAAGGTTCAATATATTTTTCAATCATAGAATTCTAATGGTTTTATCTTATTATCACATAATACCCATAGCTAAACAGTAATTCTTTATAGATTTACCAATTCTTATGGTTTTTTATAACAAATCTATTTTTTATTAAACAATGAGATTAATAAATTTGTTTCTGTAACTTCTGATTATTGTTTTCTATAATTAAATTTATGACTCAAAATAAAACTAACAGATCTATAGAATGATACTTAGCCCCAAGTATTATCTTAGAAAATGGCTGATGTATGAACCGGAAAGCAGCGTACATTCCATGCTTTCAGATTTTGACAGAATTATGTTCGAAATACGCCCATGTGATATTTTGTTACTAGAAGGAAGAAGTAGGATCAGTAATGTGATCAGAATGGTCACCCAAAGCCCATGGACTCATGCATGTGTGTACATAGGCAGACTACATGATATAAACAACCCCTTGCTAAGAAAACGTGTAAAAGAAAGCTATGCCTGCTCTCCTGATGAACAACTGATAATCGAAAGTATCTTGGGGGAAGGAACTGTTGTAAAACCAGCTTCAACATATAAAAAAGAGCATATAAGAATTTGTCGACCAAATGCTTTGTCTAGAGAAGACTCACAAGCTGTTATTAGTTTTGTAATAGGACGATTAGGGATCGATTATGATATTCGTCATGTTCTAGATCTAGCAAGATTTTTAATGCCATGGGGGATATTACCCAGAAAATGGAGATCAACCCTCTTCCATAAACATCCAGGGAAGCCAACCCAACAAATTTGCTCTTCAATGTTAGCAGAAGCATTTATGTCTGTAAATTATCCTATCCTACCAATTATCAAACATACTAAGTCTAGAAAATTAAAATTCCTTCAACGTAATCATAGATTGTTTACACCCAGTGATTTTGATTATTCTCCTTTCTTTGAAATTATTAAATATCCCATTGTAGAGTTAAAACAACAATCAATTTATAAAAATTTGCCATGGGTAGATGAATAGAAATAACTTATTTTTTATTCCTAGCAAGCTCTTTCAGATCTTTACGAGAAATTTTACCTACACTAGTTTTTGGTAATTCTTTCAGGAAAAATATTTTCTTTGGAACCTTATAGCGAGCAAGATTCTTGCGACAATAATTTCTTAATTGACCCTCATTTATCGAACCACTACTCAATGACACAAAAGCAATTACTCGCTCATTACCATCATCACCTAATACCCCTACAACACCAGCTTCGTTAACATACTCATGAGATACTAGAGCTTCTTCCACTTCATTTGGATAAACATTAAACCCTGATACTAAAACCATATCTTTTATTCGATCTACAATATAAATATAACCTTCCTCATTTATATATGCTACATCACCAGTTTTTAACCAACTACCAGAAAATACTTTATTATTTTCTTCTTCTTTATTCCAATACCCATCCATAACCTGAGGACCTTTAATCCATAATTCTCCTTCTTTACCAGTTGCAACTTCATCACCAGCTTGATCTCGAATAGTTATCTCTGTAGATGGTAAAGGAAAACCAATAGAACCATTATATCTTTTTAAATACACGGGATTAATAGATACTGCTGGAGATGCTTCTGTTAACCCATAAGCTTCAAGCAAAGGACATTTAGTTATTTTTTGCCATCTTTCTGCTATTGATTTCTGAACAGACATCCCCCCACCTAAAGTTAATTTAAGCTCACTAAAATCTAGCGTTTTAAATTTTCTATTAGACAACAAAGCATTGAAAAGAGTATTTACCCCTGAAATAACTGAAAACTTAATTCCTTTTAGTTCTTTGATAAATTTATCAATATCTTTTGGGTTTGTTATCAAGATATTTTTTGCTCCCATATGCAAAAACGTCAAACAATTAGCTGTTAATGAAAATATATGATACAAAGGCAGTGGCGTAACAATTATCTCTTTTCCTCTTGCTAAAGTTGGCTTTATCCATGCAGCTCCCTGAGCAAGGTTAGCCAGCAAATTACGATGAGATAAAATAGCGCCTTTAGCCACTCCAGTTGTACCACCAGTGTATTGTAAAAATGCTATATCAGAGTTTTTAAATTTAATCTCTATAAATTTATAACAACTACCTTTTGATAGTGTTTCCATGAAACCCAGTCTATTAGATATCTTGTAGGACTCCACATTCTTCTTTATATATTTATTTATAAAATTCATTAGAAATCTTTTGGGTTTACTGTGTAAATCTCCTAAACGAGTAATTATCACATTCTGTAATGAAGAAACTTCCATTATTTTCTGTACCGTTTTAGCAAAATTTTCTAAAACCAAAATGGTCTCTACACAAGCATCGTTTACTTGATACAATAATTCTCTAGGAGTATATAGTGGATTAATGTTTACTACTGTAAGACCCGCTTTAATAGCCCCGAATAAAGCCACAGTATATTGCAGAAGATTAGGTAGCATTATTGCAAATTTATCGCCTTTTTTTAAGTTCAACTCATTTTGTAAATACGCGGCAAAATCCAAAGATCGTTTGTGAAGTTCTTTATAGGTAATTTCAGTACCAAAATTTACATAAGCTATCTTATCAGCAAATCTTTTACAGCTACGATTAAATAAATCATCTAAAGATTCATAGTGATCTGGATCAACATCGTGAGGAACTCCGTCCTGATAATTAGAAAGCCATATTTTTTCCATAATTATTTCCAGTTAAATTGTGTTACTGTACACTATTTAACTATGTATCTTCAATCTAGTTGAGTTTTTATGGAACAATTCGATTCAAAAAAATCACCCTCTTTGTATTTATCTAATTTTATAAGATAATAAACACTCTAATTTATAAAATATCAGGATCTCATAAAATATAATGTTAACCGCTTTCATTTCAGATCTACACTTATCTCCTAATTATTGTGAGAATTCTAAAATATTTACTAAATTCTTACTTGAGCATACTGATACTATTGAAAAACTATATATTTTAGGAGATTTTACCAACTATTGGGTTGGAGATGATATTCACATTAACGAATATTCCACAATAATTAAATCAATTCATGATTTCAACTCACCAACTCCTAGAACTTTTTTAATGCATGGTAATAGAGATTTCTTATATGGAACAGAATTTTTTAACAAAACAAAAATACAACTCATTGATGATCCTTTTTATACCACTATCAATAACAAAAAAGCACTACTAACCCATGGAGATCTGCTATTTGATAGAACAATCAAATATCAAGTATATAGAAGAACATTTTTATTCCTAAGCAAATTTGATTTAATCAAAAATGCTTTTTTTAAACTATCAACTAAATTTAGGATCAATCTAGCAAATAATCTACGCGCAACAAACACTGATTATCAGCATTTTGTTATAGATATTCAAGATAATAATAAGTTTGTAAAAAAAATGAGAAAGCTTAAAATAGACATACTTATTCATGGTCATACTCATATCCCTTCAATACAGCTAATTAAAAGTAATGAACACTACATTACAAGATATACGCTTAGCGACTGGCATGGTTTTGGTAATATGCTAGAAGTACGCCCCAATGAACCTGTAAAAATGGTATATTTTTAATTAAATTATAATTCAGGCATTTTCGGTACAGATAAATCAGGCATTTTAATATCTTTTACCGCATCAAAATTATCAGGTACAAATTGTCCCATCCAATCTGCTATCGGAGTAAAATAACCAATATATTCTGATGAAGACCACCAAGATGCATCGTCAAATGATAATATTTTTGCTGCTAAGGCAATAATTGCAATAAATAACACTCCCCTTAAGAATCCGAATAATACTCCCATCATTCTGTCGGTAAAAGTAAAACCCGTCATTTTCACTACATTCGCAATTAAAAAATTAATTATGCTGCTAAATATTAAGGTCCCAAAAAATAATCCACCATAAGAAATTACTAGTACTAAAATCTGACTATCTACATAACCTGAAACAGTGGCTGATAGTTCATCTCCAAATCCAACTGCAACCCAAGTAGAAATAATCCAAGCTCCGACAGACAGAGCTTCTTTGACAAAGCCGCGCAATAGCCCCATTAAGGAAGAAGCTATGATAATGATGATGATGACTAAATCTAACACATTAAAACCATCCATAAAATCTCCAAATAATACGCTTGGTTTAGTATAATATACAAAACCCAGTTAGGCTAATAATTCATCAATATCTGATTAAATTTCATTTAGTATCTTTACATTTACAAGATATTCGCTTAAATATTATACTAATAGATCTAACTGAATTACTAGCATTTCACACTTGATCAAAAATAAGTTGGCTACAAAAATAAATAATCTCAATATAGCAATATAACTTCGGATAACATCAACAGTTAGTTATCTAGTAGGAATTTACATACATACCTAGTTATTAAGACCATATTTATTATCTATATTAAGATCGTCTATTAAAGATCCTACCTCACTTAAAAAATTTTTAACTTCTTCTTCTTCTTGTTCGAGCCGTTCCGAATCAGGACACCATTCTTTATTAGCCTGCAATTCTTGCCCACCAGTAGGAACAAGAGGGTTCAACTCTTCCTTAATAGTATGAAGAAACTCTTCTTGATTAAGAGTAAAAAGATCTCCGTCTATATCATTATCCGTAATTTCTCTATCAAATCTCTTGTTAACTGATTCATAGAGGTCTTTAAATTCTGCTATGTTCTTTCTTACTACTTCTTCATTGCTACGATTATTCTCTATTTCGTCCTTAAGCACTTTCAATCTTTTATAGGGCTTAGATACCTTCGTATTGCCTAAATTGATCATGAATTTTGATATGTCTGGTGCCGTTCTTTTGAAAAATTTTATTTGCTGTATACGCTCTTTCAAGTCTTCAATGCTATCCATCATCTCATCCTGTAACGTTCCAGCATCAGTAAATCCAATCTTAACCTCTAAATCTTCTATTTTTTTAGCCATTTTTTGCATATATTCATCATCAAATTTTTCCATATTAGCAAGAGAACTCTTAATTAGTTGTCCACCAGCATTAAGATCATCTTTAATACCAGACGAATTATTTACCTTCATTCTGGCATAAGTATTCTCTATTTCATGTTTAGCTAGATTTAATTTATGCCACTTGCTGTCAGATTCTATTGCAAGTAGTTCTTGTTTTAACTTTTCAGGATCTTGCTTTGTACTAAATGCTGCTTCTTCTAATTTGTCATGTATCTTCGCAAAACTACTTTCCTTTCTTTTATTAAAATAATTACGACAACTTGAAATAAATTCACTTACTATTTTACCAATTTTTTCAAAAGTCTCATTCATATCTTTAGGAGGGAATAATTTATGGGCAAAAGCATTATGTTTCTTAACTTGTAGATCTCCAAAAACATGCTCTATTTTATTATCTTTGTTTACGCTTATGTAACTTTCCAATGTAATCGTGGCATTCTGCCCCGTAGCTTCATATTTTTTCTTTTTCTTTGGGTCAAGTTTTACAAAATTCTCTAGTTCAAATTGCTCAGTAAATTTAATTCTATCACCATCAACTGTAAATTTTAATTTTCTCTCAACTTTAGCCTTTGCTACATTTCCATATTCCACAAAACCATTCTCAGCTAAATGGTTTTTAACTACTGTCTCACCTAAATTTAAAAATCCGTGTTGATTTGCATGATCTCTAATATAACCAGGCAAATAAACAGAAGGATGAGAAACATTACTTTTAACCTCTAAAGAAAGCATAGTTATTTCTTCATAAAATTTTCGCATCATTATATCTTGCGCATCGTCCTTTCTAATCTTTTTTATCTCATCGCCACATATAAGGAGACATACATCATCCTCTGGAGGATCATATTCATTAAGATATAATTTCTTATCACCAATCTCAAAAACACTTCTATCAATATCATTCAAAGTTCCTCCGATAATGAAATCATCACTATTTATAGATTCTTGATGAAGTTTGACAGCTTGTTGTTTTAATTTCTGTAAATCCGGTTTTTTATGTTTTGGCATATTTAAAATCCTTATAATAGCAAAAACCTTAAATGGTTTGTTTTTAACCATTAATCTAGAAAGTACTTATTTTACCTTTATCATTAATTAGTTTTATAAATATTACTATAGTTATCTAGAACTAAATCCTACTACTTATAATCTGTTAAAATTTATTTTAGAAATCATTAAAACATAGATTTATTTTATGTTTTTTTAACACAATAAATAAATAATATTTTATTAAAATATTTTCTATTTTGTTTAAGAAAACTCATTTATTTCTTCAAGCTATTTAAGACTAATATAACTAAGTAGGAATTTACATACATACCTATACATTGCTATATCTTTTATCTTCATTAAGCTCATCTACCAACTGTCCTACATCACTTAAAAAATCATCAATTTTTTCTTCTTCTTGGTCGATCCGTTCCAGATCAGGACACCATTTCTCATTAGCAGCTACAAGTTTAATAGAAGCAAGAGAATTCAAATCTTCCTCAGTAGAATAAAAATAATCTTCCTGATGAAGACTTAAAAAATCTCCGTCTATCTCATTATCCATTTTACTCCTAAAATCATTATTAAGTGATTCATAGAGTTCTCTAAATTCGTCTACTTCCTCTCTTATTCCTTCTGGGTTGTCACGATTATTCTCTATTTTTTCCTTAAGTGTTTTTAATTTTTTGTAAGACTTAGATACCTGCATATTTCCTAAGTTGATCATGAACTTTGATACCTCTGGCGCAGTTCTTTTGAAAAACTTTATTTGCTGCACATTCTCTTTCAACTTTTCAATGCTTGCCATCATCTCATTTTGTAATGTTGAATCATCATCAGGAAAATCTATAAATGCAAATTTTTCTTCTAACATTTCTATTTTTTTAGTCATTTTTTGTATATATTCATCATCAAATTTTCCCATAGTAGCAAGAGCACTCTTAATTGATTGTCCACCAGCATTAAGATCATCTTTCAGATGGGATGCAAGCCCTACCCCCATTCTGGAATAGGAATTTTCTATGCTCTTTTTGGCATTAACTAATTCCTCCCAGCTACTATCAGATTCTATTGCAAGTAGTTCTTGTTTTAACTTTTTAGGATCTTGCTTTATATTAAATGCTGCCTCTTCCAATTTATCAGATATTTCCGAAAAGCTATTTTTTATATGTTTTTTATAAAACTTTTTAAGAGAATCATTGCAGATTGTTTGAAGAGATAAAAAAGTATCCTTTATGACAAAAGATACATTTTTTATGACCTCAGCAAATGTTTTTGGAGGAAATAAGTGATAACCAAATTCATTTTTTCTATCAATTTCTATTTTTCCAAAAGAATGATCTATTGCTCCTCGTGTTACACTAATAGTACTGCTACATTTAACTGTGGCATTATGTCCCGTCTTAATATTATCCAAATCCATAACAACATCATCCGAATCAGAAATGCCCCCAACCCTCATATAATTTTCTAATTCAAAATATTCAGTGAATTTAATTTTATTATTTTTAACCTCGAAGGTTAACTTTCTAGGGAACTGTGTTGGAGGAGCAGTACTATTTCTGATATAGATATTATTTTCATCACTGTCAGTTAAATGACTTTTAACTACTGTTTCAGCTATATTTAAAAAACCTTGTTGATGGGTATACAAATTAAAATATCTATTAAGAGCTACTAGATCATAAGAGTCCTTTTTTATTTGGGAAAATAAATGGCTCATTTCTGTTAGAAACATCGCCTTCATTACTTGCTGTCGTTTTTTATCGTCAATTTCTGTTTCTTCCTCACCACATACTACTATAATACGTCCTGCTTTAGGCTTTTTAGGATCGTTAACATCAAATTCCTTAATATATAATTCTTTGCCCCCTATTTCAAAACGATTACGACTTATATCATTAACGGTCTGGCCGACATTTACCCAACGCGCCGTATCTTCTTTAAATCTTCCAACTACTTCCTCTTTAGCTGTTTCTAGAGGAGATTTTTTCTTTGGCATCTTCAATTCCTTGATAAACTAAGTACTTTCTTATGCAGATAATATTTTCTAGATAATTAATTTTTTTAGTTCTATTCTACTATTCTTTAATTACAATAAATTACCGTACCATACATATAAATATAGTATATATAAAATTATATATAACTATTGACAGCAAATAGATGTGATATTTTCAATCAATTTGGATGAAAAATTATTTAAGTATCAATGAGATCAATAACTTATATAGCAGCACTCTTTTTTCTTCTATTAATGCTGTTTTAAATAAGCTATTTTTAAATACTTATCTATTACGATTTAGCAAATAAATGCAGTTTATGTTTAATTTTTTCTACTATACTAAATGAACCAAATACAACTAATTGATCTGAACTAGTTAGTTCATTAGTATTTTTAACCAAATCATCAACCAAACTAAAATATGTATAGTTTTTTATTGCAAGTTTCCTAAAGACCAAATCATATTCAGTAGGTTCTGCCATCCGCAGATCATCGTCAAAAATCACAACATACCAATGATCGAAATAGTCAATAAAAGTATTTATTGTATTATAAATATCTTTGTCTTTACACATAGCAAAAACAGCTAAGCTAGTACCAGTTTTTTGTAGTTTTTTTGATAAATTTTCTATTGCTTGTAAGTTATGTGCTACATCAAATATTATCGAATATTTTTTTTTAACAACTGTTAAACGCCCGAATAAATTAAATTTATTTAAGCCGTTATTAATTAACTCTGTTTTTAATAAACTATTTAACTCAAGACCTTTCAGGCATTCAAGAGCACAAGATAAATTTACAGGAACTATTGATGGTAAAGCTAAATTCTCAAGGAAAAAATTCCCACTACTCCAACTCATACTGTTATCGTAAATATTATCCTTAAAGTCTCTACCAAATACGTGTAAATCAATACTATGTTCGATAATATACTTATCTACTGAACTGGGAAAATCATTAACACCAATAATTGCATAGCAATTATCCTTGTAAATATATGCTTTTTCACGCCCTATAGCATCGACACTATCACCTAAATAATTTGTGTGGTCAATCCCTATACTTGTAATAATAGCTACATCTCGATGGACAATATTAACTGCATCTAACCTCCCACCTAACCCTACTTCTAAAATAATGAAACTTAAATTATAATTTTTAAATATATACAAAGCCGCTAAAGTAGTATATTCAAAATAAGTAAGAGAAATATCGTTTCGATAAATATTAATATCTTTAAATGCATCGATGATCTCACTATCATTGACCTCTTGACCATTTAAACGGATCCTTTCATTAAATCTACTTATGTGAGGAGAGGAAAAAACTCCAACAGAGTATTCATTTGCAAATAAAATTGATTCTAATAATGCACATGTAGTGCCTTTGCCATTTGTCCCGCCAACAACTATAACTTTTGCATCAAAATACAAAAGCCCCATTCTAGTTGCAACCTCAACCACTCTATCTAGATCAAAATCTATTTTAGTTGGATGAAGTTTATCTAAGTAATTAAGCCAACTACTTAAATCTTTAAACATTCTGTTGTTTGTTACTCATTAAATGCATCAAAATAGAATGTAAACTGTCTTTTAATTCTCTTCTATCAATGACCATATCGATATGGCCTTTTTCTAATAGGAATTCACTCTTTTGAAAACCATCAGGAAGTTTATGCCTGACAGTTTGTTCAATTACTCGAGGTCCGGCAAAACCAATCAGCGCATCAGGCTCTGCTATAATTATATCTCCTAACATCGCTAAACTAGCTGATACACCTCCAAGAGTAGGATCTGTTAAGACGGAGATATATGGTAATTTATTATTATTGAGCTTTTTCAAGATGGCACTGGTCTTTGCCATCTGAAATAAAGAAATCACCCCTTCTTGCATCCTAGCTCCACCACTTGCAGTAAATACTATAAAAGGACAAGATCTTTTTATTGCTGCTCTAACTCCCCTTACAAACATCTCACCAACACTAGCTCCCATAGAACCACCCATAAAACCAAATTCAAACGCAGCAACAACAACAGACATCTTATTTATTTTTCCTTTTAATACTATAAGTGCATCTTGCTCATTTGTTTTCTTTTGTGCTGCTACAACTCTATCTTTATATCTTTTACTATCTTTAAATTTCAAAGGATCCTTATTTACTAGATCATTTATTATTTCGAAAGAACTACCGTGATCTAAAATAATCTCTAATCTATTTCTTGCACCAATTCTTGAATGAAATCCACATTTAGAACATACAAAAAGATTACGCTCCAGTTCAGCCTTATACTGTACAGCCTTACAATTACTACAATTAGACCATAGCCCCTCAGGCATATCGCTTTTCTTAGAACTTTCTGTTCTAATTTTTTGTGGAATTAATTTACCAAACCAACTCATAAAATTATCACCTCTCTAATATCCAATTAATCAAACATATCAATTATATAATCTTGCTTAGATAATTTAAAAGAAAATGACTTTTCATAATAAATTCTGTGCAAATATAGTCCTCTTGGTGAATAGGTAACCCCTGCCTGTGCTCTATTCTTAGCATCCATGACATCTTTGACCCATCTTATCGGCTTATGACCTAATCCAATAGGTATCAATAAACCTAAAATATTTCTTACCATGTGATATAAAAAAGCATTTGCGGTTATCTCAAAAATCACAAAATTTCCCTTCCTTCTAACGTCAGCAGAATAAACCTTTCTAACTGGAGTAGAGCTTTGGCATCCTGAATCTCTTATTGATGTAAAATCTTGCTTTCCTAGCAATAACTTAGACGCTTTTTGCATCTCAAGCTCATTAAGAGGCAAAAATTCCTGACTTGAAAAATTTCCCCAAAAGCTAGAACGTACATTATTATTATATATTAAATAACGATATTGGCGCTTTACCGCAGAAAATCTAGCATGAAATGAGCTGTCAATATTAGTAACAAAAATTACATTTATATCCGAAGGTAAAATCCTATTAACACCTCTTACCCAAGCTACCCCTGCTCTATTTGAATTAGTATCAAAATGCCCTATTTGCCCACTAGCATGCACACCTGTGTCAGTTCTTCCTGATCCAGTTATAGTGATCTCTTCGTCTGCTATTTTACTAAAAGCTTTTTCTAATTGCTCCTGAATAGTCAAACCATTAAGCTGGCTTTGCCAACCAAAGTAGTTCGTCCCAATATACTGAACACCAAAAGCTAGCCTCATATCATCCTACTAGAACTTTATCTTTTTAAGCAACCTACTAGCTTCCTTACGTTGTTGTGGGCTACCAGTACGGCAAATTTGAACAAGAATACCTTCCGCTTTAACAAAATCCTTCATATTTGTATAAGCACTAGCTAAATTCAATTTAGCTGTGATAATATCTTCAGCAACTTCAGATAGATCAACATTGTCCTGCACCATCTTATTGTTTTCGGTACCCTTATGTTTACTCCTAGTCTTGTTCGACTTACTACTTGAATTTTTTCCTCTATACAAAGAATTATCTAGCTGACCATTTTCAGTATTTTTTTGATCATAAATAGAATTATGAGTAGTTTGAAAA
Source organism: Gammaproteobacteria bacterium (assembly GCA_003353785.1). Classification (GTDB taxonomy): domain Bacteria; phylum Pseudomonadota; class Gammaproteobacteria; order PIVX01; family PIVX01; genus PIVX01. Next base: position 44,127 of record PIVX01000002.1, on the reverse strand, counting down.
CCAGTTAAATTATCTGGTAGAAATAAATTACTATTAAATTCTTGAATACCATAATCTTGAAAAGTACTATAATATCGGCAAAGAGCGTACAAACTCATACCACGATTAAGAAATTCATCTCTAAATAACTTTTTTGCTTCATCAAATTCACCATTGTTTAGTAAAGCTCTTATCGAATTATGAAATTTCCTAGAATAAAGCTTATCAGTATCATCAACATATTCATTTTTATTGTTAAAATTACCAAGGTATACTTGCTGCAATTTCTTACGTCTATTAATGATAGAATACATCATTAAAATAACTGTTAACATTAAACCCAACATTAATGCTGATAGGATCTTGACATAAAAATAATCTTGGTTTTTATATCCTGTTTTTCTAAAAGATTCTGCTATATTAGGATTTCCCATAGCAACTCTAAAAATTCCATCTTCAGGACTATTAGCCGCGGATAACTCATCACTATGAATAATAGCTTCATTAATAGTTTTTAATTTAACTCTACGTTCCTGATCTGTGCTAATAGTCTTCTTACTTTTAACTTTAACGCTTACAGGATTGCCAGTGGTTGGTATATAAATATCTTGAATAGTTTCTGGTGTTTTATCAATAATTTTACGATAAAGTTGCGACTTAAATAATCGCTTATCTTCGGGAGCTAAATCAGAATTATAAGAAACGTTTTTATCCAAAATTTTATCTTTTTGCTGTTGTATCTTCTTCTTGATTTTATTCATATTTTTATTGTCATCAATAACATCATCTAGCTTAGTGTTATCAATATCATTATAGTTCTTTCTTATTTTCTCTATAGGCTCAATATATATCTGTGTCTTAACATTTTTTGTATCAACAAAATCTTCTCCAATCTTAGTGCCAAAGATTAATGAAGCCACAGGAGCCGGGTTATCAAGATCTATTAAAACACTATAAATATTTTTTTCACCAACGTCATTTATAACCAATAAAATAGTAAAAAAATTGGTGAAAATTGGATGTCGAGAACTTAATTTAATATTATTAGAGTCCTTAGTTTTGACAATCTCTATTTTAATATTACTAATAAAATCTTCTCTAATAATACCCTTGTTATCAAATGTCTTTTTATCTGCTAACTGGACGTTAAATTTACTAAGATCAGTTTTAGGAGAAATAGGAATAAGAGCAACAAAAGGCTCATCAACGTCAGAGAGGATATTAATCATTCCAAGGCTGCTGGCAGAAACCTGGCAAATCGTCAAAAACCATAATGATAATACTAAGGTGATTTTTAATCGGACATACATTATATACACTATAAAGTTAATTAGTTTAAGTACTTTGTTAGTCATAATTACTCCCTTTTAATATCTTACTAGTATACTGTTATCGCCGAAAATATTCCTTAAATTCCAAACAATATCATAAGCTGGTCTAAAATTTTCTTTTAACTTGAACTTTCCAGTGAACTTATTTTTATCATATGATAAAAAAATAGAACACCCACCCTGTTGCTGCTCAGCCAATATATCTGATAATTGAGACAACTTCTCCGACGAATAATCTTCTTCAGATACCTTAATTTCTATAGTTCTACAACTTTCCTCTCTAAAGTGCTGGAGAGATTCAATCTTAACAGCTCTTAATCTTAATACATTATTAGAATCTACGGATACAGCACATTCTATTTTAATAACACGATCTTTAATAACGTGATCAACTGATTCCTGATAAACATCATTAAAAATTAGTAAATCAGTCATCATATTCCCATCATCAATAGTAACAAAAAACATCGGCTCTCCTCGCTTTGTTACAATTCTTTTAATAGCAATTATGATACCTGCCAAAACAACTTTTTTTGGTAAATTATTATTATCGTAGACAGACTTAATTGATAAAATTCCTAAGGATTTAACGTCTTCTTTATATAAATCCATAGGATGAATACTAAAATAAAATCCTAAAGTATCCATTTCGCCAGATAAATATTCTTTAGTAGTAATTTCACTGCCAATACTCTCATCTACATCATTAGCAATATTATTGTCAAAACCTCTATCAAATAAACTTACCTGTCCATTTTGCTCATCTTGCTGCTTCTGCTCTGATAAACCAAAATAACGTGGTAATTTACTAATTATTGCACCCCTAGAATCATTAAGAGAATCTAAACAACCAGAATATGCCAAAGTTTCCATAGTTTTTTGAGACACTTTTTTTAAATTAACGCGATTGGTAAAATCAAATAGATTTACAAAAGCACCTTCATTACGTTTGTTTATTATTTCATCTACTACAGATTGTCCGATTCCTTTTATCGCTCCTAAGCCAAACCTAATTCCATTTTCTTCAATACTAAATTTATAGCCACTATTATTGACAGATGGTGACAATACCTTTATACCCATTTGTCTACATTCATTGATCAAGCCAAACAACTTATCCGTATTTTCTAACTCAGATGACATAACTGCAGCCATAAACTCAGCAGTATAATTTGTTTTAAGCCATGCAGTTTGATAAGTTAACAATGCATAGGCTGTTGAATGAGATTTGTTAAAACCATAACCAGAAAATTTTTCCATTAGATCAAAAATTATATTTGCCAAACGCTCATCTAATCCATTACTAATAGCACCGGTTAAAAAGGTATTACGCTGCATAGCCATTTCTTGTAGTTTTTTCTTGCCCATAGCCCTTCTTAATAAATCAGCTTTACCGAGTGTATATGAGCCAACCCTTCTAGCTATTTCCATTACTTGTTCCTGATATAAAATAACACCATGAGTAGTTGACAAAACCGGTTCAAGACTTAGATGAATATATTTGACTTTTTCTCTACCATGCTTTCTATTAATGAAGTCATCAACCATACCTGATTGTAATGGCCCAGGTCTAAATAAAGCAATTAAATCTATTATGTCCTCGAACCTGTCTGGTTGCAGTCTTTTAATTAAATCTTTCATTCCTCGTGATTCAAGCTGAAAAACTGCTGTTGTATTACATCGACAAATCAACTCATATACTTTTGAATCACAAAGGTCAATTTTACTGATATCCAGTTTATCAATAAGATTTTTATTTATAATTCTAACGGCATTATCGATAATAGTTAATGTTTTTAAACCAAGTAAATCAAATTTTATTAGTCCTACTTGCTCCACATCATCCTTATCATATTGAGTAACTAAATTATCTTGAATACTTTCCCGATATACAGCTGAATATTTTTTAATAGCACCAGGTGCAATAACAACACCTCCAGCATGCTTGCCAGCATTTCTCACAATTCCCTCTAATTTTATTGCCATATCAATAATAGATTTAACCACATCGTCAGAATCATACTTATCTTTCAATTCAGGCTCTGTCAATGCTTTCTTTAGAGTTATACCAAGCTCCATTGGAATAAGTTTTGCTACCCTATCTACTAAACCATATGGTTGACCAAATACTCTCCCCACATCTCTAACTACTGCCTTAGCTGATAAAGTACCAAAAGTTATAATTTGAGCTACCGTATGCTGACCATATTTTGCAGCTACATAATTAATAACTTTATCCCTACCATTAATACAAAAATCAATATCAAAATCAGGCATTGAAACCCGTTCTGGATTTAAAAATCTTTCAAAAAATAATTCATATTTGATTGGATCGATATCTGTTATTCCTAAAGAGTATGCTACAATCGAACCAGCACCAGAACCTCTTCCAGGACCAACAGGAATATTATTATTTTTAGACCATACAATAAAATCATGTACAATCAGAAAATATCCTGCATATCCCATTGATATAATCACTGATAATTCTGTAGATAATCTTTTATAATAGACCTCCTCAATGTCTACGGCTTCATCATTGTTACTTATACATTTATCATCAAATTTTTTTTTCAGCCCACTTTCAGCCACTTCAGTTAGATAAGTCTCTACCGTATAATTATTAGGTAAAGGAAAATCTGGTAAAGAAATTTGATCTAATATTAAAATCACGTTACAACGTTTAGCAATGTTAATAGTATTTTCTAAGCTGTGGGGTAAATCAGCAAATAATTCTTGCATCTGCTGTTGGCTCTTAAAATATTGCTGCTTAGAATATTTAGGGCTCTTATTATAATGTGATAATAATTTCCCTTCGCTTATACAAACTCTAGTACTATGAGACTCATATTCATCAACATTTATAAATAATGGATGATTTGTAGCAACCAAAGGAACATTTGTAACATCTGATATAATAGCTAATTTTCTAATTAATTCTGCTTCTCTTTGTCGATTAAATCTACTAACTTCTAAATAATAACGATCCCCAAAACAGTTTTTCCATTCTTTAACAGCTTGTAATGCTTTCTTATCATCATCAGACAATATAAATTTACCTACGTCTCCCTTATAACCACCAGACAAAACTATCAAACCACCAGATAATTCTAGCAGCCATCGTTTCTCAACCAATGGTTTTTTCTGCATATTATCAAGCTGGTAAGCCCTAGACAAAATCTCCAATAAATTCTCATAGCCTTGCTGATTCTGACATAAAACCGTTAAAGAGAATTTGTCATGATCTTTAGGATCGTAGATCAAATCTAATTCACATCCTATAATAGGTTTTATTCCTTTTGAAATAGCTTTTTTAAAAAATTTAACTGCTCCAAATAAATTCATATGATCTGTTAAAGCAACGGATGGCATTCCACCTTCTTTTGACATCTGTAGCATCTCATCCAACCTAATAATACTACTTGACATTGAATATTCTGAATGAGTTGTTAGATGAATAAATTTAATTGTCATCACTCACCTCAATAAATTTTTTAACTGGAGCATAACTATATCTATGGATTGGGCTAGGACCATATTGTCTAAGAGAAGCAATATGCTGTTTTGTCGGGTATCCTTTATGCTTGGAAAATTCATATTCAGGATATTGCTCTTCATAATTTATCATTATGCTATCACGAACCGTTTTAGCAATTATCGATGCAGAAGAAATAAGGTAATTACTTATATCGCCTTTGACTATTGAAAAACATAAATATGAAACATCAGGAGGAACAAAACTTCCATCAACTAACACATAATTTGGTACTTCTTCTAAGTTATCTATTGACCTTTTCATCGCTAATAAACTAGCATTGTGAATATTTATAGAATCAATTTCAGCTGGGTAACACATACCTATACCAATAGCACTAGCATTATCATAAATATCCTTTGATAAGCTAAATCGTTTTTTCTCTGAAAGCTTTTTTGAGTCTCTTATTCCTTTAATCTCTCTCTCTAAAATTACTGATGCAGCAACGACAGGCCCTGCTAAAGGACCTCTACCTGCCTCATCTACTCCTGCTATTTTATATATAATCATCTTACTAATAAATCACTAATGTTTTTTACAATTTCTTTTTCTGTATCCATCAGCAGCTTCTGATGGATCTCCATAAAAACTGTATTAATTTCCCGTTGATAGTCCCGATCTTCTAGAGCCCTAACTAACCCTTCAGATAAGTCTTTAGCATTAACCTCAAGCTGTTTGTATTCTCTAACAATTTCTTTATCTGCTAACAAATTCGGTAAAGCCATATGATTAATAGAGATTAACTGTCTTAAAATTTTACCCAATAACCAAGAAACCTTGTAAGCTACAATCATCGGCTTCTTGTATAGCATAGCTTCAAAAGTAACAGTTCCTGAAGTAGCTAAAACAGCATCGGATGCTTCTAATACCAATCTAGTTTTATTAATAAAATGTTTAATATTAATATCTAGACTCATTTTATCTTGGATCCCTTTAAATTTTTGCATTGTATGATCATTTAAATGAGCACAAGCAAATATCAGATCCGGATATATTTTTGATAATCTAACCAATGTATTCAAATAAATTTCACTCAAAGTCATTATCTCCTGATCACGACTACCTGGCAAAACTGCAACAATCCTATCATCACTACTAAATCCCAAATTTTTAAGGGCCCCAGCCTTGTCGATAACTAGCGGGATCTCTCCAGCAATAGGATGCCCTACATACTTAGCATTAATTGGTACATCCTTATAAGCTTCCTGCTCAAATGGGAATATCGTTAACAGCAAGTCAACTATTTTTGCAACTTTCTTTTTTCTACCAGGGCGCCATGCCCAAACAGAAGGACCTTTATATTGAACAATTTTAACCCCGAGCTTTTTTAGATCTTTAGCTAAATCAAGATTAAAATCAGTAAAATCAATCCCAATAAAAAGATCAGGAATATCATTCCTGAAATTATTCAGTAGTTGTTTCTTTATACTGTATATTTTAGGTAATTTCTTTATGACATGACCAAAACCCATGACATTAGCATTGCTGATCTCCACAATAGGTACACAGCCTTCTGCTATCATTTTAGGCCCAGCTAACCCATAAAAAGATATATTTTTATAGTTAGCTTTTAATGCTTTAATAAGCCTTGCCCCAATTATATCTCCGGAGGATTCTCCAGCAACAATTCCAACTTTCACTTTAAATAATTATTGATTAATATTATCTTATAATGCCACGCGAGGAAATTTTTAACCCATCAATAAAATACTGTAGTTCAGAGCATTTTGGTAATAGTTTTTCTAATTCCTCGATTGACTCATTTACGGTTAAATTTTTTCTAAAAATAATTTTGTAGCCCTGTTTTAAAAAATCAATTACTTCTTGGCTAAAGTTATTTCTTTTAAGACCTAAAATATTTAAACCACATGTAACCGGATTATAACCTGCTATCATTAAAAATGGTAATATATCCTTTGTTACATAAGAAGCTTTAGCAATAAAACTGTATGCCCCAACTACACAAAACTGGTGAATAGCTGCATATCCACTTATTGTCGCATAATCTTCTATGGTTACATGACCAGCTAAACCTACATAATTTGCAAAAGTCACATTGTTACCAATAATACAATCATGAGCTATATGAACATTAGCCATAATCCAATTGTTATTACCAATTTTGGTAGTACCATTACCACCAGCCGTACCCTGATTAATAGTAACATTCTCTCTTATAGTATTACCATCACCTATTTCAAGAAAAGTATTTTCTCCTTTAAATTTTTTATCCTGGGATATTTCCCCGATTGATGCAAATTGAAAAATATGGTTATCTTTACCAATCTTAGTTGTTCCCTTAATAACAACGTGTGGCCCTATCACTGTATTATTGCCAATCTCTACATCTTCACCAATGTAAGACCACGGACCTATTTGAACACCGTCATGAATTTTAGCAGATGGATCAATATGAGCCCTTTCGTCAATCACCCGCTAAACTCCCTAGTGGCACTTGTTAAATCAGCACTACAAGCTATTTCATCCTCGACTAATGCCGTTCCTTTAATTTTCCAAATACCTTTTTTATGTTTTATATATTCAATTTGTAGTTTTAATTGATCTCCAGGTACAACTATTCTCTTAAAACGAACATTATCAATAGCAGCAAATACTTGAATAGCATTTTCACCTACATTTGCACCTGAAAATTGAGCAAAAATAGAGCTTGCCTGAGCAAGCGACTCCAAAATTAATACCCCTGGCATAACCGGATTATCAGGAAAATGACCACTAAAATAAGGTTCATTTATAGAAACATTCTTAATAGCACTAAGGTTAACAAACTTCTCCACATGTAATACTCTATCAACCAATATAAATGGATATCTATGGGGAATTTTATTCATTATTTCTTTAATCTGCATCATTTGTATCATTTTCCTCTTCTACTTGAATTTTTTGCTCTAATTTTTTTAACTTTTTAATATAACTATCTAATCGCTTTATCCTTGCTTCAATCTTATTCCATTTCTTATGCTCCATACAACCGATCCCACCAGAATACACCCCAGGTTTTTTTATTGAACCTCTAACCCCAGCAAATGCTATTAGAGTTACATTATCAGTAATAGTATTATGCCCAGAAATACCAACTCTCCCTCCAATAAGGCAATCCTTACCAATTTTAGCGCTACCAGCTATTCCAGTACAACCAGCTATAGCTGTATTACTACCTATAGAAACATTATGACCAATCTGAATTTGATTATCTAATTTAACACCTTGGTGGATCACAGTATCATCAATAGCACCTCTATCAATAGTTGTATTTGCACCAATTTCTACATCGTCATGAATAGTTACCGAACCAAGCTGCGATATTTTAAGCCATCGACCTTCAGATTTAGCAATACCAAAACCATCAGCACCAATTACTACTCCACTATGTACACTTACATTGTTTCCTAAAACACAACTATGATAAATAGAAATACTATCGTGAAGACAACAACTATCTCCTAATGTAACATTCTCTCTTATAACACAGTTTGCACCAATAACTACATTATCCCCAATAGTAACTCCTGAATAAACTGATGTATTAGGGCCAATACTAACATTTTCTCCAAGTTTTACCGAATCATCAATTACAGCACTAGGATGGACATTCCTAGCAGAAATAGGCGTATTATCAAAACTCTTAGAAATAATAGCATATGCAACATATGGATCTGATACAACTATAAAATTAACCGGACAACTGGCAGCATGCTCTTTATTTATAACAACTGCTGCTGCTTTAGTATCAGCTAAATATTTAATATACCTTGGATCAAACAAAAAAGTGATCTTTTTATCATTAGCACGATCTAAAGGAGCAATACCTTCTATCTTAATATCGGGTTCACCACTCCATTCACCATTCACTAAGTCTGAAAGATGTCTAAGAGAGAAAGAAACCATATTTATTTAAGTACTTTAATTAACTGTGCAGTAATATCTAATCCACCTTTTTTATTCTTCCCTTTTTTATTTTGCCCTTTTACAAATACAGTAGCCTGTTTTTGTAAAATAATATCAAAGTTTCCTTCCTCTCCAATTTTTTCGACATGACTCTCCACTTTTTTAGAGAATTTCTTGGAAGCCTGGATTTGATCTTCTTGTAAAGCACGTTGAAAATCTTCAACTTTACGCTCAAGAGAACGTCGAAGACTGATTAATTTATTACGCGTTTTATCTACCTGGTCAGCAGTCATAATACTTTCATTCTTTTGTAACTCAGCTTCTTGCTTTTCCACAGACAACTTTAATGTCCTTATTTCCGAATTACGTGGCTTATATTTTTTCTGCAATTCACTATTCATTTTTTTAGCAGCCGGAGCTTCTACAATAACCTTTTGAAAATCAACCACACCAATCTTCATATCTTTTGCATGACTAAAACCAATTATTGCTAAACTCAAAATAGTAGCGACAATCTTTCTCATTTTTTTCTCCTTTTCATTTATATATTAAAAACCCGTTTGAAAACTTAAAGCTGGTATACTTAACTTATCATCTTTTTCTGGATTAATAGCATAAGCAAAACTCAATCTAATTGGCCCAAATGGAGTTATCCATTGAATACCAAGACCTACAGAGGTTCTAATTCTCCCAGAATTAGTATCTCCTTTAAATCTTCGATCAGAAAAAGTTTGATATACGTTTCCAACATCATAAAATATTGACGTTCTAAATTTCTTACCGCTTAGCGGATCAGGCAAAATCAAAGCTAAAGTACTATTTACCAAAAAATTACCTCCCATTGCTTGTTTTGTCTGCTCACTTCTTGGTCCAAGTGAGGCCGTTTCATAACCACGAACTTGACCCTCATAGGAAGCCCCTCCTGCCCTATAGTATTGATAGAACGGTACCGCTTCTTTAGCAGAATAGCTTTCGGCAAAATTAATACTTCCTGCCATCCCTAAAATAATCCCAGCAAATAACGGCTGATAATATTTCACTTCTGTTCCTATCTTATAGTATCTACCATACTTTACAATAGGGTAATTAAGCGTCCCTGATACACTGACGTTTAATCCGGATGTCGGGAAAGGAAACTGGTCATAATTTGAATATCCCCAACCAATATCTAAAGCAGCGCTATAATATTCATCACCAAAAGCATCTACGTAACTTTGATACTGTTTTATTAACGTATCCCCCCCTAATTTGATAATTTTATCTTTCTTCAAGGTGATCCCCCAATTGATACTATTAGTATCAGTTAGAGGTATATTGAAATTAACTCCTGTGCCAAATGAATCCATGCTAAAATCAGCAAGCTGACTCTTTAGTCGTTGATTAACAGATGTTCTACGATAATAAACTCTAAACCCTCTACCAATACCACTTTCAGTATAGTAAGGATTATAATAGTCTAAGGCAATATTTTGCCCCCATGAATCATGCTTAAAATTAATTCCAGCTCTTTTTCCAGTACCAAATACATTATAATGATTAATTCCTATTTTTACTTCAAAGCCAGTGGATGAAATCCCAGCCTGTCCTTGGAATTCAGCAATGTTAGTTTCAGTAACATTAAAGATCATATCTACCTGATTATTAGTACCAGGAACTTGCTGAGTGTCTTCATAAACACCTTCAACATAACGTAGATTCATCATTTTTCTTTTTGATTCCTTTACTCTACTTACCGACAATAAGGCTCCCTCTTCCTGTAGTAATTCACGACGCAAAACATAATCTGCTGTTTTATGATTTCCTACAAAAATTATTCGTCTAACATAAATAGGCCTGCCAGGATTGATATGGAAGTTAATTGAGATTTCTTTAGTTTTATCATCAAATTCCGGCTGTGGATCTACTACAGAGAAAGTATAGCCTCTATCATTTAATTCTGTACTAATATTTTCAACAATTTTGTTAATATCCTTTCTAGAATACCGCTGGCCTTTTTTCAGATCAATATGCTTTTCTAATACCTCAATTGGTACCGCAATGTTACCGGTCAATTTATAATCTTTGATTTTATAGATATCACCTTCTTTTATCTTAATTACAACTCTCACATGGTTAATATTCGGCAGTTTACCAACATTAACCGATTCTATTGCTACCTTGGCATAACCTCGATCTTTGTAATAATTCTTAATAAGTTCTAAAGCACGATTCATTTTTCCCTCAGAATATTTATCTTCTTCGGTAAAGTAAGTAAATAATCCTGTTGTAGAAATATCAGTTTCACTCAATAATTTATTTGTTGAAATATTCTTATTTCCTAGAATTCTTATATGCCTTATTTGATTTTCTGAGCCCTCATCTATATTAATTTCAATTTTTATTCTATTGCGAGGTAATTTTTCAATAGAAGTTTCGATTTCTACACCTTTTCTACCACGCATAGCATATTGAGCTTTTAATGATTGCTCAATAGCCTCTAAGCTTGCATGATTAAACATTCTACCTTTGATCAAACCCGCAGATTTTAATGCTTGAGAAAATGCATCATTTGGCACTGCACTGTTACCATGAAAATGAATTGCAGATATAACCGGTCTTTCAACGACATTAAAAATTAACGTACTACCTTTTCTAGTAAGTTCGATATTATTAAAAAACTCTTTTTTATAAAGATCACGAATAATTTTTGAAGACATCGAAGATTCAAAGTCATCCCCTTTTTTGATAGATAAATTATCCATAAAAGTAGATTCTCTAATTTTAAACAGACCCTTCACTTTAATATCAGTTATTTTTGTAGCAAAACAACTAAACGACATTCCAAAAATGATAAAGTAACAAACTAACCCGGCAATTGTTACTTTTTTGTTCGTTATGTGCATAATATCCGCTTATATACCGTGTTAATAGCCAATTTTAATCAAAGGTAAACTTTAATACATATCTATTATCCGTTCCAGTATTTTTCCAAAAAGAATACCATTCAAGATAGTAAAGCTACGTTATCTATATCACCCATACTAGACTTGCAAATAATCGTTCAGATATATAGCAAACGGAAAAGATATTGCACTAATGCTGTCAATTCTGTCTAATATACCCCCATGTCCTGGCAATAAATGACCAGAATCTTTAATATTACTATTGCGTTTTAGCATACTTATGAATAAGTCTCCTACTATAGAAACCATTGCCAACAAAATCATTGCAGTTAAATTCATTAAATGAGAATAAGAGCAATTAAAAAAAGTAAAGTAACCAAAACCAACTGCACAAATAGTTCCAGCTAATGCTCCTTCAACAGATTTACCAGGGCTAATTTTTGTAGATAATTTATGTTTACCAAATACTTTACCAAAAAAATAAGCTGCCGAATCAGCAATTGTTACAAATATAACTAAATATAATAAATATCTACCTGCATGCTGAGATCTTAACAATACAAAACCATACCATGCTGTTACTATGGCTAAATATGAACAACATATTAATGGGATCTTTTTAAATAGAAATGTTTTTTTTGGATAACTGAATAAAGCTAATATTATAGTAATCCATAATGTTAGATAAATTATCAACATCCAAGATAACAAGTTCGAACTAAATTGATCACTCAAAATATACATAGTTCCCATTATCAATAGACCATATACTATTTTAAAAAAATCACTCTTAATGCCAACCAACTTAAACCACTCAAAAGTCGCCGCTATGTATAATAAACTTATTATCAAAGTAAATTGGTAACTAGAAGCTACCAACAGCAACAAAATAACAAAAAATAATAAGATTGTTCCCGTTATTACCCTTAATACCGTATTACTCATTTCTTAATCCAAACCTTCGTATTCTATTAGAAAAATTATTTATAGCTTTATCAAATTCATCTTCATTAAAATCAGGCCAAAATATATCAGTAAAATATAACTCTGTATAAGCTAGTTGCCATAAATAAAAGTTGCTAATTCTATACTCACCACTCGTACGAATAAGTAAATCAGGCTCAAAACAATCTTTAGTTGCAAAAAAATCATTTATTTTATCTACAGTAAGTTCAGAGACAGTTATAGCTCCCTGCTTAATTTGATCAGCAATTTTTATAACAACATTAGATATATCCCATTTCCCACTATAATTCATAGCAATAATCAAATTCATTCTAGAATTACTAGCCGTACTTTTTACTAATTGCCCCATTGATGATTGTAACTTATCTGAAAAAACAGCATGATCACCAATAAATTTAACTTTTATACCTTCTTGTTTTAATGAAACAGAATTTGCTTTTATTACACTCATATAGATCCCCATTAAATCTTGTACTTCTTTTGGAGGTCTATTTAAATTTTCATTACTTAAGGTAAATAAACTAAGAGTATTAATACCTGATTTTACACAATGAGTGATTATTTTAAGAGCAGCTTCAACTCCTGCAAGGTGCCCTTCTTTCCTAGTAACACCTTTTTTAGTCGCCCATCGACCATTCCCATCCATTATAATAGCAACATGCCTCGGGAGTTTAATTTCTGATTCCATCATTTTATCCAGTTAATTTTGTAAAACAAGATTACCATCATCTAATAAATATACCTTATCCATTTTTCTTGCCAAATGTAAATCATGAGTTACTATCAATATAGCAGCGTCTAATCTATCCTTTAACTCTAACAAAGTGGTATAAACTCCGCTAGCTGTAGCCTGGCATAAGTTCCCAGTTGGTTCATCGGCAAATAATATTTTGGGATCATTCACCAATGCTCTAAGAATAGCAACCCTCTGTTTTTCCCCTCCTGACAATTTCGTTACAGCAAAATAATCACGATCTTGTAAATTGACAAGATGCATTAATGACAATGCTTTTCGTTTAGCAAGCTCATAATTCATCCCTTGGATCAATAAAGGCATCATGATATTTTCAACTACATTAAAATCTTTCAATAAATGATGATGCTGATATACGAAACCAAACACATTATTTCGTAGTCTGCATAAATCTCTTTCTGTATACTTACTTAATGCTTTCCCAGCTACTATTATCTCACCACTAGTTGGTTTATCAAGCCCAGCTAGTATATGTAATAATGTACTTTTGCCAGATCCAGATGGTCCAACAATGGCAACACTTTCACCATTGGTGATTTGTAACTCCATTTTATTTAAAATACAAATATCTTTTGTTTTATCAAAAAATTTTTTTGATACCTGTTTACACTCTAATAACATAATTTTATTCATATCTCAAAATCTCAACTGGATTTAACTTTGATGCTCTCCAGGCAGGATAAATAGTTGCAAGCAAACTCAACAACATTGATACAGTACTAACAATTAATACATCTTCGAGCATAATTTTTGAAGGGAAATGATCAACTCTATATACTGTTGACAACAATCCATCTAAGTCAACTAGTTTTAAAATAATATCTACTACAAATGTTACATTGTAAGATAATAGTAAACCCATAGATACTCCAATAATAGTACCAAATAATCCTACTAAACTTCCTTGGACTAAAAATATATTTAATATTGTGGTAGAACGAGCCCCCATTGTTCTAAGAATAGCTATATCCGGCTGTTTCTCATTTACAATCATTACTAGTGACGATACTAAATTAAATACTGCAATAACTATTAACAAAGATAAAATTAGCAACATCATCATTTTCTCAAGTTTAACAGCTTTTAAGTGAGAACCATATTGCATGGTCCAATCAGTAACATAATAATCAAATGGTAACAATTTCCTCATATTGCTAGCAACAATAGGCGCCTCATATAAACTATGAGCTTGCAAACGAAACCCAGTAATTCTATCATCATATTGATATAATTTTTTGGCGTCTTTAATATTAATAATTATATAGTTATTATCAATCCCGAGACCATTACTGCCATGAAAAAAACCACCAATAGTAAAACGTTTATATCTCGGCATTAAACCTACCGGACTAATTTTAGCATTGGGGATCATAATAAGAACTTTATCATTTAACTCTAAACCAAGCTCTCGACCTAGCTTCTGACTTATCAAAACCTTATAAGACCCATAAACTAAATCCGTTAACTTCCCAGTCAGTAAATTATCCGCAATTGCTGAAACCCTACCTTCTTGACTTGGTTCTATCCCATGGACAACAACAGGTTTTAAAGCTTCAGAAGTTTTAATTAATCCATACTCAAGAATATATGGAGAAAAATTTTTGACAAAACTATTATCTCGAATACCTGTAGTAAACTCCACTTGCTTATTTTTATCAAAATCAACATTTGTTACAAGTACGTGAGGCGCCATTTTAAATATATGGTTTTCTATCTCATCATTAAAACCATTCATAACTGAAAGAACTGTTATCAATACACAAACACCTAGAGCTATACCAATCATTGATGCTAAAACTATGAAAGAAACAAACCATTGATGTTTTTTAGAACACGAATAACGTAAGCCAACATACAAAGGAAATAGTTTAAACATAGGACATCAAAAAATTTTAAATAGTTTTTATCATACAATTAACTTAAGCCATACGCCAGTTGTATGATAAGTCAAAATTTAAATTGATTAATATTGAAACATCTCTCAGTAAATTAGATAAATTTTTCTAGTATGCAATAATATTTGATAAAGATTAATATATAAATACAATAAACTATACCCTAGATTTTTATATATGGGTAAGATCAACAAGAGTAAAATTAATTATGACGCTAACTCTATTACCTGAATGGTATCCACAAGAATACGTAATAATAACTTGGCCTCACGAATTTAGTAGTTGGTATCCACAATACAACCAAATACAAAAAACTTATACAAATTTAGCCGTTATAATAGCTAATTTAGACAAACTAGTTATCTTGGCTTATTCTAATGACCATAGTAAACAAATTCTAAAAACACTCGAATCATCCAAAGCAAATATTGCTAATATAGAAATAAAAATTATCAAAACTAATGACACCTGGATAAGAGACTATGGACCTATATCGTGCCAACAAAATAATACAACAAAATATCTAGAATTTATTTTCAATGGATATGGGAATAAATACTCTCATCAATATGATAATTGTGTTCCACAAGAAATGCTACAGCTAGAGCTCATTAACAATTTACTAAGCTATAATATAATCTTAGAAGGAGGGAGTATTGATACTGATGGAAATGGTACACTGCTAACTACAAAGCCATGCTTACTTAATCCTAACCGTAACTGTTTACCACTCGAAATATTAGAGCAAAAACTTAAAGATATTTTTAATCTAAAGCAAATTTACTGGTTAGAAAATACCTATCTGGCTGGCGACGATACAGATGGACACATAGATAATTTTGCCAGGTTTATTGATCCAAATACTATATTTTACTCCAGATGCCAAAATACAGATGATGAACATTATAAAACATCAATGAAATTAGAAAAACAACTTATAAACATTACAAACTCCAAAGATAAGCTTTATGATCTCATACCTATTCCCTTCCCAACACCCATAATAATTGATAACAAAAGAACTCCCGCCAGTTATTTAAATTTTCTTATAACAAATAACTCAATAATTATTCCCTCTTTTAATTCTAAATTAGATGACACCGTTAAAAACATATTTAGCCAATATTTTAAAAACAGAGCTATCTCATTTGTAGACTGCCGTATTCTAATACAACAAGGAGGAGGTATTCATTGTAGCACTATCCAAATAGCCAAAAAATAATATACAATTGCACTATCTAGGAAATTGACATGCAATTTAAATTAGCTTTAATACAGCAAAAAATAGATCCGAGTTTTAATAATAATCAACAGAAAATTATTAATAATATACGACGTGCTGCTCAACAAAAAGCAGATATAGTATTATTATCTGAGCTATACTCACATCCTTATTTTTGCCAAACAAAAAATGAAAAAAATTTTAGTCTCGCACAAATTATTCCTAGCCCAGAAATCATTAAATTTGCTAATTTGGCTAAAAATCTAAGCATAATAATTGTAGCATCTGTCTATGAAAAATCACTTGACAATAAACTATATAATACCGTGGTTGTAATTGAAAAAAATGGACTAATAGTAGGTAAATACCGTAAAGTTCATATCCCATCATGCCCTGAATATAATGAGTCATTTTATTTTACAAGTGGTGAACCAGAGTTTTTGACGATCAAAACATCGATAGGAAATCTTGGTATATTAATCTGTTACGATCAATGGTTTCCTGAAGGAGCACGAAAACTCGCCTTAAATGGCGCCGATATCATTCTGATCCCAACGGCAATCGGCTATACACCAACTGATCCAACTCAGGAAAAACTACGTCAACTTAATGCGTGGAAAACTATTCAAACTTCTCATGCAATTGCCAACGGACTCCATTTAGCGTCATGTAACAGAGTAGGATTTGAACCAAATCAAAACAATCCAGAAACTGGCATAGATTTCTGGGGAAACAGCTTTATTTGTGATCCTTTTGGAGAGATATTAACTACATCCGAACATGAAGAAACTATATTACTTACTAATATTGACCTGCACAAAAATCATCAAGTAGCAAAAATATGGCCATTTTTAACAGAAAGAAAAAAGAGTTATTCTTTATAGGTAAGACTATCATCCTATAAAGCAATATCTACTAATTCATAAATAATAAACCCAGTCATAAATGTTCCAGCAATAAAACTTATATCTTCAACCCATTCACTGATTATTTTAATTCCTTTAGAAATTGAATTATTTATCGCTTTCTTACTCATAATATTCGATAACGTTTTATTATTATCTGTTACGACTGAAGTAGACTCGCTTAATAAACTTAATGGTTCTTCTTCATAAAAACCTGCCCACCAACCTTCATTCCAATAAAGATGTTCTTTTGAATCTTTAGAATAAGGGTTGTCTCGTAAAGACAACTGATGTTCTGCACAATCCCTACCATCTAGCCAGACCCCCTCTAAATCAGGTTTCTGAATACTCTTTAAAAATCGAAGATATGTCTCCAACTCTTGCTTCTTCATAAAAACTCCCTCCTATATTCAAAAAAATTTTATCCTACTGCTAATATCCTCTAAACAATACTATAAATTATTTTGTTTAATTATTGAACATAATAAGAATAATTGCGTTATAGTAATCAAATATTCTTACTAGTTAAATGCAATTTTTCTGCCAAACTTACCTAATTAATTAGATATTTTTCTATCACGGTTTAAATATAGTCCAATTTTGTAATATAATGTTTAATTACCTTGGAATTAAATATGATTAAAAATTCTTGTAAAGAGCCTTTAGCTGATTTTGCTAAGCGTAAAGCTGAACATATTCAAATAGCTCTTGAAGATAAACACCAAACAACTGGGCTATCTGGATTAGATAGGATCAAATTGATCCACGAAGCATTGCCAGATATAAATTTAGCTGAAATTTGTATCAAAACTCAATCACTTAACCTTGAATTGCCATCACCTTTTTTAGTAAGTTCAATGACTGCAGGTCATAAACAGGGAGAAAAAATTAATTACGCAATTGCCAAAGCATGTGAACAAACTGGCTGGCTGATGGGAATTGGTTCACAACGTAGGCAACTATACGATAATGAAGCAATACTTGAATGGATTGAACTTAGAAAGAATTTCCCAAAAGTAAAATTAATTGGCAATATAGGTATTGCTCAACTTATCACTAGCTCACATGAAGAAATCGAAAAAATACTAGCACCAATCCAAGCTGAAGCAATCTTCGTACATTCCAATCCGTTACAAGAATGTATTCAACCAGCAGGGACTACTGAGTACAAGGGAAGTTTATCAGCTTTAACCCATTTATGTAAAAATTTAAATGTTCCAGTCATTTTAAAAGAAACCGGTTGTGGTTTCTCTAAAAACACTCTTCTTAGATTAAATGATATAGGACTGTATGCCGTAGACATCAGTGGACTTGGCGGAACTCATTGGGGTCGAATAGAAGGAACAAGAGCAAAAAATCATCCATTGCAACAAAAAGCATCAAAAGTCTTCGAAGATTGGGGAATAAGCACTATAGATTCCATACTAAATACTCATGCACTGGATCTAAAATATGAGATATGGGGATCTGGTGGCATACGCTCAGGGCTTGATGCTGCTAAACTCATAGCATTAGGCTCCAAAATAATTGGTTTTGCAAAACCAATTTTACAAGCAGCAACTCAAAGTTCAGGTGCTATTATTGAATATATGAGACAAATAGAATTTGAATTAAAAATAGCACTATTTTGTACCGGCCATGGTAATATAAAATCTTTGCAGGAGAACAAATCGTGGGAATAAAATCCAATATGAATGAATTGTTTCATGGTTTCTCAAAATTAAATAAAAATGAACGTCTAAAAAGATTAGTAGAAATGGGAGCACTATCCAATTCAGAGGTTAAATTTCTTTCACGCAAAAAAACTTTAGATACTGATTTAGCAGAAAATTTAATAGAAAATGTAATTGGATATTATCAAATCCCTCTTGGCGTTGCTACATTCATGAATATAGATGGTAAGGATTACTCTATTCCTATGGCTGTAGAAGAAACTTCCATAATTGCCTCCCTTAGTAAAACAGCAAAATGGATCAGTAAAAGCGGCCATATCAAAACAGAGATAATTGGTAGTCAAAACATGATTGGACAAATCCAACTAGCTAAAATAAAAAATTTTCAAAATTTTGAAAATATCATTCTAAAAAATAAACTCGACCTTATTAACACCGCCAACTCTAATGTTGCAGCTAGTTTAAAGAAAAGAGGTGGAGGAGTTAAAGACATAACAATTAGAAAAATCTCAAGGGATGACAACTACGATATGGTAATACTTCATGTACTTGTTAATACATGCAATGCAATGGGTGCTAATATTATTACTCAAATATGTGAATTCTTAAAACCTATTATCGAAAAGTTGACTAAAGAATCTGTAAGCATGTGTATATTATCAAACCTTAGCGATAATAAACTTACCAAAGCAACCGTAACTATAAAAAATATAGATCCTAAGCTTGGTAACAAAATTCAAGAAGCATCCCTATTTGCGGCACTTGATCCGTATCGAGCAGCGACAAATAATAAAGGAGTTTTAAATGGCATAGATCCTGTCCTAATAGCGACTGGAAATGATTGGCGAGCTGTTGAAGCAGGAGTTCATGCATATGCCTCAAGATCAGGCCAATATAAATCCATAACATCTTGGAAAATACAAGGAGAAGATCTAGTTGGTGAAATAATTGCACCAATTAATGTTGGTATTGTTGGAGGAGTAACTAAAATCCATCCTACTGCAAAAATGGGTCTTAATATGATGAAAATTAAATCTGCAGATCATTTATCGAAAGTTATTGCCTCAGTAGGATTAGTGCAAAATCTAGGAGCAATTACAGCACTAACAACTGTAGGATTAGTTAAAGGCCATATGAAATTACATATATCTAATTTGAGCTTAAACGCAGGAGCAAAAGCAGAAGAACTACCTATTCTACAAAAAAAATTAGAAGAATTGTTAAACCTTAGAAAAATGATCACTCTCACAAATGCTATAGAAATTTTAAAAGATCTTCGTGCAAACAAAATTACTAAGCAAACCCAAACCGCTTAAATTATGTCATTAACAATTGAAATTCCAAGTAAAACATTTTTAGTAGGTGAATACAATATTTTAAATGGCGGGGACTCTATCCTAATAACTAGCAAACCCTATTTTAAGTTTCATTTAGAAAAATTAAGCAAAGCTCAGCAATTGATCCAACCATTTCATAAAAATAGCCCATCAGCACGATTTATCTTAGACAATTTAAATACTTTCAAAGATTATAGTATTAGTTTTAACAATCAACATAATAGCTATGGTGGATTTGGAGCAAGCGGAGCACAATTTTTAGGGTGCTACTTAGCCAAACAATTTTTAATAAATGGCAAACTATCTATACATGATATTTGCCCAAATACACTTTTAAAAACCTTCTGGAAGTATTGCTCTGAGCAAGTACAACCAAGCGGCGGTGATATAATATCACAATTGTATGGCCCAATTACCCTATTTAATTCACACAATGTAAATATCCAAACCATGGAATGGAAGTTTGCTGAGCTAGGATTTTATTTAATACCAACTCATCATAAGCTCCCAACTCATCAGCATTTGGAAAATCTCAATATCTGTTTTGATAAAGATTTTGATCAAACAGTAAAAAATGTTCGTATAGCAATTAATGACCAAAATTGTAGAAATTTTATTGAGCAAGTAAATATATTTAATAATATGCTTCTATCGAAAAAATTAGTCACTGAAAATACCATCAAACTATTAAAATTAACTAAAAAATGTTCAGCAATATTAACCGCTAAAGGTTGTGGAGCTTTAGGAGCTGATGTAATACTTATAATATTCAACAAACTAGATCAAAAAACTGTATCAGAATTTTTAATTAAGAATAATTTACATATTCTAGCCTCTGATCATGACACGGTAAGTAGCGTAAAAATTAGATATAATGATCAAAACTAACTTGGAAAATACAATGAAATGGTTCGCTAAGGCTCCATCAAATATTGCTTTGATAAAGTACATGGGTAAATCTCAACAAAATACTAATACGCCAACAAATACTTCAATTTCCTATACCTTGAATAATTTACTTAGCTTTGTTGAAATTGAAATATCAAAAAATCTAAAACAGGATATTTGGCAACCTATGAGCAAAGAGGGGTGCCAAAATATATCACTAAGTCTAGCTGCTAAAACAAGATTTCTAAAACATTTTGCCTTAATTAAAAATGAATATAATATTGAAGAAAACTTTATTGTTAGATCATGTAACAATTTTCCTCATGCTACAGGAATGGCAAGTTCAGCATCCAGTTTTGCAGCTCTAACTAAATGTGCCATCAAAGCAATGTGTGAGATAAGTAATATCCCACGACCTAGTACTACAGAAATGGCTAAAATCAGCAAACTAGGTTCCGGCTCTTCTTGTCGATCCTTTTTTTCTCCTTGGGCCATCTGGAAACAAGATAAAATTTCTGATATTGAATTACCATATACTGATTTAATACATCAAACTCTAATCGTCTCCACTCTACCTAAAAAAATATCGTCTAGTGACGCACATCTGATGGTAAAAACTAGCCCACTATTTAATCAACGCATTAGTACTATAGAAGACAAAGCTAACAATCTGATCTTGCAAATGCAAAAGAAGAATTGGTTAAAAATATACCAAATAGTTAAAGAAGAGTTTTTAAACATGCATTTACTATTCGAAACATCAAAAAAACCATTTAGTTTTATGACTGACTCTTCAAAAAAAATCATAGATGATATAGAATATTTATGGAATAGTAATAAAGATGGTCCACTGATAACTATGGATGCTGGACCTAATGTACACTTGCTGTATAGGCAAGATCAAATTGATTTATCAAAAAAGATATATAAAAATTTTAGTAAAATGTATGAAATCTTATAGCTTTGAAACAACTGTTCACGGAAAATGGTTACTGGCTGGAGAGCACGCTGTTCTACGGGGAATTCCAGCACTAGTATTTCCTGTTTTTGACAAATCCCTAACCCTATCTTTCAAAAAAAACCAACAAAATCTAACTGTGGATTTTAACGGCTTACATGGCGATGAATTACAATTAGTATTTTGGCGAGTTTTAGAATATGCTTTATCGATCATAGAAATACCTACTAAAAAAGTTATTGGAAAATTTCATGTTGAAAATAATATTCCGTTAGGTGCTGGTCTGGGGCTATCTGCAGCAATTTGTGCTGCCGTTAGTAGATGGTTTGCCTGGCAAAATTGGATCACAAAAGATAGTATTAATGATTTTGCTCATAACCTAGAACATTTATTTCATGGAGAAAGCAGCGGCGTTGATATTGTTGGAGTAACTGCAAAAAATGGAGT
Source organism: Gammaproteobacteria bacterium (assembly GCA_003353785.1). Classification (GTDB taxonomy): domain Bacteria; phylum Pseudomonadota; class Gammaproteobacteria; order PIVX01; family PIVX01; genus PIVX01. Next base: position 21,449 of record PIVX01000002.1, on the reverse strand, counting down.
TCTTTTTAAACACGGGCAAGAAAATAACGCTATTCAACAAGAATGGGCACCAAATTGGTATCTCTCCTATACAGAACAAATAGGCATTACTTCAAAATGTATAAGAGCCGTCAAAGACATTTGGCAAGCAAATTTACCATTAGCCAAAAGGATTGATGAATTAATGCTAGATAGTGTAAATCTAGCCATAGAAGCTTTGCAAAGCCCTAGGAAAGTTGGTATAAAGCAACTAGCAAATGCGATCAATACTGCAAATAATTGTTTTGTCCAATGGGGTTTAACATCTGGTAAAGTCAATACCCACATAAACAAATTAATCAAAGCCGGAGCACTTGCAGCAAAGCCAACAGGTTCTGGGGATGGAGGGTACGTTTTAAGTCTTTGGGACGGAGAACCACCAAGCCATTTAAAATCTATACTAACCCCAGCATAAGCCAAAAATTAAGGCATATATTTTATTTTTTTAAATGTTGATTTAAATATAATTGCATTATATAATGTTCAGAAATTAGTTCCCATATAATAATAATTTTAAGTAATATGGACGACTCAGTGAAAAAATTTTTAGCAATTATTTTAATTCCTCTAGCTACATTCGCAGCACAAGATAAAGAACTTGTTGTGGTAAACTCCCCTATTCATCCCTGGAATGCAGATGGAGGCAAAGCTCTTATTGTTAATTTTTCAAAAATCAACTTTGATACAAGACTTATCAAAGCCGTTCGTAAACATCAAGAAGTAAGTTATCCATTTATCAATTTAAGTGGAAAAATAGACACCATCACTTCTGCAATAAAAAAACCTAAGACTAAGAGAATTGAATATAGTACAAAGATCTTAACAGCAAAAATGCATATAACAAGTATTGTACGCAAAAACATTATTGGCCATTTTGCTTTTAAATTTAGCCCCAATAACCCAGTCGGTGGAAAAGTAATAACCAATAAAACCGCAGTAAAACTTGATAGGGCTTTTATTACTTTTGATATTCAAGATTACGTTCCAATATTTCCTACATATATAACTGTTGGTCAATTATTCATGCCATTTGGTACATATACCACCAACCAACTGACTGAATCAATGGTTAGTGAAATGGGTAAAGAATCCGGAGAAATACTTAAAGCTGGTTTTATGCTAGATAAATCATTAACCGGTGCTTTCTTTGTATCAAATTTAAATACTAGAATGGGTGTAGATTTAAAATACAATCTAGCTATCAATAAAACTAAGCTAAATATTGGAATAAGTCTTATTAATAAGAGTAAACAAGAATTTGCGATAACAAACAGCAAAGGGGAACCCAGTACAGAAAAGAAGAATATTGGCCCTAGTCTGATACCTTTTGTATCTATTGAAGTAAATAAAATCGGCATTAGAACTGAGTTGTTAACTGCTCTCACTAAAGATAAAATTGATCGTAAACTACTTGCAGCTAGATTTGAAGGGTTCTATAGTTTCTTAATAAAAGGTAAATTTTGTAGCACAGGTATAGGCTATGAAAATTTGATTAATAAGTCCATTGCTAAACAGCCAAGATATAGAATTAACGCTACCTTTAATGCTGTATTTCTACCATTTACATTCTCATCATTTGAAGTTAAATTAGAAAATCATGAGAATAGTAAAAAGTCTATCGGTGCTGCAATAAGATTTGGGGTAGCCTACTAAAAAAACTAGCTTAATATTTTGGCTAACACTTCTATGCTGATCTAACATCAAAAATGCCTTATATCGCTCTTAGTTATTTTGCTAATGTAAAGAATATATTAAATCCGAGAGATACCAGCCTATTTAACCGATATCTCCCATCATAACTCTGGTTTTATATAGCAAGATGGTAAACTCAAAACAACACTGTTATCAGCAAATCTCCATAGACTAAGTAATACGACGCAACGTTTTCCCTTTATTTATAGATAACCAAATATTAAATGATTTATTGTCATTCAAAGGGAAAACCTCCAAATATGATGCTCCTGTATGCACAAAATAAGCATCTGAATTATTATTCACCCAAATTATTTTTTCATTATGATCGCCATTGCTCAACATAGATTTTGTATCATTTATTGAAAATGTTTTCGATTTCTTATCTTTTTTATTACTATAGTAAACAATTTTTGTAACTATGGGGATAATAATAATCTGTTGATCATCTACAGATTTGAAATTATTCCCTAGATCATCAATTTGCAATTGCAAGATTTTTTTACTATGGATCTTTAAGCTATTAACCTTGTCATTAGCTATATGTAATTTATAATTAGGAGAATTTTTTCCCCGGCTAATTTGCCCTAACTTATAAAATACGACTATCTTCTGCTCCCCTTTGTTTTCAAATTTTATTGAATGGGAGAATACTAATGAAGAAACAATTAAACAAAAAGTTAAAACAATTTTTTTTATCATGCTCTGGAACTCCTGTAAATTTTAATTCTAACATATGTTCATCCAGTATTTAAATCATAAAATTTTTCTGCTCTATATTGAACATATAAAATAGAAAATGGTTTATAACTGTTATAAAATGTTTTTTTAGTATCTTCAATCAGTCACAGTACAATTTTTTAGCAGAAGAATTTATCATTATTGAACTTTATGGTACCACGCTCCAAATATTAACTTTTTTAATAATATCTGCTTGGAGAAAAAACATTAAAACATAGTTTGTTTTTATTCATGCACATCAGTAATGTTTTTTTTATATTCTACATAGCTCATAAGCAAAATAAAAGAACCAAATAAACTCAAATCATAGGTATAAAAATAATGTCCTGCACTAGATGTAAGAAAGATAATCATCAACCTTAACCATAAAGTAAAACATAAAAAAGCAGTAATAGGGATATACTTAAATAAAAATACTACAATTAAACAAATTACAGCAAAAGGAATATTTGTTACTATAATAGGAATTCTAAATATTATATAATTTTGTATTGAGAATATGGTCTTAGACAGCATGTAAGTATCTCTAAATACATTATTATCTTTCAACTTCTTTAACCATACAGGATCATCCTTAAACTGCAATGAATGATCTGAAAATTTCCATCCTTTGCGACTTCCTATGACTCTACCAAAAGTTCTAAGCCTTACAGGTATCATAATATGTGGATATAAAATGTATCCTTTAGCTACAATTAAATATAATCTAAATAAATCTCTATAGCTAGTACTATGGATCCGAGCATATACATTATTTTCTGTAAAATAATTTTGTACTGCAATTAAATCTCCTGGTTTAAACCTATCTCTTAATTCATTAACAGGTATAAATTTCTCTATCATTTGCTGTTCTTCATTATTTGGGATATATCCACCATGCAGTAATCCACTAAGATTGTGAAAGGCAGGAAAAGATAGATAAAGTTTTTTATCTGCAATAAGTCTATTTCTATCTAGCATCTGTGATTCAAATGTTTTTAGACAAATTTGCATAGAGAAGACTATCAATAATGAAACAATTAAATGTTTTTTCTTAAATAGTCTAAAGAAAACCGCACAACCAACTGAGGCAATGACTATTGCTATATTATCTATTCTTATATTAATAACTAGAAAAATTAGTACTAGAAAAACAAAGCATTCTATAAATGTTCTTTTATTAACCCCATAATATCTATTCTCAAAAGTAAAAACATATAGTAGTATAAGAAGAGCGCAAGTAAATATCCCATTAAATACATCTCTTGTATAAAAAAAATTATATATAAATATATTTGGTAATAATAATAATAGAAACGTAAATGTTCCTAGAAATTTTGTGGGATAAAAACTATAAATTTTTGTAAGACTGTAACTAAACAAGATACAGGTAATAATAGTTTGGAATATTATTATTGATGTATATGCATCATATATTTGATGAATAGACAAAGCTATCAAAGGATATATTAGAGAATACCAGATGAAAAAATTCATACTTCTTACTTGATAAACTGCAATTAACGAATCCCAACCGCAAAAACCAGGCCACTGACCAAGCAACCAAAACATATAATACAAAAATAAAGCTAAAAATATGACTGTAAAAAATAATGTTTTTTCTCTAGAACTTGGATCAGAAAAGTAGCCTTTAAATTTCATAATAAAATTAAATATTAGAATACTTAAGATTAGAGAACTGAAAATTTGCACAATATTAACTACTGGGTGAAAAGATAATTTGTAATAATTTAAATCTATTTCAGCCCCTTGTTCTATTTGAGATTGATTAAGAATATATCTTTTTATCTTAGTTTTACCATCTGATAAAATAAAAATTGTTTTAGAAGTACTGTTATTTTCTTTTATGAATAATTTTTTGTTAGCATCTCTTGGCAACATTTCATCTATTCTGAATTTTGAAATCCCACGTACGGCTATCTCCATGTTATCTCTTTCAATAAGGATATATTTATATTTACCTTTACTTACATCCGTATTATAGATTTCATTATCTAAATTTAAACTGATATTATCAATTCCTACCTTGTCAGGTACCAGAAAAACTATCGGAAACAATGTTGTATACACATTATGGTTTTTATCTGGTTTAATATTTAGTTCAATTTTATTTTCTGATTTTTTGAGTATAAACTCCGCTTCCTCATTAAAAATTACTTCCCTTAGGTTGCTACCGTGAATAGTTATTTTTTCCACATTGATATCATTAACCTTCTTACTTAATATTACCTCTTTTTGTTGCTCTAAAATAAATGTCTGTGGTTCAGAGAAACCATAGCCATTATCATAGTAAATTTTGCTACTATTTTTACTACTTGTTGAAAACAAACTTATATTTGGTACGAAAGAATATTGCCTTATGAACAAAAATATCAAAAGAAAAAAAATTAAAAGAAAAATTAATGTTTTGGCAAATATTCTACCCTTGTAAGGAATTGTCATCATATTAAATAAGATACATTACCTGATTATCACTCATCTTGAAAATGATAGTAATTCTCGTCTCTCTTAATCATTCCAAGCTTAGCACGAGCAATCTCTTCAATACTTTCATTATTATATTTCAGATCATTAATCTCTGATTCTAGCTCACTATTTTTCATTAATAGTTTATCATTTTCTTTAGCTTGAGACGCTATCTTTTCTTTAAATCTATAAATCTCAAAAGTATTACCATTACCTAACCATAGCTGATACTGTAAAAATATAAATATAATTAATAGTAATGTAATTATATATTTCATCCCAACATATATCAGATTTTACAGTTAATTGCGGCAATACCCGGAAATACTAATAAATCGGAATATTCATCTTCAATACGTAATAAACGATTATATTTTGCAATTCTATCAGTTCTAGACAGCGATCCTGTTTTTATTTGTCCTGCACAAGTAGCTACAGCAAAATCAGCAATAAAAGTATCTTCTGTTTCACCAGAGCGATGAGAAATTATATAAGAATAGTTATTATCTTTAGCCAGTGAAATTGTATTAATAGTCTCTGTAACAGTACCAATTTGATTAAGCTTGATTAATATCGCATTTGCAATATTTTGTTCAATACCCCTACTTAAGTAAACCTTGTTAGTAACGAACAAATCATCCCCGACAACTTGACAACTCTTAGATATCTGGTCAGTTAGAATTTTCCAACCATCCCAATCATCTTCAGCCATACCATCTTCAATACTGATTATTGGATATGTATCAATTAAATTTTGTAGATATTCCACAAACTGTTGGCTATCTAATGATTTTTGTTCGCCTTTCAAATTATAAATTTTATTAGTATACAACTCTGTTGCAGCTACATCTAATGCTAAAGAAACATCCTTATTTATAGTAAGCCCAGTATCTTCAATAGCTTCTATAATTAAATCTAATGCTTGAGTAGTTGACTTAAGATCAGAGGCAAATCCACCTTCATCCCCTACCGATGTACTATAGCCCTGTTTAGATAATATCTTACCAAGACTATAAAAGATTTCTGCCCCATACCTTAAAGACTCACTAAAGCAACTAGCTCCATGAGGCACTATCATAAACTCTTGAATATCAACATTATTACTTGCATGAGCACCGCCATTAATAACATTCATAAACGGCACTGGCATATTATATTTAGCATCTGGTGATATTGTTTGAAATAAAGGTTTTTTTAAATAAGCAGCTCTCGCCTTAACTGAAGCTATTGAAACAGCTAGTAAAGCATTAGCTCCTAATTTACTTTTATTTTCTGTCCCATCTAATTCTATTAATACCTGATCTATATCTTCTTGGGAACTAATATCAGTATTAACTAATTTGTCAGCAATAATTGTATTAATATTATTTACTGCATGAGTTACCCCTAAACCATTATATCTTGAATCATCATGATCACGTAACTCCAATGCTTCTCTTGAACCAGTTGATTCTCCGGATGGCACTGAAGCCATACCTGAATCACCAGAACTCAATTTAACTATAGCTTCAACTGTAGGTTTCCCTCTAGAGTCTAATATTTCTCGAGCAAAAATATTATTTATAGTACTCATTTTAGTCCCCCGATTTTAATTTATCCTCAATAAAACTTGTAGATTTAACTACCCTATCAATGCTAATTAAAGAACGTAATAACTCTTCCATAAATTCAAGTGGCCAAGAATTTGGTCCATCGCTCATAGCATTTGCAGGATCTGGGTGGGTTTCCATGAATAACCCTGAGATCCCTACAGCAACAGCTGCTCTTGCTAAAGTAGGAATAAATTCCTTTTGCCCCCCAGATTTATTACCTTGACCTCCAGGCAACTGTACAGAATGAGTTGCATCAAATACTACAGGACATTTAGTATCTCTCATAATATTAATGGAGCGCATATCACTTACTAAATTATTATATCCAAAACTAAATCCTCTCTCACAAACCATAATAGAAGTATTACCAGTTTCTCTTGCCTTATTAACTACTCCATTCATTTCCCAAGGAGATAAAAACTGGCCTTTTTTAATATTTATTGGTAACTTAGTTTTAGCCACATTCCTAATAAAATCAGTTTGTCGGCATAAAAAAGCAGGTGTTTGTAATACATCAACCACTTCAATAACTTGATCTAAAGGAGTATATTCATGAACATCAGTCAATACTGGAACTTCTAATTCATTTTTAACTTTCTGCAATATCTTAAGCCCTTCTTCTACCCCAGGACCTCTATAGCTTTTTAATGATGAACGATTAGCTTTATCAAATGATGATTTGTAAATAAAATTTATTCCTAATTTGTTAGTAATATTTTTTAACTTCTCAGCTGTAGATAAAGCCAATTCTTCACTTTCTATTACACATGGACCTGATATCAGAAAAAAAGGTTTCGATATATCTGTTTCAAAACTACATAGTTCCATTACTACTTTCCTTAGCTAAATTATACTTCGAATTGCTAACAGCCGCATTAACAAAACTAATAAATAATGGATGTCCCACTAACGGCTTAGAAGTAAATTCAGGATGAAATTGACAACCTATAAACCATTGATGAGAAGGAAGCTCAATTATTTCAACTAAATCATCACTTGATCTACCAACAATATTCATCCCTAATTTCTCCAGCTCTACTATTAATTTTCCATTAACTTCATATCTATGTCTGTGTCTTTCTTTAATTGTGTCAGATTTATAAATACGATGAGCTAGCGAATTTTTAAGAATATTACAATTCTGCCCACCAAGACGTAAAGTTCCACCAAGATTTTCTACATCACCAACTTGTATTTTACCATCTGGTTCTGTCCACTCATCTATTAAAGCAATAACGGGATAATCTGTTTTACTATTAAATTCTGTACTATTAGCAAACTGTTTAGCAGCCACATTTCTAGCAAACTCAACTACTGCTAGCTGCATCCCTAAACATATCCCCAGAAAAGGAATATTATTTTCTCTTGCAACTTGTATAGCTAAAACCTTACCTTCAATTCCTCTTTTACCAAAACCACCAGGTACTAATATAGCATCCATACATAGTAATTCACTGGTTCCATTTTTCTCTATTTCTTCTGAATCAAAAAATTTAATATTAACCTTAGTTGAAGTATGTATTCCAGCATGTTTCAAAGCTTCATACAAAGATTTATATGAATCTAAATAATCTATATACTTACCAACAATCGCAATACTGATAACTTGATGCGAATTATTTTCTAATTCAACAATTTTTTCCCAACTGGAAAGATTTGCAGCTTTAGCATCAATTCTTAATCTGCCTATTAGAATATCATCTAATTTTTGTTCTTTAAGCCTAAGAGGTATAGCGTATATACTTTTAGAATCAGGAAGAGAAATAACTGATTCAACAAATGTATTTGTATATAATGCTATCTTTTCACGAGAACTTTCAGGTAAGTCCATTTCAGAACGACATGCAATAATATCAGGCTGAATACCAATAGCTCGTAATTCTTTTACAGAATGCTGAGTTGGTTTGGTTTTAATCTCCCCTGCAACCTTAATATAGGGCACATAAGTCAAATGGATAAACTGTACGTTATGATATCCTAACTCAATTCTAATTTGACGAATAGCTTCTAAGAATGGTAAAGATTCAATATCCCCTATTGTTCCACCAATTTCAATTAATGCTAAATCATAATCATTTGTTGAATCATATATCAGATTTTTGATCTCATTAGTTACATGCGGTACAACCTGCACAGTTGCACCTAAATAATCTCCTTTACGTTCCTTAGCAATTATTTTCTCGTAAATCTGTCCTGAAGTAAAATTGTTGTTTCTAGTCATCGTGATATTAACATAACGCTCGTAATGTCCAAGATCTAGATCCGTTTCAGCACCATCATCCGTAACAAATACTTCACCATGTTGAAATGGGCTCATTGTACCAGGATCGACATTTAAATATGGATCCATTTTCATGAGAGTAACGGAAATATCTCTGCTTTCAAGAACAGCACCAATAGACGCAGATAAAACCCCTTTACCAAGTGAGGAAATAACCCCTCCCGTTACAAATATAAATTTAGTCATGCTTTTAGAATACTCCTAATAGATCCTTTTTATTTTATCAAATAATCATTTATATATCCATAATAAAAACTGTTTGTATATTATTCAATTGTGCTTTAAAGTAAAAATCAAGCCATGTTTATTCGGTTCTGGAAGATAATCTGATCTAGTATAATACCCAATAACTGAAATAATTAGATCACCATGATAAATAATGGGGATCTGCCCTCTTTCCCAAGGAGGAATATTCCAATAATTAAACATCTTCTTCAAAGATAAATGCTTTTTACTTGAAGAGGATAAAATTTTTTCTCCCCCTTGTCTAAATTTAACTAATAACTTAGCATTATTATTAATACATATACCATCTCCTAGTACATAATCATTAATTAAAATACCAATATTGTTTGGTAAAATTGTTTGTTGTTCCAAATTTAATTCTATTTCTATTTTACTTAGATCGAACTTATCACTTTTATTAATAAAATATAAACCATCTCTAAATTTTCTAACTGAATAATTACAGATAATCATTTCAGGAACAGCATCCTGTCTAGCTCGCACAACATTTGATATGATTAATTCTAAATGCTTACTACTTGGTAAGTTAAAGCCTATAGATTTAATAAAATACCTTATAACATTCTTTTGCCTCATTAATGATAATTTATTTAACTCGCTAATTTTCAAGACATTGTTAGAATACTGACAATTTTTAATATCTATTTGTGCTAACTCATCCAGCAGTGCGCTAGACTCTATATTATTATTTATGGAACGTTGGAAAATTTTTGAATAATTTGGCCAACGAGATTTTAGTAATGGTAATATCTTATGCCTCAAATAGTTTCTATCAAAATTTACGTCGTAATTAGAACCATCATCTATCCAGATTAATTTATTACCTTTAGCATAATTAATTATTTCATCTCTACTTATATTTAATAACGGTCTTATTACAGTTCCATGATTCAATTTCCTTATTTTTGGGATCGCACTTAATCCCTTTACCCCTGTTCCTCTTAACAACCTAAGCAATAAAGTCTCAGCTTGATCATCCTGATGATGAGCAGTTAATAAAATATCTTTTTCTAGAACATATTTATTAAAAATTCCATATCTAGCTTCACGAGCATGAGACTCTATATTTCCAATAGAATTATCTACATATACCTTTTCAATAATAGAATCAATCTGTAATTCATCGCATACTTCTCTAACATGTTCTTGCCAAAAATCACTGTCTTTATTTAAGCCATGATTAATATGAATAGCAATAATCTTGGCATTTATAGAAATATTATTTAAGCATTTTGTAAGACTATGTAACAGAACATGAGAATCTATTCCGCCACTATAGGCTACCCAAATTTTTCTAGCATGAATTAGTTCAGAAAAGTTAGTAAATATTAAGTTTGGATCATACATTACATACAATGAGCTCTACTTCAGTCCATATTGTAAAATTTTTTCTGTGCGATCTTCTAATAATTCAGCTATTGAATAATCTTTTAGCTCAACTATAAAACTAAGCAACCTTTCTTTTACAGTCCTCATGTTCTGTGGAATATTTCTATGAGCTCCCCCCATCGGCTCAGGGATAATTTCATCTATAAAGCCTAGTTCCTTAATCCTACTAGCAGTTAGTCCCATAACACTGGAAGCATCTTTAGCTTTAGCAACATCTTTCCACAAAATTGACGCGCATCCTTCAGGAGTAATAACCGAGAATATACTATATTCAAGCATTAGCATGCGATCTCCCACACCAATGGCCAATGCCCCTCCTGATGCACCTTCACCTGAGACAAAACAAATAATAGGGGTTTCTAGAGCTATCATTTCAAATAAATTTCTGGCAATAGCTTCACTCTGGTTACGCTCCTCAGCGCCAATACCGGCATAAGCTCCCGCCGTATCTATAAAAGTAATTATTGGCAAATTAAACTTCTCTGCCAATTTCATAACTCTAAGAGCTTTGCGATAACTTTCAGGTTTTGCCATACCAAAATTTCTCTTAATTTTCTCAGCTGTTGATTTACCTTTCTGATTACCAAGGATAACAACAGAATGCTCATCTAGCTTTGCTAACCCAGCGATGATTTCAGGGGAATCAGAATAATGACGATCTCCGTGCAATTCATGAAAATCTGTAAAAATATGTTCTATATAATCTGATATGTATGGTCTTTGAGGATGTCTAGCCAATTGAGTTACTTGCCAAGGTGTTAAATTAGAAAATACCTTTTTAGTAAGTAATGTACATTTTTTCTCTAAACGCTTAATCTCATCATTTATATTAAGCGTTTTATCATCCCCAACAAAACGCAATTCTTCAATTTTTGCTTGAAGTTCTGCAATAGGTTGTTCAAAATCTAAAAACTTTTTGTCCATATTTAAACCATAAAATTGGCGCGCCCGGAGAGATTCGAACTCCCGACCACCTGGTTCGTAGCCAGGTACTCTATCCAGCTGAGCTACGGGCGCCATAAAACTGTAAATTTTACCAGTTTAGCAAAAATGATTAGAATTTACAGTTAATTTTATGAATTATTGATATTTATAGAAATTATAACAAAATTAGTAAATTTAATTATAGCTATTTGATAAAATCAAGAGTTTTGTTAGATTTAGGACATCTAAAGCATATATATAAAAGAGAAATTATTCCAAGAACATAGCAATAATACACTTGCCCAATAACTTCAAAAGGAGATATCTTAGCAATAGCGCAAATCAATAATACTTGAGCCCCATAAGGAATTATCCCTTGAAATATACAAGAAAAAATATCTAGTAAAACTGCACTAACATGAGGTTTTACTCCATGTTTTTTAGAAATATCCTTCACTAAATCACCACTAAAAATAATTGCAATAACGTTATTTGCTAACAATATATCAAATAAAGATACAATAGCAGCAATTAAGAACTCAGCACCACGTCTCCCTGAATTTTTGGGTAATAAACTAACTAATTTATCTGCTAATAAACAAATTTCTTTATTTAACAACCCTGATAAACCACCTATTAGCATTGAAAGAATTACTATACCTGACATTTCATAGAAACCACGCAAGACATCTTGTAAGCACAATATTAACGAGCCATTATGAGAGATAATTCCAATTAAACAAGCCACAATAATAGAAGATATCAGTACTACAAAAACGTTTATCCCAAGAACTGCAAGAATGATCATAAAGACATATGGAAATAATAACAGATAAGAATATGATTTACTTTCTAATGAAACTTCAGGACTACTTATAAAAAATAATATTACTATAGTTACTATTGCAGCAATTAAAGCTATACATGAGTTTAATTTTAATTTGTCTTTTAAATTGGCTGATTGAGACGAAACAGATGCTATAGTAGTATCGGATATAATAGACAAATTATCTCCAAAGGTAGCTCCTCCTATTAAAGTAGCCGCACCTATAGGCAAAGAAAATGCTCCCTGACTACTCAACTCACAAATTATTGCTCCTAATGCGCTTATAGTGCCCATAGAAGTTCCTATTGCAGTAGATATTAATGCACTAGTTATAAATATACCAATTAACAAGAGATCACTTGGGATAACCGATAAAGCAAAATTTACCGCTGAATCTGCACTACCGATCCCTTTTGTTACACTGCTTAAAGCACCAGCTAATAAAAAGATAGCACACATCCCAATAACATTTTCGTTGCTAAGCCCTTTTAGAAATAATGTTATTTTTTTCTTGCCATTAACTTTTGACATTAATAATGCAAGAAGAATAGATGGAATAATAGCTAAGGCAGGAGAAACTTTATCAAAAGCATTTTCTGATCCCAGAATCGAAAAGATCACACCTGAACCAAAAAATATAGTTACAAATAACAATAAAGGAATTAGACTAAAAACAACATTCATATTAAAAACCACTCTATATTAAACTAAAAATACTTATTTAAAACCAAATAGTAATGGTCACATTCGCGAATTTATAAAGTGTCTAAATTTCTTAATCATTATAGAACCATTATATCCTTAATTATACAATTTGTCAATCTATACCCTAGCTGTTTCATTTTAGCTTTATAGTATATTAGTGAACTACTCATAGCTAAAGCGTACGAACTTCAAATAAAGCCTTACCGTATTTTTGAGCTTTGTAACTCAAATATCTTTCTAATCTATGCCAAGATTATAAAATTCATTTATCATTCAACCTTCAAGCCTCGCACTGATAGAGGAGATATCCAAATTAACTATTCAATAATAATAAAAATGTATCTATTAACCTTAATAGATTTTTTAACTAAAATCATAGGATCATAAAATTGAGTTCAAATCATTGATAGCTTAATTTTAACATAATCAGATCACTCAAAGAATGTTCTCGGTTATAAATAATTATTCTATTAGTGTTGCATATTCTGCTAGTTATTACCTTATGAACACTTGTATCTTACTAATATTGCATCGCTAATAGATAAAGTATACTATGGATAGAATAAATATCTAACTGAAGAAATGAATAGCATTTTTAATTTATCGGGTAAAACAGCTCTCATTACAGGAGCATCTAGTGGTCTTGGAGAAAATTTCTCTAAATGCCTTGTAAGATCTGGAGCAAGAGTTATATTAGCAGCGAGAAGACTCGATAAACTTAAAAATTTAGCTAAAGAATTAAAAAATGCTATACCAATACAAATGGATGTTGCTGATCAACAATCTGTAGAGAATGCATTTAATAGCATAGAAAAATCTAATGAAAGAATTGATATTTGTATCAATAATGCTGGAATAACAAAATTAACCCCTTTATTTGCAAAAGATGATCAAAATGACTTTGAGAAAATACTCCAAACAAACATAACAGGAGTATGGTATGTCACCAAACATGTTGCTCAGCATATGAAATACCACAAAATACATGGAGCTATTATTAACATTGGTAGCGTTAACGGAGATAGTATACCTGCATACAAAGGTTCAGCATACTCAATTTCAAAAGCCGCTGTTATTCATTTAACGAAATCTTTAGTTAGTGAATTATCTTCTTACAATATCAGAATCAACTGTATTTCCCCCGGATGGTTCAAAACTCCAATGAATGACCCCAACATAGAGAAAATTATTCCGCTTATCCCATGCGGGAAAATTGCTGCACCAAAAGATATGGACGGTCTAATACTTTATCTATCTTCCAATAAAGCATCCTCTTATGTCACAGGAAGCTGTTTCACTATCGACGGTGGAATATCAGTAAATAAAATAAATCCTTTTTAATCATAATATAAATGTTCTATAAAACTGCACAATATATACCCTACAAATATTTGTAATTATTATTTGGTATATCTCTAAATAAAATATAAAATACCTCTAATTAGTATATTCCTCATCAATAAAAAAATTAAGAAATTAAATGGAAATAGAATTTTTTGAGAAACCAAATATAGAAGATATTAACTTCTTAACTAAAAAAATAAATGAGGAAACCGTTAAATTTGGCTTATCCCATCCTTTTGCTTTTTTTATCAAAAATAATAAGAACTTGATCATAGCAGGAGCTAATGGATTTATAATATATGGAGTCATTTACACTGATCAGCTATGGGTAGATCCTAAATATAGGAATAAAGGTCTAGCCAAATCTATTATGAAAAAAACCCATGAATTAGGTCTACAATCAGGATGTAAATTAGCTACTATCCAAACTATGAGCTTTCAAAATGCTAAAGCATTCTATGAAAAATTAGGATATCAAACAGATTTTGAGAGAAATGGCTATAGCAAATCTTCTAGCTGCTTATTCCTAAAAAAAAATCTAACATGATAAAGATAATATCTAACAACGCCTTAGTATCAAGTATGAATTTTATAAAGAGAGTAACTATTATATATCGGCAAATTAAGCAAATTTATACTTAGCAGATAGAGCCAGTCCTTTTCCAGATGATGCAGGGATTAAATTAACATTTAGGTTCTTATAAGGATTAACAAGAAGATAGTTCATTCCAATAGTAATAATACTAGCTCCAATTACATCTCTTAACCAATGAGCTCTTGCAACAACCCTAGAATGACCAACAAGAGAAGCAGCGAGATAAGCAGGTGAGCTAGCCACAAAACCATATCTTCGGTGTAAATAAGCAGCTCCAGAAAAAGCACCAGCTGTATGCCCAGATGGGAAGCTATAATTTCCTCCATGAGGCCTTTTAGCATTAACAATATGCTTAGTGGTATAAACCATAATAAAAGTTGCCGCTGTTGATTGGAGAAATTGACTAACACCTCGCCAATCTTTTTTATAAACAGATATACCGCCAGCAATAACAGGAATGGCTATTTGTCCAATATCCCCATATCTTGTATAACTACTTTTTGAATGTGCAAAACATGCATAAAATGCAAAAATTGCTATACTTACTAACTTTATTTTATCAATATGTTTCTTAACCATAAATTATGATAACATATTAAA
Organism: Gammaproteobacteria bacterium; assembly: GCA_003353785.1. GTDB lineage: Bacteria > Pseudomonadota > Gammaproteobacteria > PIVX01 > PIVX01 > PIVX01. The sequence goes on along the minus strand of PIVX01000002.1, from coordinate 6,030 downwards.
CAGTTTTGGTCAAGTATTAAGCATATTTATTTCAATTTTATACTATATAACTGATGCTTTAATAGTTATTAAAACAGGTATCAACATCCTGAAATATCACTCTATTAACATAACTATTTGATAAATATATGAATTTACCTGGATGAGACGCCCTCATAGGCTGCAGGAGCCTAAATAAGCTGATGCTCAGCTCCACCTCAAGAATTAGGACAAACTATTATCTAATCATTCTTAAGCAAACATCCGAACTTTGTTTTAATAAATTTAACTATGGTAAAATAGTGGCCTAATTTGGAAAGGATATTTTGATATGGGACAATTTAAAATAGTCTTATTATTAAGCTATTTTTGTATAGCTACAATTTCAGCCACTATTATTACACCGGCATTGCCACAAATTGAACTCACATATGCATTAGGTTACGGTGCATTAGAATGGGTGATCTCAATTTTTTTGTTAGGGTATGTCGTTGGTCAGCTGATATATGGCTACTTTGCTAACCGTTTCGGTTGCTTAAATTCTTTACGTATCGGTTTGATTATTAATCTTGTCGGTATTTTATTGTGTATTGTATCAGTTTCGATGTTGAATTACAGCCTACTATTAGTTGGTCGATTAATTACAGGACTAGGTGCTGCTGCTGGTTTATCATGTTCATTTATTTTAATTAATGAATTACTACCAGAAGAACAAGCAAAACAAATAATGTCATTTGCGAGTGCCTCATTTGCAAGTGGGATAGGGCTAGCAGTAATTCTGGGTGGCTTAATAACTCAATATTTACATTGGAAGTATTGTTTTTTATTTCTTATTATTCATGGTATAACTATGCTTTATTTAACTTGGGAATTTCCAAAATCTCACAAGCTATCAATATTTTTACAACCATCAGTTATACTATCAGGATATTGTAAAGCATTAAAAAGCATTAAACTAATAGTCTTTTCTTTAACCGCAGGATGTCTTGCTATGGTATCCTATTGTTGTTCAACTGCTGCTCCACTTTATGCATACTCTACACTCAATCTTACACCTGATGTTTATGGATACTGGAATTTAATAAATATGCTAGGAATGTTTGGTAGCGGTTTTCTAAGTTCTCACTTAATAAAAAAGCATGGTATACAGTATACTTTATTTTTAGGGCTTGGATGTATGGGATTTTGTTTTATATCGTTGTTTTTTATTTCTATAACTCATAATCCAAAAACTGAGTGGTTCTTTATAACAACAATGTTTTTGTATTTATTTAGTGGCTTGCTATTCTCATCTGGTGCATTTCTTGCTTCAAATGCTATTAAAGATAAAGCAAGTGCTTCAAGCATGATGTCATTTATTAGTATGGGCTCTGCTCTAATAGCTGTTACAATTATGGGTTATTTGCCAATTAAAATTATTTCTGCATTTACAATAACCGTCTCCGCATTTTGTATAGTAGTGTTAATATTAGTCCTAGCTTTTTTACAAAGCACCTCTCATAATTTAAATAATTAATAATATTTTCTTAAATAATTAATAGGATTTTCTATTTGCTTCGTCTCTATAGTTGTTAAAATTTTACCGTCTCTTAAAAGCACAATTTGATCTGTTATTTTTGTTAAAAAATCTAAATCATGCGACGCAATCATCATTGTTACTCCAAGCTCTCTTACAGATTGTAATAACGAAACAACTTCAAATATGGTAGCAACGTCTAAACCTGAGGTTGGCTCATCACAAAGTAATAACTCCGGATGGATCATTAAACTTCTAGCTAAAGCTACTCTTTGTTTTTGGCCACCAGATAATTGAGCTGGATATGAGGCTGACTTATCATAAATACCAAGATTCTTTAATATTTTCTCAGCATACTGCTCATGATTTTTAAATTGATCATTTAATTTGGGAGCATATAACAAATTTTCCAAGACTGTCATATGAGGAAATAGTTGAAAATCTTGAAACATAAAACATACTTGCCCATCACATGTAATGCTCCCAGAGTCAATTTTTTCCAATTGTTGTATACATCTTAGTAATGTAGATTTTCCTCCGCCAGATGGTCCTGCTAATCCCACTATCTTTGATTCATCAATCATAAAACTAATATCATCTAAAATAAGATTATCACCATATTTCTTACAAATATTACTAATTTTTAACATATTCAGACCTGTATTCTATTTTTCTACCTAAATATTCTATCAAGAGTACTAATCCATAATAATACCCTCCAGCTATACATAAAGGCATAAAATAACTGAATTGCTGAGCAGCAAGAGTTTGCGATGTTCTCATAATATCCATTCCACCAATAGTTGAAATCAAAGCAGTCTCCTTTAATAAAGAAATAACTTCATTAATCATCGCCGGTAAAATATTCCTCACAATTTGCGGTAAAATTATATCTTTCCACATATAATAGTTTGGGATCTGCAAAGTTTTTGCAGCTTCAAACTGGCCTTTTGGAATACTTTTGATCCCAGCTCGTAAAATCTCTGATATATATGCAAAACTATTTAGTCCAAAACTAATTATCCCAGCAGAAACAATACTTAATTTTATTCCCAATACACTAGGAGCAGAAAAATAAATAAAACTAAGCTGTAAAATTAGAGGACTACCTCTTAGAATAGAAATAATTCTGTCAATAAAAAAGATACCGAAACCATTATATTTCAGAATAGTTGCTAATATCCCTAAAGCAATCCCTATACTAAGTCCTCCAAATAATAGTTGAAGAGTAATAAAAATCCCATTACCAATGAAAGTAACATTAGAAATAAACTCTGTCATAATTTACCATGAAAATATTTAGCTTTAAGCTGCTCTATTACCCCTCTCTCTTTTAAAGACTCAATGGCCTCATTAATTGCTTCTCTAAGACTAGAGCCTTTCTTAAATGCAATACCATATCCATCATCAGCCTTAGCAATAAAAGCATATAATAATTGTTTATTTTTCTTAGTAAATACACTACCTTGAACTGCATCAATAACTACACCCTCTACAAGCCCTGCTTTCAATGCCTCTATTGCCTGAAGATTATTATCTGTTGTAATGATCTGCGCATTAGGAGCGTGTTTTCTCAACCACATTTCCATAGTAGTACCTAATTGACATGCTATTTTCTTATTAGATATTTGAGATTTATCAGTGATTGGTTTACCTTTTGGAAATACCATTACCAGCCCTTCTTTATAATAAGGAACTGAAAAATCAAAATTTTTCTTTCTTTCTGCAGTAATAGTAATCGTCGAGATCCCAGCGTCAACGGTACCACTATTTATAGATGGAAATATTGAGCTAAATTGCATATCCTGAAAACGAGCCTCTTTACCTAACTCGCTTACGATTAATCTAGCAAATTCTATTTCAAAACCAGTAATTTCACCATTTTTCATATATTCAAACGGTGGATAATCTGCTGAAGTAGCAAAAGTGATCACATTTGATGTATCTTCTCTAGTACACCCTGATAAAATAAATATCAGCAAAAAAAGTATTCTTATACAATATTTATTCATATAATGTTTATTATAAGGATTTATATTCATAATTTGAATATAATATTATTAGCTTGTCTTGTCAAGTAGAAGCTATATAATTTTAAATATTATTTTTTTAAGTTACTAAATATGCACCAAGACGAATACTTAGATAATCACATCTTGAATATAATTCAAAATAATACACTTGAAGAACAGGTAGAAATACAACAGCTATTAAAGAACCGAGGATACAACATCCCTCAGGCTACCTTATCAAGAAGATTAAAAAAGCTCAAAATAGCTAAAGTTAATGGCAAATATGAAATTCTCGAATATCCGAACACACAATTACCAATTATACTTAATATGCAAGTATCTGAATTAGGACTTATTGTTTTACACACTAATCCAGGTAATGCAAATAATCTTGCTTATTTTTTTGATCAAAATTATGTAAAACTTCCGATTGCTCAGCCCCCCACCATGATTGTAGGTACGATAGCAGGAGATGACACAGTATTAGTAATCATCAAAAAATTATCTGAACTAAAAAAAGTTATTGACCTAATAAAACAAAATTTCCCCTATCTGATAGATAATGAATAACTAAATTTTCTGTATTTTTCTTTTCTTTATTATATTTTATCCCGCTTGGAATAAGAGGAACAACTCTCTCTAGTCACAGCACTAATTATTTCGAACAGCTTGTCATCAAAATTATCTAGGATGATGTTAATGCTGAATTCTGTTCATTATTTAAGATTACAAACAAATTTTTCTATTTTACTCATTATATCAGCTATCGCCTTTTTAGTGTTGAATCTTTGCAGTGTATCTTTAGAAATTAAAATTACATCTCCCCCCATTATATTATGATATAATTAAATATTTACTGAACAAGTAAAGGGGTCGAAATGAGAGTATTAGTTACTGGAGGTAGTGGTTTTTTAGGTGAACAACTACTTAAAGATTTGCTCGAAAGAGACTACGAAGTAATAAATTTTGATATAAATAAGTCAAATTTATCTAATAACAATTTAGAGTTCATAGAAGGTGATATTAGAGACACTCAATTATTATCTAGAACAACTAAAAATATAGATATTATTTTTCACTGTGTGGTTCATGTTCCAATTGCGAAGGATAAAAGCTTACTTTGGCCTGTTAATTATGAAGGAACAAAAAAATTATTAGAAGCCGCACATCAAAATCATGTTAGCAAAGTTGTAAATATTTCAACAAGTGCTATCTATGGCGTCCCTAAACAACTACCTGTTACTGAAAATACTGAACCAACTCCTATAGATAAATACGGCAAAGCAAAATATGCAGGAGAAGAATTATGTGAGTCTTATAGAAAAAAAGGATTAGATATTTCAATAATTCGTCCTAGTACCATATTAGGAGGAGGAAGATTAGGAATATTTCAAATTCTTTTCGAGTGGATATATCAAGGCTATAATATTCCTGTATTAGGTAATGGTCACAATATATACCAATTTATCCATTGTGAAGATTTATCACAAGCATGTATTGCTGCAGGACTATCTAAAAAATCTGATGATTTTAACATAGGAGCAAAAGAAACTGGCTCAATGAGAGAAGCTCTAGAATATTTAGTAGAATACGCAGATACTGGGAGTAAAGTAAAATCTGTACCTATGAACTTAATGATTTTCCTGATGCGTATTGCTAACTTTCTGAAAGTATCTCCATTGGGCAGCTACTCTACTATGATGTACGGACGCTCTATATATTTTGATATATCTCATGCTGAGAAGAAATTGGATTTTTCCCCTAAATTCTCACATAATGCGATATTCAAAGATACTTATAACTGGTATGTTAATAATAGAGATGACGTCTTATCTGGTTCTTTTGGTGCTAATTCTGAAAATCGTTCTGCCCTAAACCCAAAAATACTATCTTTATTAAGATATATATTATAACCCATAATTTTATTAATATTTCGTGGCTTCTAAAGATCCTAATTATTATATTGATTATGTATATATAAAGTTGAAAAAAGAAAATCAAATACTTTTTATTAGCAAAAAAAGAAGAGTAAATATTAAAAATTAATTCTCTCTAATAGCTAACAGTAAAAATTCAATTTAAGTACCCATCTAAATCAACGAATAAAATATTCTTCTTTTCACTCATTTTTGTTTACCTTCTCATATATCAAAATTGAACTATCAGATTCAATTTTAGTAAACCCATATCTCCTAAATATGTCTTCTTTATCCTTAACAAAATCTATACAATTAAAAGTATGGCAATTTGGTACAATAAATAAATTATCCTGTTTATTATTAATTCTATCAAATACATCCTCTATTTTTTCATCTTTTTCTATAAATACTACGGTATGTTGGAGCTTATATCCATGGTAATGATACCTTACATACCGACCCTCCTTCTTATAAATAAATAAAGTTGCAGGCTCTCGATAAGCAATTTGTTTTGTTATTTCTCGGTTTGGATTATTCATAATTCTAAGGTTATATTTTTCCATATAAGGATTAACAACTATCAATATAATTGTCTGAAACAATA
>PIVX01000168.1 GCA_003353785.1 Gammaproteobacteria bacterium | reverse complement strand
TGCAATAGTACTCTATCTTCACTACTCATATGTTTATATTTCATTCCCATTGTACGATTCTCCGTTATCCATAGGTGTTCCTATTTTATACGTTTTCGCACTTGGGGTTAGATTCTGCCCATTTGAGTGTATCTTTAAAAGTGGAAATTATGCCAAATGGAACAGTGGTAAATTTGAAATAGAAAACAAGCTGCGTAAATTGTGTTTTTATGCATTGTTCAGCCTGTTTTGATGTTTCTTGAACTGTCTCTCTGTCTATCTCAGATGTTAAATCAGGTTGCTGCTCAATAACTCTAGCTAAATGTAATACTCTACAAAGTTGGGTTCCGTTGCATATAGGGACGGATTGTTACGTTTGAGATGTTAAATTGAAACATAGAATTATTTTTAGAATAGTTACAAATCATTCACATCTGGACTCACATGTTTCTCTGTGATAGAACTTCCAATCTATTTTCTGATGGTTACGACTACAGTAGTAAGTTTTTTGCTTGTCACACCCAGAACACAATTTCAATTTGCTATTTTGTTGCCCACAGTGAGCGCATTTCTTCTTAGACTTTTTAGTTTTGTGCTCTTCTTTTTGTAGCACACTACTTGTTAAGTATTTTGGGTAAATTTTGTAGTTCCCCATTTTGAGTAAGTGTTCCTTGGTGAATTCATTATTTGTTACTATTCCATTTGTTGTGGAAATAATTATTGAATTGTTACGGTCACAGTCTATAGTGATACAATGACCTTCAACTTCGGCTGTAATATCACCAAAACTAACACCAAGTAGGATAAATACGTCATCATCTAATGGTTTAAATTCGTCATAAAGTGTGAATGTTGCTTTCTTTATCAATGATTTTGAACCAACTTTAATATTTTCATCAAAATCATCAATATTAGCATCTGTTGGAAGAATATAATGTGGGAAAGTGTCGTATTCAATAGTCTGATAGCCTAGTGCGAATATCTTTTTATATGTTTTTGAACTGATTGTAATGTTTTTGTTTATTTTATACAAAATTTTATAATTCTCGGGAGAAGTTCTAAACAAATTTTCAATGAGAATAACTTTTGCAGCTACACATGAAGATATAATTCCATTACATATGAATAAAAAGACTAAGGCTTTAATTTTTTTTTTCATCATTTTTCACCAGTAGTTATGTTGTCGATTGCTATATAATATACTAGATTTACTCGAAATGATAGATTGTACAATGGAAACATTATTTTAGGTAGTAGTATACTCAGTTTATGTTCCTAATTCCTCTGCATTAGGGTAAGATTGTTAGGAATATATTCTTACCCAAAATTGTCGAATAATGAATAATACTAAAACACTAATACTAGCAATTATGCTTATTCCAATTACGACAAATGCAAAAATATATACAGGTTATGTTACATTATTATTAGCAAACGAAAGTAAAGATAATCTGATTTTTAACTTTTCAAATAGTACTACCAACATTCATCTAAATACTGAATTTGTAAGTCATGAAACTCCTATAAATTTAACCTTCCTAAACAAATTAGAAGTTGCACCTTACTTTCAGTCAAAAATTATGCTTAAAATAAGTTTTTTAGAATATGCAATGGAT
>PIVX01000167.1 GCA_003353785.1 Gammaproteobacteria bacterium | reverse complement strand
CTTTGGCTTCTCGCTCGCTTCGCGAGCTCGATGGCCAAAGGCTAAGCCAGAAGCCCGTCTCTAGGGGTTGACCTAAAACTAAGCACTAAGCAAAACACCTAAACATAAAGAAATCGAAAGGGCAAAAAGAGGGTTTTTCGGGATTAACTTTTTTGTCTAACTTTGTGTGACCCAGTTCGGGCTTAGGCTTAGCCTTTGGCTTCTCGCTCGCTTCGCGAGCTCGATGGCCAAAGGCTAAGCCAGAAGCCCGTCTCTAGTGGTTGACCTAAAACTAAGCACTAAGCAAAACACCTAAACATAATGAAATCGAAAAGGGCAAAAAGAGAGTTTTTCGCGATTAACTTTTTTGTCTAACTTTGAGTTTCCGGTTGGAGTTCGATATCGACACTTTCAGGTTTCGTAGCAACCCTATTTGACTACAAGCTCACCAAATTTTAGTCCAATCGAGTGTTGCAATAAAAAATTAGCCTGAAGCAGGTCAAATCTAGCACTTGAACCACTTGAACCACACCCGGATCTCGAAGATTAACAGTTTACTTTGCCCTTTCTAATTATGGTATCGTTTCTACGTTGGTTAGGCGCCGTTTTAAACCAGGAAGACGTCAAAAATCTCTCTATGACGGAAATTAGCTCGAAGCAGCTAACTTTGAAGCACTAGAACCTAGGAAGCTTTCTAAGAAATCCTTGGTGGTTTGTATTTTGGGGGTAATTCGGCCATGGCGCATCCATCTATGGTGGTCCGATCTCAAAATTCCTAACCGTTGGCGATGAAGCTCGAAGTGGAAATTTTGTAAGCTGAAAAATGGAACTTCCGGTTGGAGTTCCAAATCGACACTTTCGAGTTTCGTAGCAACCCTAATTGTGCACAAGCTCACCAAATTTTAGCCCAATCGGTTGTTGCAATAAAGAATTAGCCTGAAGCAGGTAACATTTAGCACTTGAACCACCTGAACCACACCCGGATCTCGAAGATAAACAGTTTACATTGCCTTTTCTAATTATGGTATCGTTTCTACGTCGATTAGGAACCGTTTTAAACCAGGAAGACATCAAAAATCTCTCTATGATAGAAATTGGCTCGAAGCAGCTCACTTTGAAGCACTAGAACCTAGGAAGATTTCGACCAAATCCTTGGTGGTTTGTATTTTTGGGGTAATTCGGCCATGGCGCATCCATCCGTGGTGGTCCAAACTCAAAATTACAAACCGTTGGCGATGAAGCTCGAAGTGGAAATTTTTTAAGCTTAACAAATGGAACTTCCGGTTGGAATTCCAAATCGAAACTTTCAGGTTTTGTAGAGCATGTATCCAGGTATCGATTGCCCAAATTTCAGCCCGATCGGTTAATCAGGAGAGAAACGTACCGCATATCCGTTTTTCGCTTATAAACGCAGCTAATAGATGAAGCATAGGTCAAATCGAAAAGTGAGGGTAGACTCTTATTTTTCGTGTAGAATAACATATCCAAATTTCAGCTTGTTCGGTTAAAAAACCAGCGAGATATAAAGTGTGACAGAGAAGAAAAAAAGAAAAAAAACACCAAATCAGGGTGTCAGTGACTATAGCCTGCGCGCCCGTAGGGACGCTGGGCAAAAA
>PIVX01000063.1 GCA_003353785.1 Gammaproteobacteria bacterium | reverse complement strand
TTTTGCTAAAATAGGTAGTAAAGGTAAAGCAAAAGGAAGCAGATTAGTTTCAAAATATGATAATGTTCTTAAGATAGCTAAAGCACAAGCTAATAAGCAGGGGTTTAAGTTTGAAGAGGAATCAAACCCAGAAGCGATTAGATCATACGAGAAATTTGCAAAAGAAGTGGCTAAGAAGGATATCGATGGTCGAGTTAATACATTGACGGAATTAGGATTTTAGCAAAAATTCTAATTTCAGAGTGATATATTAATCAATTGCTAGGATATATGTGAATTGTCCCCGTTGCGAATCAAAAAATATTTATGAATGTTCCACTAAAACTCAACTAGGCTGCAAGCAGTATCGTTGCCGTTCATCTTGTAAATAATATAATGAAAGAATAGGACTAAATTTAATTACATAGAATATTTCACTGAAATAATTATGTTGGCAGTTCATCATTACTATAGATTTAAATTAAGTCTTACTGATGATAAGAAAGGTAATCTTGTTGATGTATATTTAAGTGATGTTAATGAACAACGAGCCGCTGAAAAAATCTTTAAACAAGCTCATAAAACTGCTGGTGTTACTTCAGAGCAAATTACTACAGATAAAGAGAAGGTTCTATATCCTGCAGTTAAAAACGTATTTGATGATAAAGCCAAACATAGAGATAGTAAATACAAGAACAATATAATAGAACAAAATCATAGAGGTATTAAATCTCGTTACAAAGTTATGAAAGGCTTTAAGAATGTTTTCTGTGCCTTAATGTTTTGTACTGCCTTTGCAGAAATTAGACAATTTTGTAGAATGGCTTATAAGATTCGTATAGGGAGACGTAGATTATTTACGTCTAAATTCCAACAATTCAATAATCTAGCAATTCAAATATAGTTAAAACCACTGAGATACTAGAAATTCTAGAAAATTCCATGAAAATTTTGAAGCTATCTTGAAAAAAATAGTAGGGGCATTAGTTAAAATAGAGTCTGAAAGGGACGGAGATGATTTCATAGAGGCTACAATATGTTATACTCTTGAGGTAGCTGATACAAGGGGCAATAACCCTAGAAAGTGTTTGGAAATAATAGCTCAATAATTTTCAGAACAAAATAGGAGTAAAATTATGAGTGCAGCAGAAGGGTTGAAAAAACAGGAGAAGTAGGAGAATCAAGCTGATTTTAATGGTGAGAAGAAATAGTAGTTGTTATTTTTAATCTGAAAAAATTTAATACAAAAATATTTGCAATGCAAAACATCGCATCCAAATGAAACTTATTACTACAGAACAAGAATTTTTACAGTTAATAGATTATATCTGGTAATCAAAAAATATATTATGAAAAAATACACAATGATAGGTTATTTAGGGCTTTTTTGTTGGAGTATGGCTCCAGTATTAAATGCTAGCGTCAAAAGCATTCCTATATTTCAAATATTGTTTATTGCATTGGGGATTAGTTTTATAGCATCAAGCATCATTTTGACAAAAAATAACAAATGGACTACTTTAAAACAACCAGGCTTTATGTGGCTTGTTGGTATATTGGGTATATACGGAAATGATGTATGTTATATTGCAGCTTCTAAATATGCTCCTGTCTTTCAAGTGGGACTAATAAATTATTTATGGCCGTTATTTGTGGTTATATTTTCTAGCATACTGCCAAAAGAAACTATAAAAATTAAATATATTTTTGCTGCTATTATAGGATTTTGTGGTATTTATATGTTACTAATTATAGGTAATGACGACGGGCATGGGTTTAAAGTAGAGTATCTATATGGATATGTATTTGCATTTTTAGGTGCAATCATTTGGAGTATATTTGTACTGCTTTCTAGATTATATAAAAATTCTCCCCCTGAGATTATAGGTATGTATTGTGGGATAGGGGCATTTTTTTCTGTTCTTATACATTTAAAATATGAAATATTTGTTATGCCTAATTTTACAGAAGGGGCAACGTTGTTATTTATGGGATTATTAACTCAGGGGATTGCATATATGATGTGGGATACAGGGATCAAAAAGGGTAATTTTAGATTATTAACAATATTATCTTATGGAAATCCTATTATCGCAGTTATGTTGTTATTTTTATTTGGTTATGTATTTCTTAGTAGCACATTATTAATTTCATGTATATTAATTACTTTTTCTGGACTAATTGCTGGAGTTAATTGGAGACTAATTTTTATCAGAATAGGTGATTTAATTCTGAAGAATTATAGCAAAAAAGTCAATGTGCTTCTATCCAGCTCTAACACCTAAACTATTTAAAGGCAAGATCACAGAAAGAGAATTATTAGCATGATATTTAATTGCAGAGTAAACAACTATTACAATTTTTCTTAATACAAAATTAAAAATTCCCCATCAACTTTTAGAGCAATTGTGTAGTCATTTAAAACTGCACATAATAAGCTACATATAGATATAAGCTTAATTGATAGATTAAAACAAAAAGCAAATATGTTATCTAATAGTCATGCGGTTACAGAAAGCTTATATATGGATGAATTTGAATTAAATCTACAGATACTGATTAACGGTATTACTGGATATTTTGTCTATATCTCTAGTATTATCTAAATTTTACCGAGCCACTGCATACATCGCCTTCTTCTGTTTTATTAATCCATTCTGCAAGAAATTGTAGTCTTCTTGCTATAATGCTTTCTTTGTATTCCTTAGAACACATAGGAAATGAACTGCCGTAATAATAACTCGCCTCATCGGCATGAGGGAATTTTAGATCAAAATCGGCATCAACAGCTTTAAGCCAGGCTAAATTTGATGACTCTAATTTTTGTAAAAATAATTCATCATCTGAATATAGTTCTTTGATTTCTTTATACATAAATTGAATTTTTTTATTCGTTTCAAAATATGGATATTTCTGCGATCTATATTCTACCTTATCATGTTCTTTAAACTTAAATATCAATAACACAAAAACCAGCATTGATATTGTTAGAATATTAGAGATGACAAGAGCCTTTTTTGATAGCATTTCACTTATTTCCTAGGTTATGTTTTTATTTTATCTAATAACTGGGAAGATTCTATTGTCGCAAAACTGGTTGTTCCCAAGCTCTCAAGCAATGCTACTAAATATCTGTGTTTTAGTTTTATCATGTTTAACCTGCTTTTCAAAACTGAAATTTTGCTATTTGGTTTTATGTGTTCTCTAACTTAAGTCTCCTCTGAAATATCAAAAATCTTTTTTCCTTTATAGGTAATAACAAATTCATGTTGTTTTTTGGTTAGTTTAGTATTTAAGAATAGTTCTTTTGTTTTTCCCGCAAAGCACATTTCTTCTATAATATCACATATTGTTTTAGGAACATATTTAAAGGTATTTACAGTTATTAGATGACTTATTGAAGCCCTAATATTGTAGACACGTAAAGGCACATATAATGTTTTAGGTTTAACGGGATATTCAAAATTTATAGAAAAAACAGAATGGGGTGAAATATATACCCTATCATATACAGTCCACCTAGTGCCACTATAATTAAATGCTACATCATAATCTGTTTGATTGTTAAAATTTATTTTTTGTATATATGTTGCCTGCACTTTATTAACAAGCAAAAAAGAACTTATCAGAAAAATAAATTTATTCACCTTGCTCCCAGCAAGTCTTTTACTTTGCGTCATTTTTGTTATATTAGATTCAGTGCTTTTTAAAACATTTTTCATTCTAGTCCTTACTTCGCAATTCATTGATGTGTTAGAAATATATATCTACAACAACCTTGTCAACCATTGTACGAACTTTGCTACTAAATTTATTTGTTTTTTAAATTGCACTAACTCGTATTTTTTAACATAAATAGTTGCTGGCGCGAAATAGCAAAATAAAATATCAATTTTTAATCTATGGTATACATAGGCAATGATGACCATCTATTGCTTAACTTTGTTTTCTGTTTACTAAACTCTTTAGAAAAGTCATATGAAAGTGATACTCCTATAAAACATGAACGAATAGCAAATATTTGAATTTGTGGAGAATCTAGATTAAATAAGTTACTCCATCTTTTACTAATATCAAAGGTAATTTCTCGAGTTACACTAACCCAAGACTTAAGTTTATATTCCAATTTTCCTCTAAATAGCACGGGGACAATACTAATTTTACTTTCTACTGCCAAACTACCACGTAACTGATTTTAAGCCAATAGTGTTGTGTACAAATCCTTCCAAGTTTATAATTTGCAGATCAGGAACATTTATCTTGTCTGGATATTTTCCGTAATAGCTATTTAAAGTTCTAAAGCAACGCCGATTCATAAAAAATATGCTTTCTCCTAAAGGAAAGGTGTCAAGAGTATCTATGCTCGAGTAATTAGACAATACTATTAGTTATTTTAGTTCCTAACTTAGAATATTAGTTCTAGCTATTGGTACCCGTGGTTGTTCCTATATTTTAGCAGCCTGAAGTAAGATTCAGGAATCACCTTCCTTTAGGTGGGTAAGAATGTCAATTCCTAGAAATACATACTTGTATTTGTTGTCTTTTTCATACCAGCTATTTCGAAAAAACACTTATAAGCTTATCTAATTCATTCAATAAAGATATTTTTTCATCAGTAGACTTTAAATCTTCATCAAATTTATTTTTAAAAGGGCTGAATAGTTCTATGTCTCTCTTTTTAATCAATGGAACATGTTGCTCTTTACCAGTTAAAATACCAGGGAGACTTGTTAAAGAATCAAAAATATTCCTAGATCCATATAATCCTTTTAAATATTCTTTAACAAGAGCATCACTACTACTACCATCATTGTCAGATAAATACAAACCATCTTCAATTATAGTAGATTTCTCTTTGTAGATAAATGGTTTAATATATGTTGGTTTTTTATGCGAGTGTATAGGAACATTGAATGATGCATTAGCATGGGCACCAAGATTATATGTCTTTAGGCCGTTGTTAGTTAGGTTTTCTCTATATTCCCAAGAAATGGATTCAAAAGATTTTGCTGCAGGGGGTTTTCTTGCTATAAAATTATCGAAATTATGACTTGACGTATCATGTTCCATTAAATAGTCAGCGCCTAACTCATCCAAAAAAGAAACCATATTACTACGGATATCTTTCATATTTTCATTTCGGACTTTTTCATCATTTATATATCTTGCAAATTTCAATCCTTCAAACATAAAATAACCTGTATCAGGTTTCATTATGTTATATGCTTGCATATGTGTTCCAATACCATCGGCTAAATGTGTTAAAGTCCACCTTGAGTGAATAAAATTAATAGTTGCATCTTGCCCTATTGCAAAAGCTAACCCTCTTTTTTTAAGCTCCTCAATTAAGTCTTCTAATTTGAATGTACCAAATTTATAATGGGTACATCTTTTCGTTCTTTCTATCTCGTTACCGGTATATTTTTCTCCTCTCAAACTTATTATTCTTACATGAGAACCATTAGGGAAATTTTTAAGGCTTTCAATATAGTTAACTATGCCACTTCCAAATTGAAAATTACCAGCTCCCAAATCCATTATTGTAATTAGCTTCCCTGGCATATCAAGAATCATCTTCTTAATTAGAAGATGTTCATCAATGTTGAGCATATAATATTTTTTGGCACCATTAGTCAGGCCCCAATCTGAATGGTCTTTATTTTTAATTTTATCAAAAGCCTGATTTATATTTTTAACTATTTTTCTTGGTCTTTGTTTCCAATGTAAAAGAGTTTGTTTCTTTTTCTTAGATTGCTGGGGTTTCATTTGAGAGTCATTTTTTTCAGTTAAAAATTTCTTCTCTTCTATAACTCTATCTAAATTAATTGAAGATATTGGTAGTTGTACTAAAATATCTAATTTATCTTTTTTCGTTTTAATCTTCTCACTCTTAGAATACAATATATTTAATTCTTTTAGATTCTTAAAATTTTTTAATACATCGCATAAATTTTCTACTTGTTTTGTGGAAATATTAGGTGACCATAGAGACATGCCGTTAGTCCATCTAGTGTTAATGCATAGATGAGTTGCTTGTGTTCATAATCTTTAAGGCTTTCAACTATAGTATTTAGATCAGACGGTATATCGGTACTTAGTACGGGAGATTCTAGTTTTTCCTGGCGAAATACCTTAGATATATCATTTGCATTGGCAAATGGGGAATAAATAAAGCTAGATATTAATAATAACCTACATAGCCTTTGAAGTGCTAATGAGTTGAGATATATAGAAAAATTTGTCTTTTTTATCATAATGAAACCCATATTATCTACAAAATGTCTGTAATTTTAACATAAAGGAATTATATTGTCCATTGGTGGGCAGAATTTAAGACCCTCCAGGAACTTCAGTGACGCATAACCCTATGATTTAGAGAGTAAAATATCGTATCCTGAAACACCTAAAGACAGCCTTTGATAGATCCCAAAAAAGACGTTTGCTTAACCAAGAACGTTCTAACGGGGTTTCGCTCACATTTCGACCGTTTTATAGCGTAACCAAACAAGATGAAACAAATTTGA
>PIVX01000166.1 GCA_003353785.1 Gammaproteobacteria bacterium | reverse complement strand
GTGTGAAAATATCATATCTTATAACTGACAATTGGACAGCTGCTAGTGAAGTTTCTGGAGGACTTATTGGTGGTGCTTTTAAGAGTGAAATAAGATATATTGAAAATATATCAAACATTAACCTTCCTAGACGAGGTGGTGTCGTTGCTTTTGCTAAGGATACAATAATTAGTGACTGTTTAAACAGGGGCAAAATTTCTTCAAGTCGTGGAGGCGGGATTGTTCTTACAGCAGCAGACAGTACTACGGTTGTTGATAATATCAACTATGGAGAAATTACCAGTGATGCTAGAGAGTATTCTGCCGGGATACTACATGAAGCACTCAATAAGGTTAAAGTTATTAGTAATATCAATTACGCACCTATTAAAGGATATCGTTGTTCAGGAATTATTGGTTTAGGCAAGGGCAATGGTAATGCTAAAATAATTGGTAATATAAATCATGCTGCTATTAAAGGACGAAACTGTGCAGGAATTATTGATATATGTTGGGGCAATATTGAAGTAAAACAAAATAAGAATTTTGGTAATATCGAAGGTTTTCAGAATGGTGGTATTATAAGACTTGCGCGGTTACAAACATATATAAGTGAGAACGAAAACTTTGGGGATATTTATAACACTCAGAATGGAGGAATTGTTTATGAGGCCAGAGCAAATGTTACAGTTAAAAATAATCTGAGCGCTGGTGATGCTTATGGGAATAGTAATGGTTTAATTTTCTATAAAACAAGTGACTTTGTTAAAATCACTGGAAATATAGTTACAGGAACATTGTTTGGTACTAGAAATGCTGGATTTGGTATTTTGCCTGGTTCTGAAATATCAAATAACACATATAAGGGATATATTGTAGGATACAGAAATAGCGCCATGGTAATAGAAGTGCCAACAAATACAAAACTTATTAATAATACTAGTAATGCTCTAGTATATGGGAAAGAAAATCGTTCTCAGTATTTTAGGGTTGTAGCACCAGGAGGAGGCTTTGTTCCAAGTGTTTCAGGTAATATAGTCAATGATACACAAGTAACATCATATCCATTACCTGATAGAAAAATATCTAAAGAAAGAAAAATACATATAGGAACAGATCCAAACATAGTAAATCAAACAGTAGATGCAATAGTTAATTCTGGTGGAACTAGAGGTGGAACATTACCACATGGAGGAGCTAGCCCTGTAGATGATGCTATCAGAAATAGCGTATCACCTGCTTCTGTATGGGAATTAAATATTATTAATAGTACTGGAGGTCTTGCTAAAAATGAATTTGTTTTAACACCTACTTTTACTCATGCTTCCATCAGATTTGTTATTTGGGGGCAGTCTCCTCAGTATTCTGCTGCTAATATTCCAGGCTCTGAAGCTATGTTAAAGAATTTTTATGAGGATTGCCTAAGATTTGCAGGGAATAATAATTTATCTTCAATAGCATTACCAGCAGTTGGCACAGGTGGAGCAGGTTACCCACTTAATTTAGCATCGACCATTGCAGTAAATGCTATTAATAGGGCACAAACAGTTTATGGGTATGGTGGTGTAGACGTAACATTAGTTGCTTTTAATAATGCTCAACGATTAGCATACCAAAATGCTATTAATGC